>NZ_CP024964.1:0-600000 GCF_002804105.1 Mesoplasma melaleucae | reverse complement strand
TATTTATCAGTTAAATTTTTTAAATGAAAGTAAGAAAGGAAAAAATATGAAAGATAAAATTCCATTTCAAAATGTATTAGTTTACACATTATATTCAACTTTTAAATCATTTAGAAATTATTTATTTTCAATTATATTGCCTATTTTTATCGTTTTAGCAATATATTTAATAAAAACTTCTTTTGGACAAGACGATTTTTCAGAAAAATCTGGACAAATATATAATCTTTTGATTATACCTTTTACTTTTTCACTATTTGCTTTTTCTTCAACATTAGTTAACTGAAAAGAAAGTATATTAATAAAACAATCTAAATTTTTTTCAATAAGCAAAACTAATTTTTACTTTTCAATTTTTATTTCAATTTCTTTATTAACTTTAATTTCACTTATTTTTTCAATATTTTCACTATTTATAATTGATTACTTTTTAGAAATTAAAAATTTTACAGTAACATTTTGAAACATGGCAGGTTTTTATATAATTAAAGGAAATTTTTATGAATATTTAACTTTTCTATCTGCTATTATATTGTTAATATTATTTTTCACATTATATTTGTTTTTAATTTTTAACATTTCTTATATTACATCATTAAAAATAAAATCAATTGTTTTAATACAAGCAATAAACTTTGTTTTAATAATATTATTTTTTGGTCTAGCAGATGTTGCTTTAGATATAAATTTAGTTACAAATAAACGTGCGCAAATGATTTATAATATTTTTGGTTACTTAATACCTGCAAAATCATTTCAATGATTATTCATTTCCTTATTTACCAATACTACATTTGCAAATTATAATATATTAGAAACAATAGTTAGCCCTAACCTTGAAGTTCCTTACACATTCTTAACAAATAAAATTTGAATGATTTTGCCAACTACTCTATTTTTTTCTACAGTTTGAACTATAGCTTTTTTCATGCTAATTCAAATTTTTAATAAGAAAGGTATATGATAATGAAAAAAATACTAACTTTAGCAGCAACAATCACAATAGTTGCAAGTACTGTTTTCAATGTTGTTTCATGTAATATTGGAGATTCTTCGACAAGAGATTATTTGGAAACATTTGAAGATTTTGATTGATCAAAAGGCCAGACCCAAGATGGTGATGGATATAACTGAAAGTATGATGATTTTGTAAAAAATGGTATGAAACTTGAAAATTCACAACTTAATCAAATTTCTGGAATCCAGGGGCCTGTTGATAATATTTTTAATTATGATATTTATTCAACATCTTATAAAGGTGCTAATTTTGTTAAAAAACAAGCAACAACAGGAGCACCAGTTATTAAATCTTATAGACCTAATGGAAATAAATGATTAGACTTTGGCTTAAGTTCAAAAGCTAGAAAACATTCGTATATAAATTCAATTCTGAATTGAAACGATGGATCAGATTTAGATCTTTATTATAATCAAGCTTCTTATGATTTAAGAGGAAGAAATTATGTAGCCAAAAATAGTGTTAAATCTCAACAAAAAGATACATTTTTTAATATGTTTCATGATCCCTCAAATGCTTCTAGCTCTATGGTTGGAACTAAAAACCCTTTTGGTGGAAATCTATCTAATCTTTCATATATTCATGAAATGTACACATGGCCTGCAATTACAAATAAAGGATGAATTACAGCTTCATTTGCAGATTACACTGATTACATGCATAAAAATGGTATACCTGTACTAGGTCTATGGTACATGTCAGGGTGAGAAGATTTAACGCGTGAATCTTTAAAAAATCTTTTAGAAAAAAATTCCAAAGGAGATTTTAAAATAGTTGATATTTTAATTGAGCAATGTTTAAAGTATAATTTTGATGGTTGAATGATCAACAATGAAGCTAATGGATCTCAAGGTGATGGCTACGTCATTAAGAATTCTGAAATTAATGAAATAATGCATGATTTCAATAAGAGAGCAATTGATTTAGAGTCTGAATTGGGAAAAAGATTGCATATTGTATATTACACCAATGATGGAACGCTTGATTATGATCCTGTAAACAATAAACCATACTCAAAAAAAACAATTGATGCTGCAAGATATGCTAGTGAAATGCAACTCGATTTTACTATTACTAATGATGTTTCAAATTTTGAGACATACTTAAATAATATTTGAAATGGAGATGAATCTAAAAGAAAAACAATTTATTCACTTCTAAATGAAAGTACAAATATTCCAGGTGTTGGTAACTATGATGTAAGAAATTTGATATTTGAAAAAACAAAAGACGAAAATGGAAATATTAATGGTTTTGGAAAAGCTAATAACTCATTTTCAATTTTTGGTTCAGGTGGAGCAAATGAATATGCAAAGGATTTCAAAAATTACTATTTAAGTACTTCAAATAAAAAAAATGATGATTATAAAGTTTACTTAATGCAACAAGAAGTTTCAAATTTATATTCAGGATATCAATTCTTTGGATCAAATAGTTACTTAGAAAACAATGCTGATGGGTATGATAAATTAATTTCACAAGGTAAACAGTCAATTGCAGGAATTTATCAAAATGATCCTAGACTTAAATATGAAAAATTTGATAAAAAAAATAACACTATTTCATATGAATTTTCAATGGGCGATATAGGAAAAGAAAATGAAGGTAAAAAAATTAACAGTTATGGAATAGGAAATGTTTACTGAGAAAAAACAGTTGTTGCAGACAGCGTTATTTCAAATGACTATAGTCAGTTAGATTCTACTGAAGTTAAGGAAATTGAAAATGATCCAACTTTAGAAACTTATTTTTCTACTGGTTCTGGTATTCAATTTGTTAATAGAGATTTTAATGGGCTAAGAATAAATGATAAAATATATCCATGAACAAATTCAAGGTTAGCTGATGTTTCGCCAACTTATCAATGGGATTTTTGGTCAAGTAAAGAAAATCCTAATACAACTAAAGTTGTAACATCAGATGGAATTAAAAATGTAAGTAAAATTACTAATCAGGGTCAATTAACAGGATACTATGATTATTATGATGCATATCAAAAAGGAAATTCACTAGCAATAGGTATGGGATATGATTTTGATAAAGAAGGAACAGTAAAACCAGGAAACTGAGAAAATAATCCTTACTATTGAAATATAATGGGTTCTAATTTACAAAATAATGATTATACAGTTAGTTTTTATGTTAAGTCAACAGATGAAGATACAAATAAAGCTTCATCTAATGAAATGATAAAAAAAATTGCCGAAAATACCAAAATAACTGTAATAACTTCTGAGTTAACTTCTGAAAATGATGATGCTCAACCAATAGTTTTAGAATCAACAGTAGAAGAAAATCAAGATGGTTGATATAAAATATCTTCTGATTTATCAAAGTTAAATGGCATTTCAAAGGACAAAAGAATAGCAAAATTAGGAATAGAAATTAATCCTGGAGAAAATGGATCTGAGACACCGTTTATTTTTAATGTAGGTGGATTTAAGATTGACAAAAACAATACTGAACCGTATGAAGATATTCAAGATGAAATTGTTAATATTAAAAATGAATATATTGTAAAAAGAAAATCTTCAAAAAATAATATAAATATAAGATTTAATTGAAATGATAAAAACCAAGAAGCAGTTGATTATTATCAAGTATATTATTCAACAGATAAAAATAACTGATATAGAGTTGGTCAAACTTCACAAAACAGGTATTATCTAAGAGAATTAGATGAATCATCTAATGAAAATATTTATGTTGGTGTTCAACCTAAATATAAAAATGGAAAAATAGGAAAAATTAATTTTGCTGATTTCAGTACAAAATATAATTATAAATAGCTATTTAAATATAGAAAAATGGGAGTAGAGTACTTCCATTTTTTAAAATGTATTAATTTTAATACTTTTTAATACTTTCTTTATCTTGTCAGTTTTTAATCATTAATTCTTTTAATGATAAGGTTTGATTTTTTGACATTTAAAATTTAGTATTTATGTTATTTGGATTAATTAATTTAATTAATCCTAAACATGCATCACAAGGTGGGTAGATATAACTACTTCTTCCGATTGTTAAAATTGTTTGAATTTCTGTTTCGTTATTTTTGATCATTTGATAAGCAGCAGATCTTTCAGCACAAGTTCCAAGTGCACAATCCATAACAACAGAAACTCCTGTATAAATATTGTTATCTTTTGTTACAATTACGCAAGCAACAGCTCCAGCAGTAACTTTTTCTGTAACAAACTCTCGTCATACACTTTTTTTAGGAAATCTAATAAGTTTTCATAATTTATTATAAACTACCTCTTTGGAAATATATTTTAACACTAGATATCTTAAAAAAAATAATTTAAGTATAATTAAATGTATGAAACTACGAATTGATAGAGAAAATTGAAAGAAATCATATTTATATTTATTTATAAGCATTGGTATAGCATTATTTACTATTTTCATGGTAGGTACTTTTTTAGATGCACAAATTGCAAAAGAAATTTATCAAAAAGAATCATGTTTTGGTTATGCGTTTGATAAATTTGGGCAGTTAACATTTTTAATTCCAGTCAATTTTTGTATTGTTGGGATTATCATATGATTAGAAAATAAATACAAAGAATATTCAGTACAAACTTTTATTTTTAAAGTAGTTTATTTTACAGTAATTTATGCAGCAACTTTATTTTACTTGTTTACACCTTTAATGAGAAAAAATCAAAATCTACATATTCATGAACTAAGCGTTGATATTTTTAACACTATTGTATTTTGATTAATCTTTATAGCTACATCAATTTTTTATAAATTAAATGCAAACTTTACTGATCAAAAGAACTTTGCTTGAAAAGTGGGATTAGTAATTTGTTATATTATTGCAATCATATTAACAACAGAACTTTTAAAAAACATTTTTTCAAGACCAAGACCAATTACTACAAACATTTTAAATTCAGAAAGTGAAATAGATTTTAGGGAATGATGAAATATTACTTATACATATGGGTTTGGTAAAAACAAATCTTTCCCATCAGGACATACAACTAGTGCGATTACTATTTTGGGGCTAGCATTATTATTTAAGAAAGATTCATTATATTATTACGGAATAATTTTAATTTCTTTCATATTTGCAATTTTAGTTGGAACTTCAAGAATGATTTTAGGAAAACATTTCTTAACAGATATTACATTTGCAACAATTATTGCAGTTAGTTGATATTTACTATTTGAAAATTGTTTTTTTAAAACTAGTAAACAAAAAACTAGGAGGTAGTCATGAGTAATATTTTAGGATTAGATCTTGGAAGTAAAACAATTGGACTAGCTTCTTCAACAGGAACAGTTGCAAAAAAAGAAGTTAATTTAAAGTTTGAAGAATGAAACTTTGAAGCTGGAGTTGAAAGCTTAACAGAATTTATTAAAGATAGAACTTTTGATACTTTTGTTTTTGGTTATCCAAAAAACATGGATGGTAGTATTGGTGAACGCGCTGAAATGGTTGATTATTTTATTGAAGGCTTTTTAATATATAACCCACAAATAAAAGCAGATCAAATTATTCGTATTGATGAAAGAAGAACAACTAAAATGGCTAAATCAATTATGATAGAAGCAGGGTTGACACGCCAAAAACAAAAAGAGAATAAGGATACTTTAGCTGCACAGCTGATTTTAGAAACATATTTAGAAAAAATTAATAAATAATATAATTCACCTATTGATTAAGCATTCAATTATAGGTATTATTTTTATATTACAAATTAAACAAAAGGAGTACAAATGAAATTACACCCATTAGTAAAAGAAGTTTTATTTACTGAAGAACAAATTAAAGAAAGAACTATTGAAGTGGCTAAAGAAATTAAAGCCTATTATGAAGAAAACTATCAAAATGACAATTCAATTTTAGTAATAGGTTTATTAAAAGGATGCGTTCCATTTTATCAAACATTCTGCATGAACTTTGATTTCTTGATTGATATGGATTTCATGGTTGTTAGTTCATATTTAGGTGGAACAAAAAGTAATGGAGAACCAAAAATTAATTTAGATATTAATATGTCTGTTAAAGATCGTAATATTATAATTGTTGAAGATATTGTTGAATCTGGTTATACTTTAGAATTTGTACAAAAATATTTATTAAATAAATGTGCTAAGTCAGTTAAAATTTTAACAATGTTAGATAAACCAACAGAACGCAAGGTAGCTGTTAAACCAGATTGAACTTGTTTTACTATTCCAAAAAATTTCCTAATTGGATATGGATTAGATTATCAAGAAAAATTAAGAAACTTACCATATATTGCAGTTTGTGATACTGATAAACTAGCAGATTGAAAATGATAATGATGAAAGCATTTTGCTTTCATTTTTTTAATAAAATTTTAATTACATATTAAGGTGATGCTTTGATTAATTTAAGTTTACTAATTGAAGTTGATTTAGATCATAAAGAAATTAGAAATGTATTTGCAATGAATCCTAAAAATATAAGTGATACAATAAAGTTGTTAAATGATAAGAAGAAGTTACAAATGAGTCAAGAAATTAAAATGATTACAAAACAACTAACAGATCCTTTGAAAGTCACTACAACAAGAGTTAAAAATGTTAAACCAAAAGAAAATCGAATTAATTGAAAAGCAGAGTATTTTAAACTTAAAGCAGAATTTGATGAATTTAAAGAATTTGCAATCAATGTTATAAATGAATTAAGAGCTGAGAATGCAGTACTAAAAGCTGAGATTGCAGTGCTAAAAGCTGAGATTGCAGTGCTAAAAGCTGAGATTGTTGAACTAAAAGAACAGGTTAAATATTATCAAGACAAATATGAGCTAGTAACAAATAAATAATTTAATATTTTTTAGTAAAAGTAGTAATACTTTTATTTTTTATTTCTTAATAATATGTTGAAACTTATGAAAGGAATAAAGAATGAAAAAATTAATTACATTATTAGCTAGTGCAAGTTTATATATTATTGCATTAAGCACAGTAATATCTTGTACAGTTACACCACAACAGAAATAGACAAGTAAAACGAGAAAAATGAAACTAATCCCCTAAAACAAGTAAACCAGTTGATTTAACTACTTTTAATCTTTAAACTAATTTAAATTTTTCAAGTAGTGTAGATATAAATGAACAAATTATTAAAAATGAATTAATAATGATCAATCAAAATTTAGAATTAAAATGAGAATATTTAACAATAATCAATAACCAAGGTTTTTGACTAGTAAGTTTAAATGAAGAAATTTATATAAATCAAATTAAGTTGGACATTTCACAAAAAACAAATTCAAACACATTTGATCCTAATATTACGTTTAAAATAGTTGATGTAAATAAAACAAACATTTTAACAGCTTTTAAAACTAATAATCAAACATTAATAAATATATCACTTGAATGTGATTATAAAGATGACCAATGAGTGATCACAGTTGATAAATCTAATTTGTTATATGATGGAGAAATTATTATAAATATTCAATTAATTAAACATATTAGTGAAATAATTACTGAAACGATAATTAAAGTTAATGACATAAACTTACATGAAATAGAAGTAGAATGAATGATTAAAGAACAATATCTTGAACTTAGTAAAGTTAATTTAATCATAGAACAAATCGATGAAACTCATTGAACATTTATCATTTCAGAAGCAGGAATCCTTTATTATGGTAGTTGTACACTTTAATTCCATTAATAAATTTTTCTAAACTAATTAAGCACACTACATGTGTGCTTTTTACTAACACTATAATTGGTTGAGACAATAAGTAATTTAAACTATACTTATTTTTATTAAATAAACTAAATAAGTTTGTTTGGATAATTAAGGAGTTATATGAAAAAGTTATTAAGTATGTTAGGAGCAGTTTCACTAGCTGCAACAAGTTCAACTGTTGTGGAAATAATAAAGCTTCCAAAGGAAAAACTGATGTAAATAGATATGTTTTTGAATTTACTAAAATGGTAGAGCATGCTGAAGATAAAACACAAGAAGGTATTCAATTGCTACTTGATCAAACGTATGGTAAAAGGAAATGGAAGTTAAATTAGTGTATACAAGTTTGACTGATCATCCTGAACAAACAAATCCATACTACACATATCAAGTTAAACGTTTAAATAAAAAATACACGAGACTAGTTGTAGTTGAAATTAATGTTGTTAATAAACAACAATAGTTGTTAAAGAACACGCAATTAATGTAATAGAAGGTTTAAAAGATAAAACCTTTAAAGATGAAGATGCAATTATCTCAGCTTTAAAATTGCAATTAATGGATGTTGAATTTAAAATTACAAATCAAATTGAAGCTATAGTAAAAGATAATAAAAGCATATTTACTATATCAGCAACACCAATTCCAAGTAAAGGAAAAACTGATGCAATGTGAGCAGATTATACAAAAGGCACTTTAGAAATTAAAGATATTGAAGTTATCATAAATGGCGAAGTTTTAAGTGAATCAAAATAATTTAAAAATATCCAACTAAAATGATACAAAACCATTTTTTATTTTTCTAAAATATTAATGAGGAAATATACCTCGCAAAGGAAATACATATGAATCATTTATTATATTTGATGGCTAGCGCAACAATAGTTGTTGGTAGTTGTGCTAGTATGATATGTTGTAGTAAAAATCGAACAGAAATCAAAGTTAAAAAATAACTTAATGAAGTATTTAAAGAAGACTTCATCACTGTTCCTAATTGAATGGATTTAAATGAAGAAAATCTTTTAAATTTGATTCGTACTTTATACCCAGAGTTAAATAAAAGTAAATTAAGATTGGTGAGATTTTCACCTGGTTGAGAGTTATATGTAGATTAAAGCGATTTATATTATAAAGGCATAAATATTTTATGTTATTGTAGAAGAAAACCCAAATAGGAAAAAAGATTTAAGTGAAATTATTTTAAACCCAGAAATTATTTTAGCTAAAAATGAACAAGCCGCAGAAAATGTTATTTTAGCTAAAGTTTTAAGTTTATACCCTAAATTAGTTGATGCCAAATTAGAACTTGAATTAATAGCTTATAATAAATGGGAAATAAGACCAGCATTAACAGAACCAACAATATTCAGGTAGTGTAATTTTAGAAATAAAGTATTTTCAAGAAACATTAATTAATTTAAGAACTTTAATTCCAAGTCCTACAATGATTCAGTTAATGAGAATTTAGAAATTGGAATATTAAATAGTGTATATGATCAATTCCCATACTTACAATCAAGATTATATGTCTCAAAAATTGATGATGTAGGAATTGTGAAAGTAGATAAACTAGAAACACATCTATTTCAAGCTTTGCTTAAAGTTAATAAAAATGATGACAAATACTTTGGGAATACGTTAGTAAAGTATTATTGAAATGTAAATATAAAACAAGAGTTAAAAAATTAATTATTAACCCTCATTATATTATTACGAGAAAATGAAGAAATAATTAAAGAAAATATCTTAAATAAAATAATTAATAATTATCCTGTCTTAAAGATTGAAGATCTGATTTTAGAACTTCTACAAGACAATGAATGAAAATTAAGTGTAACAGAAGCTTGTATAGACTATAAAGGTAGTGTTGATTTGTATGTCACACAGTTTAAAGAAGAAGAAATACCTCAGCTTCCAGTCAACATTAGAACTTTAATTCCAAGTCCTACAATGATTACAGTTAAAGAGAATTCAAAAGAAGGAGTATTAGCAAGTATTTATTTAAAATATCCTGAATTAACTAATAGAATTTATGTGTCAGGAATTAAATTAGAAACAACTAATCTATATCAAGCTGTAATTAAAGTTAATAAAAATGATGATAAGTACTTTGAAAATACATTACTAAAATATTATTGAGATGATTAATTGAATAAAAACTAAAAGAGATAACTAAATCTCTTTTATTTTTGCTTTAATTTAGTTTAAAAATAGGATAATTATACAAAATAAAGCTTAAAAAATTTAATAAATTTTACATAAAAGACCCTTATAGGAATATTTTTCTTTATATAAAATGGTAGTAAAATAGTTCTTATTTACTATTAAAAAATAGAATATTCTAGGAGAACACAAAATAATGAAAAAATTATTAGGTATTTTAGCTGCAACTGGTATAGCAGCTAGTAGCGCGAGCCTAGTAGTAGCCTGTGGACCAAAAGATGAAACTGGAGCAGCTGTAGACTTAAGTAAAGCACTTAATGGATACACTGCTACAAATGACACTGATTAGCAGGAGATTATTAGCAAATTACAAAAAGTTAAGGGATTAGAAAAACTTGATAAAAAATAAATAGCAGTTGTTACAACAGTTGCAACTGCAGACGCTAAGAGAAGTGTATGTTTCATGCAACTGACGAAGCAACATTGATTTCAGGGGAAATCGTATAAAACATTGGAGAAACACAACCAGTTGATTTATCAACAGCATTAAAAGATGTTTACTTTATAAAAAACCAAGTGATCAAGATGTTATTGATGCTTTAAGACAAATTAAAGGATTAAAACATTTAGAAGCAAATGAAGTTGATTTGATTTATCTTCATTAACTGAAAAACCTGGAACAAGAAACGGTGAATCTACAATAAAATCAACTAAAGGAATTTACACTGTGAAGTTTAAGCAACAACTTCAGCTAAAATTGTTACAGGTAAGGGAAACATTATTGTTGACTTATCAGTAATTAGTTTAGAAAGTTTAAAAGACAAAGTTACAGGATTAACTGACAAATCAACTGATGAAGAAATTGCAGCAGCAATTAATCAAGCTTGAAAAACAGCAAACCAGATTCTAAAAAATAATTACTAAAGATGATGTAACAATTACAAGAAAAGAAGGTAAAGTTGGAGATCAAAATTCAATTACTGTTACAGCAAAAGACAGTAATAAAAAAGTATCAGGAAGTGTTGAAATTAAAACTGATGCTTTAGCAAAAATTAATTTAAAAAGAAGCTTTAAGCGACTTAACTTTACAAACACCAACAACTACATATACAGAATTAACAAAAATTCCTTGATATGAAGAACAAATCTTAAATCACATTAATACTAAATATTCTAAGGTATTAACTGAAGGAACAAAAATTGCACGAACTGATTTAACAATTACATAATCAAAAGCATCAAATTAGTGAAGTAGGTACTTTAACTGTTACAGCTAAAGGTTATACAGCTGCAAGTTTATTTGAAGGTGAAACTGGTTGAGGAAGTAAAACTACACTTCCAGTAGCAGAAGAATCAAAATTAGTAACTGGAACAGCTGACTTAGCAATTCCAACATTACCAAAATTAGATTTAACAAAATTATTAGCAGCTAATCAAACAGTTACAAATGATACAACTAATGAAGAAATCAATGCTATCATTAACAAAGCTATTGCTGGTGAAGGTCAAACAGATCCAGAAGCATCAGTAAAAGCAACAGCAAGTGTTCAAATTACTGCAGCTGACTTAGACATTACTAAAACACTTCAACTTCAAAAGCAGAAGGTTCAATCGTTGTTAAAGCAAAACCAACTTCAAAATTAATTGAAGGTGAAGTAAAATTAACAATTGCAAAAATTACAAAGAAAAACTTACAAGATTGAAATAAAGGTGGAGCAAATACTTCATTCGCTTTATATAAACCAAAAAATAGATCAACAGAAGCTTCAATTCAAGCAGAAGTTTTATAATTAATTCAAAAACAAAAAGGTTTATCAGTAGTTACTGCTAATGATGAAACATTACAGTTACTCTTTCATCAAAACCTGCAACAGATTCAGTTAGAGCTGAATTAGAAGAAAAATACTGAGATATTAATATTCAAGCTAAATTAAC
The DNA here is from genome assembly GCF_002804105.1 of Mesoplasma melaleucae. NCBI lineage: Bacteria > Bacillati > Mycoplasmatota > Mollicutes > Entomoplasmatales > Entomoplasmataceae > Mesoplasma > Mesoplasma melaleucae. The sequence goes on along the minus strand of NZ_CP024964.1, from coordinate 588,193 downwards.
TTCAGAATACTTAATTGGATCAATGTAAATGAATAAAAAAGAAGCCGCAGCACCTATTGATGTTACTACATTGGTTTCAGCAATTAATGCCTTAGCTGGTCAAACTTTTGCTGATAAAGCAGCCTTACAAATAAAAGTTACTGAATTAGTTGGCACATTAGAAGTAACAGCTACAGTTAATGATAAAACTGCTGGTGGTGATGCAACAAATGATACAACTTTTGAAGTTGTTATTGCACCAAAAACTGCTGGAACTTCTTTAACAGGATATACTCAAGCAATTGAATTAACTGTTAAAATTGGTGCAAATGAAGTTAATATTGTTAAAGCTTTATGTGAATTAGATAATCATCAAGATGCAACAATTATTGCTGCGTTTAATAAATTAAATCTAGAACATACTGTTTCAGATACAACAGTTGTTTCTGCAAAAACAACTACATCTCTACTTTAACTGATGGAACAACAATTTATGACGTAACATTTACAATTAAAGCTGCTAATGAAAAAGTTCAATTATCATCAAAATTTGCTGAACATGATTTAAAAGTTCAATTAATTGCAACAAAAAACTCTTTAGAAGCAATTAGAACTTTAATAACAACTTAGGTTAATGAAAAAAATGATGGAGCTGATACTAGTAAATTTGATATTGTTTTAAAAGGTGAAACTGAAGAAACTGATCCAACAATTGTTGCTGAAGTTAAAACAGCAGTTGTTACAATGACAAGTGAACCAGCTAAAACTGAAGGTTCAGTAACTTTAACAATTACTAAGTTTGACGATAACTCAAATAGTGGTAGTGGTGAAGGAAGCGAAACTCAAGTTACTGCATTCCATTCAACCTATCAAACAAATACTTTAACTAATTAGTTAAGATATTTAAAAACTATAATTAAAGACACATTGAGTCTTTTTTTGTATTTATGTTAAAATCTAATTATGAAAAAATATAAACCATTTTATAAAAACTGAATTTGATACTATCATTTAGTTGCTTGTTTATTATTTATTGGCTTTTTAAGTTGAGGATTTTATTTATCAAGTTTTGTTGAGCATTGATATAGTGATAATGCATTTACTAATTATGATATCTTAGTTAGTTTCTTTTCTGTGCAAGTTAATTTAATGACGATTGTATGATTAATTGTTTATATTATTAACTTTGATAAAAAAGAAAAACATGGGATTATAACTGATCGTTTTAGAATGGTTATTATGAATTGAAACATGCTAGTGTTTTTAATCTTTTGAATGGGTGTTGTTTATTATATTAAAACAGGAGAAGACAGTATTGTTAATTACTCTACTAATCAAATCATTTGTACAATAGTTACTCATATGATCTGCCCTATTATGTTATTTATTATTTATCAATTTAGTATGGGTAATGAACAATACTCATATAACTTTTATAAAAAGTGAGATATCTATTTAGTATTTATATATGCAGCTAGTTATTTAGCTTATGTATATGTTAGAGGAGAGTTATATTTAGCTAGTGGAAAAAAGATTGGGTTATATCCTTATCCATTTGTTGACTTTCAATATCTGTTTATTGGTAATTCAGTTATTTTATATGTATTGTATTTAATTATTGCTTTTTTTATTTGATTCTCATTACATCATTTATGATTAGTTTATAATAATAACTTAATTTATCGTATTAAAGAACGTAAAAGAATTGTGTGTTCGGTTTAGAAAAAAAGTGTCATATTTTTGGGTGAAATAGAACCAAAAATGTGACATTTTTTTTTTTTTTTGTAAATTCACAAGATAGTTAACATTTTTTGTCCACTTTTATATACAATAAACTTAACAACTTTAATATGAAAAAACTTATACATGGTAACATAATGGGTTACTGATCCGCCTTAAGACCGATCTTGAGACTATAAGGATAAAATAGGTTTTTTGCATAAAAATGCAAGACCTTTTTTATTAAGATTTTTTTAATGGGGTTGATTAATTTAAAAGGGGCAAATATATGAAAAAATTATTGGGATTTCTTGCTGCAGTGACATTAGCTACAAATGGGGTTATTTTAGCTGTGTCATGTAGTAATGATGTAGATGATAAAAAAACTGACTTAAGTAAGGTTATAAACGTAAAAGACTTAGGTAAATTAACTGATGCTAAAGAAGCAACTGTTAAAGCAGCTTTAAAAGCAAAAAACACTACTTTAAACACAGATGAAATTAAATTAACTATTACTGCATTAAAAGCAGCTGAAGTTAAAAACTATACTGTGATTGTTGAACCAAAAACTGATTCAACAGTTTATTCAGGTAAAGTTGAAGGGATTAAATTTAATACTGAAACAGGTGTAGATGATGTAAAATTATCTAAATCAGTTATTGATGATGAATTAGCAAATTTAAGAAAAAACACATATGCATCAAATGAAGATGCAATTAAAGCAATTAAAGCAGTTTCAAGCGAAGGTTTTGAAGTTAAAGATGCAACAGTTAAATCAGCTGACTCAGTTAGAAGTTTTGCTGATCAAGCATTTGATGTAACTGTAGTGGCTAAATCAGGTTATGTTTTAGATGGATTTGATGGTAAAACAAGTGTTACTTTATCAATTGGTAAAGCAGATGTTGCAGTAGTTAGAGATACTGTTGTAGCAGAATTAGAAAAAGAAGTTAAAGATCAAGAGTTTGCATCTTTACAAGCAGCTATTGATAAAGTTCAAACAAAATCAATTACTGGAATTAAATCAATTACAGCAGTTGAAAAACAAGCTCGAAGAAGCTCAGAAGATAAAAACTTAGAAGTTAGTGTTGTAGCAGCTGCTGGATACACTTTAGGTGATTGAGATGGTAAAACTGTAATTGGTGTTAAAGTAACTGTTGCGCCAACATTAAAAGATTTATCAACAGATTTAACTGTTAATGCTTTGGGTGAATTAAAAGATAAATCAGAAGCAACAATTTTAGCTGAAATTAAAACAAAAAATTCAAATGTTGCTGAAGCTGAATTAGTAATTACAGATATTACTGATACAGGTGCAAAAATTGGAGTTAAAGAAAATTCAACTGTTTATAATGCTTTAACTAATCCAATTCAAGTTACTTTTACAATTAAAAAAGCTGATGAAAAAGTTAAAACAGCTGATGTTAAAACAGCTATTGATAATGTAGTAAGCGCAAGTGGGCAAGTATATGAAAATTCAGATGCTGCTAAAACAGCTATTGAAGGTGTTTTAACTGATGCTGCTTGAAAAGATAAAGTAACAGGAAATGTTAATGTAAGTGTTGATCAAAGCAATGAAGCAAAAGGAAGCTATTCAGTTGTATTAACAGCTAAAACAGGATTTGCATTAAATGGTGAAGCAACAATATCAGGAAGCTTTACAATTAAAAAAGCTGATGAAAAAGTTAAAACAGCTGATGTTAAAACAGCTATTGATAATGTAGTAAGCGCAAGTGGGCAAGTATATGAAAATTCAGATGCTGCTAAAACAGCTATTGAAGGTGTTTTAACTGATGCTGCTTGAAAAGATAAAGTAACAGGAAATGTTAATGTAAGTGTTGATCAAAGCAATGAAACAAAAGGAAGTTATTCAGTTGTATTAACAGCTAAAACAGGATTTGCATTAAATGGTGAAGCAACAATATCAGGAAGCTTTACAATTAAAAAAGCTGATGAAAAAGTTAAAACAGCTGATGTTAAAACAGCTATTGATAATGTAATAAGCGCAAGTGGGCAAGTATATGAAAATTCAGATGCTGCTAAAACAGCTATTGAAGGTGTTTTAACTGATGCTGCTTGAAAAGATAAAGTAACAGGAAATGTTAATGTAAGTGTTGATCAAAGCAATGAAACAAAAGGAAGTTATTCAGTTGTATTAACAGCTAAAACAGGATTTGCATTAAATGGTGAAGCAACAATATCAGGAAGCTTTACAATTAAAAAAGCTGATGAAAAAGTTAAAACAGCTGATGTTAAAACAGCTATTGATAATGTAATAAGCGCAAGTGGGCAAGTATATGAAAATTCAGATGCTGCTAAAACAGCTATTGAAGGTGTTTTAACTGATGCTGCTTGAAAAGATAAAGTAACAGGAAATGTTAATGTAAGTGTTGATCAAAGCAATGAAACAAAAGGAAGTTATTCAGTTGTATTAACAGCTAAAACAGGATTTGCATTAAATGGTGAAGCAACAATATCAGGAAGCTTTACAATTAAAAAAGCTGATACAAGAAATGAATTATCAACTGCTATTCAAATAACTGCATTAGGAGACATTGAAGTAGCTCATGATGCAGCATTGTCAGCACAAGACATTTTAAAAGCATTAGTTGATAAAAATTTAGGTTTAAATACAACAGATTTAAGTGTTGAAGGAACTTTATCAAATGATTCAACATCAGCTACAATTAAAGCTGGTGAAAATTCAATATATAAAGATACAAATGGACAAGGTGTTATTGTTACTTTTACTGTAAAAGTACTGTAAAAGTTGCTGATACTCCAATTACAATTGAATCAGTTAAAGACGCAGTTGGTGATATTAAAGATAAAGCTGATTTAGTCGCTGTTAATACAGAATTAGAATCAAAATTAAGTAGTGCAACTGATGGTAGTGTATTAAAAAATATTTCTTCATTATCAGCATCATTAAAAGCTGGTTTACAAACTGATGTAACAGTTACAGCAGTTGAAAAAGAAGGATACAAATTAGATTCAACTACTTTTGATATTACTGGTGCAATTAAAGCATCTGATACAAGAAAAGAATTATCAGTTTTCTTAAAAGACGCTAATGCGAAAACTGTAACTATTGATTCAGAAACTAACAATACAAAAGAATATATTGAAGGTGTAATTCCAAATCTGTTTAATAGTGTTGTAAAAGATACTGATTATACAATTGGAACTATAACAATTCCAAATAAAGTAAATGAAACTAACAAAACTTTAACAGTTACAGTTACTGGAAAAGATGGATCAACATTAGTTACAAAAGATACAATTGTTCAAATTACAGTTAATTTATATGTATAAACCAGTAGATACAAAAAAAGAATTATCAACACAGTTTTAACAAATAAAGCTTTAGGAACATTTGATGCAAAACCAACAGCTGAGCAAATTATTGAAAGAGCAGTTGATTTAAACTCAGGTTTAAATAAAGATGAAATTGAAGTAACTGGAGAAATTACAACAACAGGTGCGACAATTTCTGTTAAATCTGAAAGTACTGTTTATAAAGGCGGTGCAGTTCCTGTAACTTTTAGTGTAGAAACTAGAGTTGAGTTAGCAAATGATTTAGCTACAAAGGATTTAGGAAATATTGATCTAAAAGAAACAAGTAAAACTCCTTCTAAAAAACAAGTTTTAGCAGTTTTAAAAACTGACTCAGTTAACTCAAACTTAAATGTTTCAGACATTAATATAAATAAATATTATAACAACTGGTGCAAAAGTAACAGTTAATGCTAATAGCAAAGTTTACAATCAAGGTTCAATCGATGTTATATTTACAGTTTCAAATCCACAAGTTGATAAAGTTAATTTAGCAACAAAAGTTGGTGCTAACGCTTCTGTAAATGTTGCAAGTGATGCAGATGAAACAGCAATTAAATCAGCAGTTCAAGGATTGTTAACAGAAAAAGGTATTAATGCAGAAGATGTTAAAATTAGTATTAGTGGAAATACAGCAACAATTACTCCAGTAGCTAATTCAACAATATATGATGGATCAGCAACTGTTTCAATTGTTAACAATAAAATATTTAAAACAATGTTTTAAATTAAACATTGTTTTATTTTTTATTTAAAACAAAATTAAAAAATTTATAAATATGAAAAGAGGTTATTTAAATGATATCTAAAATAACAATATACAATTATAAAAAATAGAAGAAGCAACATTTCACTTTAAAAAAATAAATTCGTTGATGGGAAAAAATAATTCTGAAAAAATAACAATTTTACAAGCTTTAAATGATTTATTTAGTTATTTTTCAAAAAATAAAACAAATTTAACTAAGTTTAAATTTTTGTTTGATAATAAAAAAGAATTTGTTTTAGAATTTAATATTAATGAAACCTTACCAAATTATGATAATGAAAAAGAATATAATGAAATTAAAACAAGTTTTGTGGCAAACAATTTAATTTTTATTGAATCAGAAAATATAGATTATACAAGCACTATTAATAATGTTGTAAATAATTATTTTTACAACAGAATAGATATGACAACAAATTAAAAGAAGCATATAATTTATTAAACAAAGCTTTTCAAGAAAGTATTTTTGAAATTTCTAATAATTTTATGAAAGAAGATATCTTTGCATTTGAAGATAAAGAAACTATTCGTAAAAATTTTAATTTAAGTTCTTCTTCTCACTTAATAAAATCATATAAAATAATTAAACCAAAATTAAATGATGATGAAAATATTGAATTAATAGGGTCAGGTATAAAGAAAAATTTAATATATTCTTTATTGTGCATGAATTCTAAAATGCAAAATACAACTTTATTAATTGATGAAGTTGTAAATAATTTATCTTTAAATAAAATTGAGTTAATACTTACAAAAATCTTATCAAATAATTACAATCAAATTATACTTTCTACTCATTCACCTATTGTAATGAATATTTTAGCAAAGACAAAATTTGAAGAAACTGAGTTTATATTTACTGAAGAAAATGAAGATAATAAAAATCAAAACTTTGTAATAAATTGTTTGCTATTAGATTTGTTCAGTTTTATAACATAATCTAAACCTGATTATTATATTTTTGTAGAATCGAATGAAGATATGAGTGTGCTTAAAAATATATTAAATAATTACTGCGCAGATATTGATGAATATAAGAAGAAAAAAGTTTTCTTTATTCCGTTGAATGGAGCAGAAAACTTTAAAAATGTTTTGATTAAAAATCAAATTCTTTTAAATTCGAATATACCAGTTTTAAAAATTTTGAATGGTGATAAAAATGAAGAACAGTACACAAAAAAGAAGAAAATAAAACTGTTTATTGTTTAAAAAGAAAATGTTTAGAATTTTATTTAGATTTTTCAAAGCTAGAAAACTATGAACTTATTAAATGTCATGAAGAATTTGAAAAAGCAATTTTTAATACAACAAATACAGGAACAGGCGACATAATTCAAAAAAATCATGCATGAAAAGATAGAGGGAAAAACTGAATCATAATGTAAACAATCCATTAGTTTTAGAGTTAGAAAAAGTTTTTAAAGATTTTATAAAATAAATTTGTAGATTTTAATTTAATTATTTTTTGCATTATTTAATGATTATCATTGCATTTTTGAAGATCTAGAATTTGACAATAATGTTTATTTGCTTGAAAATATATTAACTATATTTTAACTTTAGTTTTTATAAAAAGTTGTTCATTGATTTTTAGTATTACAATTTTAAAAAACTTAAAATAATTTAAAAGATAAGGTCTTTTTGTATATTAGATACACTGATTTATTAAAATTATAAGACAAGCACGTTGTTTTTGATTTACTCTCTTATGCTATAATCACTGTGTAATTAAGGAGTAATTAAAATGCATAATTTATATGGAAGTAATTTAATTAATAACTTTACAAAATATTATGCTAGTCCATTTGATCAATATATTAAAGCTAATTTTAATTAAATCACTGATTATGTTTGTATCATTGATAAAGTTAAAGCTGATGCGTTTATTGTTGTTTCAAATGATTTATTAAAATTAAATATTAAACAAGTAAATAACATTACAAACAATCATTATAACATTGCTTGAATTAATTTTTCAAACAAGTTAGGAAATCAAAATCATCAAATATTAATAAATAATGATTTTAAACTTTTGCATGTTTATCAAGTAATGTTATTAAACACTGATACATGAGCAATTAATGATAGTTTAAATAATCCATTAATTAATAGTAGTTGAAACTCAAACTGAAGTTGATATTTTTACTGACATTATTAAAAACACCTTTAATTTAGAAACAATTGATTTGGATAAATATCATCCAATTCATGAATATAACTTAGCAAGTCAAGTTAACCATATGATCTTAATTAAAGATGAACATGATCAATATGTTGGTACTGGTAACATCTATTTTGATGCTGAACATTTGATTATTGATGATATTTCAGTATTAGTAGAAGCAAGAGGTAAAGGGCTTGCTAAAATGTTTATGTTTATTTAATCTCATATGCTAAACAAATGAATAAGTCTGAAGTGTTATTATTTGGAACAGAAGATGGTACACTAATGTATGAGAAAATTGGGTTTAAACTAATTTATACTTATATGGAAGTGCTTTATAAAAGCATAACAAAGATTAATTAAAGGTTGCCAATTTTAATTAGTATCCTTTTTAAATATTGTTATATTACTAATTTAGTATTAAAATATTTTATACTTTATATATTATAATAACCCTTTTAGTTTGATTTTTATGTAAAATTAAAATATTAACAATCTTATGTTTTACTAAAATATATCTTTTTTAAAGTTTAAAAATTTAATCAGCATAAAAAATAGAAGTTGAATGTTTTAAATAAAAGGAGATTACAATGAAGAAACTTTTAACAATATTGGCAACAATCGGACTAACTGAAATGCAACATCAACTGTGATTGCATGTAGCAATAATAAAGACACAGATGGTGGAAACGGAAAATCTGGAGGAAGTAGAAACGGAAACGGAAAATCTGGAGGAAACGGTGAATCAGGTGGTGGAACCACAGACAAAGTAAATATTAATGATTTTTCTAGAGTTTAGAAATTTTAGTAAAAAGCTCTGATGAAGAAGAAAGCGATGTCAAAGTTAAAGCACTTTATCCACTTTTATTATTAACATGAGGTGCAGATAAAATAGGAACTGAAATTTATGATGATACATCAATTAGTGACATACAAGCATGAAATATTTTTAGAACGAAATGACTGATACCAAAAAAACCGAATGAGATGCTTTCTTTAAAGAAACAATAGAATCAGGTAAAGTTACTCAGTCATATTTTGATCAAGATTGTAATTCGTTAAAAGAAATAGAATTTGAAGTTGTTGACAATAATATTGAATTACAAGCAAAACTTCGAAAAGCAGTTGAAATTTTTAAAGATAAAGATATTATTTTAACAAACTTTAATTCAGAAAGGACGTTTAGTATTTATTCAAAAAATACTACTAAATATGAGGGACAATATAAACAGAACAATTAGGTAAAACTTATGATTTAGGAGTTATTAAAGAAATTAAAGATATAAAAGACGAAGATGCAAATAAAAAAAATATTTCATACAAGTTCAAGCAAAATATCAAAATCTGTCTGCTAAGGGAAACATACAAATTACGTATATAGATGATTATGAAGACCCACTTTCACCTTTAGAAGCACATATTGAAATTAGTGGTATAAGTTATTTTGTTTTATTTAGTGTTACTAATTATTAATTAGGTAATTTAGAACAAATAAATGAAACTTCAGTTTTAACTAAATTTAAGCAAAAGTATCCTGAAAAAAGTAAAGAAAAACTTTAACAGTCAAAATTGATAGTTATAGTGACTCAAACGAAAAAGGATAAGCAAATATCTTAGTTGATGGTAAAAGCACTTATTATGCTTCATTTAGTTATAAAACATATACATTAGAAAATCAATTTGATTATTATACAGAAAAAGAAATTATTGCTGCTTTTAAAGCAGAAAATGCTGACATAAAATTAGAAGACAAAACTATAAATGTTAATTCAAATAAAAATCAATTAAGTCCAAAAGATAAAACACAAATTCAAATTACTGATACTATAACAAATGAGTTAATAATTTATTTTATTTCTTACAATATGAAAACTTATGATTTAGGTATTATCGCAGATACTAAAAATCAAACTATTATTGCTGCATTTAAAAATATAGTGACTGATATTGGTACTATTGATAAGGTTGAAGTTAGAAGATCTAATAAATTATCAAAAGCGCTTATTGATGTAACAAGTCAAGGAAGTAATACTGAAGGTATTTATTATGCTGCATTTAAATAAAATAAAATAAAATAAAAATTAGTCATTTCGTTAGTGAAATGGCTTTTTGATTAATTTTATAAATTATTTTAACTAATATTAGTAGATTTATTTTCATTTTAATTCCAACTATAAAGGTATATTTATTCTTTTAAGTATACAATATATTTATATTATTTTAATAATCAGTAATATTCAAAAATAGAAAGTAGTAGACTATGACAAAAATACAATCAGTAATCACTTCAGAAGAAAATCAGTTTAGTAGAAATACTAAGAAACGTAAAACAGGATAAATTTTAAATGTAGTTGGATCATCATCATTAATTCTATTGTTCTTAATATTAATAATTTTATTAGTAGTAGCTATAATTGGTGTAGAAAATTTATTATTCCAAAAATAGCAGAAAGTTTAGAAGGTACAGTTACAACAAAATTACAGGATTTAATTGAGCAAGCACAAAAACAAACACTATTAAAAGCAATGTCAGCAGATGAGATTTATAATAAGATTATTTAATCAATTAATTCTGGTGATGTTAAATTACCAAATGGAAGTATTTTAACTTTAGATAAAGTTAAAGAATTATCTAATGAACTATTAAAAAAAAGAAGATGTAATAACTATGATTAATCAAGCTTTAAATAATTAAACAATTACTTTACCTGATTCATTAAGTTTAAACTTTGTTAATAACTTAGCTAAATAATTTAACATAGATAAATACATGATGTTTGTTAAGATTGGATTAATTGTTTGTGCGTATCTAGCAATTATTAACTTATTAAACATGATATTTGTTTCAAGATTAATTGTAACTAAAAGTAAAATTTCAAAATCATTATTTATTATTACTTCAGTATTATCAATTAATCTATAAAACTGAATTGAAACATTAGTTTATGTTACTAATATAAAAAGCAAATAGTTTAATCGTTTTATAACCAATAAAAAAGACCAATTAGATTTGGTCTTTTTTAGTATTTGCTTTCATTTTTTACTTTATTTGCTTTTGTTTTTGCAAAATGGATTTTCTTTTCATCTTTTATTCAATATCCAAAAAATCTTGAACAAATCATTAAATAAATTAAATAAACAACTGATGATGCTAAGAAAACAATTGTTATTTTAACAAAGAATAAAATCTCTTTTTGGTTAGTAATATCAAAACAAATTATTGTTTCAGGTATATATAAACTAATAAATCAAAAGATTAAAAGATCAGTTAATATTAATGTTAAAATAATATTAGGAACTAATCACTTAATTGAGATATATTTATCCTTTTTAAAAATAATAAAAGGTAATTTATAAATAATCATAAAAATGTTAAACCAAAGAAAACAATTTTTATATAGCATAATATTTCTACATCAACTAAATATCATTTTATCATTTTATAAACCCTCTTTTGTATTAATGTAACTTCGTGTTACTTGTTTTAAATTATTAATAATAATTTTGTAACCTTCAATTTCATCAGGTCCGTTTTTATTACTTAAATATTTTTTAACAAAAGACTTAGTCTTTAGAAATGGATCAATAGTTGTTTTATTAAAGTTTAAGTCAAATTTAGTTCTACTTAATTTTTTTGTTAACTTTAATGCATTAGAAACATTATTATCAACTAATGATTTATCAAAAACCTTATTTTTAATAAGATAATTAATTTTTTGCATGTTTTTTGTTCCAACTGCTAATTGTTCTAATCTTGTTGAAGGATTAAATTGAACTACATCAGCATTTATAATCGCTGCTTTACCATCTTTTGTCATATTATTATATTTGGCATACGCTCAAAGAGTATCTACTGAAATATAATTTATATCAAGGAATTTATAATCTTTAAAATCTGATAATCATCAACTAACACACTCTTCTCATCCAGTTACTGATTATTTTAAAAAGTTTGGTGAGTTTTGTTTATATAAAGCAGCTTGTGTACATCCTGAAATACCAGATTCTGCTCTAGCTAAATTAAATGTATTATCAGAATCTAAAGAATATTGTCCAGTATGTAAACCTTTTTTATTACGTCTTTTTGTAAATTCCATAAAGTTTTTATTGTTTTAGTTATATATATCTAACATATAAACTCAAACATAATCAGTATGGTCACATCTACTTGCATTTGTATAGTCCATATCATTTTCTCAATCAGTTGCTGCAAAATGTAAATATTTTTTATCTGGATTAATTTCTTTTAATAAATCATTTGTTGCATTTACTTGTAATGAATCTTTTTCATTAAGATAGTAATATAATGTAATATCTTTTGTTCATGCTGGTTTTTTTATCATCTATTTTATCATCTATATGTTTTTTAATTGTTTAAATCATCAATTACTAAAATCATGACCTTCAGGTTGAATAACAGAAGAAGGAACTTTAAAGTATTTTTTCTTTGATTCATTGTAAATATCAATGATTTACCAGTTGCTCCTCTTTCTTGGTTTAAAGAATTAATCATTCCTCTTTTCATATCAACCTTAGCCATTAGGTTTAAATACATATCAAATGCTTCTCAATCACTGTCAGGAATTTTTAAACCATTTTCAATGTCAGAAAGTTTAATATTTCTATTTCTTCAATCTGAAGTATCAAAATTACCTTTGTATTTTCAACTAATAAAGTTAAGTGATTTTATTTTAATTTTTCATGCATTATGATATTCCCGAGTTGTACCCAATACATCTGTTCAGTTCATATTTCATGAATCTACATTATTTAATTGGAATCAATCCATATTCATATTATTTGCTAAATAGCTAAACTGAAGTTTTCAATATTTATCTCAATTAAATTGAATGTATTGTTTGTAATCAAGCGGATCAATATTATCAGGATGACCATTTCCATATGCTTGATTACAATAATCAGAAGCTCATTCAGAGAAACTAAATAAATTAAAATCTACATCATTTTCTTTACCATCTGTTGAACTGTAATTAATTGTAAATAAGTTAACCTTAATTGAAGCTTGTTTATCAGTATAATTTTTAGCTGTTTCTTTGTTATTAGTTCCAGTTATTAAAAATTTTAAGTCTAAACTAACGCTTTAAATTGTTTCATCTGAATTAACAGTTACATTAACAATATATACTCGATCTTTATAAACTTGATTTAATACTTTATGAGCTGTAATTTTTTCAGGAACAAGTAAAGGTTTGTTTATCCCATAAATATTAGCCAATCCAGTTGTGGTTTTATTATCACTAGCATAAATGAATTCATTAAATCATATGCAACTTGCAATCCTTTGCTTTTTAGTTCTTCTTCATTTGATAATTTAACTTCTAATTGATCAAATTTTTGGTTAGTTACTACAACTATTTGACTTGTATTAAGATCATTTTTTCAAAGATCAATTGAATATTGATTTGCTTTATCATTTACTAAACCATTGATTTATCAAACTCTCTATAGAATTTAGCATTTTCTAATGAGTTGTTTTTACCATCTAGTTCATAAAGAGCTAAAATCTCATAAGCATCAGTTGTAAAAGTATAAATTGGAGTGATATCACTTGGCTTAACACTTTTAGCATAACTACCTGGATCTAAATAAACATTTCTTTAAATTCTACTTTGATTAAAGCTAACAAATGCGATAAATCCAACTAAACAAACTTAGATTATAATTAAAATACTCATAAAAAGTCTTTTTGTCATGTGTTTTTTCTTTAACGTATAATATTAAAATTAATATCAAAATAAAATTTATGTTTATATGTAAGCAAAAATTAAAAACAATATTTAAATAACACTTTTAATTTACAAAGATTATCCTATGTTTTTTATTTTAATAAAACTAAATAGCAACTCTGTAACTTAATTTTTTAGCATTTAGAATTTTGAAAACAAAATATACAGAGAATTAAGTTAATTAATAATGTTAATATGAAACATTTTAAAAATCATACAATAGTATTACTTTATTGTATAATATAATAGCTTATTATAAAAATCTATATGTTCTAACATAGTTAACTATTGTTTAATTCTAAAACATAAAAAAATTTTGTAATAAATGATGCAAAATTTATTTTTATAAGTTTTTATTTATGGTTATAAAAAATTTTAAAGGAGTTTACATGAAAAAATTATTAGGATTTCTTGCTGCTATAACTTTAACTACAAATTTAATAATTTTAGCTATTTCTTGTGGCAGTGATAAGTTAACAATAAAATAACTGCATTAGATAAATTTATACTTGTTAAAGATATGGGTTATTAGTTGATGCTACAGAAGCAACTGTTAAAATAGCTTTAAAAGAAAAAAATGTTGAATTAAACACAGATGAAATAAAATTATCTATTATACAGTCAACCAAATCAGTTTTAGTCAAAAACTACACTGTTATTGTTAAACCAAAAGATGGTTCAACTGTTTATTCTGGAAAAGTTGAAGGAGTCACTTTTTACACTGAATCTACTATACCTGATCAAAAAGTATTTAAATCTACAGTTGATGCTGAATTAGCAAATTTAATAAATAATACTTATTGATCAAATGAAAAAGCAATTGAAGCAATTAAAGCTGTTTCAAGTGATGCTTTTGAAATAAAAGAAGCTAGTCCAGTTCAAACACGTGGGTATACTAATGTAACAGTTGGGGCAAAACTAGGTTATGTTTTAGCAAATGATTTTAAAGATGGTAAAACAAATGTTACTTTATCAATTGTAACAATTCACGTTATTACACAAGCATCAGTTAAAACTGATGTTGAAGCCGTAATTAAAGGTGATGATAAATTATTTGCTGATCAAAATGCTTTAAATGCAGCTTTAAGTGATGTTGCAAAACCAGTTGGTGTTGCTTCAATTACTGGAACAATTGCAAATGTTTATAGTGTTAAAACTGAAAAAGTAAATATTGCTGTTACTTTAACCTCTGATACAAAATTTGAAGATAACTGAGATGGAACATTCACAGTTAAAAATGTTTGAATTGGAACAACTAAAACTCTTGAAGTATCAGGTGTTCAAACAAAACTTAATGAGGCTGTAAACAATAAAATGATCCAATAAGAAGCAATGACAGCATTAAAGTTGTTCAGATTTCAGGTGCAAAAATTAGTGACGTAGCTCTAACAGAGGATCAAGAGGATTCAATAAATATATTAAAATTTACGGTAACAGCAAGACTTAATAAAGATTATGTTTGAGATAAGCAAGACTTTAATGGGAAATTCACAGTTAATGCTGCAAAAATCTTTAAAAAAGATAATCTTATAGGCTTAACTGCAGAAAAATTAAGTTTAAGTATTTCAAATAATACAACAATAGATATTGTTTTAAATACGTTAAATACAAATTTTGATTTAAAAGATGATGATCAATTATCATTAACAATAGATGTAACAATTGATATAGTTAAAGCTGATTAAGATAAAACTGGATCAATTACAATTAAAGCAGTTTCTACAAGTTCAAAAGTTGAAGGTAATGATGTTATTATTCAAATTGATAAGCTTAATAAAACTCCAATTAAAATAGTTGATGTTAAAACTACTGTTCGTGAAATTAAAGGTAAAGAAAATTTTAATGAAGTAAATTCAGAATTGCATTCAAAATTAACTAATGGAAATGAAGATAATGCATTAAAAAACATTGAACCATTAACTGCTACATTAAAAGAAGGTCAAAATCTGATGTTAAGATTAAAGCAATTGCTAGAACGGGATATGAATTAGATAGTGCAACTTTTGAAATAAATAATGCTGTTATTGTAAATTTAAGTGAAGTTATTGTTTATAAAAAGTTAGGGCCATTAATAAATACAAATGAAATAACTGTTAAAGTAGCTTTAAAAACAAAAAATCCAAATTTAAATATTGAAGAAATTAGATTAACAATCAATCAAACCGCTGACATAGAATCTCAAAATTACACTGTAACAGCTAAAGCAAATCAAAATTCATTGATTTATAAATGCGAGTTGAAGAAATAACCTTTTCTATAACAATTTTCCAAGATAATTTAACATACTAAATTTATTCTACAACAGGCAAAGAAACAAGTATTGGTGGAAAAGCTCCAGAAAGAACTAGTGAAATTACACATATAGGATATGATTCAACAGGAAAAGCATATCAAATGCCAACATCAGTTCGAAAAGTTCCAAATAGCATTAGGGCTAAAATAACTAATATGTCAAGTATGTTTATTGGTGCATCAAGTTTTAATCAAAATATTGATGCTTGAGATACTTCAAATGTAACTGAAATGAATAATATGTTTAATAATGCAAAAAAGTTTAATCAAAATATTGGTTCTTGAAAAACTTCAAATGTAACTAGCATGAAAAATGTGTTTAAAAATGCTTTAAGCTTTAATGATGATATTTCAGCATGAGATACTTCAAAAGTAACTGATATGTCAAATATGTTTAATGGTGCAATAAAGTTTAATCAAAATATTGGCGCTTGAAAAACTTCAAATGTAACTAATATGAGCAATATGTTCTATTATGCTGTTGCATTCAATCAAGATCTTTCAAATTAGATGTATTAAAAGTAACAAATTATACTGATTTGTTACAGAAACATCAACTTCTTGAGTAAAATCTTTAAAACCTGATTTTACTAAATAAAAATAAAAACGTCGTATAGCCGTATAAAATTCTTTTAGTATACAAAAATAATAAAAAAACAATTTATGAACTTATGAAAATATATTTATTTTAAATTCTAATAAATTTGTTATTTATTAGAATTTTTAATTTTGCTTAAGACAAAGATTTAGAAAATTTTTAAATAATCATACATGGTCTTTGTTATTTAGTTTAAAAAGACACTTAAAATATAAAAATAAGTTATAATAAACTATAAGTATATATTAGGAGTAAGAAATGATTGAATTTAAAAATGTAGAAAAAATGTTTACTAAAAATAAAGGTTTAAAGAATGTTAATATTACTATTAACAAAGAAAACATTGGTTTAGTCGGACCTAATGGGGCTGGTAAAACAACTTTTATTGAATTATTATTAGGATTACATTTACCAAGAAAAGGTGAAGTAATTATTAATGGTGTTAAAACAACAGATAAAAACTTTAATCTTAAAAGCATTGGTTATATTTCAGCTAATTTAAATATTCCTAAAAAACTAAGTGTTTTTGAATATGTTAATTACATTAAAGAATTAGAAAATAATGAAAAGTTTAATACTAACATTGAAATGTTTGCTAGAGTATTATCTTTTGATTTAAATGATGCATCATCAATTGGAAGTTTATCTTCAGGAATGGTACAAAAGCTAAAAATTATTTTAGGGATTAGTGGAGATAAAGATATTTTAATCTTTGATGAACCAACCAGAGGTTTAGATCCAATTGCAGTGGAGTTATTTGAAAAAGTAATGGAAAAACTAAAAGCTAAAGATTTAACAATTGTTTATTGTAGTCATATTCTTGATGAAGTTGAAAAGTTTTGTGAACTTGGATTAATTATTAAAGATAATACAATTGTTAAAGATGTAAATCTTAAAGAACATAAAGCTAATTTAAAAGATAGTTTTAATTCATATTATGATTTAAAAGAAATCGGAGAATTTTAAGATGGCAAAGGTTAGTAAAAAAACACCTTTAAGTGTTAAAATTCAAACAAAGAATAAATTTTTAATTTATTTAAAATTTAATTTCTTTAGTAGTCGTAATTCAGGATTCACATTAACATTATTATCAGCTGCCATTACATTAGGGGTGTTAGGAATTATTACATTCTTAGCACTTGAATCAAAAGTAATTACAACAACAGAAATTTATGTAGAAATTATTGGAGTGATTCTATTAATCTTTAGTTGAATTGCTACTACCACATCAATTAACTATAACATTAAGAATAATATTAATTGAATCTTTTTATTTGGTGGACTTAAACGAAATGAAATTAAAAACTATGCACTAATCTACAATCTAATTGTGCTTGTGATTCAAGCTATTATAATGATGTTATTAACTGTAATTGTATTTGGAATTGTTAGTTTAGCAAGTTCTACAAATTTAATGAGGATTGTTAACTTACAATTCTTTAGTATGTTGTTATTAAAAGTATTATCAGCTTATATGTTGGGATTATTAATTAGTTTAGTACTTGGACTTTTTCCCAAAGGTATAATGAGAGTATTATTCTTAATTGCATTCTTTATTGTTCAATACTTCTTAATTGGAATTTCAACAGGTTATGCTAATATCTGACTTGAAAATAATAAAGCTTGATTAGCTTGATTAATGACAATGATTCCATCAGTATCATCTGGTGCTATCATTTGATGAAAAGTAAATCACTGATTTATTTTCTTAGGTTATTTATATAACTTAATATTTATTGCTTTATTAATCTGAGCTTGATCAGTTAGAAATATGAAAATTACTTACTAATTATTAGTAAGTTTTTTATTTTTGATTTTAAACACTAATGCTTAAAATTTATTTGAGATAAAATAAAACATGGGATAAAATAAAAAGGCAAACAACTATAAACAATAATCAACAAACAAGACATGTAATACACATGAAGAAAAACAATTTAAGACAAAGGTTAAGCGTCATAAGTAGGGTTAATTCTGAATCTATTAGGTTCAGCATCTTTATTATTTGCATTCTTACTTTTATTATTGATTGCAATCTTTTTAATTCTATTTGTCAGAAAGTATTATTTAAATAAATTAGTTGATACAGTTGAGACTTCAATCAGAACTACAATTGAAAGTTTAATTAATACAGCAATTGATAAAGTAGTAAATAAAACAAATGTTGATGAGATTTATAAACAAATTATGAAAACAATTAATTCAACAGGAATTACCTTACCAAATGGTACAGTGATTTCAGGAGAAGATCTTAAAGAATTATTTAGTCTGTATTAAATGAAGAAGAGATGAAAAAAATCATTGGTACTTTTATTCAAAACAGACAAGTTGTATTACCAGAACAATTAAATCTTAACTTAATTAAAAACCTAATTGATAAACTAGAATTACAACCTTATTGTACATGAGAAGTATATTTATTAATCTTAGCTACTTATCTAGGAATTATTAATATCTTAAATATAATCTTTGCAGCTAGATTAGTAATTACTAAAGGAAAAGTAGCAAGAGTTTTATTTATGGTCACATCTGTTTTAACTTTTAATGTTTTAAACTGAATTGAAATGTTTGTGTTTATAACAAATGATAAAAAAGCAGTACTATAATTAACAAAATATTAAGTATACAATAAAGCACAGCTAAATTTGTTTAACTGTGCTTTTTATATTAATTTCATTTGATTTTATCTTTTTTTAAAAAAATAGTAAGTATACTTATCAATAGGAGGTTAATATGAAAATAACTTTTAAATTAGAAATTAAAGCAAATAAAAAAGATATCTGAGAAATGTATACAAATATTGATAAAAGAAAAATATGAGAAGAAAATTTAATCGATATACATTTAGATAAGGGTTTTCAAAAAGATTCGAAAGGAACTTTTGAATTAAAAGGAATGCCTAAAATGAATATGGAAATTGTTGAAATTGAAGAATTCTCAAAGATTGTAGATGTGACTAATGCACTTTTTGGTAAAATCTATTTTAAACTTGAAATTATAGAAGAAAATGAAAAAACATTTATCAAGCATTCAGCTGAAGTTGAAGAGTCAGTTCCAATGCAAATTTTATTAGGAATTTTTTCAGGTACACCAGAAGCAATGGGAAAAATGAAAACATATGTTGAATCAAAATAAACAAATTGATTTTTTAAATGAATCAAAAAATTCTGTTAAATTTAATTTTATAAAAATTTACTCAATGTGATTTTCAAAACTTAAAAAAGAACTTGAAAAATACGATTTAACTCATCCGCAATTTGTTGTTATAGCTAGCATTTATTATTTAAAACAAAAAAATGAAAATGAACAAGAAATCAATCAAAAGAAAATTTCATATTTTTCAGGAATTGATGCAATGACAATTTCTCAAATTCTTAAATTATTAATGAAAAAAGATTTGATTGAAATTAATAAATCAGAAAATGATTTAAGATCTAACAATATAAGTTTGACACCAGAAGGAATTAAAAAACTTGAAAAAGTTTTACCTTTAGTTGAAAAAATTGATAAAATATTTTTTTATTTAAATGAAGAAGATAATATTACTTTCTTAGAATTGTTAAACAAGATTAACAAAAATAATCAGGTGGAAGATTAATTAATGAAATCAAATCAAAATAAAAGTTTTTGAATAGCTGTTATATCAAAAATCATAGTAGATAGCTGTTAAAAATAATATATTACAAGTTTGTCATGATAAAAAAGTACCTTTATCAAGAATGAAAAAATGAGATATCTTCTTTATATATTCACCAAAAATTTCATTATATTCAAATGAAAAGTACCAAAAAATAACTGCTTGTGGCATAATTTTAGATGATTTAGTTTTTAAATATAAAATGAGTGAAACTTTTGAACCATTTAGAAGAAAAGTAAAATTTTATGATATTAATGAAGTTGGAATTGAATTTTAAGAAAATTAAACGGTTGAAAAAAATATATTAAGTTTTTAAGATATTGTCTATTTGAAATTGATAAAAATTTTGCGCAATTAATTTATCTTTAAGCAAAAAAAAGAAAATAGTTTAAACCAGGTAAGTAAGGTGTATAACTATAAGTGATTAGATATAAAAGTATGTTTGCGAAATCATGTACTCAAAAAATTCTAAATTGCTTTTTTTCAATGGTAATAAGTAATGGAACGTGTTTTTATTATTTAAATTAAGGAAAGGAAGGATGGTACATGAAGAAATTATTAACGTTTTAGCTGCTTCAGGGTTAACAGCAACAACAGTAGGAACGACTGTTGCATATGGGCCTACAAAAAGTGACAAAGGTGATCAAGGAAAACAAGGTAAATTTGGTAAAAGTGCTTATGAAATAGCTGTTGATTTTGGATTTCAAGGTAATCAAGATGCTTGATTAAAGTCGTTAATGGGAAAAGATGGAATCAATGGTAACAATGGAAAGATTGCATATGAGATAGCAGTTGATAATTGTTTTGTTGGAAATAAAGATCAGTGACTTGAATGATTAGTTTGAAGTCAAGGTAAAGAAGGAAAAGAAGGTAGTCATGCTGCTTGATTAAATTCTTTAAAAGGGGTTAAAGGTACTGATGGTAAAAACGGAGTTAATGGAAAAACAGCTTATGAGATAGCTGTTGAACAAAGATTCAAGGAAGTAAAGATCAGTGACTTGAATCATTAGTTGGAAAACCTGGTAAAGAAGGAAAACAAGTTAAGAGTGCTTATAAAGTTGCTGTTGAAGCTGGCTTTGGTGGTGACGTGATACTTTTTTAATATCTTTAAAAGGAATCAAGGGTGCTGATGAGTTAATGGTCAAAGTGCATACGGTATTACAGTTGACTAGGTTTTCATGGATCACAAAAAAAAAAAAAAAATGATTAAATGGTAAAAATGGAACCGATGGATCTAGAGGGACTCATGGTATTAATGGAACTAATGGAAAAACAGCTTATGAGATAGCTGTTGAACAAAGATTCCAAGGTATCAAAGACAAATGATTAGAATCATTAGTTGAAAAACCAAGTAAAAATGGTAAAGCATGTAAAAGTGCTTATGAAGTAGCTGTTGAAGCTGAATTTAGTGGTGATCGTGCTGCTTGATTCAAATCTTTAAAAGGTGAAAGACGTACTGATGGTAAAAAAGGAACCAATGGTAAAAGTGCTTATGAAATAGCTGTTGAACAAGGGTTTGAAGGTGACAAGGAGCTTGATTAAAATCTTTAATAGGTAACAAAGGTACTAAAGGTGATACAGGATATTGAAGTAAATACGATGCTAAAATATTAATTTCTGAATGACTTAAAGAAAACAAAGAAAAAGAAATGTTAGTTTTTTTTAATAAAATTAAAAAAAATTGGTAATTTAACTGATGCACAAAATAGTTTGAAACGTGCAATTGAAGATAGACTTTGAAAAACATTTTTATAAAACTTTGAAAAAGAAATTGTTAGTATGGGTGAACCCCGTTCAACTTATTTAAATAATTGATTAAAGTTATTTTTACAAAAAGATAAATTTAAAAATGAAATGAACTTTTTATGTATCACTCTTAATTATCAAAATTCAAGTGGAGTTAAATTTATTTTCTGAGAAAATGGTGGATGAAGAGACACATATATTGCCAGAATTAATATTTCAAAAATACAAGTAACTGTACCAAACGAAGTATTATAAAAAATATTTCATATATTTATAAATTAATCACAGTTTTGCGAAAATTAAAATTCTGGTTTTTTATTTTTTGATAAACTTAAATAAATTTATTTTTTTTCGTAATAACAAGATGAAGTTAGAAAAGAGGTATTTATGCAAAAGATAAAAGATAATGAATTAAAAGATATTAAAGAAGTAGCAGCATCTGGAACTTTATTAAATAGAATCGGTTCAATTGTTGGTAAAGTTGGTGATTTTGTAATTGATGTGGCAATGCATCCATTTGCTTATATTGAAGCAGCAAAAGGTCATGATAAAGCCAAGTTTAAAATTGGAGGATCTAGTTTTGAGTTTGATGATACGACTTCTGTTAAATTAACTGCAAGTAATAATATTTCTGAAAATGTTGTTAAATTAGAAACAATGAGATCATTTGATAACAGTCTGATGAATACAGGTAATGGTTTAGACACAACAAAAGCTTTAAATGCTAATGTTGATGCAAATGTAGTTAAAGATCTTGTATTTAATAAGTATTTTGGTTAAAAACGTATAAATCTAATAAGTAGTTAATCTCTTTAGTTGAATTATAAATTGGTTTGTAGTATCATTTAAATGTTGAAATCAAGTTTCAACCGCTCTTAATCTAATACGTACATAAGCAGATATCCTGATATCTCACGTATTAAGGCGAGTCTAAATGGAGGATAAATATGTTCGCAATTATAAAAACAGGTGGAAAACAAATTAAAGTTGAAGCTGGAATGGAAATCTTTATCGAAAAAGTAAATGGTGAATTAAACACTGAAGTTACTTTTGAAGAAGTATTAATGGTTGATGGAAAATTCGGAAGCCCATTAGTAGAAGGTGCTAAAGTTATTGGTACAATCGTTAAACAAGGTAAAGGTAAAAAAATTCGTGTAGTTAGATACCACCCAAAGAAAAATGTTAATAAAGTTTATGGTCACAGACAACCATATACAAAAGTAAAAATTGAAAAAATTGAAGCTTAATTATGATTAAAGTCAAAGTTAAACATGAGAGTGAATTAATTATTCAAGTTGAAATATCTGGTCATGCAGAATCAGGACCATATGGACAAGATCTTGTGTGCGCAGCTGTTTCAGGAATTACTTTTGGAGCGTTAAATGCTTTGGACATTCATTTTTCAAAAGATATTGATTTAGAAGTTTTAGAAAATAAAGTTATTATTAAAAATAAAAATTTAGAAAATCAATCTTTACAAACAATGTTAGAAATGTTGAAAATTCAATTATCAACAATTCAATCACAATACAAACAATTTATAGAAATTATGGAGGTATACTAATATGCGTTTTATATTAAATTTACAATTCTTCGCTTCTAAAAAAGGAGTAGGGTCAACTAAAAACGGTCGTGACTCAGAATCAAAACGTTTAGGAGCTAAAAAAGCTGATGGGCAATTTGCTAATGCAGGTTCAATCATCTTTAGACAAAGAGGAACAAAAATACACCCAGGTCAAAATGTAGGTCGTGGTGGAGATGATACTTTATTTGCTTTAGTATCAGGAACTGTTAAATATGAAAAATTCGGAAAAGGACGTACAAAAGTTAAAGTTGTACCTACTGCTGAATAATAATATTCATAAATAATAATTAGTCGAATATTTGACTAATTTTTTTTGCTTATTTTTGTTAAAATAATATAAATAACAAGAGGTTTATCATGGTAAAAATGTTAATTATCATAGTTTGTATAATTGTTGCATTATTTGTTATTGGATCAATAACATTTTTATTCACGTTTAAACGAAACCGGATTGAATCAACTGATGATCAGGTGAAGCGTAATGAAGAGTTATTAAGTACTAATCGAAAAGTATGAATGCGTAATACTAAAAGAACAGTGTTGATAGAAAAATATAATTATTTTGAAAGCTTTGAAGACTTTCCGTTTAACTCAGATTTTAATAATACAAAAGAATATTTAGCTAACAACAATTTTTCATTTACAACAACAAACGATGTAATAAAAGAATTAACAAAAACACAATCAGAATTATTAAATTTTTGATTAACTGAACAAAGAAAATTATTAAAAGCTTTTGACCAAACTGGATTAACAGATAATTATGAAAATCGAAACTTTTTGATGAAATTTTACAATGAATCTTTAAATATATATATGAAGGTTATTATTCAAGGGTTTGTACCAAGAATAATTATAGGTAAAATAGATTTTTTAAAAGGTGAAAGTTTAATTGATGTTGATGAAATGCTAAATATATTAGAAGGTTGATTATCAGACGGAATTAACCAGTTAATTCATGAGTTATATCGACAAACAGGAATTTTTCAAAAACAAAATAAAAAGTTTACAAGTAACAATGGTCAGCAATACTTTCATTATCAAAAAACTAATCAATCAAAAATATCTGATCAGTTTAGTGATGTTAACTGAGCTTATCAAACACTTGGTGTTTCAGATAAGTCAACTAGTGAAGAAATTAAAAAGCAATATCGAAAATTAGCGATGACTTATCACCCAGATAAAAATAAAACGCCAGAAGCAAAAGAAAAAATGGTTGAAATCAATCGAGCTTATCAATTTTTAAAATCAATTAACAAAGTTAATTAAGGAGATTATTATGGAAATTAACAAAGAATTATTATTAGACAAATATTTTAAAGAAGCTTTAGAAAAAACAAAAGAATTAATTAAAATTCCATCAGTATTAGCTGATCCAGTTGGCAATATGCCTTTTGGAAAAAGTGTTAATGATGCGTTGTTAATGATGCGTTAGATTTTATTTTAAAATTAGGAAATGAATTAGGATTTGAAACTTATCGTGATGAAACTAATAAATATGGATTTTTAGAATATGGTGAAGGAAAAGAATTATATGTGATTCTATGTCACTTAGATGTTGTTCCAACAGGAGATATGTCTGAATGAGTTACTAATCCTTTTGAACCAATTGAAAAAGATGGTAAGTTAATTGGACGTGGTTCTATTGATGACAAAGGTCCAACAATGATGAACTTATATGCTTTAAAATACTTAAAAGACTACGGATGAAAATCTGATACATACAAAATTAGAATGATCTTTGGTTTAAGTGAAGAAACAACTTGAGAATGTATGGAAAAATATGTTGCAGATCATGGAATTGCATCTGCTGGTTATGTGCCTGATGGATTATTCCCTTGTGTATATGCTGAAAAATGAATTAACAACATGGATGTAATTGCTAATGTACCTTGTGATTTTGAAATTAAGGGTGGAGAAGCTTACAACATGATTTGTGATAAGGTTTCTTACAAAGGACCTAGAATTGATGAAATTAAGTCTAAATTAGACACAATGAAAGATATTTACACTTCAATTAATGGTGATGAATTAATTGTTAAAGGAAAACTGGGTCATGCTTCAACTCCTCATGTTGGTGTTAATGCAGTTTCATATTTAGCATTCGCAATGGATCAATTAGGTTTTAAACATCCTTTAATTCAATTTATTGCTAAAGAAGCACACCTAAACTTTAATATGTCAAATATTTTTGATAACATCTCTGATGAAACTGGTGATTTAACTCAAAACATTGGCATTATTGATATTAAAGATAATAAAGGAATATTTACATTTAACTTTAGAATTCCTGTTTTATCAGAACCTAAAACTAAATTCTTCCCAATTATTGAAAAAGCATTTGAAAAATATGGATTAGATCATAGAAAAGATAGAATTGAAAATGCTGTGTATTTCCCAAAAGGTGGTGAAGTTGTAAAAAACATTATGCAAGTTTATCAAGATATTATAGGAGATATGGTTAGTGAACCTCAAGCAATGGGTGGAGGGACTTATGCTAAAACAATGCCTAACTTAATTGCGTTTGGAGCTGTTATGAGTTTAGAAGAATCACCAATGCATGACTATAATGAATATGCAACAATTGAAGAATTACAAAAAATGATTCAAATATATGCAAAAGCAATTACTAAATTAGCAAAATAGAATATTATTTTATAATAAATTGTATAATCATCTTATGAGGTAATTTTTTTTATGATTTTAGCAATAGGTTGACAATTATGAGGAGCTTTAATGTATTCATTTTTATGAACAACAATAGGCGCACTTATCATTTGAGTCATTTTAATAGTTTTTTCAAGTATTAATAAACATTGAAAAATTAAAAATTTAACTGAAAAATAATCAAAGTATTTACAATATGTAAAAAATAAAAGAAAAGATCGTTACTTAAAATTAAATTGAGTATTCTTTATTTCATTTCTATGTGGCATCTTTCTTATTATGATTGAATTATACTTAGTGCCAGTAATTATTACATAATTTCCAGTTGCTAATTTAGATTTATATATTGGATGAGTAATGTACGGTGCTTGAATAATATTTACAATTATTGCCATTTTAAAAATTTTATGCTCAGGTAGAAATATTTGTGATGCCAACATGAAGATAAAAGATAATATGGACATGGACGAAGAAAAGTTTAAATACTACGTAACTAACTATATTAATAAAGTTAAAGTAAAAGAATTAGAAGAGTAATAAATTACTTTTTTTACTTTGGAATAATTTCCACCATTTGACTTTTAAAGCAGAAAATTATTATAATGAAAAAAATATAAGAAATAACAAAGAGGACTTTAGATGAAATACTTATTATGAGTTTTAACTACCCTAACAGTAGGGCAAGGACCATTTGGCATTTTAGAAGCTAGTGACTTTTCAAATTTAAGAAATAAAGGATCTAGCACAAAACAATTTTAAATTGAAGAATACGAAGCAATGAATAGGGCAGCATTGACTTTTGGTGCAAAAATTAGACAATCATATTTTGAAACAAATTCTGGTTACACAAGCTGGACAGGAACTGGAGATAAAAAATATAACTATTTATACAGATCAAAAATGAATCCGCAATTAACAGGGGCTACTCAAGAAACAGCTTGAGTTCCAATTAGCCCAGGTTCTAAAAAAAACTAAAAAACAAGAGGTTTCAGGACAAACTATTTTTTATGGTGATGAATAATCAACATATTATTTTAGTGAGTCTGTAATTTTTGTTTTTGAATGACAAGAAAACACTTATAGTGAATATGGTATTATTGGTGGAATGGTTGGGAATTGGAGTTATTATTGGTGGAATACTTGGATTATTAGTTCCAACTCCACCAACACAAGTTCCAGTCACAGGACAAGAAGTTAAACCAATCAATGTGCAAGGAAGAACAGTTAAAGATGCAGTTTATAATGCTAATGATCATTCTATTGTATATACAACTTTGGATAAGAATAATAATGATTGAATAATTAAAAATACTATGAACATGATAAAAGTTCTGTTGTATTAGCAACTAGAAGTAGTATAGGGCAATATCCAACTTTATCTGTTGAAATGAATTTAAATGATACATATTTGTTGTTTATGGACAAGTTGCTGTTTACAAAGATAGTAATAATCAAGTAGAAAATATCACACAATTAAAAGATGATCGACAAGCTTATGATCTTTTTGTGGATAATGAAGGAATGTATATTGGAGTTTCTAGTTCAAGGACACTACTTTTGAAGCACATAAATTAGGAAAATTAAAGATGGTAATCCAAAAACTTAAAGAGTTGATTGAATCAATAATATTGGTGTTGATGATCTTGATGGAGATGGATATATTAGAGATGTGCAATGAGTAAATGATATTACTAAATATGTGATTTATGATTCTCAAACAGTTGTTAAAGCAAATTCATATGTTGGTTAAAAATATACAATTGATGGAACTTATAAAAATCCAAATTTAACAGCACAATATCATACAACACCAAGATATATAGTGGAATGTTTAATTATGGAGTAATGTATCAAGCAGATGAAACATATAAATTTACTAATTCAAAAGGAAAAGAAAAAAACTAAACGAGCTCAAATTAATAGAGTGCATAATGATAAGTTCCAAGAAACATTAAGATCTTCTAATTTACTTGGTGCAAATGCATTAGATTGAAATATCGGACCTAATGGTGAAGTATTTGTATGATATAACCAAAATCAGTCAAAACCAAATTTAACACTATCAGCTAATTCATATATTACAAAAGTATTATTAACAGAACAAGATACAGAAACACCAATTGAAAATGGCGTTGTTTATAACAAAGATGATAAAAAGAATCAATATTAGAAATTCAAATTCCTGATGAAGATGCAAATAAAAGATATGACTTATATGTACAATTCTTTGATGAAGAAAAACAACCAAATAATGTTATTACTTCAATTGTTAGATTAAGACCTACTAATAATGCCAAAATTGATTTAGCAAATGATAAGAATGCAATTAAAGATATTATTAATATTTCAAATGATATTAAAGATATTGAAATTTTAGATGCATTAAAAGAAGTAACATGAGCTAAAATTAAAAGTAATGATATTCATATTGAAATTTAAAAAGCTAGTTATGATGAATCAGGTAAAATTGAAATTTCAGCTGAAAATAATTCAAGATTAGTGATGAATGAACAAACAATTGAAATCCCACATTTAGTTTATGATATCGCAAAAACAAGATTCCCAACATTAATAATTACTGGTAATGAAGATGACGAATATTTTAAAAACATTATTGTTAATGAAATTTATCAACAATCAGAAAAAAATAATAGTTTACTTTCACTTGATAAAATTACTAACCAAACAGATATCTCAATTACAAAACCATAGCAGATAAAAATGGAGTAGCGATTGTTAAAGCAACCAGTGGAGCTACACATTTAACTGGTGAACAAACAATTGTTTTACCAGCAAGTGGAGCGATTAGTTTAAAAGATTTAGATTTTGAAGATGAAGAATTAACTAATGAATCAACTGATGATGAAATTATTAATTTAATTAATGTAATCATTGCAAAAACAAGTAACAAGACTAGAGTTGAAATGATGATATTAATATTGAAAGAAAAAATCCAGCAAAAGTTGGAGTTGATGGTTATATTGGTGTAAAAGAAAGTCCAAGCTCAACTAAAGTAAGTGATGCTAATACCATTTAAATAAATAAGTTGAAATATGATTTAAGTAAATTCAATATTAGTAAAGTATCAAACCTAATTGATGAAAATCAAATCATTGATCGCTTAAACTTAATTTTAGGTTTAGGTTCAGTTAATGAAACTGATCTATCAATTGATATTAAAATTTCAAAAGTTGATGAATTTGGAATTATTACACTTAAAGGTAATAAAAACTCAGAGTATTTAAGTGTTGAAGTTGTAATTCAAATTCCTAAAATTCGTAATCTTGCAGAAGATGATTTATTTGTATATATGACAGGTGAACCACCTGAACAAAAAACTTTTATCTTCTATGAAGATACTAAAACTGAAGATATTTTTGAATACTTACAAGACAAGAAGGGTTGAATAGAAATTAATATCAAAGATATTTCATTTGAAGTAACAACTTCTCCAACAGTTCACGAACCAGATATTGGGATTGGCAAAATTACTGCTGTAAATAATTTAAAAGTTGGCTTTACATATATTAAAACAAGATCTGAAGAAGAACAACATATTGAAGTTCCTGTTCAAATTAAACTAAAAGAATTAACTAAAGTTATTCTTGATCCAATTGATTTAGGTCGTATTGATGTTTTAGATATTGATAAAGATACTGAAGCTAAAATGCTAACTAGTTTAAAAGATGTCTTAATGACAAAAACTCAAAATAATCATGAAAGTGAAAATGTATGTTTTGATGAATTACATATTAAATTAGTTGATCGATATAACTTTGAAGTGGTTGCTAATGAACATTCAGAAGTTTATTCAGGAGCCATTGAAGGAAGCTATTTTATTGAATATGATTTAGTAAATTATCAAAAAAGTTTGCTAAAGGTGTGTTAATCAGAGAAGAAGATAAAGAAGATATTGATGCATTAACTAGAACATTATATGTCAGTATGGTCAATTGGTATTTTACTGACATGAAGTAAATATTTCTTTAGATTCATTAAAAGATTGTTTATTTATTGAAGATAAACAAGATGATGGTTTATATAATGGTTCAATTAAAGTTAAAATAGTTGCTACAAGAGATGTGAAAAACATTATTAATGTCTCAACTGATACAGTCGCTAAAAATCAATTTAATGTAGTAGACTTAATAAACTTAATCAAAACAAAAAATTTAGATGTGAGTTGAGCACAATTTGATATTAATGTTGTATTTATTGAAGAAGAAGCACAAGTGATAATTGAACCAAACAATTCAAGTGAAATTTATACAGGAAGTGTAACTTTAACTTTTAAAGTCGATCCAAATTCTAATGGTAATAAATCATTTGTTGGTAAAAAACAAAACAAAGTTATGAAAGTTTCATTATGAGTTTTAGCTGGAATTAATATTGTTGCAATTTCTGTTGCTACTGTATTTATTGGTATTAAAAAGAAAGATAAGGAATAATTTATGAAGATAGTCAAAAATGACAAATTTAAATTATCAATTATCTTATTATTAATTTTACTTTCAACAACGTTAATGATCATTTTTAAAATTCTAAATAATATTTACATTGGAAATGATGAATGAAAAGCCAAGATTGGTATTGTTTTAGAATCTTATGTGGTAGATAACTGATTTGTAAATCTTAAAAACTTTTTTATTGGGTAAATTGGTTTTATTCAATGGTTCAATCAGTTTTATATAGTGAAAATAGTTTCTTAGTACCAATTTTCTTTGATGCTTTAATTAACTGAGTATATGTATTTACAATTCTTTTGTTAGTAGTATTAACGTTTATTCTATTTTTCTTAGAACAAGAAAAAGAAGAACTTGAAAATATTGAAGCAAATTATACATTCAAACCATATGATGAACATCAAAGCATAATACTAATTAATAAGAAAATCATTATCGAAGATAAGTTAATTAAAAAAACTAGTTATGATCAAGTAACAAAGAGTTATTTAATTATTAAATTAACAGAAATGCATCCAGAACAATCTAAAAAAATAATTATTAAAATTGTTAATAATTTAATTAAATTAATTGAACAAAATAAAACTAGGCAGTGCTAGATTGCTTATTCAACCAATGGTTATGACCGCAGGAACAGTTATTATAACAATTTTTACAATTGCTCCTGCTGGTCTAATCATTAAAAACTATATGTCAATTGGATTTAACTTCTTAATGACACATCATTTAACAAAATATATCTTTACACCATTAATTGAAATGTTTTATGCACCAATGGTTGTGTTTGGCTTACACAGAACAATTAGACCAATCTTAATGCAAGATATTATGAAATTTAACGAAAGATTTATAATGACATTGTTAATTATTTCAAATATTTGTTTACCTGTTGGATGTTTAACATTTGGATATATTAACAAACATTGTAAAGAAGTTAAAAATACTGCGTATTTAAATGGAATATCAGCATTTTTTGCAGAAGTAACAGAACCAGCAATTTATTCAATTTCACTTAAATATTTATATCTATTAATTGATCAGCAATTGGGGCTTATTTTGGTTCTTTACTTTATACATCAGCTGGTGTTTGAACAAACGCAGCACCATTTGGAATTCTTCGAATTATTGGTTTCGCATCAAAAGCTCTAGAAGGTATCAATGTTGATAATGAGCTGACGGATCAATTGTTTGAGGTATATTAAGTGTTGCTTTAGGTTTTTCAATATCATCGGTAATGACATTTGTATTTTCAAAAGTTAAATATTTTAAGGAAAGAACAAATAACATTTTGTTTGATGAATATAGTTATATATCACAAATTAAACAAAAAATGAATGTTAAAAGATGTTAAACATGGGAAAACTAGATAAAAAAATTATGTTAGGAACTTCAATTTCTGCTAATTAAGCAGAAAGTTCATGAAATGTTGATGGTAAAGGTTTATCAATTGCAGAAATGCGTAGATACAATCTTCATTAGACCAAAAAGACATTAACACTGAAAAAAATGACACCAGATAAAATCAAAGATGCTTTAGATCCTAATTCAAAGTATTATTATCCAAAGAAAAATGGAATTGATTTTTATAAACATTTCAAAGATGATATTAAATTATTAGCTGAAATGAATAATGATTGTTTTAGAACTTCAATTGCTTAAACTAGAATATTTCCAAATGGAGATGAACTGAACCAAATGAAGCAGATTTAAAATTTTATGATAAATTAATTAATGAACTTGTTAAAAATAAAATAGAACCAGTTATTACGATTTCACATTATGAAATGCCATATTATTAGTTGAAAAATTTGGCGATTGAAAGAATCGAGCATTAATTGATTTTTATATTAATTGCAACAATATTATTAAATCGATATAAAGATAAAGTTAAGTACTGAATTCCGTTTAACGAGCTTAATGCAGCTAATTATAGTGTATGAGCAGGAGTAGGTTTACGTGATGATGAACAAAAGAATATTTAGGTCTATCTGTGATAGCACTTCATGATATCTTTTTAGCTAATCCAGCAATTATTAAAGCAGAAAGAAAAATTAACCCAAGTTTTAAGTTTGGATCAATGGTACCAAGTTTGTTGTCATATGCATAAGATTAAAACCCCTTAGCTGTTTTAAAAGCTGAAAAAGATCAACAATTAAAAATCTATGCTTATTTTGATGTATTACATTGAGTAGCATATCCAAAATACGCTTTAAGCTTTAAATTTATATAAAACATTTGGTATTGAATTACAAATATCAGAAGCTGATAGAATTCTTTTAAAAGAAAATACTTGTGATTTTATTGGATTTAGTTATTATATGACTAGTGTTGTTAGTTTAAAAGAAGACTCATTAACTGAAGGAAACTTAGTTAAAGTTGGAAAAAATAAACACTTAGAAGAAAATGCCTGAGGATGACAAATTGTTCCAGTCGGATTAAGAATTTTAATGAACAGATTATATGATCCATACCAACAACCATTATTTATCCTTTAGAATGGAATTGGTTTTAAAGAAATAAACCCTAACCTTGAAATGATTAATGACGAATATCAAATTAATTATTTAAAATACATTTAGAACAAGTTCAAAAAGCTGTTGAAGATGGTATTGAATGTATCGTTATACTGTTTGAAGCCCGTTTGATATTGTTTCACATGGAACAAGCGAAATGGCAAAAAGATATGACTAATTTATGTTGATCAAGATGATTTTGGGAATAAAACTAAGAAAAGAATTCCTAAAAAATCATATTATTGATTTAAAGAAGTTAGCATGACAAGAGAAGTTTAAATTACTTTAAAAATTCTGCATGAAAATGTGAAATTTTTTTGGTTCTAGGTATATCTTTTAATAGCTAATAAGAGTATAATAATAGTAGGTTAGTAACCTTAGATTAACAGAAAGTGAACAAGAGTGACAGCAAGTGTTTATTCTAATTTCTCAAATAACTAAAATTTGCATAAAAAGAAAGGAATATTCGTATGGATATTATTTTTAGTTGTCCAAATTGTGGACAAAAAATTACTAAAGACTCATTTAAAAATCATGATTCGAACTGAACTTTAGTTGAAAATTATTTGAATGAATTAAAACAAAAACAAGAAATTAAAATTAGAAATCAGGTAAGAAATGAAATAGTTGAACAACTAAATGAAAAACAAGCAACTGAAATCAATCTTGTTAAACAAGAAATGATTAATCAATTTAACAAGGAGATTGAAGTATTAAATATTTCATTAAGTCAAAAAGATAATTTAATTAATAAATTAAATGAACAAAAAGCATTAGAAATTGATAAAGAAAAAAATGATTTATCAAAAACATTTAATGATATTGAAAATGATTTAAAAATTAAGTTGTCTAATAAAGAAATTGAAATTAAATTATTAGCTGAAAAATTAAATCTTGAAGTTGAAAAAAATAAAGAAGTTTTAACTAATTATTTTAATCAAGAAATCAATAATTTAAAACTTGAATTAAACAAGAAAAAAATTGAAATTGAAAATTTGAATAATAATAAAGAATTACAATTTAAGACAAAAGAGCTAGATTATGAAAAGCGAATTGCTGAATTAAATTTAGCTAACCGTGAATTCAAAATTATTAACTCAAAACGTAAAGGTGAAAACTTTGAACATGAAGTTTATGAAGATTTAGTTAAGGCATTCTCATTATTTGATGGAATTGAAAAAATTACTACTGGTGAAAGAAAAGCGGATTATTTGCAAATAATTAAAAATCATAAAAAAGAAGAAATTGGAAAAATTGTTTATGAAGTAAAAAATGCTGAATGAAGTAATGCATGAGTTTCAAAACTTTCAACTGATGTAGCAAATAACAAAACTAAATATGGAGTTTTAATTGCAACAAGCTTTAATGATAAGCATCCAGGATTACCATTTATTAGAAGTGATGAATATGAAAATATATGAATTACTGATTCAGAAAGTTTTATATTTGTTGGCCAAATTGTAAGAAGATTAGTGGAATTTGAATTTGAATATAATCAAAAAGCTAAAGCGTTTACAAATAATTCAAATAATGAATTATTGAAGGAATTAGAAAAACAAAAAGAAGAATTGAATGAATATTGAACTACACAATTTCCAATTGCTTATAAAAAAATGCAAAAGGAATTAGAAGATCTTGATAAAGTTGCAGATAGTTTAGAACGTAATTCATCAAGAATTAAAAAATCAATTAATGTAATCAACCAACAGTTCTTTAATAAAGTTCAAAAGGGACTTGCTAAAATACTGGGTGAAATGGTTGTAGAAGGAGAATAAATGACAGAAATAAAAAATAAAATAAATAAAGAATTCATTGAAAATTTAAATAAGCAATCTGAAAAATGTCCTGTATTGATTTATGATAAAAATAATACGACATTAGATAGAAGTCAAGATATTTATGGCATAATTTTTTCAAAAAGCGAAGATATGGACATTCATGCTTATTTAGGTAATTTTATTTGTTGTTCAGATAATATTGAACAAAGAGAATTTTGCTTCAAAAATCATGAACATTCATTAAAAAATTTTGAAAAACAAATTTATATTTTAAGAGATTATATTCAACATATTATGCCAAAATATTATGAAGGCTATAAAATTTTAAAAATTTTTAAATGTAAAACACCTAATTTTTTTTAATAGAATTTGAAAATACTAAAAAATTAGAAATAAAATGCTGTTCTTTATTATTTAAAGTACAATATGACGAATTAGATAAAAAAAGCAACGTAAACAAAAATTCAGAAAATCAATATAAAGAATTATTAAGTAAAGAACAAATTGACATTTTTAGCAAAAAAATATCATTAATAAATACAAACACAATTTTTCTTTTTGACTTAGGTGGAGCAACAAGAAAAGAAATTAATGAAAAAACTAATATATCTTTAATGAAGAAAGCTTGTGATATAAACAACATTAACTTAGAAAACGTTTATTTATGTATAAGCAATAATAAAATAGAATTATCAAATAATTGAGTTTAACTAAATGATCTATAATAATTAATGAAATAACAGAAAAAGCTGCAACTGCAGCTCTTATTTGTATTACAATCATAAGTAGAAAAGACTAATTTAGTAATATACTAAATCATAACTTTTTAATAATCCAGAAGCTTTGATCTCATACTTAAATGAAATTAGGTTAATCTAACTATCTGTGAGGTATTGTGATATTTAAAAAACGCTAATCCAAAATATCACAATCTTATTTGCCTTTTCTACAATATTTTTATATAAAAAAATGCACTAACTTTTGTATATATAAAAAATAGTTATAAGTATTTAATATTTTTAAGAAGTACTTTAGAGTTAAAAAATGTTTAAAAGTATAAGAGAGAACTTAAATCAATATATGAGAGCAATGAAACAACATCTAATAAAATGATTGCTAAATATTTAATTGATTGTTTAGATAAAGGAATTATTCCAACAAGTAAAGAATGTTCTGAAGTATGTTTTATATCTGAATCTGACTAAACAGCTTTTTCAAAAAAGTATGGATATGAAGGTTTTAGAAAAATTATTGTCAGAATAAAAGTTGAACAAGAGTTATATAAGCCATTCGAAAAATCAAAAACTAAAAATAAAAATCAAAAAACTAATATAAGAAATTTAATTAACAAATACTTAGATTAAATTGATTCACAAGATTTACAAATTAATAAATTGATGAATCCATTAAAACTGCAAGTAAAGTTTATATATTTTCTTCATATGAACAAAATAAAAATGTAGAACTGTTTGCTAGTAAACTACAATTTATGAATATTGAATCTTGTTTTAATAATCAAAGACGCTTACATGATATTTGAATTGATAAAAGTGAAACAAATTATTTATGCTTATTCTTTGCTTCATGCTTAGATAATCAAAATCTGATTAGTTTATATAACCAAGCATTCAAAAGCAAAAGAAATATATTTGTAGTAACATCAACATCGTAAACTCATAAATTTATTGATAATGATAATTTAATAGTGTTACATCAAGAAACAAATATGGAAATTTACTTATCAATTAGATCAATTGTATTAAATTATTTATTTACAAAAATATTATCAAATTTATAAAAATAAAAATGCTTCGGCATTTTTATTAACTTATTTTTATTTTAAAATTAGATTTTGTTCTATTAAATTTTTAAAGTTAATGATATTATTTATATATTGTAAAATTATTAGAAAAAGAGGGAAATATGAAAACAAAAAAAGATGTATCCAGAAATGCTGAATTCTTTAGAATCATTTCAAGATATTATGTTAAATATTGATGAATCACTTTAATTTTAACTGTTACTATTTTATCTTTTTGTTTGACTAGAGCCACAATACCTCTTTTAACACAACAAATAGTATTAGCAATTAAAAGCGAAAATGGAGTAATAAATTCAGATGAAGCTACTTTATGATGAGGATGAAGTTCAACAACAATTATTATTGTTGCTGTATCAATGATCTTATTAGATGCACTTGGAACATTTGTATTTAACTACTTCTCATGAATTCTAGGAAGAAGAATTGAAGTAGATTTAAGAAATAAAATTCTTGAAAAATTAGTAAGACAAGATATTTCATACTATTCAGATAAAAAAATCGGACAAATTCTTACTAGTGTTGTAGCTGATACCCAAAACTTAGGTGATGGAGCTGTGAGAATTCCAACTAATATTGGAATTTCACTTTCACAATTTCTTGTAGCATTTACTATGACATTCATTCTTGCTTGAAAAATTGCAATCTTTGGATCAATTATCTACTTTGCATTATTAATTTTATACTTTGTATTCTATGTTAAAACAGTACAAAAATATGCTGTTGTTAGAGATGTTTATGAAGAAGTTAATGGTAATGTAACAGATAGAGTTGGAACAATTAGATTAATTAAATCAACTGGAACAGAAGATTATGAAAAAGCTTTTTTAGAAAATCAACAAGAAATTAACTTTAAAGCACATAAACCAGCAATTTTAAACTTATCATTCTTAATGACTACAGTTTATGCTGGATCAATGATCTTACAATTTGCGATTCCAATTATTGCAGGGATAATTTATTCAATTCAAGGAGATCAATATGCATCAGCATTATTCTTTGCTGTTGTATTCCCAGCTTATATGATTAACCAAGCAAGTTTAATCGCAACTTATAATAGTTTAAAGGGAATTACATTCTCATTGGCAATGTCTGGAGTAGCAAGTACACACGTTTCAGAATTACTAAATGATGAATCAAGATTAAATCCACATTATACTGATGGAATTATTGTTAATGATATTAAAGGGGATATTGTATTTAAAGATATTGAATTTAGATATCCTGAAAAATTAGAAAAATTAATCTTACCTAAATTTAACTTTACATTTGAAGAAGGTAAGTCATATGCCTTTGTTGGTGAAACTGGAAGTGGTAAATCAACAATTGCACGTTTATTATTAAGATTTTATGATCCAAGCAATGGAGAAATCATTATTAATAAAGATCAAAATTTAAAAGATTTAAATTTATCAAGTTATTTAAGACATATTGGATATGTAGAACAAGAACCACAAATTTTATTTGGGGATGTGTTTGAAAACGTTAAGTATGGTAGATTTGAAGCAAGTAATGAACAAGTGATTGAAGCATGTAAAAAAGCTGAAATTCATAAACTAATTATGTCATGACCAGAAGATTATAATACAATTCTTGGTGAACGAGGATTTATGTTATCTGGTGGACAAAAACAAAGATTAGTTATTGCTAGAATGATTTTAAAAGATCCACAAATTTTAATCTTAGATGAAGCTACAAGTGCTTTAGATAATATTGTGGAAAAAGAAATTCAAGCAAAACTAAATGAGTTGATGAAAGGCAGAACAAGCTTTACAATTGCACATAGACTTTCAACAATTAAAAACGTTGATCATATTATTGTGCTTGGTGGTAATGCCAAAGGTGTTGTACAACAAGGTACTTTTAAAGAACTAGTTAAAATTGAAGGTCACTTTAAAAACTTATATGAAGCAGGTTTATTAGAAGAAAAACAAAATATTTAAGGAGGAATTATGAAAAAGAAAAAAGAAATTTCAAATAATCAAGCATTTATTTATATATTCTTTAAATACTATAAGCAAGATTTTAAAAAGAACTGATGAGTAATTCCTAACTTTCTTTTTTGAGCTTTAATGTTATTTTTAGCTCCTTTATTAACAAATCAAATTAACTTATCATTAATTGGTAATACTTCAACTGATGGTTTTTGATTAGTAAGTTATTGAGGATTAGATACAACGCAATTAATTATTATTTCAGCTGTTTTATTATTCCTTAACTTATTTAATTCATTCTTATTTAACTGATGATCAAATACATTTGCAAAACGAATTGAAACTCATTTAAGAAATGAAATTTTAGAAAAATTAATTAGACAAGATATTCCTTATTATTCAGATAAAAAAATTGGAGAATTATTAACTAATGTAATATCTGATGCACAAATTGTTGGTAACTCAGCAGTTGATATTCCCTTGAATATAGCTAGTGCATTTTTACAAGCATTAATTGGATTAGCATTAACTTTTATTCTTGAATGAAGAATTGCATTGGTTGGTGCTGTTATTTTCTTATTAATTTTAACTGCCTTTGTTGTTTGCTATAATGTTTTAGTAAAAAAATGAGAAAGAGTAAGATTAACTTTAGAAAAAACTAATGGTAATGTTATTGATCGTGTTATTTCAGTTAGATTAATTAAATCTTCTGGAACAGAAGACTATGAAACACAACACTTTAAAGACAAACACGTTGATTATTATAATGAAGGTAAATTAATTGGAAAATGAATGAGTTTATTCTCAATGATCGTTTTTGTTGGAGACTTCTTATTATTATTCACTGCACCTGTATTTGCTGCAGTCTTTTTTGGTGGAACTACTGATACATCAAGAATGGAAGCATTCTTCCAAATATTCCCAGCCTTTGTAATGGCACAAGGAATGTTAACAGGGCCAATTATAACATTATTTATGATTTCAGGAGCAGCAGCAATGGCTGGAGTTTCATCTTCAAGAATTTTAAGAACACTTAACGCAGAATCAATTTTAGATTTCCATTATCATGAAGGAAAAGAAGTAACTGATTTAAAAGGAGATATTGTATTTAAAGATATTAACTTTAGATACCCAGAAAAACCAGAAAACTTAATCTTACCAAAATTTAACTTTACTTTAGAATATGGTAAATCATATGCCTTTGTTGGTGAAACTGGTAGTGGTAAATCAACAATTGCTAAATTGTTATTAAGATTCTATGATCCAACTGAAGGTCAAGTTTTAATTAATGGAAAAGATGATTTAAAAGCGTTAAATTTATCAAGTTATTTAAAACATGTTGGATATGTTGAACAAGAACCACAAATCTTATTTGGTACAGTTTTAGAAAATATTAAATATGGTAAATTTGATGCAACAGATGATGATGCAATTGAAGCATGTAAAAAAGCAGAACTTCATGCATTAGTAATGAGTTGACCAGAAGGTTATCAAACAGTACTTGGTGAACGTGGATTTATGTTATCTGGTGGACAAAAACAAAGACTAGTTGTTGCTAGAATAATTTTAAAAAATCCAGAGTTATTAATTTTAGATGAAGCAACATCAGCTTTAGATAATATTGTAGAAAAAGAAATCCAAAATAAATTGAATCAATTAATGAAGGGTAGAACTAGTGTTACTATTGCACATAAGTTATCTACAATTAAAAGTGTTGATCACATTGTAGTGCTTGGTGGTAATGGTGCTGGGATCATTCAAGAAGGAACTTTTAAAGAATTAACACAAAAAGAAGGACACTTCAAGAACCTATACGAAGCCGGAAAAATCGAACATTAATAAGCAAAAAATAAAATCATTCAACTATAAGTGATTTTTTTATGCTGTCATATCACATTAAACTTTCAATTGTATTTCAACTAAAAAGTTTTTTTTTAGACTAAACTTGAAACTGGGAAAAGGTTCATTAATTTTAAGGTTGGTAGGGCGGGAAAAGTAAAAGGAAAGGCAAAATTAATTAAAAAATTGTTACCTCTTTTAGGTGCCTCTGCATTAACACCAAAACTAGCTACAACAGTTGCTATTTCATGTAGCAAGGTTCCAAAAAACAGTAAAAAGTAAATTTAGTTCACATAATTAAAAACAAAAAATTAAATAAGTTAAATGTAGCAAACTAACAAAGTGTTAAGGAAACTTTAATTAAATTTAATACAAAATTAAATGTCGGTGAAATTAAAATAACTATTTCAAAAGCAACAGAAATTTTTGCAACTGAAACAACAAATTACACTGTGACTGTTGAACCAAAAGAAAATTCAAAAGTTTATACAGGAAAAGTTACTGATGTAACATTCTATACTGAAACATTTGTTGCTGATAATTTATTAACAGTTATTACTAAAACAAATTTAGGTAAATTAGATAAAGCAACTGAGCAACTGTGAGAGCAGCACTAGCAAATGCTAATCCAGGTTTATATAATAATGAAATTAAATTAACAATTTCAGAAGCAACAGGCACATTTGCAAAAGAAACTAAAAATTATAATGTTGTAGTTGTAGCAAAATAAGGATGAACAATTTATACAGGAGAAGTTAGTGATATAACTTTCTATACTGAAACAAATTTAGCTGATTATTTATCTGCAATTATCACTAATTTAGATTCAGGTAAGTTAGACAACGCAAATGAAGATACTGTTAAAGCTGCTTTATTAAAAGCAAATAAAAAATTAAATGGTGATGAAATTAAATTATCAATTAAAAAAGATGTGAGTGCTTTTGATTTAGAGAAAACTAATTATACTGTGACTGTTGAACCAAAAGAAAGTTCAACTATTTACAAAGGTAAAGTTAGTGATGTAATATTCTATACTGAAGAATTTGTCGCTGATGATTTATCTGCAATTATCACTAATTTAGATTTAGGTAAGTTAGATGATGAAAAAGAAGCTACTGTAAAAGCTGCTTTATTAAGTGCTAATAAAGAATTAAATGGTGATAAAATCAAATTAACTATTACTAAACAAACATTATATTTCTGATTAGAAACAACTACATTATAATGTTACAGTTGAACCAAAAGAAAAATCAACAATTTATACAGGAAAAGTTGACATGATTTTTGTAAAGAAGTTGAAAAACCTGACACTGACACAGTTGTAACAAAAACAAAACTAGATAACCAAATAAAAAGATTAAGATTAATAGAAATTAATTTAATTGAAGATGCGGTTGAAAAACTTAAAGAAGTAAATACTAAATCTTTTAATATTGAAACAGCAGAATATAATCCTAAATTTGGACCAACAGTTGGTTAAACAAAAGAAGACATTTATTTTTCTATTACACTTAATGCAAAAGACAAATATGCGTTAGACAAAGCTTTAACAGGTAAAATAGATGTTAAACTACTTGTAAATAAACAAGAAGCAAATGTAGCCACAATTTACTCTAGTATTGAAAAACTTATTGCAAAAAAGTATCTATACTACATGAAATGAGAAGATGATAAAAAAGATATTGTTAGTATCTTAGAAGGAAAAGATTAAAAAAATAAAGTTAGTTTAAAAGAAAAAAATAATATAACTAAAATAGAAAATGTTCAATCTGGCGCAAAAAGATATGAATATACGTTTACATTATTAACAAAAGCAGGATACAAATTAATTAATGATAAAAAATTAACAGGTTATATCCAAATAGGGTATTAATAATTATTGTAAACAATAGAATATTTTATTTATAAACAAGCCGTTTCACTTTGAAATGGTTTTTTTATTAATACTATAGTATTGATTTAACTTTTTCATTATTCATATCGCTACCACAATACTTGTTTGACAATTCAAAAATTAAAAAACATAATGAAATTAAGGCAGGGTAAAATTATGAAAATTAAAAATTTATTATCAGGATTACTATTATCTTTAAGCGTAATTGTTACAAGTAGTACTGCTGTTAATTATGCTTATTCACATAAGAGCAATTTGAAAGCAACTGAAGTATATAAAAATTTTAATTTTGATGGCAAGAACAGCAATAACACAAAAGTTAATGAACTTTTTTAGGGAAGAAAATTATGGTAGTGATTATCGTGTTTTTTAGATTCAACAAATGATAAAAAATTACCAAGTAGACCCAATTCAATTGATTGAAGAATTGAAAAAGGTATTAAAGATAGATGATATGAACATTTAGTACATTGCATTACAATTAATACGACAAATTATGCAAGCAGTAAATCAGAATTTCTAAAAAAGTATGGAGTTATTAATGTAATTTTTGATTACATGTTCAATTTCTGAAATAGTTGAGATGGTAACTAATAAAAAAGGTAAAGAAGCAGAATATCAGTCATGAGCACATAGTTACATTTTAAAAGGTTATAACAATAGCGAAAAAATTATTGAAAAAACAGATCCTTCTCATTCATCAAATGAACGAGCTAGAGTTGTTTTATATAAACAATGAAATGGGAATAATTTAACAATCAAATTACATATTGGTGTTTGATACCATTGAGCATGAGGAAGTGTTGTAAATCATGCTTCATTAGCACAAGTAAAACATTATACTTATACATTTTTAGAAACTAATTAAAATGAGTTTAAAGTAGATACAGCATCAAGTTTTTCTGATTTTTGAATTCAACCAAAAAGTTCTGTTTCAGGAATTGATAAAATTGATTACAAACTTAAAAATGTTAATAGTTCATTTGGTTTAGGTACTTTAACACATCAATTTTTTACTGGGACTAAAGTAGTAGGAAAACAAACATACATTTTAATGATTAATGTATTCTGATTCCCAAATTCTTTAATTAAAATTGATTCAGAGTTAATTTTATCTGGTCTTAATGTTGGAAGAGAAGTTAATACTTACTTTAATGGATCAACACATTATTTGAATATGTAAATCAATTTGGAGGGAGAAATATAACCAATTCAATTTCATTACCATCATTCTTTTTAAACACATACATGGCACGAACAACAACAGTAAGTTATATTTATAGTTAAAATGATAGAAATAAAAAATATAAAAAAGACTTTTAACGATCAATAAGTATTAAAAGAAGTATCGTTTAAGTTACAAAAAAGCAAGTGTTATGGAATGTTTGGCAATAATGGAGCTGATAAAACAATCTTAACAAAAATTATCTTTAACAAATTAAAAGCTAATTCGGGAGCAATTTTATTAGATAAAATAGCACAAGAAAATATTGATTTCAAAAATTGATATTTTTTTGTTGAGAATAATGAACTACCACGTTCAATCACTGTTAAAACATTTATTGAACTTAATGCTAATGTTCATCATGTTAAAAAAGCAATAATCAAAGAAACAATCGATAAGTTTAAACCAATCTTAGATATTACAAAAATTAAAAATACTTAAAAATACTTTAATTAAAAATATTTCAGCAGCACAAAAGAAATTACTATCGCTATTTATTATGTTTTTAATTAAACCACAATATGTTTTCTTTGATGAACCAACAGCTAATTTAGATATTAAAAATAAAGATTTAATTCTTGATTTTATTAAAAAAAGTATGACTAAAGATTTCATCTTTGTCTTCATTACGCACTTAATTCAAGAAGTAGAACCAGTAATTGATCATATTGTTATTTTAGATTCAAGCACAATTAGATACAATTAAAAATACGACAAAAAACATGATATTAAAACAATCTTTAAAACTCATACAAAAAATGAATCTGTAACTAACAAAGTATTGGAGAGTGCGTAATGAAAAAAGAACATCAAGTAAATAAATTATTGAAGAATCAGTCAATTATTTTAAAAGTCAAAAGACTAATATTAGTATTTGAACAATTAATATTGTAGTGAGAATAATTTTAAACACGATTAGTTTGATTGTGTTAATTTCACATGCTTATTCA
The DNA here is from genome assembly GCF_002804105.1 of Mesoplasma melaleucae. Taxonomy (NCBI): domain Bacteria; kingdom Bacillati; phylum Mycoplasmatota; class Mollicutes; order Entomoplasmatales; family Entomoplasmataceae; genus Mesoplasma; species Mesoplasma melaleucae. The sequence goes on along the minus strand of NZ_CP024964.1, from coordinate 543,542 downwards.
GTTGATATGAAGTATGTTTTAGTTAATTTATTTATTATTATTAATTCAGTTGTATTACTAATTAGTTGTATTTATTTCAGTATTAGTATTTTGCATTAGCAAGTAATTTAAATTAGAAATTAAAAATGGTTATTTAATTAATCTAATGTAATGAATGAGAATTTTATCAATTATTTGTTTAATGTTTAGTGCTTTTTTAATTAATATGATAATTTCAATGTTATTCTTTGTTGGTTTTAAGTTAACTAATCCAAATGATCTTTTAGTTTATCGCTTATATATTTCAGCATATGGATTATATGCCATTTGAATTTTAATTGTAATGGTCATTGGAATGATTGTTTAATTAGTTTTTAAAGATACATTAATTTTAATTTCATGTGTTTTATTATCAATGTTGTTAATGATTAGTTTTGTTGTTTCACCAATTTTGATTAAGCTTAGTTCACCATTCAACAATAAATTACGAGATGCTAATTTATATGCGTTAAAAATAATTTATGCAAATAAGCTAAATAAACAAATTTAAGCAGATGAAGTACTAACCCAAATGCAAACAGATTTACAAAACAATGTGGAAAGGCATTTTAGTGATTTAGTAGTATCTAGTTATAAATATTGAATGACAACTGACATTGAGTTAGAACTGAATTATTTCGCAAAGTCTCAGAGCAAATTGAATTTATTTATCAAGATGTTGATTGATTAACTTGAGATGATATTTATGAAACATCAGAATCACATGTCCTATTTAATGAAAATATTCAAAAAGTAGCTAAGTATGGAATTACACATAATGAAGATTCATTATTTAATTTTGTGTTACATAATGCTGATAAGTTAGTTTATTACAAAGAGTTGCGTGTTGGATATACTCCAAATAATCCATCAACTCCAGCTGATCGTGAACGTTATGAAGTTATTAAATCACTTTATACTTCTGCTGAATATTTATTTACACATGTGTTAATGTAATCATTATTTAATTCTTATGAAATTAGTCCTGTTAAATCTAATAAAGAAGTGATTAGTTATGATATTGATGAACTTAACAAACAACAAGCACTTAAAAATTGAATAAACACTAAACCATTTTAACTTAATGTTTTTTGGTGTTGATTATCAAAATGATGCACTAGCAAATATTGTGGCAGCTAATCAATTCTTTTTAGGAAGTAATTCAAACGTTAAAGTGTCACCATATGATGAAACTGATCATACAAATTGAGAAATTAAACGTAATGTACCAGTAGAAGTGATGTATGTTATTTATACATTATGATTAGAGTTATTTTAATTGCTGCGCAAAATGGTTTTAAACAAAAACTTTATAAATATTAATTAATTATTTGTATGTTGAATATCAAAACAAATGAGAATACTTTTGTTATTTAACTAAAGATAATTTTTTAAATGAAACAGATATTAAATTATTTATTGCTGATGATACAACTGAATTTAAAAAAGTTAAAGTAGCTTTTAGATCAATAGATGAAAGAAATTTATTTAAACAACTAGTGAAGATTAAAACAATTGGGTTAAAAACATCATTTACTTATTAAATAATTTTTCATTTGATAAGTTTATTACAATGATTAAAGATTATGATGTTGAAAAATTAGCTAAACTTAAAGGTATTGGAGCATACAAAACAAAATTAATCATTGAAGAATTACAAAAGCATTTCTTTAAAAACAAAATCACTCAGAAAAAAGAAAACATTATTACTTCATTAGTAAAACTTGGTTTTTCTTATAAAACAATTATGCGCAATATTGCAAAAGTTGATAATGCTTTATTTGTTGATGAAATTACCAAAATAGTAATGGAAAACATTGGTTATGAGTAATGAGTTTAGACCTAATAAATGAAGTGAATATATTGGTCAAACAAAGGTTATAAAAAATTTAAAAATTTGTATTGAATCAGCAATTAAACAAGATAAAGTATTAGATCCAATTATTTTTTCAGGACCTAGTGGAATGGGGAAAACAAGCTTAGCTTATTTATTAAGTAAAGAATTGAAAACTAAAATTCATATTATAAATGGACCAAGTTTACAAAAACCAAGTGATTTAATTTCAATTTCAACAAGTATTAAAGAAAAGCAAATACAATTTATTGATGAAATTCATTTGATCGCAAAGAAGTAATGGAAATTCTTTATTCAGTGTTAGAAGAAAACAAACTAAGCATTATTATTGGTAAAGAATATAATTCAAAAATTGTAAATATTAAATTACCTAATTTTACAATCATCACAGCTACAACAGAAATTAATCGCTTGCCATTTCCATTTTTAAACAGATTTCCGATTCAATTTGAATTGGAAGTATATAATCATGAAGATTTAACAAAAATTATTATTAATTCTTTTAATAAACTAAATCAAACAATTGAAACTGAGGATGCTAGATTAATTGCTAAATATTCAAGATTAGTCCCAAAGGTTGCAATTAATTTAGTTAAAAGAATTTATGATTTTTTAATTACTGAAAAATTTAAAAACCTATCGTCAAAAAATTTATTGTGAGTTTTTAAAGAAATGGGTTTATATGAATATGGGCTAAATGAAAAAGACTTTCAATATTTGAAAGTATTATTAGAAAATAATGTTTTAAGTTTAGATAGTTTAGCTCAAATGATTAATGTACCAAATCAAACAATTTTAAATAATATGCAACCAATCTTTTTAAAGGTGCGCTTTGTCATTAAAACTGGAAGAGAAAGACAAATTACAACTAAGGGTGAACAATATTTAGAAAAAAATAAAAATCAACGCATTTAAAAATGCAAATGTACAAATTTTGAAATATAATCTTTACATTGAAATAAGGAGAAATTTATGAAACAGTACATTGAATTAGTTAATGAGATTTTAAAAGATGGAGAAAAACGAGACGATAGAACAAACACAGGAACAATATCTAAGTTTGGTGTACAAAAAAGATATGATCTGCGCAAAGGCTTTCCACTATTAACAACTAAAAAAGTATTCTATAAAGCCATTTTTCATGAAATGCTTTGATTCATTAAAGGTGACACTAATATTAAATACTTAGTTAATAACAATGTAAAAATTTGAAATGAATGACCTTATGATAATTTTAAAAAGTCACAAAAATTTAATAATGAAACATTACAAGAGTTTGTTGAAAGACTAAAAACAGATGATGCATTTTGTGCTAAATGAGGAGATCTTGGACCTGTTTATGGAAAACAATGAAGAGATTTTGGTGGAGTTGATCAATTTGTTAAATTAATTAATGATATTAAAACAAATCCATATTCAAGAAGACACATTGTATCAGCTTGAAATCCAGCAGAAGTTGATAATATGTTATTACCACCATGTCATTCATTCTGACAAGTTTATGTTTCAAAAGACGGATGATTAGACTTGCAGTTATACCAAAGAAGTGGTGATGTATTCTTAGGAGTACCTTTCAATATTGCATCATATGCACTATTAATGGAATTAATTGCAAAAGAGTGTGGTTTAAAAGCTAGATACTTTGTACATACAATTGGAGATGCACATATTTATCTAAATCACTTAAATCAAATTAATGAACAATTAAAAAGAGAACCTTTACCATTATGTAAAATTAAAATTAATACAGATAAATCAATTTTTGATATTAAATTTGAAGATATTGAAATTCAAGATTATCAAAGTCATGCAAAAATTACAGGAGAAGTTGCTGTTTAGTGACTTCTTTTTTATATTGACTGATAATTAGCAGTCTCCTATTGACTTTGCTAAAATTATGTATTAATATAATTGCAAACCAGTGAAAATGGTTTTATATAAGGAGGAAATTATTATGGAATTTCAACAAAAAGGCGAAGAAACAAATGCATTAGAAAAATATACTCGTGACTTAACCCAAACAGCAAAAGATGGAAAAATAGATCCAATTATTGGACGTGAAGAAGAAATTTTAAGAGTGATTAGAATTCTTTCTAGAAAAACAAAAAATAATCCTGTGTTAATTGGAGAACCAGGAGTTGGTAAAACAGCTGTTGTTGAAGGATTAGCTCAAAGAATTATCAAAGGTGATGTTCCTTCAATCTTAAAAGGCAAAAGAATTTTAGAATTAGATATGGGTAGTTTAATGGCTGGAGCTATGTATCTTGGAGATTATGAAGCAAGAGTTAAAGCTATTGTAAACGAAATCAAAAAATCAGAAGGCGAAATCATTTTATTTATTGATGAATTACACTTAATTGTTGGTGCTGGTAAAACTGGTGGTGGAGGTGGAATGGATGTTTCCAACTTACTAAAACCAGCACTTGCAAGAGGTGAGTTAAAAGCAATTGGTGCTACAACTTTAAAAGAATATCGTGAATATATTGAAAAAGATTCAGCGCTTGAAAGAAGATTTCAAAGAGTGATGGTTGAAGAACCAACAGTTGATCAAACTATTTCAATTCTAAGAGGATTAAAAGAAAGATTCGAAACTTATCATGGTGTTAGAATTCATGATAATGCAATTGTAAGCGCTGCAAATTTATCAAATAGATATATAACAGATAGATTTTTACCAGATAAAGCAATTGATTTAATTGATGAAGCATCTTCAACTATTAAAACTGAATTAGCAAGTGTACCAACAGAATTAGATCAAGTTAACAGAAAAGTTATTCAACTTGAAATTGAAAAAAGTGCACTTTCAAAAGAAAAAGATGACAAATCAAAAGAACGTTTAACAGAAGCTTTAAAAGAATTAGAAAAAACTAAACAAGAACAAGAAAAATTAGAAAGTGAATGAAATGAACAAAAAGCTCAACTTGAAAAAATCAATGGTTTTAAAACAACAATTGAAAGTTTAAGAACAGAATTAGAAGTTGCACAAAATGAAGGTAACTATAAACGAGCAGGAGAAATTCAATATTCATTATTACCAACTTTAGAAAAACAATTGATTGAAGCTGAAAAAGACACACGTGAAACTTTAGTTAGTGAAGAAGTAAATGAAAAAGATGTTGCTGAAATTGTAGCAAAATGAACTGGTATTCCAGTTGATCGCTTAGTTGAATCAGAAAAAGTTAAATTATTAGAATTAGAAACAACACTTGAACAAAGAGTTAAAGGTCAAAACGAAGCAATTAAAGTTGTATCACAAGCAATTTTAAGAAGCAGAAGTGGAATTAAAGATCCAAATAAACCAATTGGTTCATTCTTATTCTTAGGTCCTACAGGAGTTGGTAAAACTGAAGTTGCTATAAGCCTTGCAGATATTTTATTTAACTCAAGCAAAAAAATGGTCAGAATTGATATGAGTGAATACATGGAAAAACATAGTGTTTCAAAACTAATAGGTTCTCCACCAGGTTATGTTGGATATGAAGAAGGTGGAAGATTAACTGAAGCAGTTAGAAGAAATCCATATTCAATTGTATTGTTTGATGAAATTGAAAAGGCTCATCCAGATGTATTTAATATTTTATTACAAGTATTAGATGAAGGAAGAATTACAGATTCATTAGGTAAAGTTGTTGACTTTAAAAACACAATCATAATTTTAACTTCTAATTTAGGAAGTGAATATATTCTAAAAAATGGTTCAACTTTAGAAGCAGATAAAGTTGCAATTAACGCCGAACTATTAAAACATTTTAGACCTGAATTTTTAAATAGAATTGATAATGTAGTTATCTTTAATCAATTGTCAAAAGAAAATATTGCTGAAATTGTTGATAAAGAATTAAACACTCTATCAGCAAGATTAGAAAATTATAAAAACTTCTTCTTAACATTTGATCTAAAAGCAAAAAATAAAATTATTGATGAAGGATATGATTCACAATTTGGTGCAAGACCAATTAAAAGATATATTGAAAAAAACATTGAAACATTATTAGCACAAAAAATAATAGCTGGAAACGTTGAAGAAAACATTCGATACATAATTACTGTTGAAGATAATAACTTTCTTTTATCAAAAGTTAGAAATTAAAAAAATAAGTAGCAATCTAACTCATAGAGTGCTAAAATAAATACAGGTGATCAAATGCTAAGCGAAAGACAAGCTAAAATTTTAAAAGTAATAGTTTCAGAATATATTAAAACTAATCAAGCCGTTAGTTCAAAAAGAATTCAAGAACTACTATATATTCAAGTTTCAAGTGCAACAATCAGAAATGATTCTGCAACACTTGAAGAAATGAATTATTTAGAAAAACAACACACATCATCTGGACGAGTTCCTTCAACAAAGGGATACAGATATTATGTTGATCACTTAATGGAAATTGATGATTATAATGACAGTTTAAAACAGAAATTAAAAGCAATTTTATTTCAACGTGGAACAAAAATTGAAAATGTTTTAGAACAAGCAAGTCAAATAATTAGTGAAATGACTAAGATGACTGCAATTGTTACAAAACAAAATGTAAATAGTGAGTTAATGGTGAAAAAAATAGATTTAATTCCATTATCAGAAACTATGGCTTCAGTAATTTTTATTCTTTCAAATGGTGAGATGCAAAATCAATTATTTAATTTAAAAGATATTTCATTATCAGATTTATCAATCTCAATTAAAATATTTTCAGATTGTTTAATTGATACACCAATGAAAGAAATTGAAAAAAATATATTATTGATAAAACCTAATTTAGAAAAGACAGTAAAGAACTATGATTTAATTTTAGAAACTTTTGTAGCAAATATTTTACAAACAAAAGAAGCTAAAAAAGAAATTGTTGGAATAAAAAATATGTTAGAGAATCCAGAATTTAATGACACAGAAAAATTAAAAAAAGTTATTAATATTATGGAAAATATGTCACCATTTGACTGATTTGATGTAAGCTATAGTTCAAATCAACGCATGATTCAAATTAGTACAAAAATAGGTGAAGAAATATCTAAGGATTTAAGCGATATTTCAATAGTTAAAACTGCAATTAAAACTGAACAAGGTTCTACAATGTTAACACTTGTGGGACCTAAGAGAGTTGATTATTCTCAAGCAAACCAATTAATTAACTTGATTGTAGAAATAATAAACGGAGATGATCATAAAAATGAATAAAGAAAAAGATTTAAATAAAGAAGAAACTTTGAACACTGAAGAGAAACAAAGCGAAAAAGTTGAAGAAGTAAAAAAAGATAAAAAAGATTATAAAAAAATAATTCACGAACTACAAAATGAAATAGAGTTTCAAAAGGGATTAAGAAATGCAGATATTGCAAATCTTACTAAAAAACGAAATGAGCAAGAAGCATTGATAAGAAAATACGGCTCAACTAATTTGGCAGAAGAATTAATTAAACCAATTGATTTATTAAAAAAAGTAGTGGATACACCAACTGATAATCCAGATTTGCAAAACTATTTAATGGGATTTAAAATGATTATTAATCAAATTGATAGTGCATTTGAAAACAATGGAATTAAAGCAATGGGTGTTAAAGCGGGGGATGAATTTGATTCAAATTTTCATGAAGCAAACGAATCACTAGAAAATAGTGGTATGGAATCAAATAAAATTGTATCTGTTATTTCAGATGGATATATGATTCACGATCGAGTGTTAATTCACGCAATTGTTAAAGTAGCAAAATAGTAAAAAGGGAGAAATAAGATTATGGCAAAAGAAAAAATTATAGGAATAGATTTAGGAACAACTAACTCAGTTGTGTCAATTATGGAAGGTGGACAACCAATCATATTAGAAAATCCTGAAGGGCAAAGAACTACACCATCAGTTGTAGCATTTAAAAATGAAGATATTATTGTTGGTGGAGCTGCAAAACGTCAAGCAGTTACAAATCCAAATGTTGTTATTTCAGTTAAATCAAAAATGGGAACAACTGAAAAGATTAATGTTAACAATAAACAATATACACCAGAACAAATTTCAGCTGAAATTTTAAGATATATGAAAAAATATGCTGAAGATAAAGTTGGTGAAAAAATTACTAAAGCAGTTATTACAGTTCCAGCTTACTTCAATGATTCACAACGTAAAGCAACAAAAGATGCTGGTAAAATTGCAGGATTAGATGTTGAAAGAATTATAAATGAACCAACTGCAGCTGCATTAGCATATGGTTTAGAGAAAAAAGATAAAGAAGAAAAAGTATTAGTTTATGACTTAGGGGGAGGAACATTTGACATTTCTATCCTAGAATTAGCTGATGGAACTTTTGAAGTATTATCAACAAGTGGAGATAACAAACTTGGAGGAGATAACTTTGATACAAAAATCATTGACTGATTAATTGAAAAAATTAAATCAAAAAGTGGAGTTGATTTAAAAAATGACAAAATGGCTCTACAAAGATTAAAAGACGAAGCTGAAAAAGCAAAAATCAATTTATCAAGCCAATTAGAAGTTGAAATTAACTTACCATTTATCGCAATGAACGAAAATGGACCAGTTTCATTTGCAACTCAATTATCAAGAACAGAATTTGACAAAATTACAAAAGATTTAGTTGATAGAACATCAAAACCAGTTAAAGATGCATTACAAGCAGCTAAATTAAGTGCAAGTGATATTGATGAAGTTTTATTAGTTGGTGGATCAACAAGAATACCATCAGTACAAAAATTAGTTAAAGAATTATTAGGAAAAGAACCAAACCGTTCAATTAACCCAGATGAAGTTGTTGCAATGGGAGCTGCTATCCAAGGTGGAGTTTTAGCAGGAGATGTTACTGATGTATTATTATTAGACGTTACACCACTATCTTTAGGAATTGAAACTATGGGTGGAGTTATGACTAAATTAATTGAAAGAAATACAACTATCCCAACTGAAAAATCACAAGTATTCTCAACAGCAGTTGATAACCAACCAGCAGTTGATATTAATGTATTACAAGGTGAAAGACCAATGGCAGCTGATAATAAATCATTAGGTCAATTCCAATTAACAGGAATTAAACCAGCTCCAAAAGGAATGCCTCAAATTGAAGTAACATTCAAAATTGATGTAAACGGAATTGTAAGTGTTATTGCAAAAGATAAAGCAACAAATGAAGAAAAATCAATTACTATTAGCAACTCAGGAGCATTAAGCGATGCTGATATTGAAAAAATGATTAAAGAAGCAGAAGCAAATGCAGAAGCTGATGAACAAAAACGTAAAAATATTGAATTAAGACACAAAGCTGAAAGTTACATTTCAATTATTGAAACAAGTTTAAATCAAGAAAGACAACAAGTTCCTCAAGAACAAAAAGAACAAGCTGAAAAAATTGTTTCAGAAGTTAAAGAATTAATTGAAAAAGAAGATTATGTTGCTTTAGAAGCAAAAGTTAATGAGTTAGAACAAATGATCCAAATGGCAAGTCAATTTGCTCAAGCGCAAGCGCAAGCTCAACCTGAAGAAGAAATCACTGATTCTGAAGATAGTGAAAAACAATAATATAAAAAACTAACAATTGTTAGTTTTATTTTTTAAAGGAAAAAGAACATGGCAAAAAGAGATTATTATAAAATTTTAGGAGTTTCTAAAACAGCAACTGAACAAGAAATTAAAAGTGCTTATCGAAAACTTGCTAAAAAGTATCACCCTGATGTAAATAAGGAAAGTGGTGCTGAAGAAAAGTTTAAAGAAGTAAATGAAGCTGCAAGCGTTTTACTTGATGCTGATAAAAGAACTAAATATGATCAATTTGGTCATGCTGCTTTTGATGGTAGTTCTGGATTTGGTGGTTCAGGTTTTGGAGGCTTTGAAGACTTCTTCTCCAATATGGGTGGAGGAATGGACTTTGGTGACATTTTCTCAGACTTGTTTGGTGGTAGAAGAGGTCACTCATCAAGAAGAGGACCTCAAAAAGGTCAAGACGTTGGTTTAGAAATAACTTTAACTTATAGAGAATTAATATTTGGAGTAAGTAAAAAAACAGTTTTAAATTTAATTAGACAATGTCAGACTTGTAATGGAGTTGGTGCTGAAAATTCGAATGATGTTCATATTTGTACAAAATGTAATGGAGCTGGACAAATTATTGTTAATAAACAAATGGGTCCTTTTCAAGTACAAAATCAAATAACTTGTGATAGATGTAACGGAATAGGTAAAGAAATTAAAAATAGATGTAAAACTTGTAATGGTAAAGGTGTTCAATCTAAAAAAGAAGAAATTGAAATACCATTACCAAAAGGATTATTCCCAGGTCAACAAGTTGTTATGGAAGGACAAGGCCATGCTTCATTAGAAGGTGGAAGACCAGGAGATTTATACATTACTATTAAAGTTGTAAAAAGTGATGTCTTTGAATTAAACCCAAAATCAAAAGATATTATTATGAATTATAATGTTTCATATCTTGATGCAATTTTAGGAAATGATGTAATTATAAAAACTTTAGATGGGCCAGTAAAATTAAAAATGCCAAAAGGTATTTACTCAGGACAATTAATTAAAGTTCATGACAAAGGTCTATTTAAAAATCAAACATCTGATAGACGTGGAGATCTATTAATTAGAATTAATATTTCAGTTCCTTCATCACTTTCAAAAGAAGAGAAAAAAGTCTTAAAAAATTTAGAAGAGCTTTCAAGTTACGAGCCTAAAAATATTATTGAATAAAACCAGCTTTATTATTTAAGGTTGGTTTTTTTATTTAAAAATTTAATTTATTTTATATAAAATTGAAGAGTATAAAATGAATATGAAAACTTATATAATCCTTTATATCGGGAAGCAGTCTCTACCTAACACAAATGTTAGATTATGAGTTTTAAGGTTTTCACTGTATGCATTTTGCATATTGTGAATAACCATTTTTTTTGTCTTTGCTGAGTTATTCATTGAATTTTATACATAGAAAGAATAGGCAAAATGGATAATAAAAGTATAAATAAGATTAGATTGAAAATGAGTTAGAATTATTTATAAATAAACTCCTGAGCAAACCTCTTAGAGAAATAAGTAAGCTTTTGTCTTAAGCAACAATAAAGCTATCCGCTCAATTGAAAAGTACTTTAAGTTTGATAATTTAGGTGGAAACATGAAAAAAAATATTGGAAGAATTACAATTTTCCTTTCATTAATGTATATTCTTACAGTTAACCCAGGACTAGTTTCTGGAGCAACTTCAATCACTGGGTCAGGTAATATGAATTACTTTGGGATATTCTTTGCAACAGCATTAGTATCAGGTATTTGTTGTATTATTATGGGATTATTTGCTAATATTCCTGTTGTAATGTCAACATCAATGGAAATGAATGCTTTAGTTGCTTTTAACATAGGGGTCCTTTAGGATTTGAAGGTGCAATCATTGTAACAATGCTTTCTTCAATTGTTTTTGTAACCGTATTTTTAATTCCAATAAGATCATTTATTATTAAATCAATTCCAAAAGGTATTATTTTAGCAATTGGATTATTTATCGCATACGTTGGAATTTTAAGTATGGGATGATTAAAACAAGAAGGTGAAATCCAAATTGCTTTTGTGGCAGTTTTAAAAGAAAATTACTTACCTATCATTTTAGGTTCAATTAGATTATTATTAATTTTATTTTTAGTATTTAAAAAAATTCCTGAAGCAGTTGGTATTGCTATTTTAGCAGTGTCAGTTATTGCAATTATTTTTGCATCAACTTTGCCAAGCGATTCTACAGCAATAAAATTATTAGATTCAGCTGATTTAAGAAAATGAGAAGGTTGAAATTATGACTTTAAAGGATTTGCATGAAACTGAACTTCAACTTTTAAAGCATTTGGAAATTCAAAAATTTGAACTTCACCAGTAACATATATTTCAATCTTTATTGTTATGTTAATTAACTTCTTTGATGCAACTGGGACAATGGCAGCATTTACTCATCAGTTAGATCAAAAAACAAATTAGCACAAAGAAATAAGTCAAAAAGCATTAGTAATTGATTCAGTTGGAACAATGATGGCTTCTGTAACTGGAACAACACCTTTAGGAGTTTTTGCAGAATCAGCAGCAGGAATTGAACAAGGGGCAAAAACAGGTTTAGCAGCCATAATTAATGGAATCTTATTCTTGTTTGCATTTTTTTATTCCCAATTTTTAAATTGATTCCTCAACCTATAACAAGTGCAGTATGTATTTATATTGGAATTATGATGATTAAAAAAACAGCACATATTGAATGAGAAAAACCAGGATTCTTAGGCCAACTTTCTTATGTATTCTATTTATGATTGCAACATACGAAATTGCAAATGGCGTAGCTATGGCGTTTATTAGATATTCATTTATGATGATCTGTACTGAAAAAGCTAAAAAGGTTCACCCAGCAGTTTATTGTTTATCAGTTTTATTCTTATTATACTTTGTAGCATTTGCATTCATACAATAGTTTGAATTAAACAAAAATATGTTAAAATTAAATTACTCAATTGGGTATTTTTTTGTGTAAGGAGGAACTATGAAAAAGAAAGTTATTGTCGGCTTAAGTGGTGGAGTAGATTCATCAGTTGCTGCATATTTACTAATTCAACAAGGATATGAAGTTGAAGGATTATTTATGAGAAACTGAGATTCATCTGCAAACAATGATATTTTAGGTAATCAAGAAATTGATAATGAAGTATGTCCCCAAGAGCAAGATTATCTAGATGCTTTAGAAGTAGCAAAAAAACTAGGGATTAAATTAAATAGAATAGATTTTGTACAAGAATATTGAGAATATGTTTTTGAATATTTCATCAAAGAGTATAAAAAAGGAAGAACTCCAAATCCAGATATTTTATGTAATAAATATATTAAATTTGATAAATTTTTAAATCATGCAGTTAATGAATTAAAAGCTGACTATATTGCAATGGGTCATTATGCTGGTGTTAGATTAAATGAAAAAACTAATCAATATGAAATGATCAGAGCAGTTGATTCAAACAAAGACCAAACATACTTTTTATGTCAATTAACACAAGCTCAATTATCAAAAACATTATTTTCATTACAAAGATTAGAAAAATCTGAAATTAGAAAAATTGCAGCTGAACAAGGATTAATTACAGCAGATAAAAAAGATTCAACAGGAATTTGTTTTATTGGAGAAAGAGAATTTACAAAGTTCTTACAAAACTATATTTCAAATCAACCAGGTGATATTGTTGATATTAAAACAAATAAAGTTGTTGGAAAACATATTGGTGCAATGTATTACACAATCGGGCAAAGAAAAGGTCTTAACTTAGGTGGAATGAAAGAACCTTACTATGTTGCAGAAAAGGATATTGATAAAAAAATAATTTATGTTTGTCCAGCAAGTGATGAAAGTTACTTATTATCAACTAGTGCAATTGTTGATGAAATTAATTGAACAATTGATTTAACAAAATACATTGATAATCTAAATGAATTTGTATGTACAGCAAAATTTAGATACAAACAACCCGATGTAAAAGTTAAATTAACAAAAATTGAAGATAATAAATATAAAGTAAATTATGATGCTGTTGTTAAAGCTGTTACACCAGGTCAAGAAGCAGTATTCTATCTAAACGATATTTGTTTAGGTGGAGGAATTATTGATATAGTGGAATAATTTCAAAAAAATAATTTATAATTATATAAGAATTAGAAAAGAAGGAATGATATTTTATGGGTGGTAGTGCAGGACTAATAATTCTTTTAGTAATGTTAATCGTTGTAGTAGGTTTTGTAATAATTACAACAATAACAGGTAAAAAAGCAGCAAAAAAAGAAAAAGAACAAAGATATAAAGCGGTTAGAAATGAAATTAAATCATTTTTAGCAAAAACAGATAACAGAAAAAACATTAGAGTAGAATTTGAAAAGGTTTATTCAAGAAAAGGACCTGAGTATAAATATCGTGACGTGTTTGACGTTATTGTTGAATTGATTGAACCTAAAACTCAAAAGTCAGTTGAAAGAAGAGCTTATGAAGTTGAAGGAATTACAACAAAAATTGATAAAAAGAATTATGCTACTAAGTGAGTTGTTAATAAAATTTTAGATCTAAGTGAAACTGAACAAAGAATTGCTATTGGACAAAAAGAAATTAAATTAACAAAAGAAGAAAGAAAAGCACTTAAAAAATCTGACCGTATTAAAGAAAAAGAATTAGCTAAAATTGAAAAAGAAGAAATTAAAAAAATTCGTTCTGATGCTAAAGAAAATAAAAAAAATCCAGTGATCCAAAAACCTACTGAACAAAGAGAAAAATTTGTTCCTATTCGTAGTAAAGAAAGAAACTAGGAATTAGTACTATTTAGTTAATAGTGATATAATAATGTAATGACTTTTGATAAGTCATTTTTTATAAATAAATGAAAGGAAATATTATGCAAAATAAACAGTATAAAATTTTAAATGATGAGTATATTAAAGAAGTTAAAAATTTAAAACTGAAATTAAAAAATAAGCAAATTGGTCAAGAAGATTTTGAACATGAGCATAATAAGATTATTGAAAAAGATAAAGCTTGAGCAAAAACTCGTGGAAGTTTCTTCACAATGATTGCAAAGTATTTTAAAAAGGAATGAAGATTAGCAACAATTATTGTAATACTAGCAATCTTTTCAGTTCTTTGTTCAGTTGTTATTCCACTTTTAACTAGACAAATGACAATGGATATTTCTAATACTTTAAATCCAGACCAACCAAATCCTGATTACTGAGGTTTATCATGACAAGTATCATTGTATATTGCTTTAGGAGTTGTTTTATTTAGTGCTGTGATTTCATTTTTAACACAATACTTTTCAGTATTGCTTTCAAAAAGAATAGAAATCGATTTAAGAAATAAATCATTAGAAGCATTAGTACGTCAAGATATATCATATTATTCAGATAAAAAAATTGGAGAACTAATTACTAAAGTTATTTCTGACACACAAATTGTTGGGGATCAATCTGCACAAGTACCTGTTACTTTATTAAGCGCATTTTTAACAATTATTGGTGCTTCAACTATGATGTTTGTTTTTGAAGCAACTTTAGCAGCATCTGTTTTAGGGATGTTTTTTGTAGTTTTATTATTAATGATGATTTCATTTGGATTTACAAAAAAACATATTACAAAAGTACGTGAAGTTATTACTGATATTAACGGTAATGTTACAGACAGAATTTCAACTGTAAGGTTAATTAAAGCATCTGGGACTGAAAATTATGAAACTAATCATTTCCATGAATTACATCGAGAATATTATGTTGAATCAACAAAATTAGCCAAAGTACAAGCATTAATGGTAACAATCTTATTTTCAGGAATAAGTTTTATTCAATTTGTTTCAATTGCTGTTGCAATGCTTAAATATGCAAATGCTGATCCAACAGTAAGTACGGCATTCTTTATGGGAACTTTTGCTTCATTCACTTTAGCACAAGGAATAATGGTTGGACCATTGTTCCAAGTTGTAATGTCAACTGTTGGTATTGCGCAAGCAAGTGTTTCATCACAACGTATTGAAGGAACTATTAAAGCAACATCAATTATGAATCCACATTATAATGATGGTGAAAAAGTAAAATCAATTAAAGGAGATATTATCTTTAAAGGTGTAAGTTTTGCATATCCTGAAAAACCATCAAAACAAATATTACCTAAATTTGATTTTGTTTTTGAAAAAGGTAAATCATATGCCTTTGTTGGTGAAACTGGTTCAGGTAAATCAACAATCTCAAGATTATTATTAAGATTCTACGACCCAACTGAAGGAGAAATTATTATTAATAATAAACAAAATCTAAAAGATGTAAACTTATCTAGTTATTTAGAACACATTGGTTATGTAGAACAAGATCCACAAATTCTTTATGGTGACGTTTTTGAAAACGTTAAATATGGAAGATTTAATGCAACTGATGAAGAAGTAATTGAAGCATGTAAAAAAGCTGAACTTGATGAATTAATTAAAACTTGACCTGAAGGATATAAAACAATTCTTGGTGAAAGAGGGTTTATGTTATCTGGTGGACAAAAGCAACGTTTAATTATTGCAAGAATGTTCTTAAAAGATCCTCAATTATTAATATTGGATGAAGCAACAAGTGCATTAGACAATATTGTTGAAAAAGAAATTCAAGAAAAATTAGAAGTATTAATGGTTGGAAGAACAACTGTTTCAATCGCACACCGTTTATCAACAATTAAAAATGCTGATCATATTATTGTTTTAGGAAAAGATGGTGCAGGGATTGTTCAAACAGGAACATTTGATGAATTAAAAAATAAAAAAGGACATTTCCAAAATCTGTACAAAGCAGGGTTAATGGACTAAAAGCATAAAAATATAAGACGTATCTTTCAAAAGTTATGTCTTTTTCTTTTATTATTAGCAAAATAAGAAAACAAATAATCACTTATTTAGTAAAATATAAAATAAGAATAATAAATTGGGGAAATTATCTATGAGTAAACTAGCAACTAAGGTAAATAAAGAAACATTTAAATTAGCAATGAAAGAATGTATCAAAAAAGCATGAATTTGAGATACTAAAGAAAACTTTGCAAATGCAGTTAAGTGAAAAAAAGAAAGATTGATTGAAATTGATGGTGATTCTGAATTTGATGATGAAAATGAATTTTCAGAATCAGCTGAATCAATTGATATTTTTGCTGCATATTTAAATATTGATTCACTTAATCAAAAAGACAAAGAAGAATTTCTAAAAAAATGAAATGCCGCTTGAGATTTTGAAACTGGTTTTGACCTTGAATTATTTGCTGGAGAAACAATTGAAGATGGTAATGCTTTTGGAGAAAAAGTTAGAGAATTCTTTGACATGAAAAACATTATTGATAATGATAAAAGAGCTAATAAAAAATTTACAGCTAACTTAGATGAATTAAAATTTACAGATGCTGAAATTAAAACTAAAAAATTACTTGAAGAAGATAACTATGAATATATTTATGAAGCAGCATTTAGTTTTGATGATGAAAAAATTAGAATAAGATGTGATGTGTTGAAAATTAAACCTGATAAACATGTTGAGATTATTGAAGCAAAAGCAACATCAAAAGTTAAAGCTGAACACTTTTTTGACTTGATGTACCAAGTATATGTATTAGAAAAATGTGGTTTTATTGTTGATGATATTTGTATTGCAAAAATAAATTCAGATTATGTTGTGAACTCTGATTTAGTAATTGAAGAAAAATCATTTGGTGATCAAGCAAAAATATTTATTAATAAATTAGGAAAAATAAAATATGAAGATATTAAAGATTTTGTAAATAGTGATTTTGAAGTTGAATACGATAATCAACCAGTTGAAGTAGATTTAAAAGCACTAGTTGATTTAGATTATTTAACTTATGGGACTAAAGTAACTCGCCCAACTTTAAAAGAAGATTTAAAAACATTTAGAGAAGAATTTGATTTAGATCAAATCTTTATGACATTATCAGAATATTTAAGTATAAAACCAATTAACAATGAAGTGCCTGAATTTTTAGATAACAAAAAATGTTTATTAAACTACAATAAAGATCGAGCAGGTAATTGAGACCATGGTTTTAATCACATTGATTATGATAATTGTTTTCATGTAATGGATTGATTTGATAAAAATGAACCTGGATTCTGAACTATAGGTAAATTTAAACGTGCTTATAAATCACATGTTATTCGTAATTCAAAATCTCCATATTTTAAAGATTATGAAAGTTTATTTGAACCAAGCATTGTACTTAATAATAAAGGTGAATCATTCTTTGAAAAAAATCAAAGAGCTAAAAGAATGTTTGAAGTCTATAGTCTTAAAAAACAATATCCTGAAGATGAATCAAAATGAAGAATCATTGATTTTGACAATATGAAATGAATAAATGAACTATTAAGTAAGTACAAAGATTATCCAATTTATATGTATGATTTTGAAACATCAAAATGAGCAATTCCAAGATTTAATTTAGTTAATACTTATTATCAAACTCCATTCCAATATTCAATAGATGTTATTGTTGATGATAAATACGATTACAATAAACCTGAAACAATGCATCATCATAGTTTCTTAAGCAATGAACAAGACACTGATCCAAGAATTAAATTTATTGAGAATTTTATTAAAGATTGTTTTAAACATGGACCTGGAGTTTATGTTGCATATAATAAAAGTTTTGAACAAGGTGTATTAAGAAAACTTGCTATGATGTTTCCTAAATATGCAAAGCCACTGGCTTACATCATTCAAAACACTATAGATTTAATGGACTTTTTCAATAGTGATACAAAAGGAACAGGAAGACCACCATTTTTAATTTATCATCCTAACTTTAAAGGAAGTTATTCAATTAAAAAAACTCAACCAAGCTTAGATCCTAGTTTTTCATATAATGATTTAGTTATTAATAAAGGTGATAAGGCTAGTGAGATATTTAGAAAATTTGTTGATGGAAGAATTCCAAAATCAGCATGAGATTTAAAAGTTCAAGAAGGAATGCTTAAATATTGTGATCGAGATACTTTAGCAATGGTTGTTATCTTGAAAAAAGTAAAAGAATTAGTGGAGGCGTACAATGGATAAAATTAAAGTGATATTTTGTGGCACTCCACAAATTGGTGCAGATATCTTAACTGCATTAACTGAGATGAGTAATGTTGAAATAGTACTTGTTATATCTCAATCTGATCGACCAGTTGGTAGAAAAAAAGAACTAAAAACAACTCCTGTTAAAGAAGTTGCAATACAAAATAATTTAAATATTATTCAACCAATTAAAATTTCAGAAGCGTATGAACAAATTGCACAAATCAAATGCGATTTTATTGTGACTTGTGCTTATGGACAATTTGTTCCAACAAAAATTTTAGAATTACCAAAGATTGATTCAATTAACATTCATGGAAGTTTATTACCTAAATATCGTGGAGGAGCTCCAATTCAATATGCAATTAAAAATGGAGATTCAAAAACAGGTATCTCAATTATGAAAATGGTTAAAAAAATGGATGCAGGAGATTATTACATTCAAGAGTCAATTGCAATTGAAGATCATGATGATACTGGTAGTATGTTTGAAAAGTTAGCAATTCTTGGGAAAAAAATGATTAAAGAAAACTTAATAAAAATTTACAATAATGAATTAGTACCAATTGCTCAAGATGAAGACAAGGTAACTTTTTCAAAAAACATTACAACAGAAGAAGAAAGAATTAATTGAAATGATTCTGCAATAAATATCTGAAATCATGTTCGCAGTTTGTCACCATGACCAATTGCTCACACATTTAAAGGTGAAGAAAGATACAAAATTCAAAAAGTTAAAGTTTTAGATTCAAGCGATTTAACTAAAGCACCAGGAACAATTATTGATATTAATCAGAATGGGATTATTGTACAAACAAAAGATAAACAAATTGAAATATTATTAATTCAAAAACCAGGTAAAAAAATGATAGAAGCAAGTTCATATAAATTACATAGTCTATCAGATTTAAAAGTAGGCGATTATTTTGAATAAGCAAAGATGATCAATTAAGTATATTTGTTTAATCGGTTTGTTAACCGCATTATTAGTAACAATATCAATAGTTACGATGTTTGTTAAAATTGGTGATTCTGCTTTTCAAATCACAACTGGATTATATTTGGTATTTTGTTATTTTGTTCCAGGTTATGGAATGTTATTGTGTGGAATTGTATATGGTGCAATAATGGATCTTGTTTTAAATTCAATCATAACAATGTGACTTACGATTTTAATTAATATCTTAATGTTTCTGTTAATGAGATATGGATCAAAAATTTTCACCAAGCATTTAGCAATGATTATCGCCTCAAGTTTAGTATTTTTATATATTCAATTTTTATATTATGTTGTTTGAAATAATCAAGATATTTCAGCTAGAAATGGTTTAGTAATTAAAGAAGCAATTGTTGATGCAATTCAATGAAGTATTTCAATTATCGCATTTGAAGTTATTTATTTTACTTTAACTAAAACAAAACTAAGCGAAAAACTTTCAAACTTTTAGGTAAAATGCTATAATTTACTATGATTAAATTAAACATTTAAAAGAAAGAAGGAAAACAAATGTCAGTAAATGATTTGCGTCCTGGAACAACATTTATATACGAAGGTAATTTATTTGTTGTTATCGAGCAATCTTTCTCAAAAACAGGAAGACAACAAGGGAAAGTTAGTGTTAAGGCTAAAAACTTAAGAACTGGTGCTAGAGTTGAGATTACTTTCACTGGTGGAGAAAAAGTTGAAAAAGCAATGATTGAAAGAAAAGATATGCAATACTTATACAAGGATGGTACAGATGCATTCTTAATGAATACAGACACTTACGAACAAATTCAAATTCCAATGACAAGATTAGAATGAGAAAGCAAATTTTTAACAGATGGATTAATGATTAAAATGACTGAATATGATGGAGAAGTTTTAGGAATTTCTTTACCAGATAAAGTTGAATTAGAAGTAACTGAAGCAGAAGCAGCTGTTAAAGGTGACACAACAAGTGGAGCATTAAAAAAAGCAGTTGTAGAAACAGGATTAGAAATTATGGTTCCATTATTTGTTAATGTCGGAACAAGAGTTATCATCTCAACAACAGATGGTAAATATAGCGGTAGAGCTCAATAATAAGAAATAAAGAGGTGTAAGAATATGTATATTTCAATAGAAAGAAATAATCGTGGAGCATTAGAAATTGAAATTAATGCTTTAAATAAGTTAATTCAAAATACAATTCTAATGCGTTCAAACTCAGATTTGAAAAACGTAGGAAACATTGAAGTACTAACTGACTTATACCAGGATAACTTACTTTACGTTTTAATTAAAATTGATTTAAAAGATAAAACAGAATTATTAGACGAAACTCAAATTAATAAAACAGTAGAAGAAATAATTGTAAAAACTTTAAGCATCAAACCTAAAAATATTGCTGTTGCTTATAAGAGATAGAAAATAGAACGAGGATTAAAAATGAAATTCACAGAATTAAAAATTATTGAACAAGGTCAAGGTAAATGAATTGTTACTATTGATGGAGCAGAATGAACTGAAACTTTAAAAAAAGCAAAAAATAGAGTGATGACTAACTTAGAAGTTCCAGGATTCAGAAAAGGAAAAATTCCAGCTAGTCAAGCTAAAAAATATGTAACACCTTCAAAAATTTATAATGAAGCTTACAGAATGATGGTTTCACCTGCATTTGATTTTGCAAGATCACAAGATGTAAAAATTGAACCAATGAATTCACCAGAACCAGTTCCAGCAAAAGTAAGTGAAAAAGAATTAGTATTAGAATTCTTATTTGATTTAAAACCTGAAATTAAATTAGGTGATTACAAAAACATCAAAACAGTTAAAAAAGAAGCTATTGAAGTTACAAATGAAGAAGTTGAAGCAGTGATTAATCAATACTGTGAACAATTCATTATGGAAAAACCAAAAGCAGCTGGTGCAAAAGTTGAAAGTGGAGATGTTGTTACATTTGACTTTAAAGGATTTATGGATGGAGAAGCTTTCAAAGGTGGAGAAGCTAAAGGGCATAAATTAATAATCGGTTCAAACCAATTTATTCTAGGATTTGAAGATTCAATGATCGGATTAGGATTAGGTGAAGCTAAAATTGATGTAACTTTCCCTGAAAATTACTCACCTGAATTAGCAAACAAACCAGCAACATTTGAATTAAATATTATTGAAATCAAATCAAGAGAATTACCTAAAAAAGATGATGAACTTGTAAAAGATTTAAATTTACCAAACGTTCAAACTTATGCACAATTCGAAGCAAAAGTTAAAGAAGACGTTTTAACTCAAAAAACACAAAATGCTAAAAATGAATTTGTAAACGAGTTGATTTTAGAAATTATCAAAAATTCAACAATCGAATTACCAAAATCAGCAATTGAAAATCAAGCAGCAGATTTAAGAAAAGAATTTGAAGCTCAAATCAAACAACAAGGTTTAGATATTAAAAAATACAAAAAAGTAACAGGTCTAAATGATGAACAAATTAAATCTGAATTATTAGCTGATGCTAAAAATAAATTAAAAAGATACCTAGTTACAACAGAAATTAGAAGTAAGGAAAAATTTGAAGTTACAGAAGATGCAATTAATGCAAAATTTGAAAACTTAGCAGCTCAATTTGGAATTCCAGCTGAACAAATTAAAACAATGGTTAATCCAGAAATGTTAAAATCAGAAATAATCAATGATCTATTGGTTGACTTCTTATATTCTAATAATGGATAATTAAAAAAATAGAGAAACCTGACAAAGGTTTTTTTATTTTTAGCACTCTATGCTTGTAATTGCTAATGAATATGATAATATATACTTAACCACATAGGAGGTTATAAAATGAGTAAAAAAATAAAATTACCTATTTTCCAAATTAGAGGAACTTTTATTGTTCCTGGAATTAAAGAAAATTTAGAAGTTGGAAGAAAAAATACGTTAAAAAGTGTTAACTACGCAATCAAAAATTCTAGTAACCAAATGATTGCTATTACGCAAATTGATCCAACAATAGAAGAGCCAAGTTTTGGTGATTTACATGATTTTGGGATCTTAATTGATTTTGAAGTTATTAAAGAATGAAAAGATGATTCGCTAACAATAAGTACAAATCCAATTCAAAGAATTAAAGTTCTTAATTTTTTTGAAAATGAAGATGAAATACCATATGCAGAAGTTGAATTAATTGAATCAATTAATGATTTTTCAGATGAAGAAATTAAAGAATTAGCTGATAGACTATCTGAAATTGTTAAAACTAAATCAAATATATTAACAAAATATGTTAGTCAATTAATTGCTGGTAAAACAGACAATTTAAGTCTAGTGTTTGATTCAATTATGTTTAAATTAGCTCCTTCAAAAATACTATCTAATCCAGATTACATTACTTCACCTTCATTAAAAAGAAGATGAGCAATTATTGAAAAACTAATTTTTTCAAAAGAAGAATACTTTATAAATAATGTTGAAACAATTGATGCAGCAAAACAAAAAAATCAAATTGAACAAGATTTAAACCAAAAATTAAAAGAAAAAATGGATAAACAACAAAAAGAATATTATCTAAGAGAAAAAATGCGAATTATTAAAGATGAGCTTGAAGATGAAGAAGGCGGAGATGATAATTCATTAGATAAATATAAAGAACGTTTATCAAAAGAACCATTTCCAGAAGAAGTTAAACGAAAAATTTTAGCATCTATTAAAAGAGTTGAAGCATTACAATCAGGAACTCCAGAATGAAATACAGAAAAAAATTACATTGATTGAATCATGAGTATTCCATGATGAGAAGAAACTGAAGATTTAACAGATTTAAAATATGCAAAAGAAATTTTAGACAAACATCATTACGGAATGAAAAAAGTTAAAGAAAGAATTATCGAATATTTAGCTGTAAAAACAAAAACTAAATCTTTAAAAGCTCCAATTATTACTTTAGTTGGTCCACCAGGAGTTGGGAAAACAAGTTTAGCAAAATCAATTGCTGAAGCTGTTGGAAAAAACTTTGTTAAAGTAAGTTTAGGTGGAGTTAAAGATGAATCAGAAATTCGTGGACATAGAAAAACTTATGTTGGTTCAATGCCAGGAAGAATTATTCAAACAATGAAAAGAGCAAAAGTAAAAAACCCATTATTCTTGCTTGATGAAATTGATAAAATGGCATCAGATCATAGAGGTGATCCTGCAAGTGCAATGTTAGAGGTGTTAGACCCTGAACAAAACAAAGAATTTTCTGATCACTACATTGAAGAACCATATGATTTAAGTCAAGTTATGTTTATTGCTACTGCTAACTATCCTGAAGATATTCCAGAAGCATTATATGACCGTATGGAAATTATTAATTTATCAAGTTATACAGAAATTGAAAAAGTTAAAATAGCACAAGACTATTTAATTCCAAAATCAATTGAACAACATGAATTGACTTCTGATGAAATTAAATTCAATGAAGGCGCAATTAATGAAATTATTAAATACTACACAAGAGAAGCTGGAGTTCGTCAATTAGAAAGACACATTAATTCAATTATTAGAAAATATATTGTTAAAAATTTAAACAGTGAAATTCAAAATATTGTGATTGATGAAAAACAAGTAAATGAATTGCTTGGAAAAAGAATATTTGATCACACTGAAAAACAAGAAGCATCTCAAGTTGGTGTTGTTACAGGATTAGCATATACACAATTTGGTGGAGATATCTTACCAATTGAAGTAAGTTTATATCCTGGAAAAGGAAACTTAATCTTAACTGGTAAACTTGGTGAAGTGATGAAAGAATCTGCAACAATTGCTTTAACGTATGTAAAATCAAACTTTGAAAAATTTGGAGTAGATAAAAAAGTATTTGAAGAAAATGATATTCACATGCACGTTCCTGAAGGAGCTGTTCCAAAAGATGGACCAAGTGCTGGTATCACAATTACTACTGCTTTAATTTCAGCACTTTCAGAAAAAGCTGTTTCAAAAGAAATTGGAATGACTGGTGAAATTACATTAAGAGGTAATGTATTACCAATTGGTGGATTAAGAGAAAAATCAATTTCTGCTTCAAGAAGTGGATTAAAAACAATTATTATTCCAAAGAAAAATGAAAGAGATTTAGATGAAGTACCTGATGAAGTAAAGGCAAAATTAAAAATTATTTCAACTGAAAAATATCAAGAAGTATTTGACATAGTTTTTAGCACAAAATAATAGTAAAATTATAACTAGTTACACACTAGTTATTTTTTATTAAAGGAGATATTATGAATACACCATTAGCTTATTTATTAAGACCCAAATCAACTTCAGAAATTATTGGGCAAAAAAACTTATTGCAAGATGATGGTTTAATTAAAAGAATGATTAATAATAACTTTTGTCGTTCTTTAATTTTTTATGGGCCAAGTGGAGTTGGTAAAACTTCTTTTGCAATGGCATTAGCAAATGATCTAAATACTGAATATGATCTTTTTAATGCAAGCTATGATAAAAAAGAAAATTTAACAAAAATTATTGATAAAGCAATGAGCAAAGATAGATTTATTTTAATTATTGATGAAATACATAGACTTAACAGAGATAAACAAGATATCTTATTAAACTTTATGGAAAGTGGAAATATTTACTTATTTGCAACAACAACAGAAAACCCATTTTTCACAATTAATCCAGCGATCAGAAGTAGAGCTACTAGTTTAGAATTAAAACGTGTTAATCATGATGATGCTTTTGATTATGTTAACCAATTAATTAAAGACAACAAAGTTGATATTAATATTAAACCTGAATCACTTAAATATTTATGTGAATTAAATAGTGGTGATATTAGAAGTCTTTTAAATAATATTGAACTATTTAATAATTTATATAAAGGCGAAGAAATCACAATGGATTTAATTTCAAAAGTTATTTCACAAGGTAAAAACCCAAGTGGAAGTACTGGTGATGACTTTCATGATTTAAAATCAGCATTACAAAAATCTGTCAGAGGTAGTGATGTTGATGCAAGTTTACATTACTTTAGCCGATTATTATCAATTGGTGATTATGAAACTTTAATGCGTAGAATGATTATTATGGCATATGAAGATATAGGTTTAGCAAATCCAAGTTTACCACCAAGAGTATTACAAGCTTGTGAAGCATTTAGACAAATCGGAATGCCAGAAGGAATTATTCCATTATGTTTAGTTATTATTGAAATGGCATTAAGTCAAAAATCAAACTCAGCACTAACAGCAAGTCAAAAAGCATTTGAGGACGTTAAAAATGGAATGGTTTATGATGTGCCATCTCATTTAAAAGAAAATCACTATAAGTCAGCTGTTAAATTAAATAGAGGAGTTAATTATTTATATCCTCACCTTGAAGAAAAAGGATGAGTTGCACAACAATATTTACCTGATGAAATTAAAAATATTAAATATTTTAAACCAAAAACAAGTTCTTCTTATGAAAGAAAACTTTGATCACTATATGAAGAAATGAAAAAATAATTGTTAAAATACACAGATAGTCATTAATTTTTTAAATTGCTAAATCAGCTTTTTTAAAAAATTTTTTGTTTTTTTGGAATTTTTTTATTTTTATGTTGCAACTTAAATATTATATGTGCTATTATTAAAAAGTCTCTGATTGGGAAAATGATCTTTGAAAACTAAATAGAACAACAATTGTACAATCCTGTAACAATTTCAAATTGAGTACAGATTTAATATACAAAAAAAATATAATAGTCAGAATCAAAACAATAATTTAAAATGAGAGTTTGATCCTGGCTCAGGATAAACGCTGGCGGCATGCCTAATACATGCAAGTCGAACGGAGGTGCTTGCACCTCAGTGGCGAACGGGTGAGTAACACGTATCTAATCTACCTTCTAGCGGGGGATAACTTTTGGAAACGAAAGGTAATACCGCATGTGGATATTATCATCGCATGAGAAAATATTCAAAGATCCGTTTGGATCACTAGAAGATGAGGATGCGGCGTATTAGCTAGTAGGCGGGGTAATGGCCCACCTAGGCGATGATACGTAGCCGAACTGAGAGGTTGATCGGCCACATTGGGACTGAGATACGGCCCAGACTCCTACGGGAGGCAGCAGTAGGGAATTTTTCACAATGGACGAAAGTCTGATGAAGCAATGCCGCGTGAGTGATGACGGCCTTCGGGTTGTAAAGCTCTGTTGTAAGGGAAGAAAAAATAGGAGAGGAAATGCTCTTATCTTGACGGTACCTTACCAGAAAGCCACGGCTAACTATGTGCCAGCAGCCGCGGTAATACATAGGTGGCAAGCGTTATCCGGATTTATTGGGCGTATAGGGTGCGTAGGCGGTTTTGCAAGTTTGAGGTTAAAGCCCGGAGCTCAACTCCGGTTCGCCTTGAAAACTGTAAGACTAGAATATCAGAGAGGTAAGCGGAATTCCATGTGTAGCGGTAAAATGCGTAGATATATGGAAGAACACCAGTGGCGAAAGCGGCTTACTGGCTGATTATTGACGCTGAGGCACGAAAGCGTGGGGAGCAAATAGGATTAGATACCCTAGTAGTCCACGCCGTAAACGTTGAGTACTAAGTATTGGGGATTACCTCAGTGCTGCAGCTAACGCATTAAGTACTCCGCCTGAGTAGTATGCTCGCAAGAGTGAAACTCAAAGGAATTGACGGGGACTCGCACAAGTGGTGGAGCATGTGGTTTAATTCGAAGCAACACGAAGAACCTTACCAGGGCTTGACATCCAGTGCAAAGCTACAGAGATGTAGTGGAAGTTAACATTGAGACAGGTGGTGCATGGTTGTCGTCAGTTCGTGCCGTGAGGTGTTGGGTTAAGTCCCGCAACGAACGCAACCCTTGTCGTTAGTTACTACCATTAAGTTGAGGACTCTAACGAGACTGCTAGTGTAAGCTAGAGGAAGGTGGGGATGACGTCAAATCATCATGCCCCTTATGTCCTGGGCTACACACGTGCTACAATGGCCGATACAAAGAGTCGCAATCTCGTGAGGGGGAGCTAATCTCATAAAGTCGGTCTCAGTTCGGATTGAAGTCTGCAACTCGACTTCATGAAGCCGGAATCACTAGTAATCGCGAATCAGCTATGTCGCGGTGAATACGTTCTCGGGTCTTGTACACACCGCCCGTCAAACCACGAGAGTTGGTAATACCAGAAGTACGTTTCCTAACCGAAAGGAAGGCGCGTCCCAAGGTAGGACTAGCGATTGGGGTTAAGTCGTAACAAGGTATCCGTACGGGAACGTGCGGATGGATCACCTCCTTTCTATGGAGATAAAAACAAAATAGATTGACTATTATATGTTCTATTTAGTTTTCAGGGATTATTTAAATATAATACTCTGAAAGAGAATTGTTCTTTGAAAACTGAATATTAGATGAAAAGCATTGTAAAAGATTAAATAAATCAACAATTTTTAACAAAACATAAAAATAATTTTACTGAATCAATTATCAATTGCTTTAAGATTTTTTCTAAAAAATAGTAAGGGCACATGGTGAATGCCTTGGAAAATGGAGCCGAAGAAGGACGTGATTACCTGCGAAAAGCATCGGGGAGCTGGAAGTAAGCTTAGATCCGGTGATGTCCGAATGGGGAAACCCAATACGATTAATCTCGTATTATCCATAAGTGAATACATAGCTTATGAGAAGGGAACCTTGGGAACTGAAACATCTTAGTACCAAGAGGAAAAGAAAATAAATAATGATTCTGTTAGTAGCGGCGAGCGAACGCGGAAGAGGCCAAACCAGTCTACGGGTTGGGGTTGTAGGAAATCTTTTTAGAGTTACAAAATCAACATATAGTAGAAACTACTGGGAAGTAGTGGCATAGAGGGTGATACCCCCGTATACGAAATGTGTTGATCTCTTAGATGTATCCTGAGTACGGCGAAACACGTGAAATTTTGTCGGAATCCGCCGAGACCACTCGGCAAGCCTAAATACTCCCATTTTACCGATAGTGAACCAGTACCGTGAGGGAAAGGTGAAAAGTACCCCGAGAGGGGAGTGAAATAGTTCCTGAAACCATGTGCTTACAAGAAGATAGAGCCCGTTAATGGGTGATATCGTGCTTTTTGTAGAAAGAGCCGGCGAGTTACTGTATCGTGCGAGGTTAAGCAGAATATGCGGAGCCGTAGTGAAAGCGAGCCTTAATAGGGCGTTTAGTACGTTGCAGTAAACACGAAACCGGGTGATCTAGCCATGAGCAGGTTGAAGTTTGGGTAAAACCAAATGGAGGACCGAACCGACGTTCGTTGAAATGACCGCGGATGACTTGTGGCTAGCGGTGAAATTCCAATCGAACCCGGAGATAGCTAGTTCTCCCCGAAATATATTTAAGTATAGCGTCGAGGTTTACCACAATGGAGGTAGAGCACTGAATCTATGATGGCCCCACCTAGGGGTACTGAATAGAATTAAACTCCGAATGCCATTGTCGGATACTCGGCAGTCAGAACATGGGTGATAAGGTCCATGCTCGCGAGGGAAACAGCCCAGATCGTCAGCTAAGGTCCCTAAATTTAGGTTAAGTGTGTAAGGATGTGGAATTGCACAGACAGCTAGGATGTTGGCTTAGAAGCAGCCACCATTTAAAGAGTGCGTAACAGCTCACTAGTCGAGTGATTTTGCGCCGAAAATGTACCGGGGCTAAACCTAATACCGAAGCTACGGATTGTATTTTTAATACAGTGGTAGGGGAGCGTTCTAATTGCGATGAAGTCAGACCGTGAGGACTGATGGAGCGATTAGAAGTGATTATGCCGGCATGAGTAACGTTTGAATGTGAGAATCATTCATACCGTTTGACCAAGGTTTCCTGGGCAAGGTTCGTCCACCCAGGGTTAGTCAGGACCTAAGGCGAGGCCGAAAGGCGTAGTCGATGGACAACAGGTTGATATTCCTGTACCTGCTAGTTAGTGATGGAGTGACGGAGAAAGGTAGTGTATCCCAGGTGATGGATGTCCTGGGTTAAGCACAAAGGCGGCAACATAGGCAAATCCGTGTTGTATTAAACGCTGAAGTTTTATGAGGAGTGAACGGTTCGCCTAGTAACGAAGTACATGACCCTACGCTTCCAAGAAAAGCTTCTAACTTAATAACTAGTAGCCTGTACCTATAACGAACACACGTGGTCAAGGAGAAAATCCTAAGGTAAGCGAGATAACTGTAGCTAAGGAACTCTGCAAAATAACTCCGTAACTTCGGAAGAAGGAGTGCTCAACTATGTTGAGCCGCAGTGAAGAGGGAGGGGCAACTGTTTAGCAAAAACACAGCTCTCTGCTAAGTCGCAAGACGAAGTATAGGGGGTGACGCCTGCCCAGTGCCGGAAGGTTAAGAGGAGAAGTCAGCGCAAGCGAAGCTTCGAATTGAAGCCCCGGTGAACGGCGGCCGTAACTATAACGGTCCTAAGGTAGCGAAATTCCTTGTCAGGTAAGTTCTGACCCGCACGAAAGGCGTAATGATCCCTTCGCTGTCTCGGCTGCAGACTCGGTGAAATTTTAGTACCGGTGAAGATGCCGGTTACCCGCAACTAGACGGAAAGACCCCGTGGAGCTTTACTATAACTTGATATTGAAATTTGGTATAACGTGTAGAGGATAGGTGGGAGACTTTGAAGCTGGACTGCTAGGGCCAGTGGAGTCAACCTTGGAATACCACCCTCGTTATATTGGATTTCTAACTTCGACCCGTTATCCGGGTTAAGGACAGTGTCTGGTGGGTAGTTTGACTGGGGCGGTCGCCTCCTAAAATGTAACGGAGGCGCTCAAAGGTACCCTCAGCATGGTTGGAAATCATGCATAGAGCGCAAAAGTAAAAGGGTGCTTGACTGTGAGACTTACAAGTCGAACAGGTACGAAAGTAGGATTTAGTGATCCGGCGGTCCCGTGTGGAAAGGCCGTCGCTCAACGGATAAAAGTTACCCCGGGGATAACAGGCTGATCTCCCCCAAGAGTTCACATCGACGGGGAGGTTTGGCACCTCGATGTCGGCTCATCGCATCCTGGAGCTGTAGTCGGTTCCAAGGGTTGGGCTGTTCGCCCATTAAAGCGGTACGCGAGCTGGGTTCAGAACGTCGTGAGACAGTTTGGTCCCTATCTGTTGTGGGCGTAGGAAAATTGAAGAGAGCTGTTCCTAGTACGAGAGGACCGGAATGGACACACCTCTGGTGCTCCTGTTGTCACGCCAGTGGCACAGCAGGGTAGCTATGTGTGGAACGGATAATCGCTGAAGGCATCTAAGCGAGAAGCCTCCTTTAAGATGAATTTTCCCATTTCTTTAGAATGTAAGATCCCTTATAGACTATGAGGTTGATAGGATGGATGTGTAAGTGTCGCGAGGCATTAAGCTAACCATTACTAATAGATCGAGAGAATTTTAGAAAAAAGAAGCAATTGAATATGCATAACATCTAGTATCCAGTTTTCAGAGAACAATTTATAAAAATGATCTGGTGGTCATAGCGTAGAGGTCACACCTGTTCCCATACCGAACACAGAAGTTAAGCTCTACAGCGTCGAAAATATTGCCTTGCGAGAAAATAGAACACTGCCAGTTTATTAAAGAATCCGTAAGGATTCTTTTTTTATATTTAAAGTGTTAAAATATATATAAAATATGAGAGGTTTGGTGAGTAAAATGAACAAGATAATGAAGAGTTATTTAAAAACTTTTTTTAAAAACTGATTATCTACATTGTTCATGATTATTTTCATTGTTACTCTAGCTGCTTCAGTAATAGGAATGCTTGCAACTCCATTACAAATTTATACAAAAATGCAATCTGCTCAAAGGCAAAATGTTAAGTATGATTCTATTTTTTCGTCATCAAAAAAAGATTTAGAATATAGTCAAGATTTTGTTCTTTCATATAGTAAAAACTATTTAGACGAAGCATTTGTGCAATATATTGATTCATTGATTTATTCTAATTCTTCAAGTTACGAAACAGTGGATGGCAAAATAGATTGAAACGATTTAAATGCTGATTTAAAAAATAAATTAACAAATACAATAAATTATGAAATTAGTGAATATAGAAATGGTGCTAATACAAAAGTTATTGAAATTAATACAACATTAAAAGACAAATTTCCAAAACTTAGCCC
The DNA here is from genome assembly GCF_002804105.1 of Mesoplasma melaleucae. Lineage (NCBI taxonomy): Bacteria > Bacillati > Mycoplasmatota > Mollicutes > Entomoplasmatales > Entomoplasmataceae > Mesoplasma > Mesoplasma melaleucae. The sequence goes on along the minus strand of NZ_CP024964.1, from coordinate 511,999 downwards.
TAAGCAAGTTTTTTTATATCATGTAGAAAAATCAATTAAATTAGGTTTATATGAATTTGAAGAATATCTAGCAACTGATGATTCAACTCCAATTACTTCAAAAATAATGTCTATTGCAGCATCAACAATATACAAAGTTATTAATTTTGCACAATCAAATGGTCTTGAAATGGTTATTCCATCACCTATGCCTGAAATAAATGATATTGAATCATTGAAAAAATTTATAATTTCGATTTATGAAAAATCTTTAGAAAAATGAAATCCAATAACTATAAAAGTATCAAGTTATGTAATGTACAACGATGAATATTCAAGATTGCTTTCTAAAAATGAATATCAACATGATGAAAGACTTTTATTGTTTGATCAAGTTATTAATCAAAATAAAGCAAGTGATTACTCAATTAATGTAAACAAAAATTTTGTTTTTAAAAGTTCAAGTGCTAACCCATTAGCTAAAACACAAACTTTTGAAGTTAAAACAATTTCAGAACAAGCATTTAACAATCTTATTTTTGATAATAAATATAAGAATTCAGTTAAGTCTAAAGAATGAAAAAATAATGAAGTTCCTGAAGTAGTTATCTCATCAGCATTTGCTCACAAGAATAATTTAAAACTAGGTGATGAAATACAAATCCCGATTAGTAAAAGTTCAAACATTTTAATAACAAAATTATTTGAATCAAGTAATTTATTTCCTAGTGAATCATTTTTTAATCAAGATTCATTTAAAGTAAAAGTTGCTGGTGTTGGTCAAATATTTGATGATTTTGTACCAGGATCAAATTTTTCAGGTTTTTCACAAACAATGAAAAATTATGGATTTATTTATTTTAATCAAAAATTTATTAACAAGTTTAGAGAATATTCTTGAAACTTTTTAACAACAGAAGCTAGTTACAATTTAGAATTAAAAATTAAAAATAATAATGGAGTTACTGGAAAACCATATAACTTATTTACTATTAAAGGTGAAGAAAAAGATGTTAAGATATTTTCAAATTTAGAAACATCACTTATTTCATGATCAGGTACAAACATTTCTGATTCATTAGATAATTTAAAAATTAGAATTATCATTAACATTGTTTTAGGATCAATTATTCTAGCTCTTTCATTCTTATTTATTAATTTCCAACTGAAAAAAGAAATGAATGAAACAAGAAAACAATTAGGAATCTTTAAATCATTTGGTTATACAACAAAAGAATTAAGTTGAATCTTTTCGGTTAAAACAGGAATTCTTTTCTTGGTAAGTTTAATCATAGGTTATTTTATATCTATTCCAATTCAACTATTTGCAGTACAAGCCTTTGAAAATACAGTAACTATTAATTTTAATAGTATTTATGCTAGTTCATTGTTCTTATTCTCATTATTTATTATTGTTCCAAGTTTATTCTTGTTAATAAGTTATTTAACTACAATATTGTATATTAAAGAACCAGTGCTTTCATTAATGTCTAATGCAAGAAGAACAAAAGTAAGAGTTAGAAAAAAATTGATATTTAAAAAGATATTTTCAGGTCAAAGATTTTTCACTTGAAGATTAAGAAGATCTTTTGTTAAAACATCAAAAGGTAAATTCTACACAGTTCAAATTCTATTTGCATGTGCATCATTCACTTACATATTATTGTTTGGAGCACAAACTTTAATGACTAAAGTTTTAAATCAAACATTTTCAGTTTATAACGAAAAGATTGATCATATGTATCAATGAAGTAAATCAAATCCTGAATTAGATATTAAATCAAATTCAAATAAATATGAGTACAAATATTTAGATGATCAAACAAGCGCGCAATATAAAGATTATTCAGGATATAAAAATACTAATGAATACTTACTTGAAAAAGAGTTTGAAAATGATTATAGATATAGAATTGATACTGTTATTCAAATGACTAATAATTATTTCATTTCATTAAACAAAAATGATAAAGTAAACTTCTTATTACCAAAAAGTGAAATGTTCTTTACTTTAAACAAAATGTTAGGAGTTAAAACAGTAGATTTAACTCCAGAAAACGAATCAATCTCAAGTTTTATTAGCACTATAATGTCATATAATTTATTGTCAATTGACGCAAATTATACTAAAGCTTTAAATGATGTTAAAACAACAGGTAAAACATCAGAAAAACTTGAACCATTATCAAAAGCAAAAAGAATAACTGATTTCACTCTTTCAAATATGACATCAGATAAAGTAAAAAATATGTTTGCAAAAGATATGTCATATATTTACGCAGTTAAATTAGCACAAATAAACTTAACAATCTCTGTACTTCCTGAAATTATTGGAAAACCAAATGAAATAATAAAATTTGAAGATTTTGCAAATTTAAAAACAAATGATGCTTGAATTAATAATGCATATAAAAAATTAGATAATGATGAATTAATAAATAAAGTTAATATTTTTGATATAAAACAAAGAAATTTAAATGATAATTGATTGTTAACTCAAATTGGTGAAATTTTTGAACCAATTATTCAACAACAACTTTCACTTTTAATTAGTGCTAACTTTAGTTCAATCTCAACAACAGCTTCAAATATTTTTAACACAGTTCAATTAATGGATTTTGCTAACTATGATGAACTAGATTATATGATGAATATCAATACAATTATGTATGATAAAGAAAATGAAGTACTGTTTGATACAGTTTCACTAACTCAACCAGGTGAATATGATAATCTTGAAGTGAGTGCTAGATTAGTTAATACTGATACAAATGAATTTGGTAATTTTCAAGAAGCTTTCAATTTTGAAGAAGTAAGTACTGATCAAATGAATAGATTTAAAAACTCTGCACAAGAAAATGCCGGAACAGATATCATGAATGCAATCCTACCTTATAGCATCTCTAGAAATAAAGGGTACAAAATAAATGATATTATTGAATTTGAAACTTATACATCTAATCCTCGACCAGTAAAAATTAGAGTTGTTGGAATTAATAAAGCAGAAAGCGTTAAACTTGCAGTTGATACAATTTGAATTAATAATAAGGAATTTAAAGATAAATACTATTCAGATCAACTTAAAGATAAAGTGTTTTATTCAAATTTATATTCAAAAAATAAAATGTTGTATTTAAACACTAAAACAAATGACTTATTTAAAATATTTACTACTTTAAAAGTACTTGAAAAAAACTTTAGCATTATTATTGATGAAGATAAACCAATTATGTTAGACATATTAAGACTAATCTTTAGTTTTACTAATACAAGTAATCAAACAATTGAAACAAATTTAAAAATGTCAATTAATCCTTACTTTATTGGATTGAGTCGAGAAGGACTTTCACTATCATTTATTGTAAATAATTTTGTGATAAATAAAGTAACAAAAATTGTTAACGAAATTATGTTGATTTTTGTATTGTTAACAACTTTATTATTAGCAATTATTCTAGTTGTAATTATTGGAATTATTGTTGAAGAAGCAAAAATTATTATTTTAACTTTACAAGCATTAGGATACAAAGACAAAGAAATTAATTGAATCGTAATGGGAAGTTATGTAATGGGTACAGTTATATCATTTGTTTTTGCATATGTTTTCTCAGTCATATTCTGAAAAGTCTTATTAGCTTGGGTTGCAAATAAATTCAGTGTTTACATCTTTATGTCGGTTGATTTAAAAACAATTCTAATTACTTTAGCTGTTATGACAATTGTCTTATTATTTGGATGATATGCATCAAACAAACAAGTAAAAAGAAATCCTTTAACTCAAATTACGAGTTTAGCTTAGGAGTAATATGAAAGTAAAACAAGCAATAATTAATCATTTTCAAGATACAAGAATTAAAAAAGAACAAACAACAAAAGTTTTTGATATTAATTTTTCTTGAGAATTTACTAATCTGTCTGAAATTATTTCAAAACCTAGATTTATTAAATATCTAAATATGAAATATAAAAAAGATTTTAATAAAAAAACTATTTCATACTTTAATGAAACAATTGATCAGATCAGAATTTTTAATAAAGAAGTAGATCAAAGCATTTGAGATTATCTAATTCAAACTAATAATGATAAAATAATTTACAATATATATGAAGAATTTTTAGTATTCATGTATAGTTCAATAAAAGTTTTTATAAATGATATTTTGATTGAACAAATGATTTATTGAAATGAAGAAATAGAAATTAAAAAGTTAAATAATAAACATTATGATAGCCATCTATACTTTAATTTAGAAATTCAGAAATATAAAAATAATTACCAAAAATTTTTATATAAAAAGTTAAAAACATTATTAAAAGAAGAACCTAATAATTCTGTAATTGGAATTATTGTTCAAGCATATGATGAAAATATAAAAGAAAACGAAATAAAGTTAGTTGAACTGAAACAGGCAGCTTTATTAAAATATCAAAAGGAGCTTTTATGATAAATAAAATTAATAAGATTAAGCAAAAATTTGTAACAGACTTAAATAAAGTTAAAACAATAGCTGATGCAGAAACACTAAAAAAATCTTTATTAGGTAAAGAATCAGAATTAAGCGAGATTTTAAAATCTTTAAAAAAATCTGATGCAAAAAATAAACAAGCAATTGGGATAGCAAGTCATGAGTTAAGAGAATTCATTACAACAACAATTGATGAATTTGTCAATAGAGTTAAAAAAGCAGAACTTGATAAAAAATTGGAAAGTGAAAAAATTGATGTTTCGTTAACAGGAACAATTGCAAAGTTTGGAACTAAACATCCACTAAATATTGTGGTTGAAGAAATTACTCAAATCTTTACTGAAATTGGTTTTGATGTTTTAAATGGTAATGATGTTGAAAGTGATGAATATTGCTTTCAAAAATTAAACTTACCAGTAGGACACCCTGCAAGAGACATGCAAGATACTTTCTATATTGATGAAGAAACAGTTTTAAGTACTCACTGTACACATATGACAGCTAGAGTTTTAACTCAAATGGCTGAAGATAAAAACTTTGAAGGTAACTATGCTTGTGTTGCAATCGGAAATGTTTATCGTAGAGATGATGATGACGCAACTCATTCACATCAATTTATGCAATTAGATTTATTATGTATTGGTAAAAAAATTACTTTTGCTAACTTAAAATGAGTTTTAAAATACATGTGTAAAAGATTATTTGGTGAAGAAGTAAACATTAGATTAAGACCAAGTTTATTTCCATTCACTGAACCAAGTGTAGAAGTTGACATCAGCTGTTTTAAATGTGCTGGAAAAGGATGTTCAATTTGTAAATATTCAGGATGAATTGAAATCTTAGGATCAGGAATTATTAATGAACAAGTTATGTTATTAAATGGTATGGATCCAGAAAAAAATACTGCACTAGCATTCGGAGCAGGAATTGAAAGAATTGCAATGTTAAAATTCGGAATTTCAAATATTAGAAACTTATATGAAAATAATGTTAAATTCTTAGAACAATTTAAATTTTATGGGGAGTAGGTAGAATATGATTATTACAAGAAAATGATTAGAAAAATATTTAGACCTATCAAACATTTCAAATGAACAAATTTCAGTTTGCTTAAATTCATTAGGATTTGAAGTAGAACAAGAAATCGATTATTCAAAATTAAATACTAAATTAGTAATTGCATATATAGAAGAATCAGAAGTGATTGAAGGAACTAAATTAAAGAAAACTAAAACACGTATTGGTAATAATAAATACGTAACAATTTTATCTACTGCTAGAAATGTTGAAGATGATAAATATGGAATTCTAGCTTTACCAGGAGCTAAATTAGCTAACGGATTAGAATTAGATAATAGAGAAATTCTTGGTATGGTTTCTGAAGGAATGTTTTGTGGATTAAACGAAATTGGATTATCAAATTCTGTACTTACTGAAGCAGAACAAGTAGAACTTTACTACATTAATTCAATTTACAAAAACATTGATGAAATGGTTGGAAAAGACATTAGTGAAGTTTTAAACTACGATGACTATATATTTGAAGTTGATTTAACTTTAAACCGAAGTGATGCATTAGCAGCAAAACAATTAGTTAAAGAAATTGCTAATTACTTTGATCTAAAAATTAATAAAACAGATTTAAAAATTAAATTTGAAAAACCAACTCAATCAATAAATATTGAATTAAATAAAAAAGTTGAAAAAGAAGTTAATACTGTTTCTCAAACATTTATTGGATTAAAAAATACCAATAAACCATTTGATTCATCACATGATGTTTGATTAAAACATTCAAATATTAAATCTTCTGAAAATAAATTTGAAGATATAGCAAGTATGGCTACTTTAATTTCAGGTCAACCATTTATTTTAATTGATGCTGAAAAAGTATATGGTGAATTAACTTTAACAAAACAAGTTATCGATAAAAAAGAATTAATTGTTTTAAAATCAAATAAAGATATTGTTAATATTTTAGGTTTAAAAACTGAAGGCAAATTTAAAGTAACAGAGAATACAAATACAATGTTAGTTGTTATGTTAAATCTTGATCAAATTGCAATGCGTACACAACAAAAAAATTTAAATATTAGTACAGTTGACACACAAAGATATGCTAAACCATTAAATCCAAATCTTTATGATCAAGGAATTGAAGAATTAATCAAAATCTTAAATGAATACAAAATGATTGAAAACGTTCAAAAAATTGTTACAACAGTACAAAAGCAAAATTATGACAATGTGTATTCAATAACATTAGAAAAAATTAAAGATATTTTAGGAATTGAAATTACAATTGATGAAATCATAGGTTTATTTAGAACATTAGACATTAGCATTTCAGTTAAAAAATCAGAATTAACATTTACAGTTGATAAAAATAGAACTGACTTATATGGTAAAAATGATTTATGTGAAGAAATTGCAAGATTATATGGTTATGACAATATTATTGAACAACCATTAGAATATGTAAGTTTCAAGAAAACAAAAAATTTAGATAAGAAATTAAGAGATAAATTAAGTGATTACTTAGTTGGTTTAGGATTTAATAATATTAAAACATATTCACTAACTGATAAAGAATCAAATAAAACTTGAAACTTATTTAAAGTTAAAGATCCTGTTGTGTTAATGAGTCCATTATCATCTCAACGTGAAACATTTAGAAATAACTTATCTAAATCAATGATTGAAGCAATTATATTTAATGCTAATAATGGTAACAAATCAGTTAAGTTCTTTGAAATGGCAGATATATTTGCACTAAATGGATTTAGACAATCAAACTTATGTTTTGCTATTTCTGGTGAAGCTATTTCTGATAGTTTAAATCAAGTACACATTAAAGCTAACTATGCTTATATTAGTTCTATTTTAATGAGTGTTTTAGATTTATACAAAGTTAATTTAACACATCTAACTTTTGAAGTTGATGAAAATGTAATTAATGAAATTCATCCATACATTAATGCTGTTGTTAAATATAAAAATAAAAAATTAGGAATTATCTATAAATTAAATCCAGGATATGAATCAGCAAATAAAATTAATTCAACTTTTATTTGTGAAATTAACTTAAACTTACTATTAGAAATTGCAGATAAAGTTCATGTAACTAACGAATTATCTAAGTTCCAAAACTCAACAAGAGATATTTCATTTGAATTAAGCAATGATATTGCATTTGATACAATTGTTGAAACTATATTAAAAGATTTAAATTATTTAACAAATTATAAAGTAATTGATAAGTATGCTGATGAACACATGAAAAAAGAAAATACTTCATCATTAACAATTAAGTTAACATTTAATAGTTTAGAACATCAATTAACTGAAAAAGAAATTAATGATGACTTTAAAACAGTTTTAAATAATCTTAAAGAATTAAAAATTAAAGTTAGATAATATGAATAGACAATATTTAGAAAAAAATACACATAATGAATTAGCAGAAATTGTATCAGATTTAGAAACAATCAAGCTAAACAATGTGCTAGTAAAAAAAGTTAAATATTTAGATTATGATATTGATGTTGATTGAATTGATTCAATTGAAACAGTCAGTGTTAATGGGGTAATTAATTTTACTTTAGACGCAATTGACGCAAGAACAGGTGAAGAGTTTGAATATTCTAGCTTAATTGATTGAAATGATGAGTATTCATTTTCTGATTCAATAAATGATCAAGCAAACATTATAGTAGGTGAAGAATTTGAAATTCAAAACTATGTTATTGAGCAAATAAATATAAATTTACCTTTTAATTTATCAAATAATAGTGATATAATAAAAAAGACTGGTTTTGGTTGGACAATTATGTCTGAAGAAGAGTTTGATCAGAATGAACAAAACAAAATAGATTCAAGATGAGCTAAATTGAATGAGTTCAAGAAAAAATAAAAAATATTAAGGGGGTTTTAAGATGGCTGTACCATTTAGAAAGACAAGTAAATCTGCTAAAAATAAAAGAAGAAGTCATTTAGCTTTAGTAGCTTCTAATTTAGTTTCATGCGAAAACTGTGGGTCAATGATTAAACCACACAGAGTTTGTAGAGAATGCGGATTCTATAAAGGAAAAGAAGTTAAATCTGTTCAAGATTAATTTTTATTAATAATAACAAGATGAGGTTTGCCTCATCTTTTTTTGTGTCTTTTTTAGCTAAAATTAATATTTTTTATTAAAAAAAACTTAACAAAATAATTTAAATATAGTAATATATATTTATAAAGTGGGAAGAAATGGGGGAAAATGGTATGCTATTCTTTGGAACATATGATCATAACTTGGATGATAAGCAAAGATTTACTATTCCTTCAAAAATGAGAAATAAGATTTTAAATTCAACGGTTTATGTTTCTAAAGGGTTCGAAGGAAGCCTTGAAATGAGAACAGAAGAGCAATTTGAAAAATGAAGTTCACAAATTTTAAATTTTTCTTCTTTTAATAAAGAAACAAGGATGTTAACTCGTGAAATAATTGCTAACACTCATGAAGTAGAAATCGATAAGATTGGAAGAATTAAGATTCCTAACAATTTATTGAAACTAGCAAATATTGAAAAAAGCGTTTACATTCTTGGAATGGGTGACAGAGTTGAAATCTGAGATCAAAAATCATATGATGATTACCAAAATCAAAACAGCGACAAAATGGAAGAGATTGCTGAAACAATTTATCAAGGTTTAAATAAATAATGGAAAAACATATACCAGTATTATTAAACGAGTCAATCAAATACTTAAATATTAAAGAAAATGGTATTTACGTTGATTGCACGCTTGGTAGAGCTGGACATTCTAGTCTAATATTAAGGAAATTGAAAAATGGTAAATTATTCTCAATTGATCAAGATGAAACAGCTATTTTAGAAGGAACTGAAAAATTAAAGCAAATCGGAAGTAATTTTAAAATACTAGAAGGTAATTTTATTAACATTTCTGCAATGCTTGCTATGCAAGGGATTTTTAAAGTAGACGGTATACTTTATGATTTAGGAGTTTCCTCACCACAGTTTGATGTGGCTGAAAGAGGATTTAGTTATAGATATGATGGTCCTTTAGATATGCGAATGGATAGAACAAACAATAGTTTAACTGCTTACAAAATTGTAAATGATTATTCGCAAGAAGAGTTAGAACAAATCTTATGAAATTATGGAGATGAAAAGTTCGCTAGATCAATTGCTAAGAACATTATTAGTTCAAGACCAATTAACACAACATTTGAATTAGTTGCAGTGATTAAAAAATCACTTCCAGCTAAAATCTTAAAACAACAAAAACACCCAGCTAAAAAAATATTTCAAGCTTTAAGAATTAAAGTTAACAATGAAATGGAAGCACTTGAAAGTTCATTAGAACAAAGCATACATTTATTAAATCCAAAAGGAAGAGTAGTGGTTATTACATTCCATTCTCTAGAAGAAAAAGTAGTTAAGAGTATATTTAAAAAATATACTCTTGATGAACAACAATTTTATTTAAGTAATATACCTTTTGAAATTGAATCATCAAAAGAATTTAAATTATTGTTTAAAAAACCATTAAAACCTACAGAAACAGAAGTAGAAAATAACAACAGAAGTCATAGTGCAAAACTATGAGTAATTGAGAAAAAATAAGAGGTATAAGTTATGAAAAACAATAAAACATTAACAACAATAGAAATCAAAAAAAATAAAGTAAAAATTAATGCTTACAGAATATTAAATAAACAAATTATTTCGATCTTCGAGCACGAAATTGAAGCTAAACCAAATACCTCTTTCTTAAGCGATAATGGTGTTGTTAAGCAAAGTTCTGCTGTTGAATTAAAAAGAGAATTAGCAAATATTCTTAAAACAATTAGAAAAAATGAATCAGGATTTGATGAAAATCAAATTTTTATGGTTGTACCAAGTGCAACTTATAGTTATGCTACAAAAAAAATTCAAATACCAACTAGTGAAAATCCAATATTAGCAAATAAAGAATTAATTCAAGATTATCTTAAAAAATTTACTAAAAAAGAACAATTAGAAAATAGTGCTTACCATTTAGAAGTAGAAATGTTACAAGTTAAAATTGATGGTGTAAAACAAGAAGATGAAAATTTCTTAGTTGGAGGAAAAGACATTGAAATTATTGCATCAGTTAAATCAATATATAAGAAAGTTTATGAATCACATAAAATGGTAGTTGAAAAAACTGGTGAAAATATTGTTAAGTATTTGACTAATTTAGAAGCTTTATTCAATTCAATTGAAAGAGCTGGAAAAGAAGAAAATGATATTGTAGTTGTAGATTGAAAAGAAGATAAAGTAGAAGCTGGACTATTTAAAAATGGAGCTTTTGTTGAGTATGCTTCAATTCCACATGGAATGAACTATATTATTGAAAAACTATCAAATGAATTTAATTTAAGTACAGAAATGAGCCAAAATTACCTATACAATAATATTAATTTTGAATCAGAAAATATTTTAAAATCAGTATTTTTAAAATTTAGCAATTCATTAGGATCAAAAGCTTTAACTGGTGAACAAATTCAAACAATAGTTAAAAAAGCAGTTAAAAATTCATATAAAGAAATTAAAGAAGAGTTTGTTACAAAAAATAAAATTGACTTTTATGTAACACCTGTATTTAACTTTGGTCTAATACAAGAAATCCCAAATGGATTATCATTACTTACAAGTAATAAATCATCATCAGATTACTTTAATAAAACAAAAATTATTGGAGCTTTAAAAAATGCTGAGCACTTTGAAAGTTATGGATTGATCAGCAAATTTGTTAACAGAGTTATTACAGCCGATATTAAAAATATTCAAAGAAATATTCAAAATAAACCAGTTAATTATCAATTTAGCTTTTCAGATGATGTGATTGGTCAAAATAAAGCAAGTAGCCATCTATATTTAAAAAATGATGGTATACTAATAGATAAAGTAGAAGCTTAGAAAAAGGAGAACTAAAAATGAGCATTAATACACAAGAATTTAGCCAAAAAGCCAAGATTAAAGTTATTGGAGTTGGTGGTGGAGGAAACAATGCTGTGTCAAGAATGTTTGAACAAGGAGCACACGGTGTTGATTTCTATATAGCAAATACAGATGCACAAGTTTTAGCAGGGTCAAAAGTTTCAAATAAAATCATTTTAGGAGAAAAATCAACTAAAGGATTAGGAGCTGGAGCAAATCCTGAAGTTGGTAAAACTGCAGCTTTAGAATCAGAAAATGAATTAAGAGCTGCTTTAGAAGGAACTGACTTAATCTTCGTTACAGCTGGAATGGGTGGAGGAACTGGTACAGGTGCTGCACCAGTTATCGCAAGAATTGCTCAAGAAACTGGAGCATTAGTTATTGCTATTGTTACTAAACCATTTAGATTTGAAGGAAAATACAGAAACACTTTTGCTGAAGAAGGAATCATTGAATTGAAAAAATATGTTGATTCAACAATTGTTATTTCAAATGATCGTTTATTAGAATTCATTGGAGCAAAACCTATTCAAGAAGCATTTGGTGAAGCTGATGCTATCTTAAAACAAGGAGTTCAAACAATTACAGATTTAATTGCAGTACCTGCTTTAATAAACTTAGACTTTGCTGATGTAAAAACAGTTATGTCTAAAAAAGGAAATGCATTATTTGGAATTGGATTAGGAACAGGACCAGACAAAGCAAACTTAGCAGCTAACGATGCTATTTCTTCAACTTTACTTGAAGCTTCAATTATTGGAGCTAAAGATGTTATTGTTAATGTTACTGGTGGAGAAGGAATTTCATTAAACGATGCTTATGATGTTGTTGATGTTGTTAACCAAGCAATCGATAATCCAGAGGTTAATATTGTTTTTGGAGTTGCTATTAATAAAGAATTAACTGAAAAAGATGAATTAGTTGTAACAGTTATTGCAACAGGATTTGATGAAGAAATGATGAAATCAACAGCAAGTGTTGGAACAAAAACTAATGCAAGGTCAACTTTCGCAAATTTAAGAAGTTCAAGTCTTTACAAAGCTGCTCATGTTGAAGAAGAAGCAAAAGTTCAAACTTCATTTGAAGAAGATGTACTACATGCTCATCAAACAATGCATTCAGCAAATAGTAATACTGAATTAGCTTATTCAAACGAAACTGAAGACGATTTCCCTACATTCTTAAAGTAGTAGGAGAAAAATATGAAAATTAAAGAACTACTAGATAAAATTAAAGCTAAAAGAATCGCAGGGGAATCAGATCAAGCTTTAAACGACATAAACGGATATAATTTATATGACGAAGATGTTCAAGTAAATCAATCAGAAGAAGTTGAATATGCAAAAGAAAGTGAATTAAATACAATCAATCAAGATATTCCATCAAAAAGAACTGAAATTATTAAACCAGTTTCATTCTCAGATGCAGCTAAAATTGCTGATGAATTAAAAATTAATAAAGTTGTTTTAATTGATATTTCAGAATTAGATAAACCAGAAAAAAGAAGAATTATTGATTTCATTTCAGGGGTTATTTATATCAACGATGGTATTTACAAAAAAATCGAAGGTAATATTTACAAAATAATAATTAGAAAATAAGCATTGCTTATTTTTTATTTCATTTTTATATGTGGGTTATAGTAAAATATTATTAATAGGAAGAGGTTATTATGTCAGAATATTCAACTTTAGCGCATAAGATGATTCAAATGTGAAACTCAAGTTTTTCTAAAACTATTAGACAGCGTGAAGAAGCTGCTAGTTTAAAAATTAACTTTGTTAAAACTATTAATAACCTTAACGCAACAAACCGTAATTCAAATAAGAAACTAAAAATAAAAGAATACAAAAACCCAACAGCTAACTTTACAACATTATCAAAAGATGGGTTTAAATTGGTAGGTAGTGTATGAATACATCCAAAACCAAGCAACAAATGAGTTATTGGTGTTCATGGTTTTAATTCAAGCAGATTTAATGTTTTATATTTAACATGACATTATCGTTCATTAGGATATAACATTCTTACTTTTGATTTTAGAAATCATGGTTCAAGTGATAAAGATGTTGTTACTTGAGGATACAAAGAAAAATGAGATTTGATGACAATGATTTCTTGAGTTACTCAAAACTATAAGCCAGAAGAAATTGGTTTGGTTGGAACAAGCATGGGTGGTTTCACAATTAATTATTTGGCATTAACAAAAGAAAAATTCGTAAAGGAAAATAATATTAAATGAGCAATCGCAGATTCAGCTTACATGTCTGTTTCAAAATTACTAAGAAGAATGGTTGCAATCAATGCACCAAAGATTTTTAAAAACTATGTTAATTTAGTACTAGAAGATATGTTAAGAATTTATAAAAATGAATATGGTGTGGATTTAATTGATCTTGATTTTATTAATTTAATTGAAGCTAAACATAAATACATACCTATTATGTATATTCATAATCGCTTTGATCGAGTAACAAACTTTTTAGATAGTTTTAAAATGCAAGATGTTAAAAACAATATCGAAGAATCTAATGTAAATGAATTGATCATTTATGATACAGGAATTAATCATACTAAATCAATCATTAAATTTACAGATGACTATATTTTAAGAACAACAGATTTTGTAAAAAAACATCAAATTAAAGAAAAATAAGATAAAATATTATTATAAAACTAAAAGACAAGTTTTTTAAATTAATTATTCTAAGAGAGCTAGTGGTTGGTGCAAACTAGTAATAATTGTTAAAAAATATCACTTTTTTCAACAAAAAAGAAAAATATATATTGAGTAGAATTTTGCGGTGGCACCGTTAAAACCTTAAAGATAATAAATTAAGTTTTAATTTATCAATTAGGATGGTACCGCGGTAAATCGCTCCTTGTTATAGGGGCGATTTTTATTTTTAAAAGGAGATTAGAAAATGAAAAACATTTACAAAGATACATTGTTAATTGGTCAAACAGATTTTGATATGAGAGCAGGCTTAAAAGATAAAGAACCAACTATTCAAGCAATGTGAGAAACAAAAAAGATTTATGATAAAAAACAAAAGTTAAATGTAAATAAACCTTTATTCATGTTACATGATGGTCCACCATATGCAAATGGGGATTTACACATTGGTCATGCTTTAAATAAAACTCTTAAAGATATGATAATTAGATGAAAAAATGCTAATGGTTATTTAGCTCCTTTTATTATGGGTTGAGATACTCATGGATTACCAATTGAAACAGCTGTTACTAAAATGGGAATTGATCGCAAAAAAATACCAGATGTCAAATTTAGAGATATGTGTAAAGACTATGCTTTAAAACAAGCTGCAAATCAAGCAAATCAATTTAAACGTTTAGGTATGTTTTCAAATAGTGACGTAAAATATGTTACTTTAACTCATGATTTTGAAGTAAGTGAATTAAAACTATTTCAAAAAATGTATGAAAAAGGAATGATTTACAAAGCATTAAAACCAATTTATTGATCTCCATCAAGTGAATCAGCATTAGCTGAATCTGAAATTGAATATAAAGATGTTAAATCACCAACTATTTTTGTGGCTATGAACATTGTTGAAGGAAATGCTAAAGTTGACACAAATACTGAACTTGTTATTTGAACAACTACTCCTTGAACTATTCCTTCAAACCAAATGGCTGCTGTGGGAGAAAACATTGAATATAATATTGTTAAAGCAAATGGGAGAAAATTTATTTTAGCTTCAACTTTAGTAAATAAGGTAGCTGAACAAGTTGAATGAGAAACATTTGAAATCTTAGATACATTAAAAGGACCTGAACTAGTAGGACTTAAATACGCTCACCCATTATATGAACAAAAAATTAATCAAATTGTAATTGGACATCATGTTACTGATGAAGCAGGAACTGGTATTGTGCATACGGCAGGTGGATTTGGAGAAGATGACTACATAATTGTTAAACAACATGGATTAGAACCATTTGCCCCAATTGATGATCAAGGTAAATTTACAAACGAAATTGCAGAATTTGATCAAAAATTAGTTGGAGTATTTTATGAAGATGCTAATAAAATGGTTGGAATGGATTTAGATGCAAAACAAAGATTATTAAAATTAAAATTTGTATCACATTCATACCCACATGATTGAAGAACAAAAAAACCAGTTATTTATCGTTGTACATCACAATGATTTATTGGGTTAGATAAAGCAAAAGATCAAATCTTAGCGAATGTTCATCAAATTACAACAAAACCAGAATGAGCTAAAAAACGTTTATACCAAGTTTTAGAAGATAGAACAGATTGAACTATTTCACGTCAAAGACTATGAGGTGTGCCAATTGTTGCATTTTATGATGAAACTGATAAGTTGGTATTAAATAATGAAATCTTAGCATTTGCAATTAATAAAATTACTGAATTAGGAACAAACGCATGATTTGATCAACCAGCAGATACTTTCTTACCAGAAGCATATAGAAATAAAAACTTAAGAAAAGAAAAAGATATCTTAGATGTTTGATTTGATTCAGGATCAAGTGCGATTGCCTTAAGTGAAAGATTTAAAAACTTACCATTACCATATGACTTATATTTAGAGGGCAATGACCAATATCGTGGATGATTTAATGCATCAATGATTAACTCAACAATATATTCTGGTAAGTCACCTTACAAAAAACTAATTTCTCATGGAATGACAGTTGATGAAAAAGGAAATAAAATGTCAAAATCACTAGGTAATGGAATTGACCCAATTAAATTTGCAAATACTCAAGGTGCAGATATTTTAAGATTATGAGTAGCTTCAACAGACTTTACTGATGATCAAAAAATTGGACCAGAGATTATTAAACAAATTGAAGAAACTTATCGAAAAATTAGAAATACAATGAGATTTATCTTAGCTAATTTATTTGACTTTGATCCAAGTAAGGATTATCAAAAAGAATTATCAGAAGTTGATAGATATGCTTTACATAATTTAAGCGTAATTAAAAATAAAGCAAGTGAAGCATATGATAACTTAGCTTACAACCAAGTTTATAACTTATTGATAAACTATGTAACTAAAGATCTATCATCATTTTACTTAGATTTCATTAAAGATATTTTATATATTGAGAAAAAAGATGCTTTAAGAAGAAGACAAGTACAAACTGTTTTATATGAACAATTATGAATGTTAATTGATTTATTAAGACCAATCTTGATTTATACAATCGAAGAGCTTTATCAATCAATGGTTAATATTGAAAAAGCTGAGTCTGTGCATTTATTAGATAATAGAGCACAAATGTTTTTAGAAGCAGATGCTTTTGTAACAAAATGAAATAATATTATGATTTTAAGAGATGATGTAAATAAAGCTTTAGAAGTAGCTAGAGAAGAAAAAAAAATTAATAAAGGTTTTGAAGCAATTGTAAATGTTTGTTTAAAAGATGAATATAAAGCTATTGAATCAGTGACAGAACTAGATAAAATATTTATCGTAAATTCATTAAATTTTACAAATAACTCTTCAGGATTAACTGATCAAAAAATATCTTGTGTTGGCATTGAACCAAAACAAGGATTAAAATGTGAAAGATGTTGAGGACTATTTGATACATTAATAAATGAAGAAATTTGTGAAAGATGTAATTCAGTAGTAAAATCATTATAAATGTTTAGGAGGTAAGCAATGAATATCAATTTAACAGAAAATATTATTTTTCTTTTGAAACATTATGATTATAAATGAAAATTTAAATTAATAATTGCTGCTCCGATAATGACAGTATTAATTTTATTAGATTGAATTGTTAAATGAATTGTTGTTGCAACAATGCAACAAGGTGAAAGTAAAAATTTTATTAAAGGATTTTTAAATCTTCGTTATGTGATTAACTTAGGATCAGCTTATGGAAATAATGATTCTGGTGATAAACTTGCGCAAACTATAGTTTTAGCAACACTATTTGTAGTAGCTTTAATGATTGTATTTGTATTTCTAAATGATAAAAAATGAATTATTACTTGTTCAGTTCTATTAGCCGGAGGATTTGCTAATTTACTAGCAAGATCATGAGCACCAGCGAATATTGATGGAATTCATGGTGGAGTTGTTGATATGTTTATGTGAGATTTTAATTTCTTAGGATCTGGCAATTACATATTTAATTTAGCTGATATGTTAGTTAATATAGGAATCGGAATTGGAGCAATTTGTTTAATAATTGAAATTGTTAATATGTTTAGACCGAATAAAGAAAAAGCAGAAGAAGAGGTAAAAAATGAAATTCAAAGCTAATGTTGAAAAAGTAAGATTAGATAAATACTTAGTAGACGCATTAGCTGAATCTACTGAATATTCAAGAAGCTTTATTCAAAACTTAATCAAAAATGGACATGTAACAGTTAATGGAAACATTGAAACAAAACAAAATTTTAATTTACAAGGCGAAATTGAAATTGAAGTAACAATACCAGAAGTTAAACCTTCAACAATTAATGCTGAAAAAATTGATTTAGATATTATTTATGAAGATGATGATATCTTAGTTGTTAATAAAGCTAATAATATGGTTGTTCACCCAGGTGCTGGAAATACTGAAGGCACAATGGTTAATGCTTTATTAGGAAGAGATGAAAAATTCTTAAGTAGTATTGGTGGGGTTGAAAGACCTGGAATAGTTCATAGAATTGACAAACAAACAACTGGTTTGTTAATTGTTGCAAAAAATGATAAAGCTCATCAAGTTCTAACTGAAATGCTAAAGAATCATGAAATATATAAAGAATATGTTGCTTTAGTATGAGGAGAAATTAAAGAAGAAAAAGGGATTATTGATGCCCCAATTGGTAGACATCAAAATGATCGTAAAAAGATGATGGTAGCATCAAAAAATTCTAAATATGCAGTAACAAATTTTGATGTAATTAAACGTTTAGACCAAACAACACTGGTTAAATGTGCAATTGAAACAGGAAGAACACATCAAATTAGAGTACACTTTAATTTTATTAAGCATCCAATTGTAAATGACCCTGCTTATGGTAAGTTAGCTGAAAAACCAACTGATTTTGGACAAATGCTACATGCATATAAATTAGAATTTTGACACCCTATCACAAAAGAAATGGTAAAATTAAAAGCAGAATTACCAAAAGAATTTAAAGACAAGATTATTGAAGAAGGTGGTGTTGAAAATGACTGAAAAACAATTTAAGACATATCAAGAGTTAGTTAAATTTTTAAAGAAGATTTATAAATACAAAAACGTTGATAAAAAAATTAAAGAATCTAAAGTTTTATTCATTAATAATTTAAATGAATATTCACTAGTTGA
Source organism: Mesoplasma melaleucae (assembly GCF_002804105.1). Classification (NCBI taxonomy): domain Bacteria; kingdom Bacillati; phylum Mycoplasmatota; class Mollicutes; order Entomoplasmatales; family Entomoplasmataceae; genus Mesoplasma; species Mesoplasma melaleucae. The sequence goes on along the minus strand of NZ_CP024964.1, from coordinate 493,262 downwards.
ACTTCAAATTGATGGGTCTACTGAAATTTGATCAGATATCGAAGTTACTGTACAAAAAAACTTTATGAATGACAAAGTTAAAAAATTAAAAATTGTTATTAGTGAATATAAAAATGAATTAACTGAAGATGATCAAGAAATTCTTATTATAACAACACCAGAAGAACTAAAAAATAATCTAGTTAAATTCTTACCATCAATCACTCAATTAAAAGAAACTTATTTAACAATTGCTGAAGTAAATAAAACTGAAAAAATTCAAGATGAAGATTTAAATGACGAAATTAAGTTAAATAATTTTAAGATAGCATTAAATAAAATTAAGAATAATAATATTAGTTTTACATGAGTTATTTTATTTTTCTTTATTATCATGCCAGTATCATTTACTATTATTGGTTTATTCATGAATTTGAATATCATACAAGGGATTGCAATCGATGAAGCTGGTGTTGCTAAACCTTGACTTGCAAGAGCATGACAAGCTCCAATGATTATCTTTGGTGGTACAAATCAATCATTAACAATTGCAGGTGGGCAGTGATGAAGAATTTTCACTTATGGATTCAGTGCAATGGATTCAGGAAGTGGGATTGTATTTAGCGCATTAATGATTTTCTTATTAACAACATCATTATTTTCAATTAGTAAACTTACTGAAATTATTATTGGAAATATCTGAAAATTAGCAATTTCATTTGTATTAGCATATATCACACTTGGTTTTGTTGTTTCTGCAACACTTCCTTACACAATAACTTCAGGTTCACTTCCAATTATTGGAATCATGGTTGGAATTCTAGCTATGAACGTTTCAGGTCAAACATCACCAATTGCTCAATTTGGTAAAGTAAAAGTAATTTGACCAATCGTATTAATTGTTTTAGCAATTTTATCAAGTGAAGACCAATTAAGTTCATTCTCTGTATTAATGTCAGGAATTATCTTTGGATCAATCTTTGCTGGATTGGTTAAAAAACCTGTTAAAGAATGAACATGAAGAGAAAATATTTTAATTTTATTTTTAGTAGCTTTTATTGTAACTGGAATTGTTTTCATTGTTACATTAAAAAAAGCACCTGCATATAACTACAACATCATTGCAGCATTACAATTTTATGGAAGAAATAAAATTGGTGGAGACATTGATCACTACAATAAAATAGTTGCTAAGATCGGTTGAGTTGGAAGATTCAATGAAAAAGGACTTTGAAATGATAAATGAATTGTTTACTCATTAAATGCTTCAATATTAGAAACAACTTCATTTTCACAAAATCTAGCATCAAACTTTAGATTAGAATTAAAATACTAATGAAAAGAACAAATTTTTTAAGTTGAGACCAATTTTTTATGACTGTTGCAAAAGTTTGTGCAATGAGAAGTAAAGATCCTTCAACTCAAGTTGGAGCAATTCTTGTAAATAATTTAAAACAAATTATTTCAACTGGTTATAATGGTTTTCCAAGAGGTGTTGATGATGATAAATTCCCATGAACAAGAGATGGTGAATGAATTGACACTAAATATCCATATGTAGCACATGCTGAGTTAAACGCTATTGTAAGTGCTAGAACAAACTTAACTAATTGTGATGTATACGTAACATTATTCCCATGCAATGAATGTACTAAAATTATTATTCAAGCAGGAATTAGTAAAGTTTATTATTTAGAAGACAAATATAGTGATTCTAAAGAAGTTCAAGCTTCAAAAAGAATGCTTGAAGCAGCAAAAATAGAATATAAACAAATTAATGATTTTAATGTAAATATTACAATAGATTAATCAAAACCTTACAATTCTACTTGTAAGGTTTTTTTATTAACTATTAATTTGGTAAAATTAAATAAAATAAAGGAATAATTTATGTTAGAAAAAATTGGAATTGATATTGTTGAAAATAAACGCATTAATTTAACAGAACATTTTTTAAATAAAGTTTTAACAAATAATGAATTAGAAAAATATAACCAGCTTAACTCTAAACAAGCAAAAATAGAATTTGTTGCAGGTCGATGAGCAGTTAAAGAAGCAATTATTAAAACTTTATCAATTAATGAAAAAATTCCAATGAGTAGTTTAGATATTGGTTATAATGATCAAACACCAATTATTTTAAATAAAGAACTTAAAAATATTTTGATTTCAATTTCACATGAAAAGAAATATGCAGTTGGAATGGCGGTAAAACAAAATGATTAAAATGATATGAGCACAAACAAGTGATTCTGTAATTGGGAAAGATAATGCACTACCTTGATCAATTAAAGAAGAAATGCAACATTTTAGATCAACAACCCTTAATCAAAATGTTTTAATGGGAGGAAAAACATTTGAGTCAATGAATTACAAAGGATTACCAAATCGTGTTAATTATGTTTTGACAAGAGACCCAAATAAATACAATGCATATGCTTCTGAAAATTTAATTTTTGTAACTGATAAAAAAAGTATTATTGGTCAATTTAAAAATAATCAAAATAAAGATATTTATATCATTGGTGGTAGTCAAGTTTATGATTTATTTTTTGATGATTGTGATGAAATTATAAGAACCATCATAAAGGGACAATTTGAAGGAAATGTCTATATCAAAAACTTTAATTATAATAATTTTGATAAAATAAATATAGTGGAAAAAGAACACTTTTATGTAGAATACATGAGTAGGAGAAAATAAAATGGCTAAAGAAAAAGAAATTAAGCAATCTAAAGCTAAGACAATAGAAACTAAATCTAAAAAGACAGCAGCTAAACCAAAAAAAACTGAAACAAAAAAAGTTGAAAAAAAAGTTGTTAAAACTAAAAAAATAGAAGCAGAAGTAAAACCTGTAGTTGAAACAGAAGTTTCAACTGATAAAAGCAAAAAACGTAAATTAAAATTAAGTTTTTGAAAAATGACATACATGTGATTACCAATGTGAAGCATGATGCGTAAAGCAAAAAAAATTAGCAAGAAAAATATTAAAAGTCCTGGTTATTACTCTGAAGAGTACTGCTACAATTTTGTTAAAAAAGTAGCTAACAGAATTTTATATGTTTCTAACATTACAGTTAAATGTGAAGGAATTGAAAACTGATTAGATCGTGGTGTTATTTTAGTACCTAACCACCAATCAAGTTTTGATCCAGTTGCACTTATTACATTAAATAACTTTTACTTACAACAACCATTAGCATTTATTGCTAAACAAGAGTTATGAGAACATAAAAAGTTTGGTAGATTTGTACGTTTAATCGATTGTGTTCCATTAGATAGAAACAATCCTAGAAGTGCTTTAGAAGCATTTAAAGAAGGAAAACAATTAGTAGTTGACTTTAAACGTTCATTAGCAATATTCCCTGAAGGAACTAGAAGTCATTCACAAGAAATAGGTGAATTCCACTCAGCAGCACTTAAAGTAGCTCAAATGGCTAATGCTCCTGTTATTCCTGTAACAATTATTAATTCATACCAAGTATTTAGTAAAGATCGTCCAAAACACATTGAAATTAAAGTAGTATTTGGAAAACCAATTATGCCATTAAAACACATTTCCTTGAAAACAGAAGATTTAACTAAAAATACTAAAAAAGTAATTGTTGAAAATATGAAAAAATGAGTAGATAAAGAAATTCTATTAGATCACAAAATCATCAATAAAATTAACTTAAAAAACAGAGAAGATTTCAAAAAAGGTGACAAGAAAAAAGTCGAAAAAAATAAGGAAAAGAAAAAAATTAAAGACTTATTTAAAGTTGTTGGTTAACAACTTTTTTTATTTTAAAAATATGTAATTTTTTTTCAAATTTTGCTTGTTTATTTAATATTTATAATATAAAATAAATATTGTCCTTGTTAAAGAGGATAGCAAAAAGAAGGCATCGCTGACTTAGCTCAGTTGGTAGAGCAATTGACTAGTAATCAATAGGTCGAAGGTTCAAGTCCTTTAGTCAGCACCATTTAAATGGAGGGGTAGCGAAGCGGTCAAACGCGGGTGGCTGTAACCCACTTCCTTTCGGTTCGGGGGTTCGAATCCCTCCCCCTCCACCATTTATTGGGCTATAGCCAAGCGGTAAGGCAAGGGACTTTGACTCCCTCATGCGCCGGTTCGAATCCTGCTAGCCCAACCAACTTTGACTCGCTAGCTCAGTCGGTAGAGCAACTGGCTTTTAACCAGTGGGTCCGGAGTTCGAGCCTCCGGCGAGTCACCATATACAACCCCAAGTGGCGGAATCGGTAGACGCAGTGGACTTAAAATCCACCGGGCTTTATCTCCCATGCCAGTTCAAGTCTGGCCTTGGGGACCATTTAAAAATTTAACCAATCTTTGATTGGTTTTTTTATTTTAAAACAGATTAAAATTACATAAAAAAATAGGATTCAATCCTATTAATATTTATTTAAATTATAAGTGTAAGAATAAGAAGTACTTGAAGCACCTTCACCTTCACGAAAACTGCTTGATGAAGAAGTTGAATCTCTAACTACTCAATTATCTCAATGTTCTCATTTTCAAGCATCACTTGTTAATTTGTGACTTGTACTTCCAGTTTTATATGTATTAAATACAATGTCTTTATTATTAATGATTGAATTTATACCTTTGTCAAAATTATCAATTAATTCTTTTTGATCATATTTTGTAGGTTTTAATGAGCTATTATCTTCACCGTTAACAAATACTTCATTATATACATTGAAACCTTCTAAATAACCAATAAATTCACCATTTCTAACAATTAAGAATAAAGGTCCTTTTGAACTTTTGATTGCATCTACTCTGTCATTAATTTCTTTGTTCAATGTTTCAATTTTTGTTTTGTCTTTAGTTTTATCTCAACTATCTTGTTGAGTTTCAGAATAAACCATTCTAGCTACTGAAGGTTTAATTCAATCATTTAATATTTTTTTAGTCCCTTTATCAGTTCATAAATCTCCAACTGTTTCTACAGTAGAACCTTGAATTTCAATTTTATTACTATTTGCACCGTTACTAAAAGAAAAACCATTTGATTGACTCTCAAAATATCATAGACTTTTTTTCTTATTGTATTTAACTTCAGTTTGAGCAAGTTGATCATCAGCACCAGTTTTATCATTAGTTTTTAAAGTTTCACCGATTTGTTTAAAATCATTAATAAATGTATTTGAACTTGCTGCATCATTTATTTTATTAAATGCTTCATCTAATGTTGCAGTTTCACCAACTCCACTTGCTACTTTCATTGCATATTCAAATGATAATGAAGATAAGTTATCTTCAGCACCAATGTAATAAATTAATGTTGATCCTTGTTTTGTAACTTTACCTTCTTCATCAAAAGTTGGTTTAGTAGCATTTGCAAATTTTGCAAAATTATTATAGGCTGCAACAGAATTATTACTACATCCAACAACAGCAGTAGCTGAAGAAACAGACAGTGTTGCTGCTCCTAAAAGGGTTATCATTTTTTTCATTATTCCTCCTTAAGATAAATGATTAAAAATCATTAATAATATTTTACTATAAAACTTACAAAATAACCAATTTAATATTGTCAATAATAAAATAATTGTCCATCTATACTTGTAAATAAACATAAAGGTTGATAATATTAAATAGATATTGTATCTATACAAGAAAAGTTTAGCGAGGTGACGTTTATGCGTGAAAAATATATTCTACGTTGTAATGAATGTAAAAATGAAAATTACATAGGTAAAAATGATAAGAAAAAAGAAAAAATAGAAGTTAAAAAATTCTGCAGCAATTGTAACAAACACGAATTACATAAACAAAAAAAATAGTTTTTAACTATTTTATTTTTTTTTATTATCTATAATATTTATATAAGTTTAACAAGGAGACATTATGAAAAAACAAGAAATAATAAATCAATTATTAGACGCTAGCTCAGCTGAAGCAATTTTATTTTATTCACCTGAAAATAGATACTGATTTTCTAGATTTAAATCATCATTAGGATATTTATTAATTACTAAAACAAAAAGCTATTTATTAGTTGATGGAAGATATATAACAGCTGCTAGAAATTCTAAAAATATTCCAGCAGAAATTAAAATAAGAGAATTATCAAGTAACCTTTTTACTCAAATGAATGAAATTCTTAAAGAACACGGTGTAAAGAGATTAGGATTTGAATCTGATTGAGTTCACTATGCTGAATTTGAAAGATATACAAAAATCTTTAAAGATCAAACTTTAGTGCCAATTAATTGTTCAGAAATTAGAATTGTTAAAGATGAATGAGAAATTGAACAATTACAAAAAGCTTGTGATATTACAAACGAAGTATTTGAAGCAATTTTAAAATATGTTAAACCAGGTATGACTGAAAAAGAATTACAAAGATTTATTGATAATGAATTTTTAGTAAAAGGTGCTGAAAAAATTTCTTTTGATACTATTATTGCGTCAGGAGTTAATGGAAGTATGCCACATGCTGTTCCAACTGATAAAAAAATCGAACTTGGTGATTTAGTAACTATTGATATGGGTTGTTATTACAATGGATATTGTTCAGATCAAACAAGAACAATTGCAATTGGTGAGATTGATCCAAAATTAGAAGATATTTACAATGCAGTTTATGAAGCTCAATCATTAGGAATAAGCTTAGTATCTGAAGGTGTAAATGCTGGAGATATTCATAAACAAGTTTATGATTTTATTGAAAAAAGAGGATATGGAGGATACTTTACACATGGTTTAGGTCATGGTTATGGAGTTGAAATCCACGAAGAACCTTACGCATCTGCAACAGGTAAAACAATTTTAAAAGCAAATATGACTTTAACAATTGAGCCAGGAATTTATATTCCAGGTTTAGGTGGAGTTAGAATCGAAGATGATGTACTTGTTTTAAAAGATGGATACAGAATGTTAACATCAGCTAAAAGAGAATTAGTTAAACTAAAATTTTAATTACCTTAAACACTTTAGTTGCTGTTTTTATTTTGTTTTAATACTATAATTAAACAATAGATTTAAAGGTAAAAAAGATGATAAATAACCAAATAATGAATCTGAATGTAAATAAAGAGGATAAAGAATATTTATTATCAATACTATTAGAAGATTCAAGTTTGCCATCTGATAAAAAGTTAATACTATCTGCGTCTATTATCAAAACTGAATTAGGAAAAGTAATAGTTATTTGTGATCAGAAGAATATATACTTATTAGAATTTTTAAATAAAAAAAATCTTGTGAAAAGAATTATAAAATTTAAAACTGATACTAATACTAAAATAACTATTGAAAAAATAATACAATTATAAACTTTAAAAAAGAATTAAATGATTACTTTGTAGGTAAAACAAAACTATTTAAAATACCTGTACTAATGACAGATACTGATTTTGAAAAAAAGTTTGATCTAAATTATTAAAAATTCCTTATGATAAAATCATTTCTTATAAACAATTAGCAAAGAATTTAGGAAATGAAAATGCTTTTAGAGCAGTTGCAAATGCAAATGGTAAAAATTTGATTTCAGTTGTTGTTCCATGCCATAGAGTTATAAGTTATAATTGAAAAATTGGTGGTTATAGTGGTGGAATAGATCGCAAAAAATTACCAAAAAATGACTATTAAATCTTGAATCAACTGCTAATTAATTAGTTTGTTAAATTTGCAATTTTTTCTTTAGTAATTTCAACAAAAATTTGTTCACTTGTTTGTTCAAACATATAACTTGCTCAGTAAATTCAAAGATAATTTTGATAATAAATTAAATCGTGTAATTTACTTAATTCTTTTGATGTTAAATTAAGCATATTAATAAAGACATTTCATCTTTTTTTATTTAATGATTCACTAATAAAACTAGCATAATCGAACAAATAATGATTATACATACCATATTCGAAATCGATTACTTTTCAACCTTTTTTATAATTAATAAAGTTACCTTTAACTAAATCATTATGTGAAAAAACAGGCTTAGTTTTATCATCTCAATAGCTTTTAATTATTGATTCTACTTTAGGTTTAAATTCTGATAAATCAAATAAACATTTTTTTGTATTTTGAATAAAAAAATCTAAAAATCCTTTAGGATCAAAAGCTTTAATATCAACTAATTCTAAATTATGTATTTTACTTATTAGTTTAATAATTGCTTTCATTTTATTAACACAAATATGAGTCTCATGAAGTGTAATTGCGCCTTCATAATATTTAGTTTTAGACATCATTTTATTATCTATAAATTCTCAATTAAAAGGAACAATTAAAAAATCAAGATTCATTTGATTTAACTGCTCATAAACCTTAATTTCATTCGCTCTATCAAGGTATTTATCAACATATATATACGTTTCTTTTATTAAATCATTTTGTTTAATTGTTATTTTATTACTTAATCCGCTAAGTGCTTTCATTTTATTACCTAAACCTCTAAAATATATAATATATATTATCAAATTATCATAGAAAGGCAGTCATGAATAAAAAAGAATTATGAATAGCTACAAGTAATGAAGGCAAAATAAAAGAATTTCAATCATTATTACCTGATTATGAAATTAAAAGTGTGAAAGATTTGCTTGATTATGTAGAACCTGAAGAAGACGGAGAAACTTTATTAGAAAATGCAAAAATCAAAGCTGAAACGCTTTCAAAATATATTGATGGTTGAGCAATTGGTGATGATACTGGTTATTTTTTTGACGCTTTAGATGGTTTTCCTGGTGTTTATTCAAGAAGATGAGCATATCCTGTGACTGACTTTAAAGAAATATGTAAAATGATATTGGATAAGACAAAAAACTTAGACGATAAAAACATGAATATGCAAACAGCGATTGTAATTACAAACTACAATAAAGGTGAAAGTTATGAAGCATTAGGAATAACAAAAGGTGTTATGGGAGATGAATTAAAATTCGCTAATCATACATTTGGTTATGACTACATTTTTAAACCTGAACAATACAATGTTTATTGTGCAGAATTAACAGAAGAAGAAAAAGTTAACTGTTCTGCTAGAGCTTATGCATTAAATGAAATTAAAGCAATAATTGAAAAGGAAATTAAATAATGGAAAGACAAGTTAATATAGTTTTATATGAACCAGAAATAGCGCAAAATGTTGCAGCTATTATTAGAACATCTGTTGCAACTAATGCTAAACTACATATTATTGAACCATTAGGTTTTATTTTCAAAAAAGAAGAATTAAATCGTGCAAGTGCAGGGACTTTTGATTTAGTACAATATCAGTTATATGATGATTGAGAAGATTTTTGTGAAAAGAATCCAAATATTGATTTATTTTGCATTTCAAGATATGGGGAAAAACCACATAGTGATTTTGATTTTAATAGCTATGACAAACCTGTATTTGTGATGTTTGGAAAAGAATCATCAGGAATTCCAAAACAAATTATTAAAGATAATTATACAAACACTTTTAGACTACCAATGTCACCACAAACAAGAAGCATAAATGTAGCAAACACTGTAGGAATAGTTACTTATGAAATCTTAAGACAATGAGATTACCCAACTTTAAGTAAGACAGAAGTGCAAAAGGGTAAAGACTACATTATGAGTGAAAGATGAAAAATAATAAAAAAATAGCGCTTTTTGGAGGGAGTTTTGATCCTGTTCATACAGACCATTTTAATATGGCAAAAACTTGTCATGATAAATTAGGTTTTGAAGAAGTATGAATTATTCCTACATTTCTAAATCCCTTTAAATCATCAACCAAAACATCAAATGAAGAAAGATTAAATTTATTAAATTTAATTTTTGAAAATGAACCATATATTAAAATCGATAAGTTTGAAATGAATAATAATCGTGTTACAACAACTTATGAAACTGTTTCTCATTTTAAAGAATTATATTCTGATATTGATTTCTCGTTTGTAATTGGATCAGACAATTTAAATAGATTAGAAGAATGAAATAATTTTGATGAATTAATAAAAATGATTCACTTCATTGTTTTTGAACGTAGTAATGAATATAAAAAAGAAGTTGCCACTAAATATCATATTCCAATTTATCAATTTGAAAATAATTTCTTGAGCTCAACAAAATTAAGAGAATTAAAAGAATTAAATTTATTAACTCCAAAAGTTAATGACTATATTAATTATCATTTATTGTATTTAGATATTCGTGTAAAACCTTTCATGGACAAAAAAAGATATGAACATTGCTTAAATGTTGGAGAAATGGCTGCTGAGTTAGCTAAAAACAATGGAATTGACCCACAAAGAGCAAAAGTAGCAGGAACATTGCATGATATTACAAAAAGATGGGATAATGAAAAACAAATTGCATACCTAAGAAAATATGATAAAACCTTATTAATTGAACCAAAACCAGTGTGGCATTCTTACACAGGAGCGTTTCATTTAAAACATGATTGACTTATTAAAGACGAAGAAATTATTAACGCAGTTTATAATCATACAGTTGGGTGCGAAAATATGACTAAGCTAGACATGATTATATTTTGTGCTGACAAAATTAGCAAAGAACGTAATTATGAAAATGTTGAATACTATCGAGCAGAATGTTTTAACAATTTAAAAACAGGATTTAAAAAGCTATTGATTAATCAATATGAAGTTGCAATCAAAACACATGGAATTGATGCAATTGGCAAAAAACTTTTAAGAACCTATGACTACTATATTAAAGGAGACAAATAATGAAACTAATTATTGGTGCAATGCATGAAGAATTACAAGATTCAATTGCTTATTTCAATTTAACCAAGGTTGAAAATGAAAAGTTCTTAATTTATAAAAATGATGAGATCATGTTTTGTATAACTGGAGTAGGTTTAGTTAACTCAGCTGCACAATTAGCTTATATTTTAACTAAGTATGAGATTGAATGAATTATAAATATTGGAACAAGTGGTAGTTGCGATGATAGTTTAAAACAAGGTGATGTTGTACTAATAGATAAAGTTTATAATAGTGTTGCTGATGCAACAGCATTTGGTTATGCTTATGGTCAAGTTCCAAGAATGCCAAAATATTATGAGACTAACAAAACAAACATCACAAATAAAATACAGTTTGAAAAAATTAAAAACATCGCATCATCTGATATTTTCATTCATTCACTAGATCAAGTTAATTTATTTGTAAATAAAATCGAAGATAAAGCAAGTGTACTAGATATGGAATGCTTTGCTTATGCTCAAACAGCATATTTATTTGATAAAGCATTTAGTGTAATTAAAATAGTTAGTGATGTTGTTGGTAAAACTGATGCAAATAATATTCAATTTAATGAATTTATTAAAATTGCAAGTAAAGAAATTTTAAAAATGCTTAAAAAAATATTATAATAAGAGTATAGAACTCGAGGTGGATTTATGGCAAATCACAAAATCAAAGGTAGAAAAGAAGCTACTATATTAAGAGAACTTACAATTATTATTGAAAGAGAAATGAAAAACGATATTTTAAAGGCTCTTTCAATCGCTGAAGTAAGATTAACAAATGATAGCGAAATAGCTAAAATTTATTGATCATTCTTACCATTAAATAAAGATATTACAAAAGAATTAATTGCAGAAGAATTAGAAGAAAATAAAAAAGCAATTAGAATGAAGTTAGCGCATAAATTAGATACTAGAACAGTGCCTGACTTACATTTTGAATATGATACAAGTTTAGAAAATGCTAATCGTATCGAAGAAATCTTAAGTAAAGTTAATAAATAGTTTAAAATAGAATCTACTTCGGTAGATTTTTTTATTTTTTGTTTAATAACAAGTATAAAGAAAAAATACTATTTATTTACAATTATTTTAATCTTAATCCTTGTTTTTATTACAAGTTTTTTTGGTGTAAAAATTTAAAAAAATCTAAATAATTTATTTTTCAAGTTAGATATGAATTCAAAACAACTTTATTAGATTTTTGTTATCCAGAAAAATTACCAAAAATAAGTATAAAAATTATTGAATTGAATTTCAAGATCAAAATAGTAATTTAAGTTGATTTGAACCAATAAAAATTGATTTAATATCTGATTTCATCACTTTAGATATAAAAGAAAAATATGTTGTAAAAATTACATTAGATGATTTAAAAATTAATGACTTACAAAGTTTGAAATTAAAAGCTGATGATACAAAAGAGTTGTTTATTATATTAAAACAATCAAAACCTGTTTCTTTAATAAAAAAGGAGGTAGAGTTATTTTGTGAATCTAAAAATGATTAATTTTTATATGAAAAAGGAATTATTAAACTGATGGATTTTAATCTTTTACTTTATTTTGCTTATTTATTATCAATTGTTACAATTTATTATTTCATTTACACGAATAATTTCATCTATTTATTAATTGGAATTTTATTTTTCTGTTATTTTTTTATACTTCAAACTAAACATAAGAAATGATTTTTAGTATATTGAATTATTATTTTTATACTTCTAACAATAATTTATTATTATTGAACATCAAGTAAATTTATTGAAGATGAAGAAATAAATGATATTGGAACAGTAGTAAAAAGTAAAACAAACTATATTATTGTTAAACTTAATAATACTAAATTTTATATTCAAAGTAGAAATAATAATTTTATTGTAGGTATGAAGGTTAATATAAGCGGCACAATTAATAATGTAGTTTCAAATGCAAACTATTATAAATTTGATTTTAAAGAATATCTAGCTCAAGATTTTATAAGATATGGAATTAAAATAACTGCATTAAACAAGATTAATCATTTTAATTTAAGGTTTGCTAATTATAAGATTTTAAATTTACAAACAGCACCTGAATTAGTAAAAATATTATTTTTAAATAATTATGAATCAAGTGGTCCTATTATAAAAGGGTTAAATAATATTGGATTAAAATTTTTAATAAATTTTTAATTTATTTAATCTGATTTTAATAATTTAATTTTATGAAAAGAAATTAAATCTTAAATTCAAATTTATTTTTATAAGTTGATTGTTAGTATGAAACTATTTAACAATCTGACCAATGATAATGACCAGAGTAATGATAAAGCAATTTTTCAACTTGTTTAAAAAACTAAAACAAAGTAATGAATTAAAAAACCTTTTAACAATAACGATCTTAATAGTTTTATTTCCAAGTTTTATTTTAAGATCAAGTTTTTGATATATTAATTTAATATTATTGTTCAGTTCATTTATCAGATTTAAAAAGCATAAAGTATTTAAATTTATTTACTTTTATATTTTAATAAATATTTTAAATGCTTATTTTACATATAAATTAAGTTTTACATCAAATTTATATGCCCTATTATTGTCACCAATTATTTCAATTTATTATTTTATAACAGCATTTATCTATTTATTTAATCAAAGCTTTTTGACACAACTTTACAACGCATTGTGATTCATTATTTCATTATTTGAAAAGTATAGTATAGTATTTAATATTGGTTTTCAGAATATTCTATTTTTAATTTTTGGCTTTATTATGAGTATAGTCATTTCATAAAAAACGATAGCTATTAAATTTAAAATTATAAGTATTTTAGTCTTTGAAACAGTTTTATTTTTTACGTGACTAATAAAGCCAAGTGAATATTTAACTATTTTAAATGTTGGAAATAGAAATAACTTTGTTTATCATAATAAATGAAATAATATAACAATAATTTTTGATGCTGGAGTTTGAAAACAAAGAAGCACAGAACTAGTTAGTCATTTTTTAAAGTATCAAGACCTAAATAAAATAGATTTAATTTTTATTTCACATAATCACGAGGATCACTATAATAATAAATTTACAAAAGTAATAAAAATAAACAACATCATTATAAATGTATTTTTTAATCCTTATGGTGATTTTGAAAATAATAAAAGTTTAGTTTTAATTTTTCATTTTGGGAATATTAGATCAGTATTTATGGGAGATGCTGAAAGACAAACAGAAACCTATTTACTTAATCAATTAGATTTTTTATATATCATTGGTTTGAAAAAGGTTAACATCTTACAAATTGGCCATCATGGAAGCAAAACAAGCACAAGTATAGAATTCATAAAATTTATAAATCCCGATATTGCTTTAATTAGTGGTGAAAATGAAGGTGGAAATAAAAAATTTCTACATCAAGAAACGTTAAATACGTTAGATAAGTTGCAAATAAAATATTACATTACTAATGGAATCAACAATTATTTTGTAATGTTTAAAAATTTAAATATCATAAAAAAATAAGGCAACCGAAATTGCCTTACATTATTCGTTTTAAGTTGAGAATTACCCTTGCATTAAACGTGATTTTTCTCTTGCAGCTTTATTTGGTTTTAAAATACCTTTTTTAACACCTTTATCAACTAGACTTACTGCATGGTTAATTAAATCTTTTGCATCAGTAGATTCATCTTTTTTAGCAGCTAAAGCTTTTTTAATAGCTGTTCTAATTTCTGATTTAATAGCTTTATTTGCAGTTCTTGATTTCTCGTTAGTTAAAACACGTTTTTTTTGTGATTTAATATTTGGCATAATTTCAACTCCTTTATATAATTTTTAGTACAATTTAGATTATAACAAATAACTAGATAAAATTAAACATTTTTAATCTTTAATCATTTTTACATAAACAATAAGATAAAATAAGAGTAAGATTAGTGGAGGTAAGCATGTATTTTATTTATTCAGAAGATCATTTCTTACTAACAAAAACAGTTAATAAATTAATTAAAGGACTGAAAGCAGAAAAAGAGTATGAGATTGAAAACTACTCATTAATATACAATGATATTGCTGATATTTATACTTCAATAATAACTTTTTCATTATTTGGTGAATCAAAAATTTTAATTATAAGTGATGCTTGATTTGCAACTGAAGAAAAAATTAGTTTGCATCGAAGTTATACAGAAGAAGCTTTATATAAAATTCTTGAAAGCAAAACAGATAATATAGTAATTTTTACTTTGAATAACAATAAGTTATCAAAAAGATTAAAAATTGTTAAATACTTAGAAGAAAATCTTGAAGTAACAAATGTCAAACCTATGCAAGAAGCTGAGGTTATGAATTATATTAAGGCATTTTTTGTTAAAAATAATAAATATATTACAGATGATGATGCTAGATATATTTATGATTTAACACCAAATGATATGCAAACGTTGACCAATGAATTAACAAAACTTTCGCACATTGAAAGTGAAATCATTACAAACAATGATGTTAAAGATAATTTAACTAAATATATTGAAAATGATATATTTGAACTTTCAAATGTTTTTGTTAATAACAAAACAGGAATTTTCTTAAAATTATATAAAGATTACTTATTATTAAATGATGATATTTCAAAACTAATAGCACTTTTAAGTTCAACTGTTGTTTTCTTTAGAGATGTAAATGTGATGAAACAACAAGGTTTAAAAAGTGATGAAATTGTGAATAAAACAAAAGCACACCCATATAGAGTTAAGGTTGCACTATCAAATAGACTTAACATTAAAGAATTAAATGATAAAATTAAGTTGTTATATAATATTCAGCAAGGTGTTTTAAATTCAACAATGGATAAAGAAAATATAGTTGAGTATCAATTTATCAAAAATATGGAGAAAAGAAATGGATAATAAAAAAGTATATGTAAGTATTTCGCATTTATTATTTTATATTGTAAAAAGTAATAAATTAAAGTACTACTTAAGAAAAAATGAAGAATTTAGAAAAGAAGTTATTAAACTAATTGATTTATTATTACTTTTAGAAAGTGATAAGTTTAAATGCAGATACAATCGTAAAAAGATCGCAGCAGATTTTGCTAAAGCTTATGTAAAAATTACAAAAGTTTCAAATAGATTTGAAGCACCAGAAGAAGAAATAAATGTTGAAGAAATGTATGCTGAGTATTCAAGAATTATAACTTTTATTAGTGACAGTTATAAAGTCACAAGAAAATCTTTAACAAATGAAGAAGAGCCATTTACTATTGAAGACATTGAAAGAAACAGTAAATTGTCAACTGAATTTATTGCTAAAATGGATGAAAAACTAGCTGAAGAAGCAAAAGAAAAAGCTGAAAAAGAAGCACAAGAAAAAGCTGATGAAGCAAAAACAACTTCTGATGCTAAAAAAGATTCACAAACAACCAACCAACAAAACTTTAATCAATCAGCAGGATTTAACAAACAAAATTTCAATCAACAAAATATTTTTAATGCAAATATGGGTATGAATGGAATACCACCACAAAATTTATTTTTAAATCCTAAGTTTTATCCTTTTAAAACAAAACCAAAATATATGCCAATGATTAAAAAATTATTTACATTACTTATGTTAATAACAATAATTTTTTATGTTGCATTAGTTATATATGTTGGAACTGTAAGAGTAGATTTAAATTATAAAAATGAAACTTCTTTAATTCGTCTTCTTTTCCCAGATCATAAATGAGATACAGAATTTAATTTTTATCAAATTACAAGTTCTATGTCTAGAAAAGTAAATATAGCAGGAAATGTTGATATTTTCGGTAAAGCAACAACAAATATTACATCAATTATATTTGCAGTATTTTATTTTCTTTGATTTGGATATATTGGATATACATTCTGAAAAAAACAGGATTCTTCAAGATTAAAATATAGAGTAAGTGGATTTACATTATTAATAGTTGCTATCTTTGTTATATATATTTTATTTGAAGTTGCAACTTCTATATCACCTGATTTAACAATAAAAAAATGAAATGCTTATAGTCAACTAGGAATTGGGACTGAATCAACAAATCCAGTATTAACAACTCATTTTGATGATTTTATTAATAAATTAAAATCAGATTATAGTTCTCAATTATCAACTATTGCAAGTCTTTCAATTTGTGCATTAGTATCTTCAATCTTAACTTTAATGGGAGCATTTATGTTAGTAATTGTTAACCCTAAAAAAGATGTACAAAAAATTATGAGAGCAAGACAAGAACAAGCAAATGCAACAATGGCTGCAATGCAAGGAAAAACATACGAAATTGATCCTAGATTATTTGATGAAGATGAACAAAAATAATAAATAAATGATAGTTTCTATCATTTATTTATTTTATAAAAGCCTATTTCTTTGTTAATAAATGAAAATGTTATAATATTTAAAGCAAAAGGAGATTTTATGATTCAAAAACCTAGAGGAACGCAAGATTTATTTTTAAATAATTCTAAAGAATGAAATACTGTAGAAGAAAAGTTTAGAAAAGTTCTAAATGTTTTTAACTATGGTGAAATTATTACTCCAATGTTTGAATCAAAGGAATTATTTGTTAGAGGAGTTGGGGACTCAAGTGATATTGTTAGCAAGGAAATGTATGAATTTACAGATCGCAAAGGTCGTGAATTTGTATTAAGACCTGAAGGAACAGCTCCAACTGTTAGAGCATTAATTGAAAATAAATTATATATTCCAGAAAATCTACCTTACAAAGCATTTTACATAGGACCTATTTTTAGATATGAAAGACCACAAGCTGGAAGATATAGACAATTTAATCAATTAGGTGTTGAAGTATTTGGAGTAGATTCAATTGGTAATGATGTTGAATTAATTACATTATCTCAAAGTTTCTTAAATGAATTAAATATTAATAAAGATATTATTGTTGAAATTAACTATTTAATAAGTGGTGATGAAAGAAAAGCATATGAAATTGAACTTAAAAAATATCTTGCTTCATTCAATGACTTATGTGCTGATTGTCAAACAAGAATAAATAAAAACGTATTACGTATACTAGATTGTAAAATTGATGGTGCAAAATTTAATTATGCTCCAAAAATGTTTGAGTTTGCAAGCGAAGAAAACAAAAAAAGACTAAACATAACATATAATCAATTAAAAGATTTAGCTATTAATGCTCAAATTAACTTTAATTTAGTTAGAGGATTAGATTATTACACAGGATTAGTATTCGAATTTAAAAATACTAAAATAGATCAAGCAATCATTGCAGGTGGTTCATACAATAATTTAGTTGAACAATTAGGTGGACCAAGTTTACCAGCAAGTGGATTTGCAATTGGAATTGAAAGAATCATGCTAACTTTAAGCGAGCAAAATATTTCAGTTTTAACTGATCAAGAATTAGATCTATTCATTATTCCATTATCAGAAGCAGCTCAAGTATTGACTAACAAATTATTATTAGATGCTAGAACTAACAATTTAAAAGTTGATACTAATTGAAACATTAAAAATCTTAAAGCAGGATTTAAAGCAGCTAAAAGAGTAAATGCAAAAAATATAATTGTAATTGGAGATAATTCAATTTCAAATAATGATTACTCAATTAAGTGTCAAGAAACTGGTGAATCAGTATCATTAAAATTTGAAGAAATTGTTAAATACTTAAAAGGAGAAAAAAAGAATGAAAAGAACACATAATTGTGGTGAACTAAACCTTACTAATGTAAACCAAGAAGTAGTTCTAAAAGGATGAATTAAAAAGATTCGTAAAATGGGTCAAATTACATTTATCGATTTAAGAGATTTTTATGGAGTTACACAAATTGTAATTGGTGAAAATAAACAAGAGTTAATTAATAATCTAAGACCTGAATATGTAATTTCAATCACAGGTAAAGTAATTGAACGTAAATCAAAAAATCTTGAAATAGCAACTGGTGAAATTGAAATTGATGTTGAAAATATTGAATTAATAAATAAAAGTAAAGTGACTCCTTTTATAATTGAAAATGAAGTTGAAGTATCTGAAGAAATAAGAATGGAGTATAGATATTTAGATTTAAGACGTCAAAAAATGCAAAATAACATGGTTTTAAGAGCTAAAGTTAATAGCATTATTAGAAAAGAATTTGAAAAAGATAATTTTATTGAAGTTGAAACTCCATATTTTGGTAAATCAACACCAGAAGGAGCTAGAGATTTCTTAGTTCCATCAAGATTAAATAAAAATACATTTTATGCATTACCACAATCACCTCAATTGTATAAACAATTATTGATGGTTAGTGGATTTGATAAATATTATCAAATCGTAAGATGTTTTAGAGACGAAGATTTAAGAAATGACCGTCAACCTGAATTCACACAATTAGATATGGAAATGTCATTTGCAACAGCAGCTGAAGTTCAAGATCAAATTGAAAAAGTAATCAAAAAAATTTTTTTAGAAGTTAAAGGAATTGATTTTAAAGAAAAATTAATCAAGATGCCTTTCAAAGAAGCAATTGATATGTATGG
The DNA here is from genome assembly GCF_002804105.1 of Mesoplasma melaleucae. Classification (NCBI taxonomy): domain Bacteria; kingdom Bacillati; phylum Mycoplasmatota; class Mollicutes; order Entomoplasmatales; family Entomoplasmataceae; genus Mesoplasma; species Mesoplasma melaleucae. The sequence goes on along the minus strand of NZ_CP024964.1, from coordinate 474,075 downwards.
TTGTGATAAACCAGATATTAGATTTGATTTAAAGTTAAATACTTTAACATATATTTTTGCAGAAACTCAAGTTAAATTATTTGAAGGTTTTAAAGAAAACAACTTTGCAATCAGAGGAATTTGTATTGAAGAATTACTAAGTAAAAAACAATTAGAAGCTTTAACAGAAACTGCAAGACAAAAAGGATTTAATAATTTAGCATTTGCTAAATATGAAAATCAAGTATGAAGTGGCTCAATTGCATCATCATTATCTGAAGATGAAAAAGAAAAATTGATTAAACAATTTAACATTAAAGATAAAGCAACAATTTTACTAAACATAGGTAAATATGAAAAAGTATCTGACATGTTAGGAGCTGTAAGAAATAAAGTTGCAGAATTGTTATCTTTAACTGATCCAAATGATTACAAATTATTATGAATTGTTGATTTTCCATTATATGAATGAAGCGATGAAAAAAAAAGTTATGTTGCAGCACATAATCCATTTACAATGCCAAATATAAAATCAATAGCAGATTTTGAAACTAATAAAGAAGAAGCAATGGCTGATTCATACGATTTAGTTTTAAATGGTTATGAACTAGGAAGTGGTGGAGTTCGTATTACTGATTCAGAAATTCAACAAAGAATGTTTGAAGCAGTTGGATTAAATGCTGAAACAATCGAAAAAAACTTTGGTTGATTTATTAATGCATATAAATACGGAGCACCAAGTCATGCTGGATTTGCGTTTGGAATCGATCGTGTTATTATGCTATTAGCTCATTCTGAAGCAATTAGAGATGTTATTGCATTTCCTAAAAATTCAAAAGGAATTGATATGATGAATAATGCGCCTAGTTTTGTTGAAGATAAACAACTAGATGAATTAAATCTTAAAATAATTAAACAAGACTAAACAATTATGTTTAGTTTTTTTTATTTTAAAGAAGTTTAAAATCCTTTAATAAATAATATAAGATATATATGAACTAGAAAGAAGACTGATAAAATGGACACATCATCAAATTAATTATTTTAATTAATCTTTTTCTTCGAAGGGACATGATTATATGATCCAAATCAGCAATTTACAAAACAAATTTTTCGTAAAGACTAAAAGTTATTAAAAATTAATAACTTAAAAATAAACAATGAAAACAAAACAATTGCACTAATAGGAAATAATGGTAGTGGAAAAACAACATTTGCTAAAATACTGGCAAATTTAAAAAAGAATATGAAGGCATAATAAAGAATTTGTTTGAAACAGTATATACAGAACAAAGTTATTTTATTCCTGAAATTAATATAAGTGGCGGAGAATACACTAAAGAAAAAAAATTAAATACTTTTATAGCTAATAAATAATTAATCATTCTTGATGAACCTAGTGTTAATTTAGATACAAACAATTTAAACTTTTTAATTAGTAAAATCTTAAACCATAAAGGCCATAAAAGCGTTTTTATTTTAATATCGCATGACAGATATCTTATTGAAAAAGTAGCTGATGAAATAATTGAAATTGAGGACAAAAAAGTAAAACACTATAAAATGAATTTAAGTGCTTACTTAAACGAAAAGGATAATGAAGAAAAACAACATAATTTAAAATTAGATAAATATAATAAAGAAAAAGAAAAGTTAAAAAATAATATAAAACTTAGAAAAGCACATTGAATTAAACAAAATATAAAAAGTAAAAAATTGAGTTTTTTTGAACAAAAATTACTTGATAAAAAAGGAAAAATTCAGTTGATAAAAACTTTATGCAGTTTAAAACAAAATTAGCTAAATTAGAAGAAGTTGATAAGAAATATATATAATAAAAAAATTAGTTTTAATTTTGGACCTAACATCAATAAAAAACGATTAATATATTTGGAAAATCATAGTATTGAAATAAATAATCAATATAGAATTGCAATTACAGGTAAAAATGTAATTGGAAAAAACAACGTTGTTAAAAGAAATTAATTTTGCTTTAAAAATAGAAAATAATTTATCAATTGGTTTTCTTGAACAAACAATGGATACAAAAACACTTGAGTTTAGAGTTGAAGAATTTATTGATTATTTAATGTATGAAAAAAGATCAGAAATAAAAAAGTATCTTTCACAATTTAGTTATTCAGATAAAATTTTTCATAAAAAGGTTAAAGAACTAAGCGAAGGTCAAAAAATGCAATTAAAAATTAGTCTTTTATTATGCAAGGAAATAAAAGTTTTATTACTTGATGAACCTACTAATTTTTTAGATTTACAAACTGTAAGTAAATTGCTAAATGCATTAGAGGAATATTAAGGTACGATTATATTTATTAGTCATGATAAATTCTTTATAAATAACCTTGCATTAAAAGTAATAGATTTAGATTTAAAAAATAAGATAAGATACATTTATGGTTAAATAAGTTAAAAACCAAATTAAATATAAAAATGATAAAATTATTTAAAGGAGATTTATATGAAGGGATTATTTGATATAAGTAACGCGTTAGTTATATTCGGCGCATCAATTCCGTTTTTATTTATTTTCATTTTCTTTTCATCACTTCTTTTGGTATCATTTTTAATTTTTCTAACTAAGTTTGTTGTTACTAAAATTAAAATTGATAAAAATAGTAATAACTTGGAAATTGAAAAGATTAAAATTGATGAAGAAATAAATTCAATTGTAAAAGACTCAAAAATTAAAGAAAGGAAAGAAGTAAATGAATAACGAAATTATAAATGGAATGCAACAGCCAAATCCAAATGAACAAAATCAAATTAAAAACCCTAATTATGTAAATAGTAGTAATTCAATTCTAGGTGAAAAAAAATTCACAGAGATAGTTCCAGAATTTAGCAAAGAGGAACTTGATGCAGTAAATATTAATAAAAGAATTGCTAAAGAAATTAAAATGGAAAAATATAAAATAGCATTCTTAATGTTCGCTTCTATATTATGCATTTCTGTTTCAGCATTTTTTATTGCACTTAATTACATTAAACTTGAAGATGGACAAAACTTTTTAAAAATTGATTCAACTTTAGTTCCAAGTGCAGGAATTATGATCACTATCTTAGTTTTAAGTTTAATGGTTATGATCAAAGCTTTAATTGATTTAAATCATATCCTAATTGATGTTAAAAGATATAAATCAGATTTATTAATGGGTAGAGAAAGAATTCCATTCTTTATTATTAAAAGTTATAAAAAAATTGTTAAAAGACATATTTACTTAAATTGAACATCCTTTGGAATTTATTTATATGGTGGTTTAACGACACTAATCCTATTCTTAGTTAATAAAATTGATACTGTTCATGTGGATTCTGAAATAATGATATTTATTATCATTTTAAGTTTAACAGCGATTTTACAAATCTTTTCTTTAGTTTTTAACTATTCAAGAAAAGGAAATATTGATTCATTCTATGGATATGAAATAGTTTCTATAGATCAACAAATCGCTTTAAAAAAATCAGCTAATAAATTCTGTATGTTAATTTTTTTCACTTTACTAGCAATTGTACTATTTGTATTATTTATTCCATATTTTATTATGAGAAAAAAATCAAACAAAAAACTTTGATGATTTTTATAAAAAATTTATTTTCAGTAAAAGTATTGTAATTTACACACATATTGAGATAAAATATTAATAGTTCATTGAATTGGAGTTGAAAAAATGGCAAGTATTATCGTACATGAGGGAGAATCAATTGAAAAAGCTCTTAAACGATTTCAAAAAGTAGCATCATCAAACAAAGCTGAAGCTAGAAAACGTGAATATCACCTAAGTAAAAAAGAAAAAAGAATTTACAAACAAAAACAAAACCGTAAATATAAATAATAATAGGCAAATAATAATTGCTAAAAAGATGCTTAATGCATCTTTTTTTATTTAAAATGCAATAAAACCAAATTGAACTATATAATAAATTTAATCACAAAAAGGAGTCATTCATGAAAGTATTAGTTTTAGGTGAAGCTGAAACATTAGGTTTTGCAATAATTAAAGAATTAAAAGAAAGTAAACATAATTATGAAATCATTATAGGTGGAAGAAAATCAGGTGATATTCAAGTAGATATAACTTCATTAGAAAGTATAAAAGCAATGTTTGAAAAACTTGGTAAAGTTGATCATATAATTATGGCGGCAGGTTCGCAGCGATGAAACCTATTGAAGAATTAACAAATGAGGATGTAATATTTTCAATTAGCAGTAAATTATTAGGTCAAGTTAATATGGTGTTAGTTACAAGCAAGTATGTTAATAATAATGGAAGCATAACTTTAATTGCAGGAGTAATTAAAGATGAATTAATCAAAATGGGTTCTATGTATGCATTAACTAACGGTGGAGTTGCAGCATTTGCCAAAGCAGCAGCGTTTGATGTTAAAAATAACATTAGAATTAATTGTGTAAGTTCAAGTGTATTTCATGAATCAATGGTTGAATATGGAGAATACTTTAAAGGTGTTAAACCAGTTCCGGTTGTAAAAGCAGCTAAAGCATTTATTAATATTATTGAAGGTGAGATTAATGGTCAAGAAGTTAAGGTTTATTAATAAAACCCTCATAGAATGAACTAAAAAATAATTAAGTTATTTTAAAATAGGACTATAATGAAATTAAGGATAAAGAAAAACATAGTGTGAGTGGGCGGCTATAAAATATGATTTACTTGCTTTAAGTAGATTAAAAATAAATTCCATTTCACATGTATTTTTCAAATTTTATAAATGTTTATTAAAACAATTAGTACTATGTTTATGTTTTTTTGAAAAGTATTTTGCAAAGGAAAAGAGATGATATAAATGAAATTTTTATTATCCGTATTATGTAGTCTTAATGTATTTTCTATGTCTGCTGACTAGCTGCAACGCATAAACCTGAACAAAATCCAGTAAAAACAAATCTTAAATGAGATTTAAACTTTACAAATGTTAGAGATTTATTACAACATTATTTGTTACGTTAATATTATGCAGCATAACATGATTTTGTTGTAGATGATGGTCCTTATAAAGTTTGCAATGTTGATTCATTTTTAATAAATGATGCTTATTTTACTAAAGATCCAACAATTTCTCAAGCTCCAGAAAGATATTCTAATAAAGAATTATTGCATTCAGAAAATGACAAACTAACAAATGATACTAATCAAGAACAAACAATGCAATCAGCTAGCTTTTCAAGAACATATATTGATTCAATTGCTTATAGAATAACAAAATCAGTTGGTTTAGAATTGGAAGCTAAAATTAAATTCTAAATACTAAATTAACTTTTCAATTTTCTTCAACTACTACAAGAACAGATACAACACAAACAACTTTAACAGCTCTATCACAACTTGTTAAAGTTTCAGCTCATTCAGCAATGTCTGTAACATATAATGTTTATCAACAACATAAAATATATGACGAGTTAATAATAGGAAAATTAAATCCAATACAATGATTTATGCTAAATTCAGCAATAATTTTTCAGTATTATCAGGTAATTAACGTGCTTATACAATGAATGATTCAATTTTAAAAATTTTATACAGTGACGGTGTTTATCCTGATAACCATGATGTTGTTTATGAAAGCATTAATGGCGATATTATTGTTTTAGCAAATGCTGAAGTTGAAACAGTTGAAAATTCACTTAATGTAGATATAAAATCTGCAGTTAAATTAAATGAAAAAATAACAAGATAAATATAAAAATGATTTTATAGCCTAAAAAAACACTATTTAAATCTCAATTAGTGTTTTTTATTTTAAATTAATTGTAAAGCCATTATAAACGTAAATAAATCCTTCAATAAAGTTTGATTGTAAATATGCTAAATACATAATATTTAAAAATTGCTTTTCAGTAATTTCTGTTCGTTTTAATAAGTTAGAAGAATACTTAACAATAGTATTAATAATTACTCGTGAATCAAATAATACTTCATCATAAACTACTTCATTTTCAAAAACACCTTTAATAACATCTTTGATTATTTCATTTCCACCAAAATTTGAAAGAACTTCACGCTTAAACTTGTTTCATTTTTCTAATAAAACATGATTAGCAAATTTAACTGCTTCTTTTTTATTTAATTTTGTTAAATCATAATCAACTTTTTCTGTATAAAAAGCAGCTATGGTACTTAAAGCAGTTGTGTAACTATTTAATTGCATGTAATTAATAATTGATTTATCAAATTTTTTAAATGCGTGTCTTTCACTAACAATTGTTTTTAGCTTTGGAGTATAAAAGTTTAAGTAATTATTTACACCCTTAATGAAATCATTAAAAGGTACATCGTTTATGTTATTAAAAGTGATGTAGTCATTTGGTTCTAAACCAAATTTTCAAATAAAAATTTTACATTTTTGTAACTTCTTGTTTATTGGTTTATCTCATCATGAGTTAAGTTCCTCTAAATGACTTAATTCTGTTGCATTTAGCTCTTTTAGTTTAAATATCTGAATCATTATAACTCCTTTATTTTCTATACTTTTTATATTATAAGGTATAATTAAGTATAATTATACTTTAAAAGGAGAACCAATATGAACAATGAAATCGAAATTGATTTTTTAGAACCAAGTTTAGCAATCATTATATCTAGTTTAGAAAATATTGAAACAGAACTTAAAAGCAATGATCATTTAACTAAAATTTTAGACCAACTAAATGAAGTTGAAGAGATTAATGAATTATCTAAAATATTAGCAAATTTTAAAAAACTTGAAAAAGAACTACTAAGTCAAATTAAAGCTTTAAAATATAAAGAAGAATTTGATATTATTTGTGACTTACAAATCGCTAGCGCAATGAGCAATTATTTAGGAAGTGATAAATTTTTATTTAAATTTACTGATTCACTAGAAGCAAGAGCACAAGCAAAAGAATTAATTATTACACAAGAAAATATTTTAGAAATTTATAAAGAAGAAATAATCTTACAAATTAATAAAATTTATACTGAAGCAATTTTAAAATTTAAAAATGTATTTAATAATGATCATGAATTCATGAAAGTCTTAAAAATTGCTGCTGAAGAAAATAACTTAAATGACTTAAGAGAAGCAAGTAAATTATTAGTTAATATTTTAAAAATTGAAAGAACAATTGATGATGTTAAAAAATATGAATTACTTGAAGTATTAAATAAAGCTGAATCATTAGTTAATTTAATTGATATTTGATCACAATATGAAATGGACTTTGAAGAAGAATAATAATGGACTCAAAAGTTATAATTGCTATATTCATGATAGGACTATATGTAATCATTTTAATAGTTGTTGGAATTTTAGCTTATATTTACTCAGTTAAACATAAACCTTATAAAAAAGTTAATGATGAGTATTTAAAAGAAATTGCAGAATTTAAGAAAACTGAAAATAGCATCTTAAATAACCTAAAACTTATTAAAACTAAATTTGAACTTGCTGATGATGAAAAAATTTATTTTGTTGATGAATTAAATATATCTTTTAATGAAATTAATTATAAAAAAAGCAAAAAGAAAGAATTTGATGATAAGTATGATCAATATGTGAAAAAATTAAAAAAGAACTATTCATTATTTAGATTTAAAGCAAAACAAAATGATTTTGAAACTAATCTTGTTTATATAAGTAATAAGAGAATAGTGCTTGATAACCAAAATGAATTTAAAGTTATTAGATTAGAGAATGTTTTATTAAATGAATATCTTGTTTCAAATTTTAATGGTGAATATTACAAAAGCATTTATGTAAAAACAAAAAGTGAAGAAATTTATTTTGTAACTGATGATTTAAAACTAAATGCAATTATTGCTAAGTTTAGATTGGAGCAAGCATAATATGAAAATAATTATATTTCCTTTAATAATATCAATAATATTATTAGCTTATTCAATATACATCTTTGTTAAAGATTTAAAAAGTTATAGTCAAATTAAAAAGTTAATTAAACAAGATTCAAAGTATTTCAAAAATAAAAAACTATTTATAATTTTAATAATATATCTAATTACAGTACTTGTAATGAGTGTTATATACATTGCAATTACAATTGTTTACATGGTTATTATCAATGATGCTTTAATTCTTACTCAATCAATTATAAGTATTATTTATATGATTTTATTATTAGTTTGGTTAACACTAATTCAAAAAGTTATTAAATCAATATTTGTTGTTGTTAAAAATAATAAAATTGTAATTTGAGATCAAGTTATTAGTTTTACAGATATTGAAGTAATTAAAAATGATGTTAACCGTAGAAGAATAATTTTTAAAGTTAAGGAAGCTGAAAGTTACAATTTTATTAAAATTTTGTATCACTGAGAATTAAAAGATTTCTTAAATGAATTAAAACTTAATACAGAATTTATATAGGAGGTAAATATGTTTAAGCAAAGTTTATTTATAAAATCCGCAGCAAATAAATCTGGATGAATTAATGATGATATCCCAGAAGTTTGTTTTGTAGGAAGAAGTAATGTTGGTAAATCAAGTTTTATTAACACATTAGCAAATAATAAAAAATTAGCAAAAGTTGCTAACACACCAGGTAAAACAAGATTATTAAACTTTTTTGATATTAACAAAAGTAGTTTTAGACTTGTTGATGCTCCAGGATATGGTTATGCAAAAATTTCAAATGATATGAAAATTGAATTTGAAATTATGATGGAAGATTATTTAACAACAAGAAATAATTTAAAATTAGTATGTATGTTGGTAGATTTAAGACATAAACCAACAAATGATGATATTCAGATGTATAATTTTTTAAAAGCTAATGATATTCCTGTATTAATCATTGGAACTAAATTAGATAAGTTGAAAAAAAATGAATATGTTAAAAATGAAAAAATGATTAAAGAAACATTACAATTTAATCCAAGTGATATATTTGTTAAAGTTTCAAATTTAGATAAAATAAATATAAAAGATAGCTATGATGCATTGATTAGCTTGTTAGAGGTAGAAAATGGATAATTGAGAGAGTAGCAAGATAAAAGATATTGAAGATAAGTTAAAAACTGATATTAAAACCGGTTTAACAGAAACAGAAGCCGCAAAAAGATTAGAAGAAAATTGTAAGAACGAATTACCAACAGCAAAAGTAACACCTTGATGAGTTACATTTTTACATGCGTTTGTTGAACCATTGCAATTAATATTAATGTTTGCAGCTGTTATTTCAGTTGTTGCGCCATTAATTTCATCAATTGAATCAAAATTAGGTTTCCACGAATTTATTGATTTTATTGTTATTATGTTAATCGTTATAGTTGATGCTGTTTTAGAAACAGTTCAAACAGTTAAAGCAAGAAAAAGTGTTGATGCACTTAAATCGCTTTCAAAACCAAAAGCAGTTGTATTAAGAGATCATAATCAAAAAGAAATTGATGCAGCTGATTTAGTTGAAGGAGATATTGTTATTTTAGAAGCTGGAAAATATGTACCAGCAGAATTAAGAATAGTTCAATCAGCTGATTTCATGATTGATGAAGCGATTTTAACAGGAGAATCAGTTCCTGTTGTAAAAACACACAAAGTAATTGGAGCTAAAACAATTTTAGCTGAAAAGACTAATATTGCATTTATGTCAACTTTCACAACATCTGGTAGAGCAGTTGGAATTGTAATCGGAACAGGTTTAAATACAGAAATTGGTAAAATTTCTGAAGCAATTGATAAAAATGAAGAAAGTGAAACTCCACTTGAGAAAAAAATCAGTAAATTTGGATACATTATTAGTTGTATTGCTGGTTTAATTGGAATTTTAGTATTCTTACTATTATCACTTGTTGGTGGATTTGAAGCTTGAGCAAGTTATCTAATGGTTGCTATTACTTTAGCAATTGGGGTGATTCCAGAATCATTAGCTGCTGTTATTTCAATTACATTAAGTTTTTCAACAAAAAGAATGGCTAAGAATAATGTGATTGTTAAAAAACTTGCAAGTGTTGAAACACTTGGATCAGTTAATGTTATTTGTACAGATAAAACAGGAACATTAACTCAAAATAAAATGACAGTTAAAAAAGTTATTGATAATAATAAAATCATGGATGCTGATGAATATTTAGGATTAGAAAAAACTCAGCAAAAAGAATTATTATTAAAAGCATTAGTATTGCCAAATGACAGTATTACAGAAGGTAATGAAAGAATTGGTGATCCAACTGAATTGGCATTAGTTGATTTTGCTGAATTAATGGGTGTTGATGAATTAATTTATCGTAAGCAATTTGAAAGAATTGATGAACTACCATTTGACAGCGAAAGAAAATTAATGAGTACATTAAATACTGTTGATAAAAAATCAATAGCATTTACAAAAGGTGCTATTGATCAATTATTAAGCATTTGTGATCATATTATGATTGATAATAAAGTAATTGCTTTAACTGAAACTCATAAACATGAAATCATGCGTGTAAGTACAAATTTAAGTGATGATGCATTAAGAGTGCTTGCTTTTGCTTATAAAGAAGTTAAAAACAATAAACTTGAAGAAAAAGGTCTTACATTTATTGGAGCAGTTGCCATGATTGACCCTGTTAGAAAAGAAGCTGTTCAAGCAATTGAAGAAGCACATGCTGCAGGAATTGAAGTATGTATGATTACAGGAGACCATGCTATTACAGCATTAGCAATTGCTAGAGATTTAGGATTAGCATATGATGCTAAACAAGTTATTTCATCAGATAGATTAGATACAATGTCAGATGAAGAATTAGCAGAAGTAATTGATAATATTCGAGTATTTCCTCGTGTTAACCCTGAACATAAAGTTAAGATCGTTTCTACTTTACAGAAAAAGGGTTATATTGTATCAATGACTGGTGATGGAGTTAATGATACACCAAGTTTAAGTAAAGCTGATATTGGGGTTGCTATGGGTATTACAGGTACTGATGTAGCTAAACAAGCCAGTGATGTTATTTTAACTGATGACAACTTCGCTACAATAATGACTGGAGTTAATGAAGGAAGAAACGTTTATCAAAAAATTAAACGTGCAATTACTTTATTAATGGGATTTAACTTAGCAAACGTTTTATCTATTTTAATTATTTCTTTAATCTTTAAAATTTCTCCATTAGAAGCAACAAATATTTTATATATTAACTTAATTGTTGAATCATGTTTAGCCATTGCGATTGGAATGGGGCCATTAGATAATACTTTAATGAAACTTAAACCACAGGTTGGTAAAAACGGGTTATTAAAAGGTTTAATTGTACCAATTATTAAAATCGGAGTTCTATCTGCGTTATGTTCAGTTGGTTCATTCTTTATTGGAATGATGGCAACAGATACTGACTTATGATTAAATTATGATTTTAAATCTGCATATCAAGTTAATTTTAAATTAAGTTCAACTACTTGATTAGGTCAAATTCATGAAATTATGAATAGTAGCTTAAGTGGAATTGTTAGAAACAAAATATTAGATGAATACATCGTATTTGGTAGAACTGCAATGTTTATTACAATTGTTATGTCACCATTATTCTTTGCACACTTAATTAAAATATCAAATTGAAAAGCATCTAAAAAAATTACATGATCAGTTTCTAAACCATTAATTTATGCTTCACTGATTGCATTTGCATTATCAGTTGGAGTGATTGCAATTCCTGGTTTAAATGATAAAATTTTAGGTCTAGCAGGTTATACTGAAGATACTGCAAAATTAACAAGTGCTAATATTTGAATTATGTTCGTAGCATTTGCCATTTCAATTGTTCCATTCTTATTAATTATGTTAATTGATGGAATTGTATTCTATTCATATCATTTATCAGTTGATAATTGACAAAAAAATCAAATGTTAATTGCTGAAATGATTAATCAAGATGTAAAAGAACAAAACAAAAAACGTAAAAAATAACAAAACAAGTGAAATTTCCAATTAAAAAAGGATGTTTCACTTTTTGTTAAAGATTAAATATTATAAAATTAATATATTGAAATGGAGAGATTACTAATGAAAAAAGAATTAGATGCTAAATATAATTATCAAATCGTTGAAGAAAATAGATATGATTGATGAATTGAAAATAATTATTTTAAAGCAAATCCAGATTCTAAAAAACTAAAATTTTCAATTGTTTTACCTCCACCAAACGTAACAGGAAAATTACACATTGGTCATGCATGAGATGGAAGTTTGCAAGATGCTATTATTAGATTTAAAAAGCTAAATGGCTTTGATGTTTTATACTTACCTGGAATGGATCACGCTGGAATCAGTACACAAGTTAAAGTAGAAGCTAAGTTAAGAGAACAAGGTATTAATCGTTTTGATTTAGGAAGAGAAAAATTCTTAGAGCAAGCTTGAAAATGAAAACATGAATATGCTGCAATCATTAGACAACAATGAGCTAAATTAGGTTTAGCATTTGATTATAGTCTTGAAAAATTCAGTTTAGATGATGATATTAATAAAATTGTGACAGAAATCTTTGTTGACTTTTATAACAAAGGATTAATTTACAAAGGGAAACGTATTGTTAACTGAGATCCAATGCAAAAAACTGCAATTTCAAATATTGAAGTAATTTATAAAGAAGTTGAAGGATTTATGTATCATTTTAAATACATGCTTGAAGGAAGCAATGAATTTTTAAGTGTTGCAACAACAAGACCTGAAACTATGTTTGCAGATCAATGTTTAGTAGTTAATCCTAAAGATGAAAGATATCTTTCATTTATTGGTAAAAATGTAATTAATCCAGTTAATAACCAGCTTATTCCAATTATTGCTGATGATTATGTTGAATTAGACTTTGGAACTGGGGTTATGAAGTGTACTCCTGCACATGATTTAAATGATTTTGAAATTGGTGTTCATCATAATTTAGCTAAACCTATTTGTATGAATGAAGATGGAACTATTAATGAAATGGGTGGAAGTGAATATCAAGGACTTGATCGTTTTGAAGCAAGAATTAAAATAATTGAAAACCTTACAAAAGCTAATACATTCATCAAAGCAGAACCAATGATTCATCAAGTTGGATTTAGTGAAAGAAGTAATGCAATTGTTGAACCATATTTAAGTGATCAATGATTTGTTAAAATGGATAGTTTTGCTGACATGATTTTAAAACTGCAAAAAAGTGATGAAAGCATTAAATTCTTCCCTGAACGTTTTGATCAAGTATTAAAAAAATGAATGGAGAACATTCATGATTGAACTATTTCAAGACAATTGTGATGAGGACATAGAATTCCAGCTTGATACCACAAAGATGATAAAACTAAAATTTATGTTGGAATGATAGCACCAAGTGATGCTGAAAACTGAATTCAAGATGAAGATGTTTTAGATACATGATTTTCATCAGGTTTATGACCGTTTGCTACTTTAATGCGTGGAGAAGGATTTAAATCTAAATATTTCAAAGAATATTTACCTAATGGTGTTTTAGTAACAGGACATGACATTATCTTTTCATGAGTTTCAAGAATGATTTTCCAAACAATTGAATATACAGGTCAAATTCCATTTAAAGATGTTTTAATTCATGGTTTAGTAAGAGATGAGTATGGAACTAAAATGAGTAAATCATTAGGTAATGGAATTGATCCAATGGATGTTATTGCAAACAATGGATCAGATTCATTAAGATTTTCATTACTAACTAATTCAACCCCAGGTCAAGATATCAGATATAGTGATAATAAAGTTAAATCAGCTTGAAATTTTATTAATAAATTATGAAATGCTTCAAGATACGTACTAATGAATTTAGAAGAAGATTTCAAACCTTGAAATCAATCAGAAATCTTAGGTTCGAAACAATTAAACGAAACTGATAAATGAATCCTAACTGAATTTAGTAAAGTTTCAAAACAAGTTAATTATTTAATTGATAAATATGAGTTTGCTATTGCAGGAAAAATGCTTTATGATTTTGTGTGAAACACATACTGTAGTTGATATATTGAGTTTGCAAAAGTTAACTTAAATAATCCTGCAACAAAAGAAGCTACTCAACAAGTAATTGTTTATTTATTAAAAAATATTTTAATTATGTTACATCCATATTTACCATTTGTAACCGAACACATCTATAAAACTTTAGATATGAAAGCTTCAATTTTAGAAGAATCATGATTTGATCAAGAATTTAACTTTGAAACTGATTATATTAACGTGGTTATTGAATTAATTAATTCAATTAGAGAGTTTAGAGCAGTAAATAACATTAAAAATACTGTTGTATTAAACTGAAATGCAACTAATGGAAATTTAACTGTACTAAGTAAATATTTAAATGAAATAAACATTTTCTTAAATGAGTTTGTTAATGCTAATTTAACAGTTGATAAACAAGTAGAAACTGAAACAACAAGTTTACCTGTATTAGATTTCTTTATCGAAATTTCAAACGATGATTTCATTGATAAAGATAAAATGTTAGCAGAATTAATTAGTAAGAAAAAAGAGCTTGAAAATGAAATTTTAAGATCTGAAAAGATGTTAAATAATCAAAATTTCATCTCTAAAGCTGCTCCAGCAAAAATTGCTGAAGAAAATGAAAAATATAATTTATATAAACAACAATTAGAATTAGTAGTTGATAAACTTAATAAAATGTAAAAAAACAGTGGTTTCACTGCTTTTTTATTATTATAAATAATTAATATATTCAAATAAAGTATAATTTAATAAAAAGGGGGATTATTATGAGAAACGTTTCACTAGATTTAATAAACAAAATTAATAATTATATTTTAGTTCAAAAGTTTTCTGCTGATGCTACTTTAGCAATTCTTAAAAGAGAAATTTTAGACTATCATAAGCAAATTCAAGAACACATTAGAAAATATGCAATGTATTTAATCTGACTTGATGACAATAAAAAAGATTCTGCACAAGCTTGAGAAAAATATCTGGCTAGAATTGAAATTTTAGAAGCAAAGAATAATGTTAAAGTTGTTAACGAGCAAAAAACTAAAAAATTAATTCAAGATTTACAAGATCCATATAGTTTAATTAATAAAAACAAACAAAAACAAAAAAGATTAAATTCATTATCTGAAAATGTGTGAAAACAAGAAGAAGAAAAAATGAAACCTAAACAATTATCATTTGAAGAAGTTGTTTCAAATGATGGTGAAGTTTTAATCACTAATATGAAAGTTGAAACAATTGATAATGATTTATTAAATGAGACCCTTGAAGAATTAACTGAAGATGATACTAATGAAACTTATAATTTAACTGATGAAAATATAGCTTATTTAGTTGAATCAGTTAATAAAACAATTAGTGATAATTTTGATAAAGTAGATGAAATTGAATTTGTTGAAGAAGAAATAGTAGTTCTTGATGATACATTAAATGGAAAACATTATGATACATTCTTAAATACAGCTGATATGGACGCAACAAACAATGATTTTATTCAAACTGCTGATTACAATGAGTTATATGGTGAACCATTATCATTTGAAGAGCCTAACAAAGAAATACGATTTAATTCAGAAGAAGATAAAGTGCATTTCTTACATGGTAAGCATTATATTAAAGAAGCTGAAGAGAATGAAGAAGATGTTCATACAGTAGAAAAATATCAATCAGCTCCTGAAAGTGACTTTGCTGAAGAAGATCAAATTAGAACTGAAGATTATGAAGAGTTTAATGAACTAACAACAAATAGTTTCTTAGAAACTAATGATGTTACTTTGGATAGTTTTAAAGAAACTGACTTTACACAAAGTGAACCTTTAAAAACAGCTCAAGAAGATTTCAGTACGTATGAAGACCTTGAAGAAGAAAGCATTAGCAGTGAACCGGCTAAAACTATTAGTAATAATGTAAATAATACAATCTTATTTGGTGATATTCATGAAGAATTTGATCAAGAAATTGAAAAAGAACTAACTCAAATTGAAGAAACAATCAGTAATATTGAAAGTTATACTCAAAAAGAGAAAAAACAATTAGATGATTTAATATTTAATGAAGAAGAAAGAACTTTATTCCAATTTGAACCAGAAGATTTAGATGTTGACGATACAATGTTTGAAAATGTCACATTGGCTTCAGGTGTGGATCAATTAACAAGTACAATTGATGCATTGAAATTCTTGGATGATGTTGAAGATAAATATGAAAGTATCTTAAGCACTGACTTAGACAGCGAAATGATTGAAGATGCACGTGAAGACTCAACAATTGATGCATTGAAATTCTTGGATGATGTTGAAGACAAGTATTCAGATTTATTTAAAGATATAAGCGATGATGAAATTGATACAATCGATAATCTAATTGATAATCAAACAGCAAACTAAATAAAATAGATTCATGCTTTAGAACATATTGTTAAAGTTGGGTGCATAACACTTTTGCCGGAGGTAATATCCTCTGGTTTTTTATTTGCTAATTATTGAAAAGGAGAACACATATACATAGATATAAATAGACAAAACACAATATTAGCAATATAAACAAAAGGAGTTATACAAAATGAATATTCAAAATAACATTATACAAAAAGAACTTATACAAAATAACAATAAACAAAATAATAAATGATTATTATTAAGTTTAATAAATAATTTACCATCAGAAATAGATTTAATAATTTAAACATTTAAAGATACATATTCAGAAAAAGAATTTAAAAATATTTGAGAAGATTTAATGCTTGATATAGCAAAAGATACAAATAATTTAAAGCAATATAAAATTTTAAAAGATTACATACTTGATTGTGCAATTAATGAAGATTTAGTAAAAATTTTAAATGAAGGTTATTATTATGGACAATACATCGAGTTAGATGATGAAGTAGTAAAAGAATTAATAAATGATGATTATCATTTGGAGTTAATTTAATGAAATTAAACCTAATGCAAAGAATGAAAGAAAATTCTATTCTGAACAAGAAGCAATTGATCAAATTAATGCATACAAAGAAAATTCAAGTATTAAAACTGTTAAAAATGGTGAAATCAAATTAAAAATTTAACAAGATACAGTAAAAGCAGAAAACGATGAGCCTGTTTATAATAAACAATTTAAAATTGCTGCAAAACTAGTTAATAAAGAAATTAAATAAAGCGATGAAACTACAAAAGATAAAACTATCACTTTAGATACAGTTATTGATACAAAAACATTAGTTAAAAAAGCTGATATTTAAAAATTACTAGAAGATGCAGTTATGAATAAAAAATATAACACTCAAGCAGACTTAACTAACGCACTTATAAAACAAAGTTATTAGAAAAAACAACTTTAACTCAAGTATCAATAGTAAAAATTGAAGAATTAGCAGTAATTATGCAACGATAATATTAGATAAATACAATAGATGAGATGATGTTGATGACAATAACAGTCCAAAAAAATTATCATTAAATTCAACAATTAAAGATACAAGAATAGACTTAACTGCAGTTTCAAGTAATATAAAAGCAAAAATATTAACTAAAACTTTTAAAGATGAAGCAGAAATTAAAGATTATGTAGCAAAAGAAATTGTTATTGAAGGACTAAAAGTAGCAGTTACTAAAGTTTCTGGTTCAGAAGCAAATGGTTGAATTATCTCATTAAGTTTAACTTTAGAAGAAAGTTACAGATGAACAAATGGTGCAACAAATTTAGTATAAATTAAGGCAATATCATCAAAATAAATAATAGCAAAAAACTAAAAGTCAATTTATTTTAGAATAAAGGAGAAAACATGAAAAAATTATTATCCAATCTTAACTGTATTGGTCTTACAAGTAGTTCTTTGATTACATATCCTGTACTTAGTCAAGTTATAAAGAATAATATTTTCTCTAATAAACAAAATAATTTGACTGTTTTAAAAACAAGTGAAATTAAAAGTGATTTAGAAAATCAATTAAATGATTTTGTTTTCAAATCTCAAGCTGAGGCAATTGCCAAAATTAAATCTAATTCTGTAGCAGGACTTGAATATAAAACTTCAGTAAGAATTGGTAAAGATAAAAATCCAACATTTGGTTTAAGTATTTTTGAAGTTTTGTTACGATAAATGATAAAGATAAATTTGTTTGAGAAAATAATCCGTCTTATAAATTATATTTAACTTTAACAGCTTATATTGACACTAGATATACTGTAAGTACTAATGAAATTCAAAATGAGCTTGATAAACAATACAATACAAAGTTTTTCAATTCACAGAAGCAGCAAAAATAGAAATTCTTTCAAATTATCAAATAGTTGAAGGCACAAATATTTTATATATTATAAGTGAAGAAAAAATAATTGGTGATAATGAAAAAGTTTGTCAAGTAAAATATGAACTTGAACTGTCATTAAATAATGATAAAAATGAAAAGATGATGTTTTAACTAAAAAGTTTTATATTAAAACAAATATTGATGAAAGATCAACAATTAATCCAAATAATGTTGAAGCTTCAATTAAAGATTCAGTTTCTGTTTCAACTAACACCCAATATAAATCAGTTTCAAAAGCTCAACAAGCATTATTGAATACTAAAGTTACTGGAATTCAATTCACAAGTGCTGATTAAAAATAAAAGATGCAGTGCTTGGTCAAACAACATTTATAGTTCAATCAACAATTGAAGGCAAAAACTACAAATGAGATGATGCTTCAATCACAAACAAAACTTTTGAAATTGTTGCAAATATTGATGAAAGAAAAATTATAGATTTTAATTAAATTCAAAATGAAATTAAAGATGAAGTAGCTAAAATTAAGAAATTCAAAACTGTTAAAGAAGTTCAACAACTAGTTAACAGTTATATTCTAAACAAATATTCATATATAAAAATTAGTTACAACATTGTTGGTAATGATATAGAATCTAAAAATGTTTCTATTGATTTATCACTTTCAATTGATGGTAAAAATTACAAGTGAAATGATAATACAATAGAGGCTAAAAAACTTCCTTTAAATGTCGATTCGACATTGGTATTTAAAAATAGTAATATGGCTACAATGCAGGGTGTTGATTCAATGGCTTATGCAAAAAGCAAGAATAAAAATTACTTTATTGATTCTAAAGACACAATTGCTGTATAACCTTTAACATGCCCAACATGAATCCGAACACACAAATTGGTCCAGCTAACAAACCAAAAAATCTTGTTAATTTTAATGATAAGCTAGTACTATAGCTATATTGATGCTTCAAGTAACGACTCAGTTGTTGTATATTACTCTATTGAAAATGATAAAAAGGAAAAAAAATAAATTTAAAAACATTAAACATTTTTGAACGAGGCAATCCGGTTAAGGGTTTAATTTCAACAGAAAATAATCTATATATAATAGGAACTGGCAGACAAGTTGCTTCAATGGATAAAAATCAAAAAGTAACTTTACTAAACAATAATGAGAATAAAATTATAAAATCAAAATTTGCTTTCTTTGATAACAAAATATTCTTAGCTGATAGTCTATGAAATAAAGTAGAATACTTTGATAAAACATCAAATACATATGTTCAATTAGATATTCCAAATAACAAAGTTAAAATAAAAGATATGATTGTGAATAATAATAAAACTATATACCTTATTTGATTCTTCAAAATTAGTAAATTAAAAATTAGTAATTCTGCAGTTGCAAAAGATACAATAATAAGTAGTAATACTAATAACTTTAATAAGTTAATTTCACTTAATGATCAATTATTAGTCTCAACTTTAAAAGGAACTAGTAAGTTATACAAAATAACAAGTGATAAACAAACTGTAAGTCTTTCAACAGATACTTTTAGCTCTGATATTGATCTAATGTATGTGGCAATAATAGATTATATGTTGTTACAGTATAACTAAAATATCATATTATGAAAAAGCATACACATATGTAAAATAAAATAGTTTTTATGGATAATTAAGTGGTAATTAACCCACTTTTTTATTTTATGTAAGAAAAAGTTCAATAAATGTTGTTGTATTAACCACAAGTAACAAAAAAATATCTTATTTTGTTAAAATATAAAAAAGAAAAGAAGAAAACTATGAAGTACAAAAATTTGGAAATACAAGATAATAAAATCAAATTAAATAAGCATCAATCGATTTATTTTAACTTTGAAGGTTTAAAGAATAAATTAAAAGAAATTAAGTTTCCAGTTATCATTTTAGATACAGAATTCTTTAATCGAAGTCATGATTTTGAAAAGATTGAACCAAAATTGTATAGCGAAAATGAAAAAGACATAGTTTACTTAATGAATTACTCATTTGCTAAAAGTTTTAATGAAGTACAAACAAGAAATAATCACAAATCAATTAATAGCTTATCAATTAGAAGAAAAGTTAATGATGAAAAATATAACTTTAAAAATCAATATCAATCAATGATTAAAAGCTTTATAAATATGTGTGTTAATAAAAACATTAGAACAATTATTTTTGCAGGACAAGATAATGATAAAAATATCATTGAACAATGAATTAATACTTATAAAGTTTTATTTAAAAATAAAAAAACAGACTTATTTATCTTTAATAAAGAAACTAAAGCATATGATTTAAATAGTTTTGATATTTATGATGCATTAGAACAAAATTTAAGTTTTACTAATTATGCTAAAGATGGTTCAAAATTTTACAATGAACAAAATCTTAAAAAAGGTGATATTCATGATTCAATTAAAATTAGAAGCTTAAAGAAATTTTTTGATTATACTGAAGATTTACATAGTAAATATAATTTTGTTGAAGATAATATTAAGTTTTTATGTAGTAGAGCTTTAAAATTATTTAGTTTACCTGAAGTATCACAAGCAGAACACTATAGATTATCAAATTCATTAAAAGAAGCTAGAAAACATTGTTATGATGATGTTTTAAAAATTTTAGTATTAATTAAATTTTTTAGTTTTATTATGAATAAACAAATGGGGGAAACATGAGCAAGTGCATAGGGTGTGGAGTTTTAAAACAAAATAGCGATCACAATAAACCTGGTTATGTTGTTAAACCAGAAAATGAATACTGTTTAAGATGTTTTAAAATTAAAAATTACAACGAATTAATTGACCAAGAAATAAATGCAGAACATTTCATTTCAAAACTTAAAGAATTAATTAAATTAGAAAAAAAGAAAGAGATAGAATTTTATTACATTATTGATATATTTGATTTAGAAGGTAGTAGAGTTCCAGATATTGAAACAGCAATTAAGAACTATCCAGTTACAATTGTTATCAATAAGATAGATTTATTACCAAAAGCTGTTAAATTAGCAAAAATTAGAAGATATATCACTGAATTATTTGCAAAAAGTGAATTAAATAACGCAAATATTATATTGAACACAAGTTTTAAAAATAACTTTATAAACAGTTTATTAAATAAAATCAAAAAAAGTAAGACTAAGAAGTACTTTATTGGTAGTTCTAATGTAGGGAAATCATCAATAATCAATTCATTATTGAGAGCTAATAATTTAATTCCTCAAATTGTTGAATCAAAATACTTTAATACAACATTAGATTTCATTCAAATTAAGTTATCAAGTGATGATATTATTTTTGATACACCTGGAATTGCTAGAAATAATTCAATTGCTAACTTATTGAATAAAGAAGACTGAAAATACATTTATTTTAACAAAGAAGTTGCTCAAAATACATTTCAATTAAAACCAAATAATACAATTTTTTATGCAGGATTAGCTTGAGTTAATTTTGAATGGGAAAACGAAAAGCTTAATAGTTTTCATTTTTTCAATAATAAAGAAATCAAGTTACATAGAACAAATACAAAAAATGCTTTTGATTATTATGAAAGAAATAAAAAAAATATAATTTCTTATAATTTAGATCAAACTATTAATAAACAAGAATTTGAATTTACTGAAAAAGACATAAATAAAGAATTTGAAATATCTATTTCAGGATTAGGTTGATTTAATTTTAAAATCAAGAATTCAATGAAAATAACAATTAATATACCTTGTAAAGAACTGGATGTTAAAACTAAATTAAGAAAACCAATAATTTAGTATAAAATAATTTTAAAGGGGAAAGCAATGAAGGATTTACAAAATTTAAAAATGCCAGAAGTGATTGATGAAATTAATCGCTTAGCAAAAATCAAAAAAGAACGCGCTTTAACAGAAGAAGAAAATGCTTATCGAGAAGAACTAAAGATTTTATATTTAAAATATTTTAGAGCTGGTTTTGAACAACAATTACAAAATACTAAAGTTATTGATCCAGAAGGGAACGATGTAACACCAAAAAAACTTAAAAAACAAGGAGAAAGTCATGATTAATAAAGATAAAAATTTGAATGCATTAAGAATTTTAGGAGTTTCTGCAATTAATAAAGCAAACTCAGGTCACCCAGGGATTGTTTTAGGAGCAGCACCGATTGTTTATACATTATTTAATAAAATAATGAAACACAATCCTAAAAATCCGACATGATTTGACAGAGATAGATTTGTTCTATCAGCAGGACATGGTAGTGCTTTATTATATTCAGCATTACATTTAGCTGGATACAATTTATCAATGGATGAAATTAAACAATTCAGACAATGAGATAGTAAAACTCCAGGACATCCTGAATCGCATTTAACTGAAGGTGTTGATGTTACAACTGGTCCATTAGGACAAGGAATTGCAATGGGAGTTGGTTTAGCTATCGCTGAATCACATACTGCATCAGTTTATAACCAAGATGGTGTTAATCTAGTTAATCACCATACATTTGTTTTATGTGGAGATGGTGACTTACAAGAAGGTGTAGCACAAGAATCAATTAGTCTAGCAGGAAGATTGAATTTAACTAAATTAATCTTAATTCATGATTCAAATGATATTCAATTAGACGATTGAGTTAAAAAAGCACAAAATGAAAATATGCATGAAAGATTCAAAGCAGCAAATTGAAATACAATCAAAATTACTGATGGAGAAGATTTAGAAGCAATTGAAAAAACAATTAATAAAGCTAAAAAAGCTGATAAACCAACTTATATTGAAGTAAAAACAATTATTGGTATTGGTGCTACAAAACAAGGAACAAGTGCTGTTCATGGTGCACCAATTGGAGCTGACATTGAAACTGTTAAGGCTGCTTTTGATTGAAAACACAATGATTTTGAAATTCCAACAGAAGTTTATGATAACTGAAAGAAAAACTTTTCAAAAAACTTAGTGATTGAAGAACAATGAAATAATGAACTTAAAAAATTAAAAGATGTAAAACCTGAATTAGCAAAACAATTTAATGATGCTATTAATAAAAATATTAAATTTGATTATGAAGCTTTATTAGCAAATACTCCAGAAAAAGCAGAAGCTACAAGAGTAAGTTCAGGAAATATTTGAGATAACATTAATAAACAAGTTAAATTCTTAATTGGAGGTTCTGCAGATTTAGTTTCATCAACTAAAATTAAAGGGGCAGACAGTCAATTTGATGTTGATAACAGAAGTGGAAGAAATATTCTTTATGGTGTAAGAGAATTTGCCATGGGAGCAATTAACAATGGTATTCATCAACATGGTGGTTTAATCCCATTCTCAAGTGGATTCTTTGTATTTGCTGATTATATGAAACCAGCAATGCGTTTATCATCAATTATGAATACTCAACAATTATTCATCTTTACGCATGATTCAGTAGCTGTTGGAGAAGATGGTCCAACACATCAACCAATTGAACAATTAGCAATGATTAGAAGTATTCCAAATCATGTTGTATTTAGACCAGCTGATTATGCTGAGACATTAGCATCATACAAAATAGCATTAGAAGAATTAAAACATAATCCTTCAACATTAGTTTTAACTAGACAATACTTAATTCAACTACCACATAATAACGTATATGAAGAAGTTAAAAAAGGTGGTTACATTATATTTGATCAACCAAACGCAAAAGTTACATTAATTGCAACAGGAAGTGAAGTTTCATTAGCAATTGAAACAGCTAAAAAACTAAAAGAAAACAATATTATTGCAAAAGTTGTATCAATGCCATCAACAAGTTTATTTGACCAACAAGATCAAACTTACAAAGATAAAATCATTGATAAAAATACTTTAAGAGTTTCAATTGAAATGGGAACAACCTTTGGTTGAAGCAAATATACTGGTGATAATGGAATAAACATTGGAATTGATATATTTGGAGCAAGTGCACCAGCAAATACAGTAATTAGTAAATATGGATTTACAAGTGAGCAAATTTTTAATAAAATTATAAGTGTTATAAAATAAGTTTAAATTTAAGAAAAAATAGAATGGAGTGAATATATGACATTATTATCAACAACTTTTTCAGCAGGAGGATTAGCAGGAATGCTAATTGGAGTTATCATTGGAGCAATGATTTTAGGAGCTATTATTGGTTTCTTTATCACTAGAGCAATGGTTAAAAAACAATTAAAAGATAATCCACCTGTAACAGAAAAACAAATTCGTGCAATGTACATGAGCATGGGAAGAAAACCAAGTGAATCAGATATTAAAAAAACAATGCGTGCAATGCAACAAGCTAAAAAATAATTATTATTAAAGAACACCATAATGGTGTTCTTTAATATTTTATATATAATATTTATTATCAATTACATATTTGAGCTAATAATTTTATTTAAAAAGGATATTCTTATTATTAAAGAACAAATATTTAAAAAAGGTAATGTTGAGTATAATCATAAAATCTATAATGCAACATTTAGAAGATTGGACGAAAAACTAGCTGAAGAATTAAGCGATGAAAGTTTTGATGTAACTTTTAAAACATGTATTAATTGTTTAGACACATTTTTAAACTTTTTATCAATGTTTTATTATTGCGGAAATGTTGTTTGTTCAACATGTTGTCCACAAAATCACGTTTTTACAAAACAAAGATTCAAATTAATCAAAAGATTTAAAAAACATAAAACATAATAAAAAAAATACACTTTCATAAAAATGAGTTTATTTTTTTATTTCTAATTAGGTGCTCAGCAGAGATTTCTACATCATGTGAATGCGATTCTTTTAAACTAGCTCCTGTAATATAAACAAATCTTCCATTTGCTCTTAAATGATCAATTGTAGCAAAATCAGTATAACCCATTTCACTTCTTAAACCACCAACTAATTGGAAAATAACTTCTTCAAGTGTTCCTTTAGAAGGAACAACAGCTTCAATTCCTTCTGGTACTAACTTTTTAGCTCCTTTTTGGAAGTAACGATCACTACTTTCACATTTCATCGCAGCTAATGATCCCATTCCAACATAAGTTTTATAACGTTTGTTATTAATAATAACTTCTTGACCTGGTGCTTCATCAGTTCCAGCTAACATACTTCCAAGCATTACGCTATGTGCTCCAGCGGCAAGTGCTTTAACATTATCACCTGAATATTTAATTCCACCATCAGCAATTAAAGTTACATCTTTATCAATTGTCAGTTATAAACTTCATTAATTGCAGAAATTTGAGGAACTCCAACTCCAGCAACAACTCTTGTAGTACAAATACTTTCAGGACCGATTCCAACTTTAACACAGTTGGCTCCAGCATTATATAATGCTTCAGATTTTTCAGCAGTACAAATATTTCCAGCAATGATATCTAAAGTAGGATATTTAGCTCTAATCGCTTTAACAACGTCAATAATACCTTTACTATGACCATGTGCTGAATCAACTACTAAAACATCAATTCCGGCTTTAATTAAAGCATCAACACGACTAATAGTTTCATCATTAACACTAACAGCTCCACTAACTCTTAAAAAAGCATTTGTATCAACACAAGCATTTTGATATTCATCACTTGATTTAATTGCTTTAACTGCTTTAATTTCATCAGCTTGTTGTTCAATAGTTAAGTTTTTATGTAAAATTCCAATTCCACCAATACTTGCAATTGCAATAGCTAATTCAGATTCAGTTACTGTATCCATTGCAGCTAAAATGATTGGCACATTTAATTCAATATTTTTAGTTAATTTAGTTTTTAGACAAACTTAATGAGGTAATACCTCAGAATAATTTAGGACAAGCAATACATCATAAAAAGTGATCGCTTTACTAATAATTTTTTCCATTTAAATCTTTATTCATTTTATTACTCTCATTTTATTGTTCCAGGAGGTTTTCATGTAACATCATAAACTACAGGGTTAACATGATCTACTTTATTAATAATGCTTTACCAAATTCTTGTTCATCAGCTAATTCAACTGCTCCATCAAAATATTGATTAATTAATTGATTCCCTAGCAAAAACCTAAAATCGCAATATCTAATTTTAAGATTTCTGGTTGTATTTTATATGTATTTTGTAAATAAACACTTGAAAGTCCACCAGAAAGAAAAATTCCTTTTAATAATGGATATTCTTTAATTTTTTCAATACTTGTATCAAAAGGTAATACTTTTGTATAAAAATTAGCTTCTCTAACTCTTCTAGCTAGTAATTGTGTATATTGACTTCCAAAATCTAAAATTAAGATTTGTGTATTTTTCATTTTTTGTTCTTTTTTTGAATAAAAAAAGAGGCTTTTTTAATTTTAAAAAACCTTACGCTTATAGTCTGATGATAGGTCCAAAGGCAGGTCGACAACCCATTATGTTTTCATGTATAAGTTTTTTATATTTAATTTGTTTAATTTATTTTATATTAATAATCAGTAAAAAATCAAACTAACTTAATGTTTTTAAAATTTATAAAAGAAAAAGAGAGAATAAAGAATTCTCTCTTTTATTTAGTTTAATTATTAATTAAGCGTTAACTTTTTTAATTGATAATTTTGCTTGAGCTTTTTCGTCGTTTAATTCTAAGATTAGAACTTCAACATCTTGACCAACTTTAACAAATTCGTTAATATTGTTTACAAAAGTGTTAGCAATTTCACTAATATGGATTAAACCTTTGTATTGTTTACCGTCCAATTCAAAAATGGCAAATGCACCAAAAGGAGCAATATCAGAAATTTTAACTGAGATAACTTTGTTCATTCTGTCGTCTACTTTCTATAATACTGATCAAATAGATAAAATTATGAACGATATTGTTAAAATTTTAAGATTCAATTTGTTCAAATACTATCTTTATTATATCAATTAATTTCAAAATTTGTAATTTTTATCTTTTATCTTGAAAACCAGCGTATTCTTTTATGTCAACTATAGTGTGATATCCTAATTCAATTGCATGTTCAAATGATGCTTTGACACAAACTTTTAATGCTACCCCAACAATCACTAATTCATTTACATGATTTGCTTTTAAATACTCATCTAGATTGTTTGAATTACCAGCCTCATCATAAAAGGCACTATAACATTCAGTATGTTTGTTTGTACCCTTCTCAATTACTTTATCAAATAATGAAGCATCAAAGTATAATTCAGTCCCATTAGTATTCACAACACAATGTGGACCTCATTGAGCAAAAGAATAATGATCAATAGGATGTACATACTTTGTTGCAATAACTAAATCGTTATTGTCTTTAAATGTTTTAATTAATGATTCAATATAAGCTTTTTTAGTTTCAGCTGTTGGAACATATAGTTTTCCATTTGGACTAACAAAATCAAATTGATAATCAACAATAATTAATGCTTTATTCATAATAACCTGTTCTATTAATTTAAATTATATTTTAGATCTTTAACATGGTTAATAATGATAAAAGAAAAATGTGAGTTTACTTTCTCACATTTTTAGGCTTTTTAGGATAAATTGCTTCTTCTGTTTTATTTTTTAATTTAATGATATTAGATTTGTGTCTAACAACAAGAATAAACATTCCAATTAATATAACAATTTGACCAGTTAACATTCCATCTGCAAAACCATGTGGAGTGAATGTATGGAAGTAGTTATAAAAACTAAAGATAACATGATTATTTCATGCAGAATCAAAAGCATCTCAACCATTTCATTCATAAGCGAAATGCGAAATTCCATAAGTTCAAGGTAATCACATTAATAATAAAATAATTGCTGTTCCAATAATTGAAGATAAACTAACTTTGCGGTACATAAATGCAAAAATTCATCAAACAATGAAAAAAAATAAGAAATACAAGTAATTAACAACAACTAATAATCCTAAGAAACAACTAACAGCTTTTCCACCTCTAAATTTAAATCAAATTGGTCAACAATGTCCAATTAAAACAAAGATACAAGGAATAAAATAACTTGTTTCGCTAAATAATTCATTTGGTATTAAAGATAAACAAACAGCTACTCCTGCAGTAATTAAAATTTTGAACCCATCAAGTAAAGCAACAACTAATCCTCATCGTTTACCTAAAATTCTAACTGTATTTGTTGCTCCTGGGTTTTTTGAACCAACTTCATAAATACTTATGCCTTTAACTCATTTAGTGAGAAAGACTGATCAAAGAACACTACCCAATAAATAACCAAAGATTGAAGCAATAATAATTCCTAAATATGGAAACATTTAATCAAATCCTTTCAGTAACAAATTTATTATATCAAATAGTATATTAGTTTTTATGTTAAAATCTATTGTAGTTAAAATAGAGCAAAATAATAGGAGAAACTATGAAAGACCAAATTTTAAGAAGAAATTTAGATTTAAGCGTTGAAGAACTTGTAAAGGAAAATGATCAACTAAAAGTTGATAATAAAGAGTACTACAAACAAGTAAGCAAAATTGATAGCAGAACAGCTGGTTGATTAAGATTATTATGATTTATTCCAATTTTAGGTTGAGTTATTTACAATGCTTTAATGAGTGGTAGAAAATCAAGCAAAAAGTATTTGGACCAAGTTTTACCTATTAAAGAAAAGATTGCAATTAATGAATTTCAAATTCTATATAATGAAAAAATAATTGAAGACAAATAATAAAACCTTATTTTCATAAGGTTTTATTATTTACTAAAATTAAATTTCAAATAAATCTAAGAAGATTGTGTCATAAATTCTTTCTAATCAGAAAAGTTTATGTACTGTTGCTTTATTAAATTTAGCTTTCATTCTATTTTCAAGAAGGTCGACATAACTTTCTCAAATTTCTTTATATCGATCTAAGATTTCATTATTAATTTCAATCATTCTACCTTGATCAGGTCTTGTTAATTCATCTTTATTTACTAAAATAAATAATCCATTTTTTGAAACTAAGTTATTTTTACTAAATTTTAAGTTTAAGTAATTATCTTCAAATTCAACATCATCAAATAATGATTTATTTGAGAAATATTGATCTTTAATCAATTTAATATAGTTTGCATCAACTGATTTTGAGTTATCAGCAATTTTGTTAAATGAGTTCAAGAATGAAGGAAGCAACATCATATCGATTGTTGTTCTAAACACAGCTCAGATAAGTACTAATTCATTTCCACCTGATTGAGCAAATGTATTTTGTAATTCAAAGTTAACAATAATTGTAATTCATAAGTTTGAAGCAACAAAGAAGATTAAAAATCAAATTGGTGTAAATGAAATTTCTCTTACTGCTCTAAATTTTTGTTTATCAACTTTTGATTTATATTTGAAAACAACAATTTTTTTAAAGTATAAATTCTTTGAAAATCAGTTCATGTAGGTAAATTTAATTAGCATAAATGCTGCTAGACCTAAAACAACAAATCTTGTAACTACTTGTGCTACATCTTTTAATGCAAAAGCAGAAACTAAGAATAATACAGTAATTGTAGTTAACATAACTACGTCTAAAATAAATAAAATCATTAAATATGGAGTTGTTTTTAATAATAGATTGGTAATTTTTTTGTGTGTTGCAATTAAAGTTAATCTTTTCTCTTTTTCTGATACTTGATTATTATTAATCTTACTATTCAAATCAGAAAGTAAATCTTTAGTTTGTTTAACTTCTTTTTTAAGAGGTCTATCAACTTTTAATTGACTTTTTTTTTGCTTTTTATCAGCCATAAATTTCTCCTTTTTTTATTTTTTAATTATAATATAAAATGTAAGCAAAAAATACAAATTTATACAAATATACAAAAATAATTTGATTTTTAGAAATATAAATTAGTTTAAATTAAATAAGAAAAGAGAAAAATAAAATGATACATTATAATGAAATGCTAATGATGCTATGAAATTTGCCAGAAAACGTTGCCTTGTTTGCAAATTTTGATAAGTGAGATTTAAATGAAGATAATTTAATAAAAATAGCTAAAAAAGATAATAAGAAAATAATTTTAATTCAAAAAGAACAAAGTAATTTTAAAAACATCATTCCAAATAACGGAATTGAAGAAAAAGCAGCTAAAAATGATTGTGAAGTTGTACTATGACACTCATTTAATAATCAATATCACTATGACAAAATGAAACAAGATTTAAATATTACTAAAGTTTATGTTTTTAATAATAATGACGATTTAGAAAATATTAAAAAAGCTATTGATGATGTTGAAGTTATTAAATATGATCAAACACTAAATGAAAATATTAAAAAAAGTGAAGAATTTTTAAAAAACGGGCAAATAAAAGAATACAAACAACTAAATGGTTTTAATTTTAGTTTTAAAGGATTTGTAGAACATGGAAATCACATTGGCAGAACAATCAATTACCCAACTGCTAACATTATTATTAATGATGAATTAGTACTTAAAGAAGCAGTGTACTTAACAACAACAAAATTACCAAATGATGATAATTTATATCCAAGTATTAGTGCTTATTGAACAAATAAAAATGGCGTTAATGTTTTTGAAAGTCATATTTTAGACTTTGATCAAGATATATATGGTTGAGGTATTGAAGTTGAAATTGTAGAATTTATTCGTGAAAGTGAAAAAGTAAATAACTTAGATGAGCTAAAAACTTTATTAAATCAAGATAAAGCAGTAGCTATTAAATACTTTAAAGGAGCATAATATGAAAAAACCAATCTTAGGTAGCCATGTAGGGATGAGCAAAGCAAATAAACACGGAGAATATTTAATTGGAAGTGTTAAAGAAGCTATCAGTTATCATGCAAATACATTAATGATTTATACAGGACCACCACAAAATGCTAATCGTACAGCAACAGAGAAATTACATATTGAAGAATTTAATCAATTATTAAGTGAAAATAGCATTAATAAAGATCACTTAGTTGTACATGCTCCATATATTATTAATATTTCAAATCCTGTTAATCAAACAACTTGAGATTTTGGAGTAGATTTTTTAAAACAAGAAATTCAAAGATGTGAAGATATTGAAATTAAAATTTTAGTATTACATCCAGGTGCAAGATTAAAAGGTGATTATACTGATGCATTAAATGCATTAGTCAAAGGACTAGATCAAGTAGCATCAACACAAAAAAATGTAATCATTGCATTAGAAACAATGGCAGGAAAAGGAACAGAGATTGGATTATCATTAAATGATTTTAAATATGTACTTGATCATGTAAAACAACCAGCTAAAGTAGCAGTATGTTTAGATACATGTCATATGCATGATGCAGGATATGATTTTAATGACTGAGCAGCAATTAAAACAGAAATTAATAACACAATTGGAAAAGACAAAATAATTTGTTTTCATTTAAATGATTCAAAAAATCCTTTATTAGCACATAAAGATCGTCATGAAAATATTGGATATGGTTATATTGGTTTTAATAATCTTTTAAATGTGTTATGAGATGAAGAATACATCGATGTACCGAAAGTTTTAGAAACACCGTATGTAGAAGATAAACCGCCGTATAAAGAAGAAATTGAAAACTTATTTAATAAAACTTTTTCAAAAAAAGTTAAGTAAAATATGAGATAATTAATAAATCAAAGGACGGTGATATTATGAGTAAACAAAAATTAAGTATGACAAAAAGACGTACTTATTTAACGCAAATGTTTTACAGATATTTATTAATGAATAATGATACTAATTACATTAAACAAGATATCTTAGATGAGACACAAGAAAAACTAGATGTAGAAACAACATTAATAGCTAATAATATCGCTGAAAAACTTTCAGATTTAAAAACTGAAGTTAAAAAACATTTAAGTGCAAATTGAAAATGAGAAAGAATACCAACATATATTCAATCAATTTTAATTATTGGTACTTATGAAATTATCTTTACTCCTACTCCAAAAGCAGTTACAATCAACGAACTAATTAATTTAGTAAAAGAAAACGAAGTTGATTTTGATTATAAATTTGTAAACGCATGTTTAGATAAGGTTATTAAACTATAATGGACAAAAAAGTATTTTCAGTTGCTGAAATAAATCAGATCTTTAAAGAAGCAATTGAAGGTAGTAACTATTTTAAAAATATATATGTCAGGGGAGAAGTAAGTAATCTAACTTTTAACAAATCAGGACATGTATATTTTTCTTTAAAAGATAATCAAAGTACAATCGGAGCAATGATTTGAAAAAGTAATGCACATAAACTAATTAGTCTAAATGTTAAAGAGGGAATGGAAATTACTTGTTATGGAAGAATAACTTATTATGTTCCAACTGGAAGAATAAGTTTTGAAGCAGTTCATGTTAGTGTTGAAGGTAAAGGTGATCTTCAAATCATTTTTGAAGAACGTTTAAAAGAAATTACTGCGTTAGGTTGAACTGATGAATCAAGAAAACGACCAATTAATCGTTTTGCTAAAAATATTGGTTTAATCACCACTGATTCAGGAGCAGCCATTAGAGATTTAATTACAACATTAAAAAGAAGAATACCATCAGTTAATATTTACTTATTTCCAACCATGGTCCAAGGTGATACAGCAAAGTTTGATATTGCCAAAAAAATCAAACAAGCAAATCAATTTAGTCCAAAACTAGATTTATTAATTATTGGTCGTGGTGGAGGAAGCTATGAAGATCTGTGAACTTTCAATGAAATGGAAGTTTTACAAGCAATCATAGATTCAGCAATTCCCACAATTAGTGCTGTTGGTCATGAACCAGATATTACATTAAGTGATTATGTAGCAGATTTAAGAGCAGCTACTCCAACAGCTGCAGCTGAACTAGCATCAATTAGTACAGAAGAATTATTAAAGGAATTAGCTTATAATTATGAAAATCAAATTCGTTTATTCAAAAATGTATATAACAATCAGCAAATTAAGATAAGTGAGTTATCAAAACAAAATGTTTTAAAAATTAATAACAAAGTAGAAGTAAATACTTTAGATTTAAATTACATTCAAAAGAATTTTATTAATAACATCAACAATATCATTCAATACAATGAATTATTTATTGAAAATATTGAAGCTAAAACAGCATTATTGGACCCTAAGAAGCCAATGAGAAAGGGTTTTGGTTTAATTATGAGTAAAGATAACCAAATCATTAATTCGATTGATAAACTAACTATAAATCAAGAATTGAAATTAGTTTTAAAAGATGGAGAAGTAGAAACAACTATTAAAGGAGTTAAAAAATATGAAAAATAAAACATACGATCAATTAATCGCAGAATTAAAAGAAGAAACATTGAAATTATCATCAGATGAAATATCAATGGAACAAGCAATGAAAATATTTGAAGAAAATATTAAAAGAATTCAATTAGCAAAAGAAAAACTAACTGAATACAAAGGTACTATTAACAAAGTTTTAGAAGATAACAAAATCAAAGAATTTAATTAATGAAAAAACGATTAGATGAAGTACTAGTAGAAAAAGCATTAGTTACTACAAGAAGTAAAGCAAAAGAACACATAGTTAATAGAAAAGAAGTTTATGTAAATGATGTTTTAATTATTAAAGCAGGATTTATGGTAAATGAAACAGATTTAATCGAAATCAAATTAAAGCAAAGTACATTTGTTTCAAGAGCTGGATTAAAACTTGAAAAAGCAATTAAAGATTGAAAAATAGACTTAATTAATAAAGTATGTTTAGATATTGGAGCTTCAACAGGTGGATTTACACAAGTTTGTTTGGAAAAACAAGCAAACTTTGTTTATGCTGTTGATGTTGGTACTCATCAATTAGATTTAGCATTAAAAAACAATCTTTTAGTCAAAGATATGTCACAATATAATTTTAGATATGCCAAGCAAACTGATTTTGATCAAGCTATTAATTTCTTTTGTTGTGATGTTAGTTTTATTTCATTAGATAAGATTTTACCAGCACTAACAAATTTAGTTAAATCAGAAGTTGATGGTGTAATGTTAATTAAACCTGAATTTGAAGCAGGTAGTGAATTAGCTAAAAACGGAAAGGTTAATTTAAAATCAACACATTTAAAAGTCCTTAAAAACTTTATTAGTTATGCCAAAGCAAATGGTTTTACAATTAATAAATTAACTTATTCACCAATTCTTGGAAACAAAAAGCAAAACATTGAATATTTAGCTTATTTGATAAAAACAGATAAATACAAAGATTGAAAAGAAGAAGAATTAAATAAAGTAGTTAATCAAGCTTGAAAATATTTAACTTAAAAAAGGAGGCATTCATATGAATGATAAAGTAATCTTGCATCTTGATATGGATGCGTTTTTTGCAAGTTGCGAGCAAGCACATGACAAATCACTAAGAAATAAACCTGTTGTGGTTTCACGTAATCATGACAAAAGTATTATTATTGCATCTTCATATGATGCAAGAAAATATGGAATTAAAGTTGGAACACCAATTTTTAAAGCAAAAGAATTAGCTTATGGTGAATTAGTAATTAGAGAAGTCAATCGTGAATTATATGAAGACTATAGTAAAAGAATTTTTAATCTTATTAAAGATCAATTTACGTATAAAGTTGAAGTACTAGGAATTGATGAATGTTTTATTGATGGTACAAACATTTGAAAAAGATATGGAAACGTTCAAAACCTTTGCTTAGCTATTCAAGCAGCAGTTTATCAAGAAACAGGGTTAACATGCAGCATTGGAGCTAGTTTTACTCGCTTATTTGCAAAAATGGGTAGTGATATTAAAAAGCCAAATGGATTTACAATGATTACAAAAGAAAACTTTAAAACTTTAATTTGAAATAAACCAATTGAAGATGTAATTGGAGTTGGAAGTTCATCATTAGAAAAAATGCAAAACTTAAATGTTAAAACTGTTAATGATTTTATTAAACTAGATCAAAAAGTGATTAATGATACTTTTGGTTTAGCTGGATATAAAATGTATGAAAAATTAAATGGAATCAATAATAATAAAATTGCATATTGAGATACAAGCATTAAATCTATTTCAAATGAAAAAACTTTTGATAAGAAAAATATGACCACAGATGAAATTGAAGAAATCTTATTTAATTTAACGCAAAAAGCGGTTAATAGAATGCATAAAAATGAAGTAGCTGGAAAAACAGTTGCGTTATCAATTAAATTCTATAATCAGGAAATTAATTTTGAAAAAAGAGAACATAAAAAACGCAAAACATATAGTGAATCATTTAATGATTACACTGATAATTTAGAAAAAATATATTCAAAAGTTAAATCACTTTTAGATGATATTTACGAAGGAGAACCTATTTTATTAATTGGAATCGGAATCTCAAATTTGATTGAAAAGAAAAATATTGTCAAGCAACAAAGCTTTGACAAGATTATTGTTTAATGTATAATTATACTTAATATATTGAAATTCACAAAATATTGAATCAAGGAGAATTTTATGAAATTAGGATTGAAAAAACAAGGTATTACAATTATTGTATTATCTTCTTTATACGGAGTTGCAGCTGTTGCTTCAACAATACCAGGAGTAGGGTTTGAATCAATTCAATTTATTAATTCAGTTAAAAAACAATTAAAAATAATAATGCCAAAAGATAAATATCTTTTAGACCCTAAAAGCCCACTTTATGAACCAATTATGGACAATGTTATAAGAACTTCTTATTTAGCAGACGCAATATCTACTATTGATTCTTATAATGCTGCTGAAAAAGACAAATATACACCTTTATATACTGAATTTACTAACGATTGATACCACAATAGATGACAATCACTGATTGAACAAAAACAACAAATAGATTTTTATGATATTGCCATGGATATGATTGAATTTGATCAAGCAATTGCAACTGAGTTTCAATCTTATGGTTATGTACATACAGGAACTCAATGAATCTTTCATAAAAATGGTGTAAAAGAAATGTTTTCAAAAGATTTAAAGCAAAATGCCATTAAGCAACAATCAATTTGAGATCAAGATGAATACGAAGATAAACTTGTAAGTACTGGACCTGGTTTAACTGGAATAAAAGTTAAGGAATCAGCAGGAACAAAATTAGTTAACAATAAAGTTTGATTCTTAAACAAACAAATTGATTCAAT
Organism: Mesoplasma melaleucae; assembly: GCF_002804105.1. Classification (NCBI taxonomy): domain Bacteria; kingdom Bacillati; phylum Mycoplasmatota; class Mollicutes; order Entomoplasmatales; family Entomoplasmataceae; genus Mesoplasma; species Mesoplasma melaleucae. Next base: position 437,854 of record NZ_CP024964.1, on the reverse strand, counting down.
CAAATATGCCATTAATATACAAACTTTACAAAATCCTTTTGTAAATAAAAACTTATCAGCTGATGATGTTGCTGATTATGTAACAATCGATGATTTATATCACCCAAACTTCACAAGAGGTTTAACAATGGCCCAAGCCACATTTATTGTCATGATGACAGCATTTGTGATTACACCAACTGGAATTGGATTTGGAGTATGACAAATTAAAAAAGCTAAGAAGCTTAAAGATGAAGAAAGCACAGGAGAATAATTATGAAAAAGTTACTAGCTATATTAGCAGCAACAGCATTAATAACTTCTGCTGTTGCTAGTGTTATTAGTTGTGGAGAAAATGAAGGATCACCAGATCAAAATCCATTATTAATTGGAAAAAGCATTGATAAATCAAAAGCAATTGATGATAGTATGGAAGGGAAATTTGGTTTTACAAATTTCTACATTGTTGGAGATAGTTTAAGTGATACAAATGGACTAACATATTTAATTGATACTAAGTTTTCAAATAGTATCGTTAAACTAAATGTTCAACTTGGTGGAACATATGGCTTTGAAAAAGATGGTGTTCATTATAGTGCATTTACTAATGGTCCAACAGCTCCAACAATTCTTTCAGAGGAATTAGGTTTTGGAGAAATGAAACCAAGTAATTGATTATTAAAAAATCAACAACAAAATTATGGAAAAAACTATTCAGTTGGTGGAGCTACTGCTGCAAAACTTGATTTACCTACAGGGTTATTATTAAACGATGCGACAATTGATAAACAAACTGAAGCTTTAATATCACAACATCAAATCAAAAATAATGATTTAGTATTTTTTGAAATTGGTGGAAATGATTTATTTTCACTAGTTGGATATTATGGAAATGAAGCTAAACAAGTTGAGTTCTTGAATGATAGCATGACAAGAATTAGAAATGCTTTATTTAATTTATTAAATAATGGAATTAAAAATATTATTTTCATGACCCCACCAAGAATGGATTTTCCACCAATATACCAAAATATCTTTAAAGATGACACTGAAGAAGGCAAAAAACATGCAAAATATATTATTGATGTTTGTGAAGAATACTATCATAAATTAATGGATGTTTTAAAAGAAGTAGAATCTTATTATCTTGAGTCTATTCAACTATATGACATGTACACAGAATCAGATTTTTTAGAGCAACAATTCATTAAATCAGTTGAAGCTAGAGGTGAAAAAGTAGTTTTAAGAAAAAGTTTTGCTAATAATTTAACTTTTAACGTTACAATCAATGATCAAAAAGAAACAGTTCAAGGTGATATTAATTTAGATATAATTGAAAATATCAAATTACTTTTAAATAAAGTTAAAAATGATATTGATTATGGTAAACAAAATACTTTAAACATAACTGTAAGTCCAATTCATAATGATATTGAAGGAGTTGATGGAAATATTGATAATTATTTCTTTGATGATATTATGCACCCTACAAAAGAAGTACATAAAATGGTTTCAGAAATTTTATTAAATTATGCAAAGGAGTTGAGTAAAAAATGAAAAAATTAATCTCATTACTAGCTGCAGTAACAATTACTGCTTCATCTACAACAACTGTTATTGCATGTGGCGGAATTCCATATATTAAAAAAACTGATGTAAAATATAATCAAGATGATATTAATATTCTGCTTAAACAAGTTTCAAAAGCATATTATTTAAATCATAATTCAACAACTAAATATGACTTTAATTATGTTTATGAAAATATGGTTAAAAACAAATTTATTCAAGAATTAGATTCATCAGCTCAAACATCTGGTGAAAATGGAATTAATAACTATGGTCGATTTAGTGACATTCAAAGATTATACTTTGGTGATCAAATTATTAATAGTAAATTAGCAGATAAATCTGCAATTGAAATTAGTGCAGGAACTGCACCAAAAGATCCTAATATTATTATGAGTATTTCAGGTATCTATCCTACAATCATGTCATTACTAAGTAATGGTAAAATTATTGAATTAGTTTTATATTTAGCTGATTTAGGAATTAATATAATGCCTAATAATATTTCAGATCAAGGATTGCTAGCCTATGCTGCAGCTTTATTATCAGATGCAAATATTCAAAAGTTATCTAAAGCATTGAATCCTTCAAAATATAAAAATTATTCAATTGAGCAAGCGTTAAATTCATCAATTATTGATTTTGCTAATGCTTTAAATGTATTTTCAAATCGTAAAGAAAGATATAAGAATTCAACAGCTGAAGAAGCAACTAAATGAAGAGGTCCAGCATTAAATGGAGTTGCACTTGCAATGCAAGATCTTTCAAAACAATCACATATGAATTTAGACATTGTTGATAATTGAGAATCATTATGTGGCGTTATCAATTTTGTACGTATTTTTGCAATCTATTTAAGTAATTTTGCAACATCACGAATTGAAGCTATTGGTGAAAACACAGAAAATGCAAAAACATTAACTTGAAAAGAATTAACAGCAATCAGAGTCAAAAAATATTCTGAAATAACTAATGAATTAAACATTAAAGATTTAATTGTTTATTTAAATCTAGCTGTTAATGATAAAAATGGTAAAGAATTACAAAATCTATTACAATTTTTATTTAGAGGGTATGAAAAATATAAACAAATAGATGTAATTCCACCAAGCATTGATGGATTTATTTCAAACTTTATCAATCATGATTATAGTGAAGTAGGTTTAAGTGGTGTGTTTAAAGCACTATTAAATGGTATTTCAAATAAAGAACAACCACTTGGAAGTATGCTTGTTGGTGGTTTAGGATTATTAAGTGCAAATAATAAAATTGTTGATCTTGCTGGAGAAATAATCATTCCACCATTAATTAGTGCAGCATTAAAGGCTGCTGTTGCAATTGGAACAATTAGCCAAGAAATCGCAGATATGATTAACAATTTAGTAAGTGAAGGAGTTTTAAGCAAACCTTGAGATGTAGCTTGAAATCATTTATTAAATTCATTATTAGATAAACAATTAAAATCTGGTGGAACTATTGATATTTTAAACTTCCCGATAAATGGAGATAATTCAATTAGAACTTTTATGACTAAACTGTCTGCATTAGTTAAAACTGATGCAAATGAACCATTGAAAGTTAACTTTAATAATGTTTCAAGTTTAGTTAATCAATTACAAGGTGTAATTAAAGTAGCACAAGAAAATCCTACAGAATTATTACCAAAATTAGGATATATAAGACCAAATGATGATAATCAAGAAGAATATATTAAACCTGGATCGTTTATTGATTATTTAAATAAAATTGTTGCTGATACTAAAGGCAGCAATGGATTACTTGAAGCGTTGAATATAAAAACTGAATTGTTTAAAAAGCAACAATCAAAATTAAAAGCTAAAATGCAAGCTGAGTTTGATAAAGCTCAAATAATAGATGTGAAAGAAATTGATGACAAAACATTTGAATATACAATAAATAATGAAGTTATAACAATTAAGATTGATATTCTTAAAAATAAATATTCAATAACAGCAATTAATAGTAAATCAGTTTAATAATAAAAAAGACATCAATCTTTAAAGGGATTAGTGTCTTTATTTTTTATCTTAAATGTATGTATTTAACCACAAAAAATTATTTTATGTACACTAAAATATTCAAGACTACTGCCAAATACTAAAAAAGGTAAAGAACTTTTTGCTGAAACTGTATATTTTGTTCTAAACCTTAAGATATTTGTGTCAATTATTCGATGAACTGAAATCATAGCTTTAACTGATGCGTCACCTTTATATAATGGATCAAAATGTTTTCTTGAAAGAACTGTAGAATCAGTTACAGCATCATGTCATCACATTCAACAAATGTTAATATCCTGTGAAATAACATTTGTTTGAAATGGATTATCTTCTCCAGTTATATATGTTGTGTATGAAAATTCAATATTTAGTATACTGTAATCAATTAAAAATTTGCCTAATGAATATGGTGCATGATAGTCATAAATCATTGACTCAATTCCAGATTTTGATTCTGGAACAGTATTTATAGACAAAGCTTCAATTTTTTCAGTAGATAGTTTACCATCTACATTTACACTAATTTCTCTTTTTACTTCATCTAAATTGTTGCCAACTGAACTTGGTGTTTGTAATACAAGTGGCACACTTGCTTCACTTGCTGCAGAAACACTAACTACACCTAGCAAACCTGTTAAAAGTTTAAACATACGCTTTTCCTTTTCACTACCCACCTTACCATCGAAGTAAAATTGAATAATATTAAAAGTTGCAAATAATTTAAAATATTAACTTTATTATATTGTTAAATCTTGTAATTTCAAAATTCAAATTTTTCAGATAAATTATAAGAGTTTAAGTATTTAGTGAGATTAAAAAAACTATAAACTGAAGTTTTACTCAATGTATAGTCTTTAATTTATATTAATCTTTAAAAGGATTAGTATCCTTATTTTTTAATTTTTTAATTGATTCAGCTTTTAAAATTTCTTCAGCCTCTTTTGTTCTTTTCTTTTTAGGATCTACAATTTTAGCTAATTCATGTTTATCTAAGTTTTTATCTTCTGAAATCATTTTTTCAATTTTAGCTTTTTTAAGTTTTTGAATTTCCTCATATTCTTTTTTAGCTAAATAACTTTGATAACCTAGTCTACTAATCATTTCAAATACAGATGCTGTTAGTAAGAATAATAGGATCAAAATTAAGAATACATAGAATATTACAATAATTTTTGCCATAAAATGTGCTGCAATAATAAATATAAAAGTCATTAATGAAGCTAATGCATATAAACCTAATGCAGCAATAAAATACATGTTTTCCTTCTTGCTCATTTTATAATCATCTTTTTTAATATCTTTGAATTTAACAAATCAGTAAAATCCTAAGAATATTAAACCGATTATAAATAAAACTAATTCAGTAATTAAAAGGCCTGTCGTGTTACCTTTAAATACCCCTTTTTGAAAACCAAAAAATTTAATTAATAAAGCACTTAAGAAAAATAAACCTGCTGCTGTTGCTAAGTATTTTAAATATGTTTGTTTTTTACCCATTTATTTCACTCTTTTCTATCATTGTTTCAATTAATGTTGTATTTCTTCTTGGTGGTGTTATTTTGATTGCTTCAAAGAATAAATCACTGTCACCTAAAATTGTAATTTTGTCTTTAGCTCTGGTGATTGCTGTATAAATTAAAGTTTTATTAATAAATCCTGAATTATACTTTTGTTGATCAACAACTAATAAGACATTGTTATATTCACTACCTTGTGTTTTATGCACACTTGTTGCATAAGATAATTTTACATCACTAAAGTTTTTTGGTTGTAATAATATTTCTTTATTATTAAATTCAGTTAATACATCTTTTAATTTACCAATTGCATTGTAATTAATTTTAATAATCTTTCCAACGTCTCCATTTGCTAAATCTAAGTCAGTATCATTTTTTAAAAACATAATTTTATCATCAACCACAAATCGATAATCTCCACGATCATAAACTTGCTTTTTATCTTTTACGTTTTGATTAAATTCGTTTTGAATCTGCGCATTGATTTCATCAATTCCTAAACTACCACCATACATTGGACAAATTACTTGCAAATGATTTGATTTAGTTTGTAACTCTTTTCAGTGTTCACCAACAATCTCAGTAACTTTATTCATTGTATTTTGTTTATTATAATCAAACTGAATTTCAACATTATTTAGTGCCTCTAAATCACTTATCTCTATTGATTGATTTAATACTTTATATGCTAGATCAACAATCCCATTGCCATTCTTTTGACGGTGCACTGTATCTAATTTAATTACTTTTAAAAAATCTAATTCTAATAAATCTGCAAATGTATTTCCATACCCAACACTTGGTAATTGATTTGCATCTCCTACCAATACTACTTTTCTTGTACGATCACATGATTGAATAAAACTAGCAAATAATTTATTATCAATCATTGAACATTCATCTAAAATCACCAGTTTTTGTCTTAATGGATTATGCTCTGTAATTTGAAATTTATTTAACTCTTTTGCTTCTAATAATTTATGAATTGTTGTTGCATATGATTTTTTATATGTTTCTCTAATTCTAGCAGCCGCTCTTCCAGTTGGAGTTGCAATTGCATAATCTTCAGTTCCACTCATATGGTTAAATAATTTAACAATTCCTTTAATTAATGTAGTTTTTCCTGTTCCTGGTCCACCAGTAATAATTGATAACTTATTATTAGCAAATAATTCTAATGCTTCTTTTTGCTTTTGATCAAACTTAAAGTCTTTAATTTTATTTTCTAACGCAATTTCAGCTTCAATTTGTTCAATCTCTCATGAAATACCTTCTTTATTTGGTTTTTTAGATGGTTTATTAAGCTTAATTACGTTATCTGCAATAATTTGTTCTTCTCTTCATGATTCTTCTGTATAGATGCGATTTTTAGTTAATTTTAAAATTCTTTTTTCTTTTGCATATAAAATACCTTCTAATAATAGATCTGTATCTTGAATTTTTAGTTTACGCATTAGACTTCTTGATAAGTAATCTTTGTTTGTATAAGTATCACCTGTTGTGAATAAATAATCATCAGCTAATTTTCATGCTCAAAAGGCAATACGTTCTGGTGAATGTAATTCTAAACCAAAATGCACTGCAACTTTATCTAATTCTTCAAAAGCAGCAATTTCTTTATCTTTTGCAAATGATAAAAATGAATTTGAAAAAATACTTTCAATAATATCATTGTCTTGTTCAAAATGATTATCCATTCAATCTAGAATTAATGTCTTTAAATTATTTTCAAAAAATATGTATCTTAATCTTTCTTGTCCTTCTTGTTTAATATTTTCTTCGATTCCCTTTTTAATAATGGGAATATAAGTTTGATTTAATTCTGGAATTTCATTTAATAAGTTTATATTTTTAACTAATTGTGTAATTGCTTGATCACCTAAATGATTAATAATTAATTCAGCTGTTTTTTCTCCAACACCTGGAAATGCAGGGCCTGCTAAAAACTTGATTTGTTCTCTTGATGAATGAATTGGGGCTTTTCGATATGTTTGAACATTAAAACTTTTACCATAACGCGAATGTTCTTCAAAATATCCTGTTATTTCATATAAGGTTTTCTTGTCCATGCTAGTAATTGAACCTTTAATACTCATGTGTTGTTTTAGATTATCTTCACTAGCAAATGTTCCTGTTCCTCAACCTGCATCGTTTGAAAAACCATATTTAACTACATAACCTCTAAAAGTTAATAATTCGTTCATCTTCTCATCCTTTTATTTATATATTTTATATCAAAACTATAATGAAAATAAAAAAAGAACTTTATTTGAATAGATTTGAATAGGTTTTATCAAAAATAAAAGATCTTTTTAAATAATATTATTTTCTTTAATTTCCTTTTCATAATCATCTATTTCTTCTTTAATATGCTTATTTTTTGAAATTAACTTTTTCTTAATTCTTTAGAAATGTTTAGTAAATTAAAAATTTCATCAGTAGATATAAAGTTTTGAGAAAATAGACAAAGTATTTTTAAATCATTTCTTTTTAACAATTTGATTCTTAAATCTTCAATTATTTTTCAAAATTTTTCTTCATCGGCTTTATAATCTTTTTTTGTAATAATATTTTTATTGTTTGGGCCAACACTCATAAATTTTCTTGATTGAACCAATATAGATATTAGATCAATATTAATTATTTTTAAAATCATTGAGGAAATAATTGGAGAATTATCAGTGCTTATCACTAAATCTTTTAAATACTTAAACAATTGAAAGATTGCATCAGCTGCTTCTGCAGTATCTCCTATTGAATCGTTCAAAATAACAAAAGTTACTATTGCAGTAAAAGCTTTTCATGAAAATTGTCTACTGTTTACTTTGTCTGGTGCATTTGACCCAATTTCTAAAGATACAACTTTAAAATTTAATAATGTTTTAACTGAGATTGAAAGTGAACTTGACCCAATTAAAACTTTTATTTTTTCATTTAACTCTTTACTTCTTACTTTTTTATTAATTCTGCATTATTATCTAAAAGTTCTTTAAATGATTCAGTAGTTTGATTAAATGATTTAGATGTTCTTCTTTTAGTTAAATAATTCTTTATTCCATATGGTGTAAAAACTATAATGCTTAAAATGATAACTAAAACTATTAAGAAACAAAAATTTGTTATTTCTATTTTCATATACTATATCTCGCATTCTATGCAACATGTTTTATTGCTTTTGTGTAGATCTTTGTTACATTGCATAAATTTATATTTATTACAATTTTTATTTTTATTATATTACTAAGTTAAAAAAATAGTGCACTTTTAGTTTAATATGTGATAATTATTTTAACGGAGATACTATGATTGAAATAAAATTTAAAAATCAAGCTGAAATAGATTCATATAATAAATATAAAGAACTTAAAGGGATAGAATATCATCAATATATTGCTAATTACTTAAATACTGATGAATATTCTAAAATTGCAGCTGTGATTCAATATGATTTAAGACTTAAATATATTCTTTATCGCTATATTTGTTTTTTTGAAGAATATATTAGAGCTGTTATTATGAATTGTGACATTAGAGATGTTGATTTCTTTTTAAAAGAGAATGTAAACATGAGTGAAGCACAAAATATTTATTTTAAGAATGTTACTAAAATTGCAACCAAATATCCTGATAGACCAACTATTTCTAGAGATGACTTTGATGGAATTCGTGAATTAAGAAATCAAATTTCTCACTTTAAACCAATCATTTTAGATAATATTATTGAAAATCAAACTAATATTTATCTTTTATATAAAAATTTAACTAAAAATTACCAAGCTTACTTTAAAAATGAGATCAATATGTGTGGGTCTGAAGCTGAATTAGTGGAACAAGTTAAAATTAAATTTAATTAACCTATAAAACTTATTAATATAATTAATAAAACCTTTTACTTTCATTAATTTGTTAAAAAGTTTTATTTTTTTCTTGTAGTACTTGATAATCTAGAATAGTTCATATTGTATTATTCTTGTAAGGAAAGGTATTTTTTAAAAATGAACAAAAAAGCTAAAAAACGCATAGATAAATGATTTACTCTTTTATCTAAAAAACTTTCGAGCTTAAAGTCAGCTGATCGAAAGGATGTAATTGAAAAATTATAAAGATATATGAGATGAAGAACTTTCTCAAGGAAAATCAGTTAACGAGATTTTATTAGGTCTAAGACCTGTTGAGAAAATTGCTAAAGAACTATATGAAGAATTTGGTGTAATCAAAAATGCTAAAGGTTATGTTACTAAAATTAAAATTGTAAATAGTAAAACTGATGCAACTAATTGAGCATTTAGTTCAGTAAATAATTTCTTTGCTAAATTACTTGGAATAACTTATTCAATATTAGCAATTTTATTATCACTTACATTTTTCTTAAGTTTTGTAGCTGCTATTATATTAATTCCAGTTGCAATAGTATTAGCATTTATAAATTATGAATTCTTAGTGATATTAGCACTTGCGATTGGGGTCATGGGTATTGGAATTGTTATTGCAATATTCTTCTTTTTTCTAAGTAGCATATCATATAATACTGTTAAAGTAATTTTTAGTGGTTGATTTGTTAAAAAACGCATTGAAACTATTGATAAACCTAAAAGAAAAATGAAAACTAGATTAATGCTAATAATGATTATTATTTGTGGAGCTTTAGGTGGAGTTGGTGCAATAACATCAACTGTTGGAACAAACTCAATTTATGGTTCTGTGCTTTCAGATAAATATTTGATTTAGTGAAGTTATAAGTACAATTCCAAATGGTAAATTTACTGAAAACTCACTTATCTATTTAAACTTTGATTGAGGTTATACATTTTGAAAAATTTTTAAATTAAAACAAGATAAAACTTTAGCTGAAAAAAATATCAATTAAAAAATCATACAATGTTAAAACTAGTTTAGGTCAAGAATTTAAAATAACTGAAAAAAAATCAAAACATGATGAAATAATAATTCAAGTTGAAGACCTAAAAGTTTAGATTTATATTTCCATATTTCAGCAGCTTGAAATGTAAAATTCCTTTCAATAACTACAATAAAATACTAAATTCCTTATAATTTTAAGATAAATAACATTTCTATTGAAAATATTATTGTAAGATATTAGTGTTATGGATAAAGAATTAAAAAAGAGAATCTTGGAGATGCTTGTATTGAATTTTCTTTTAAAAAGAAACTTTTAGCATATGAATTAAATAAAAAATTAAATCAAGTAGTTGAAACTAATGAGTCTACTACATATGCAATATTTAAAAAGGTTGTCGACAAAGGTTTTTGTGAACATTATTTTGAAGAGTCTTCTTCTGGACCAACGCGTAAGTGTTATAAAATTACTGATTTAGGTCGTAAACAATTACATTTGTTAAAGATTGCATGATCAGAAATTTCTGAAAAAGTTAATTCATTAATATATGACAATTAAAACTTTATATTAAAAATGCACTAATTTAAAATTAGTGTTTTTTATACTTTAATTGTTGATTGTATTTTTTCTTAATTAAAATATAATTCTTAAAAGAGGTATTACATGAATCTAGAAGTTTTAAATAAAATATTACAAAACAAACAAATAATAATAGATGATCATATAAAGTTTAATAAGATAATTGACGTATTAAATGACGTATTAAATGTTTTATTTATAGATGAAAATAAGCAATCAGTGCTAAAAGTAGGATATAAGGTTAATGATAAGGAACATATATAATTTCCTAACATTATTCTAAATGATAAAAAACAACCTGCTATTGATTAAGGACATGGTAATTTTATTTCTGATAACTGAGATTATATTTACCAATATAACGCCCAAAAAGACACAAATAAGCGCATCAAAGATGTTAAAAAGATAAAAATATAGAATATATAACTTTTGCTAAAATCAATGATAAAACCAAAGGTCTTGGTTATCACTTCATTGGTATTTTTAAATATGACACAAACTAAGATGAAGAGTATAAAACTTTAGTTTTTAAAAAAATAAAAAGTTAATTTAAATTCACTTGATAGTTTATAAATTATTTTTTATGATCTTTAACAAAATCTAATGTAGCTTTAGTATATTCTTTTTGATTGTCTGTAATACACATACTATGATCTGATTCATCAAAGATAATTAGGCTTTGTATTTTCACTTAACTCTTTTGCTTTTTCATAATACATCAAAACTGAATTATGATAATCAATGAATAAATCTTTTTTACCATTAATAAATAAGACTGGTAATTCACTAAATGATGTTAAATCTTTTTGTAGATTCATTTCTTTAAAATTAATTGTTTTTTGAATACTTCTTAAAAAATCAATTAATTTTAAATGATGCTATTTATCATAGTAATCATTTAAAATATTTTTTTTAAGAAAAATCTTATTTGTTCAACAGGGTTTGTTAAACTGCAATCAGAAATTAATCATCAATCTTATTTACTTCATAGTATTGTTCAGCTCAATACACAGCTGTGTCTGCTTCCATACTAACTCGAACTACATCAATTTCTTCAACTTCGTGATTTTATTTAAATCAATCAATTACTTGATTTAAAACTTTTTAGTTAGTAACTCCTAGATCAGATTATTTACAATATGTTTTTCCATAAGCATACGCATCAAATGAAATCATATTATATCCTTCTTTGTAAAATTGCATACTATTTATTAAACCAATGTACTTATTTCTTTTAAATCCATGTAATGCAATCACTCATTTATTCGAATTATTATTTAAGATTACACAACTAATTTGTTTATTCTTTGTTCCTATCTCAAATTCTTTAACCTGACTTAGTTTTAGTTGAATGTCTTTTAGTTTCTTTAATTTAATATCACGTAAGTAATGATTAACTGTATTAAGTTCCAGTCCTTCTTCATCTAATCCTACTCTTGGTATTTAAATAAATAAGGAGTAAAAAATTTTGACAAGATAATACTTACAATTAATGTTATTGGAAACAAAATAATTGTTCCGATAACTTTTCAAAATGTATATTTATACTTTCTTATCTGCTTTTTTGCATTTTTATATTCTTTGTTTTTCAATATTCCACCTAAATTCCTTAATTTAATTTATTTTAACCTAAATTTTACAGTTAGGAAATCTTCAGTTATCATTTTTTCAAATTCCCCAATACCTGTGAACTTATATAATTTTAAGAATAAGTTCTTTTTATCATAGTTTTGATTATCATGAATAAATAAGTATTTCTTAATTTGTTCATTTTCAAAATCTTTAATAATTTTGTTTTTAATTGTCATTTTTTCAGGTAATGATCAATAAAATAATTTACTTTCTTCATCATATTTAGTTTTCTTACCATAGTTTTCGCTATTCTCATCAGCTAAGATAATTTGCTTAGAATTATTAAATGTTAAATAACCTGCTTGAAATGTTAATACCTTTAAATCAGTACGATAATGTAAAAAATTTGTACGATTAACTATTGATAATACTTGTTTAACTGTATAAGTAGCATTAATACATAATAATGGTTCTATTTCATTTTCAAAGATTAAAGTTTCATTTTCTAATTTGTATTTTAAAATCATACGTAATTCTTCAGCGATTACTTGATTATGTTTAATAAAATGTTCAACTAAATCATTAATTGCTAAATAATCAGGATATAAATCTAAGAATTTTTCCATACTTGTCAATTCATATAAACATGATGTTATTAATAAATTATCTAAATCTAGATTAATTTCATCTTTTGATAATTGCATTGATAAACGTTTATAAAAATACTTAACTATTTTATAGTTATTTAAAAATAAAAATTGCTTTAAGATAGTTTTGTTACGGTTTGTATCATTTTCATTTGGTTTATATTGTTTAATTTGTTTAGCTATTGGAATAAACAGATCATCTAAATTATTATAAAAATCTAAAATTGTTAATTCATAATCTTTTAAAATTTGATTAAGTGCATTATCTTGATATTTTTCATAATATTCAATAATATAACTTTTCATTGAATTTTTATTAATATATCATTTTTTTAAACTATTAATAATTAATTCTTCTGTATGTTTTTCTAAGTTAATTGTACAATTATATGGTAATCCTTCTTTTGCACTAATTGCTTTACTACTTTTAATTGTTGGACTAAATAGATTTCTAATTCCTAGAGTAATATCATACTTATTATCAATGTTTGAAATTAAATCATAAACTTCTAGTTTATTTTTTAGTTCTGTTTTTCTTAATCCTCTACCTAATTGTTGTAGATAAACTGTTTTTGAACTAGTTGGTCTTAATAAAATAATGGTATTGATTTCAGGAATATCTATTCCTTCATTAAAGATATTAACTACACATAAGTAATTGATTCTACCTGTACTAAATTCATGTAAGATTCTTTTACGATCTTTGGTGTTTTGTGACGTTAAAGCTTCTGCTTTTAAGTTTTTAGCTTTTAAATAATTAGCAATGTTAATAGCATGTTCAACAGTTACACAAAAGATTAATGCTGTTGGTCTTGCATAAACACCTAAATATTTTTCAATTGTTTTATATAACAACTCATTTCTTAAATCAGTATTAACAACTTTAAAAATGTCTTTATTAGAGTTTAAATTAACGCCTTGTAAATTAGTATTTGTATCATCAATACAGTAATAATCAAATGGGCATAATAGTTTTTGATCAATTGCATCTCATAATCTTAATTCAGTGGCATATTCATCATCAAAATAGGTTTTAATATCTTTGTTATCTTCTCGTTCTGGAGTTGCTGTTAAGCCTAAGATTTGTTGTGGTTTAAAATAGTTAAAAACTTTATCAAAAGTATTTGCTGCAATATGATGTGCTTCATCAAATACAATAATATCAAAATCATTTGGTTTGAAATTATTAAGTCTTGTAGACAATGTTTGAATTGTTGCAAATAAATGTGTTGGTTTATCACTTGTGATACTTCCGTCATACATAACTTCTCCAAATTGATTATTCTCTAATACATGTCGATAAGTTTTGATTGCTTGGTCAATTATTTCTCTCTGATGTGCTAAAAATAAGATTTTAAGGTTCTTTTTTGCTTGTTCTATCTGTCTTTTGTAATCAAATGCGGAAACTAATGTTTTTCCTGTCCCTGTGGCCATAATTAATAAGTTTTTATTTTTGTTAGTATATCTACGATAACTTAACTTATCAATAATCTCTTTTTGAAATTTATATAAATATTTTTTAGTTAAATTATTACTTAATAATTCAAGTTTAGTTTGAGTTAAAGAATGTTGATTTTCTTTAATCTTTTGGATTAATAATTCTCTTTCAAATTGATCTGAAAAATCAATAAATTCTTCAGTTCATAGATTATCAAATTCATTAATCATTTTTTCAATTAAATCTTTATTATTTTTTTCAGTTATTTTAATATTTCATTCTCTTCCTGAAATCATTCCTTTAACAGTTAAATTAGAAGAACCTAAAATGGCAGTTGATAATTCATTATTGCGTTTAAAGATTGAAGCTTTAATATGAATTCTTTCACTATTTCTTTCTAAATTATCTTCAATTTTAATTTTAATGTTAGGATACTTCTCAGAAAGAATTCTAAGTTCATTTAAATTATTAAATTGTGCTAAATCATCAAAAGTTGTAGAAATTATTTTAATCTTTATATTATTTTGATAACAATATTCAAAGGTAGGAGCTATTTTATTCAAAATACTTTTGGAAATAAAGGGATAAATCAAATAAACTTCATTAGAAGTTAATATTTCGTTGTTTATTTCTTCTAAGAGTTTTTGCTCATCTTTATTTGTAAATAGTTTTTCTTTCATTGTTGCTTCCTTTAGTTTATTTTCTCATATTTTTAAATAACTTAGTTTTAATTATTAAATTACCTTTTACTTTTTTCATTACTTGTCCTTTCTTTAGTTTTGCCATTTTTATTTTTAATATAACAAAGAACAAATTTAGTTTTATCTTACCATTTGCAGAAATAATTTGTTTTAAAATTTAGTAGTGATCATCTTCAAGAATAGTTCAGTTTTTTATCGGTTTTTCAAGATTATATTTTTTATAGTAAATATTTGAACTAATAATTTCCTTATTCAATTGATTACAAATTTTATAAATAGTTTCAAAAGTATATTTTCTAATTAAAGTTTCTAAGCTGTAATAATCTTTTGTACTTAAAGGATATAAATATTTTTTACTTATTGTCGTCTTTTATATCAACCAAATAAAATTTATAGGATATATCAGACTCTTGTAAATATTTATTTTTTTTATTAGGTCAAAATTTTATTGAAATAGATATATTATTTCTTTTTTCCTTCATTTTACAGCTTTCAAACCTTATCTATTGTTTCTTTATCTTTTGTAAAACTTCAGAAGTAATCTATTTTTGTGTTTACTTCTTTTTTTCTAAATTTAATTTTTATTCACTTGTTATTTTTATTAAATGTAGAATCTAAAAATATTATTTCTTCAATTTTGATATTTGTAAGAAATATTGTTGAATCTATATTCATAAATTATTTAAATATCCTTTCTTAAACTTATTAATTTAATTAACATAGATAATAAATTTATATAAATATATAAGATATAGATATATAGTAAAAACCCAATTTAACAGAAGTATTAAATCAGGTTCTCAAGAGTATTTTGCATGCATACAAAAATAGAGGACACTAATTATCTATATCAATTACAAATAAAAAAGTGGGGAATGCCCACTTTTTGTAGACCCCCAACTTTGTTTTACTCCCAAAATCAGAAAAAATATTATTCTCTTTTCTTTCCAATTTATTGATATTAAAAATATTTATAGTTTTTAAGTTCATAATTCCATGTATTAAAAATTAAATTAAAAAGTTCTTTTTCTAACTTTTTTACTTCTTCTTCTAAAATACAATTTTCAAACAATTTTTTAGTTAAATTTATATACTTTTTATTATTGAATTCTATTCAAATTGTTATGAATTTAAAACCTTCTTTTTTCCAAATCTAATATTATTTTTTCCAAGTTTTTAATTTTATGTTCTTTTAATTTTCTTATATTCTTTTTAAAATATAAACTTATTCTAAAACTAAATTTTTATCTACTTTTTTTTAAAAATTTCTACTATTTTTAAAAAATATTTGCAATATCATTTTTTTATTTTTAGCTAAAAAACAATTAAGTATTCAATCAATATTTTCATGATTTATAATAAAATTATTTAAATCATTACTATACTGATTTTCTAATCAGTCATAAATTACTTTTTTACAATTATTGATAGTTTATTAAAAATATTGCTTTAATTTAAAACATTTAAATAATTAAGATTTAATAAACTTTCTATAAGTGACTCCATTTTTTCACATAACTCACATAACACATCATTTTTATCATTTATCTTTTTTTCAAAAATAATTTCTTTTAAAATCCTATAATTTGTTTGATTATCAAAAAACTATCATCGTTTTTATTTAAAATAATGTTTAAATAAAAAATAAAATATATTTTTTTAAACTTAGTTTCATTATTTTGTTTTAAGAAAGCAATGCTCATAATAAAAGTTATATCATTTTTATTTAGAAGCAATGGTAACAAACCTAAATTTTTTTTGAAAATTACTAACAAAAAATTTAACTAATTTATGTAATTCTAATTCATCAATAATTACTCATGAATCAATAAAATCAATTGAATCTTTTAACGTACATTATGCTCTTCAATGTTTTTATTCTGTATATATTTATACGATTCTATAAATTCTAAATCAGATGTTTGCATTTTATTCCTCCAATAAATCACTTAAATCTAATTGAAATTCATCTTTTATTTCTTTTTTAGGTTTTGGTTTACTTGGTGATCCTAATACTGAAGAAATATCTCCTAATAAATCACTTAAACCACCAGTTAATGATTGAATCCGTTTTTCACTTTCTTCTTTAACTGATTTACTTACCAAAACTTTAGCTGATACTTTACCTTTATTAGCTTCTTGGCGTGCTCTGATTTCTTCTTTAGATACATAACCTTCAGCATCATCATCAGCATTTAAAGCACCTGGTGGCATATCATTTGGTTTAACTAAATTAATTTCACTTAAACTTGCAAATGCTAAGTCTTTTACATCAAAATCACCAGTTACACTTGATAATTCAATGTGACGATATTTATTGATGTTAACTTCTTGATACATATCTTGTGTGTCAATTGCTTTAATAATGTTTTCATTATTTGAATTAAAGTTAAAAACAAATATAATGTATTCAGTTCCACGTTTACGTTCTGGTAAAATTCTTACTCCACGTTTTGGGCGAATATAGATTGGTAAATCTTCATTTCTGAATTTTTTAACACCATCTTTTTCAGTTATATAAAGAATTGAATCATCACTTGTTAATCCTAAACCAGCTACAATGTAATCTTTTTTTAAATTAGCTGCTTTAACTCCTTTTGAATTAGTTCCTTGAATTGGAATATCTTCAATATGATATCTTACTCCATAACCATTTCTTGTAATGATTCCACAAGTACGAGTTTTTGAAGTAATTAAATTAGCACTTACAATTTCATCACTTGCATCTAATTTCATAATTCTAAATGCACGAGTAAAGATTTTTGTTTCTAAATCCTTAACAGGAATACGTTTAATACTTCCATTTTTACTTGTAATTAAAATTTGTTGTAATGCTTCAGAAAATTCTTTAACCACAAATGCACTAACAATAGTTTCACTTGGAACCATAGTAGCAATTGTATTAACATGCACTCCAATGTCTCTTCATTTACTCATTGGTAATTTGTATAAAGGAATTGAATAGTATGTTCCTTTATTAGTAATTAAGATTAAGTGTTGTAAGTTATTAACTTCTCCAGCTCCAATTCACATATCATTTGGTTTTCTACCAAATGCTGATGAATCATTTTTATTAATAATTTTTGATTCAATAGCTTTTAGATATCCATCTTTTGAAATTCATAAATTAAATTCTTTTTCAACTAAAACTTCTTTTTGTTCAACATCTAGATTTTCAACTGTATCTTCAACAACTGATCTTCTTGGTGTTGGGAATTGTTTTTTAACTTCTTTCAAACGATTAATAATTTCATTATCTAAAACTTCTTCACTATTTAAGATTGCTTTTAAGTTAGCGATATTAACATCTAACTCATCTTTTTCACTTTGCAGTTTAACCACATCAGTTGAAGTTAAACGGTATAGTCTCATATCAACAATCGCTGCTGCTTGAGGCTGAGAAAATACAAATTTAGTAATTAAGTTTTCAATCGAATCAGTTCTATTTGTTGAACTTCTAATGACAGCGATTACTTTGTCTAAAATGCTCATTGCTTTAATTAAACCTAAAATAATTTCTAAACGTTTTTCAGCCTTATTTAAATCAAATTGAGTTCTAAATGTAAACACTTCTTTATAGTGAGCAATATAAGCAAGAATTAAATCAATAATTCCTAATTGTTTAGGTTGTAAATTAACGATTGCAACATTGTTATAGTTATATGAAATACTTAATGGAGTTAATTTGAATAAGAATTTTCTTACAGTGTCTAAATTAGCTTTATCACTTAAATCAATTGCAATTCTTAATCCATTACGATCAGTTTCATCTCTTACTTCTAAAATTCCTAATCCTGGGTTAGCATCAATGACATCTCCAATTTTTTTAACTAAATCTTGTTTAACTACTTCATAAGGAATTTCATCAATAATAATGTTATTATTTTCTTCATGTCATTTTGAACTAACAATCACTTTTCCTTTACCAGTCATAAAGGCATCTTTGATTCCATTACGACCTTGTACAATTCCCCCAGTTGGAAAATCTGGTCCTTTAACAATTTCTAAAATTGTATCAATTCTGATATTTGGAGTTCTGATTAATTTAATTGTTGCATCAATAATTTCACCAAGATTGTGTGGAGGCATATTAGTAGCATATCCAGCAGCAATCCCTGTTGATCCATTAACTAGAATATTTGGAAAATAACTTGGTAAAACAGTTGGTTCTTTTTCACTATCATCAAAGTTAGGTGCAAACTTAACAGTATTTTTGTTTATGTCATCTAACATTAAATCACTGATTTTAGCTAAACGTGTTTCAGTATAACGCATCGCAGCAGCACTATCACCATCAATTGATCCGTTATTACCTTGCATATCAATTAGTGGCATTTCCAATTTTCATCATTGACTCATACGTACCATTGCATCATAAATTGAAGTATCACCGTGTGGGTGGTATTTACCAATAACTTCCCCAACAATTCTCGCTGATTTTTTATATGGTTTATCAAAAGTTAGGTTTAACTCATTCATTGCATATAGAATACGTCTTTGTACTGGTTTTAAACCATCTCTAGCATCTGGTAATGCACGTTCTTGAATAATGTATTTAGCATATCTACCAAAACGTTCACCCATTAAATCTTCTAAAGCATAACTAATTATTCCTTTTTCAGCTTCAATATTTGAGTTATCTATTTTTTTTGCCATGTGTATTCCTCCTTTCTAGTTTATTTCTTGTTTTTCATTTAAGATGACCGCATCATCATTATCTTCTAAAGTGAATTTAACATTTTCTTGAATTCACTCTTTACGTTTTTCAGCATCTTCACCCATTAGTGTTCTGAATGATTTTTCTGCCATTAATGCATCTTCAATTGTAACTACAATTAATTTACGCTGTGCAGGATTCATTGTTGTTTCTCATAATTGATCAGCATTCATTTCTCCAAGTCCTTTATAACGTTGGATTTCATATTTTTTAGTTGATGTTTTAGCAAAGTCTGCTAATTCTTGTTCATCTCATAAGTAAATAAACTTACGATCTGCAAAAGTTAGTTTATATAATGGAGGTAAAGCAATAAATACATGTTTATTAATAATTAAATCTTTCATGTATCGATAAAAGAATGTTAATAACAATGTTTGAATATGTGCTCCATCAGTATCAGCATCAGTCATAATAATAACTTTTCCATAGTTAATATCACTAACATCAAATGCTTGACCAATTCCAGCTCCAATGGCAGTAATAATTGTTTGAATTTCTTCATTCTTCATTAGTTCTGCTAATCTAGCTTTTTCTGAGTTAATAACTTTTCCTCTTAAAGGTAGAATAGCTTGGAATGTACGATCTCTTCCAGATTTCGCACTTCCACCAGCTGAGTCCCCCTCAACAAGATATAATTCATTAATTTCTTTTTTTCTACCTTGCGCTGGAGTTAGTTTTCCTAACATAGCTCTTGTTGTTTTTTTACCTTTTGAATCACGAATAGCTTGTCTTGCTTTACGTGCTTCTTCTCTAGCTCTTCTTGCTAAAATTGCTTTTTCAATAATTTTAGTTGCTGGAACTTTATTTTCAATTAATCAGAAGTTCATAAAGTCATAAGTTACTTGTTCAACAGCAATCTTAGCATCTGGTGTTCCTAACTTACCTTTTGTTTGTCCTTCATATTCAATTAAGTCTTCAGGAATTTTAACAGTTACAATTGCGACTAATCCTTCTCTTAAATCATTTGAGTCTAATCTAGGATCTTTATCTTTTAATAATTTATTATTTTTAGCATAGTCATTAATTGCTCTTACTAATCCTGTTTTAAACCCAGTGATATGTGTCCCACCATCTCCAGTTTTAACGTTATTTGCAAATCCTAAAATAGTTTCATAAAAATCTTCTGTATATTGAATACAAATTTCAGAAGTAATTCTTTTTGTTTCTCCAGTAATAACAACAGGTTCTGTTATATGAGTAAATTCACTTGCTAGTTCTTTTACAAATTCAACTAATCCATTTTCAAATTGATATTCAACAAATTTATCATTAAGTTTATCTGTAATTGTAATTTTTAATCCTGAATTCAATAAAGCTGATTCTTTTAATCTTTCACTAATAGTTATAAAGTTAAATTTTGTAGTATTAAAAATTGAATCATCTGGTAAGAAATTAACAACTGTTCCAGTTCGATTTGTTGTTCCAATTTCTGTTAAAGGAATATTTAATTTTCCTCCATTAATAAATTCAAGTTCATTAACTAGTCAATCACGATAGATTGTTACTTTAAACTTTTTAGATAAAGCATTAACAACTGATGATCCAACTCCATGAAGTCCTCCAGAAGTTTTATATCCATTTCCACCAAACTTTCCTCCAGCATGAAGTACACTAAAAATAACTTCAGGTGTTGGTTTTCCTATTGAGTGCATTCCAATTGGAACTCCACGTCCATTATCAGCAACAGTAACACTTCCGTTTTTTTCTAAAGTTACATTAATTTCTGTACAATATCCTGCTAAGGCTTCATCAATTGAGTTATCTACAATTTCTCATACTAAGTGGTGCAATCCTCTGACATCAGTTGAACCAATATACATCCCCGGGCGTTTTCTAACAGCTTCTAAACCTTCAAGGACCTGAATGTCTGATTCATCATATTTTACTTCTTTTGCCATGTATTCTCCCTCTATACATAATGTCTCATAATAAATTAATTATAAATTAATAAGTTTTCTTTTTCCTTTTAATAAATAAAAAAACAACAAAATGCACTTTTATACTTATTTATTTTAGAATATATAAAGTTTCTAAAAATCTTTTTTTGTTTTTTGCATTAGGATTTATACTCCTATTAGTTACTATTTTTTCTTTTATATAGTTACAATCTCCAAAAACTTTTATGATTATATTTTCAAATTGTTTCGAATTGAAATTTGATATTAAAACTTTAGCACCATTTTCTACAACTTTTTTACATAACAAAACCATTTCTTTATGTCTATCTTTATTAAATTGAGGATCTGTATATCCAATAAAAGTTGATGCTTCATCTGGAAAATATGAAAGATCTAAATAAATAGATCATTTTTTTTAGCTTTAATTATTATTTTGTCAAAACTTTTTAACTTAATTTGTGTTTTTTTAAAAGCTTTGAATATTCTAAAAAGCCTTTTTCATCTGGTATAAAATATGTTTTTCTCTTTCCAAAAGGTACATTAAACGTTCCCGATGAATTGACTCTATAAATTCCGTTAAAAGAAGTTTTATTAAAAAAAAAGCAGCTTTTTTCAATGAATAATCTTTATCTTTTATCAATCCATTGTAAGTTTCTCTTATTATTTTGTAATTTTCAACATTAATATTTTTAAATAATTTATC
Organism: Mesoplasma melaleucae; assembly: GCF_002804105.1. Classification (NCBI taxonomy): domain Bacteria; kingdom Bacillati; phylum Mycoplasmatota; class Mollicutes; order Entomoplasmatales; family Entomoplasmataceae; genus Mesoplasma; species Mesoplasma melaleucae. Next base: position 415,655 of record NZ_CP024964.1, on the reverse strand, counting down.
AATTTCTTCTTTTAGTTCTAAAGGTTCTTTAGCTAAAACTTTATAAAAATTCATTAAATTAAAATTCAAATCAGATATTATAGATTTTTTTAAACCAAGATGAAAAAATAAAGCGCCAGATTCAAAAAATAGTTCAATATATCTTTCAATTTCAGTTTTATCTATATGCTTTTCAATTTTCTTTATAAATCTTCTTTTTCCGCCTACTCATTTTAATATTGGTTTCAGACTCATAATTAAATCACATCCACATTATAATAAAATTTTGCATCTTTATCTTTAGTTTTTTAGGCATTTTTAAGCCTTTAGAAACTTTTTCATTTCTACTATATTTATTTTTGTCGCTAAAAATTTAGTTTCCTGCGCTGATTCTGAATATTTATATATGTCTTTAAATTTATTTTTATATTTAGTGTTGATCTTTTTAAACAATTCAAAAATAGTTTTACCCTCTGATGACTCTATAACTTCAACTAAAAATAATTTTGCCTTTGAATTATTTGTGAGTTGTTGATAAGATAAAATAACATCTCTTTTTACTTTAGAATAAGATTTTATTTCAATGTCATTGCTTTCAAAAATAAAATCAAATATTGAATTATTGTTTTTGCTAGGTATTAAATTATATTTAATACAGCATTCTAACTCAGCAAATAATCCTCTCATTTCAGTTAATTCCATTATGTTTTTATTTTGTAAAATCATTTTTTAAGTTAATATAGCATAGCATTTCATTTATGCTTCACTTCTTCGAAGAAATAAAATCAAATAAATTAAGCATAAAAGATTCATCTATCTTTTGGTTAACCTTTAAAGATTCATATTGTTGTTCTTCAAAAATAACAGCTGAATGATATGTTACTTCTTCATCTTCTTTAACTATTATATTTTTACTATCTTTTAAATTTTTAATTTGTTTATCCAATTTTCGAAAAATATAATATTTTTTTTCAGTACTCTCTTTTAAAAGTATGTAGTCATTCTTAATAACAATTTTTTGTAATTCTTTTATTTCCATTAGGTCACCTTTTCTGTTAATTTAATATATTCAAATTTCATATCTTCTAATTGTAATTGTTTTTTTATCACATTTTGATCTAAATTGGAAATTTTATCTTGTAAAAAATATTCATTAAATGACCATTAGCTGCAGCTACAATGGTAAATGATGATGGAGCGCGTTTAAAACTATGAAAAGAACAAATTATTAATAAATTTGTATCTATGGCAATTGGAGTTTCAATATTTTTAGTAATTGGTATTTTATTAAATACATTAATTAAAATTCATCCATGTGATGTTATAAGCGGAGCTGGTGGAATGATAGATACTGCATTCTTATTAGTTATAATTTGAGCTGGTGCAAGTTTCTTAATTATTGGTCCAAGTTTAGCATCTCAATTTGCAGGTGGTAAACGATCAATTGATAAAGATGTAATGTCAGCTGCAAAAGGAGTTGTAAAAGCATCAGGAGTTGGAATGATGGCAGCAAGAAACATTGGTTTAAAAGCTGCAGAAATGTATAATACAGCAAATAGAATAAAAAAGAAAAAGCAATCTTAGTAGAAATGTTCCAGGTATAGGTGGTAGAGGGTTAAAAAATGCACCACTTGGCGAAGAAAACATTTTAACAAATGCATTGAGACACTGAAAAAATAGAATTAAAATTGGTACTAAAATTGCTGGTGGTATTGGTGTTGGTACTATATATGCTGCAAGTAAATTCAAAAGTAAATCTTATAAATCTGTTGCTACTAGAGAAAAAATTAGAAAATGTTGAGAAAATCTTAAAACTAGTGCTATTCAAAAAAGCAAGTAACGCTCTATCTGGTTTTAGACAAACTGATGCTGATGGTAACATAATTAATGCTAAGCCATTATTTGAAACAAAACGACAAGTAGCAATGAACTTGAATGTCACTTTAGAAACTAAATATGTTTTAAATGATAAAACTAAAAATATTGATATGAGGTTGAAAGAAAATAGATAACTTAAACAACAAAAACAAATTGCAGAACAAAGACTAAACGAACAACCAAAACTTAAAAAAAATATTGAAACTGATAAATATCGTCAAAAAAGAATGGCACTTCATGAAAAAAATGCTGAAAGAGCAAAAAACAAAAAACAAAAAACAAAACTTGCTAAACAAGAATCTAAGCAAGCTAAAAAGGCTATTAAAACTCTTATGTAATATTATATTTATAATAAAAGAATGTAAAAATCGGATGTGAAAATCATGGATTAGGTAAATGATTAGAAAACAAAAAAGAAGATAAAGCATTTCATCAATCTTTTAAAGATAGCGAAAAGAAATTTTGATTAAATGAAGAAAAATATGGCTATGGTACTTTATGACGATACAATAGAACAAAAACTTGGATTGTTTATTTAGCACTTGCTAAAAATGAAAATCTTTGAACTGAAGATATAAATTTGGACATTTATTTAAAAGCGTTTAAGAAATATTGCAGAGGGCACAGGGAAAAACGAATATAATAAAAAATGTGAAAAACATTGATTATTTGAGTATACAAAAGTCCCAATATGAGAAAGTTATTCGTGAGATTATCACCATAAAGGTTATCCTGCTGAAAAGCAATGAAAAGAACCAAAAAAAGATCCTTATATTTGGCCTTTGTCTTTGCTTACTTTTGGACATGGAATATTAGTTGACGGTTTGCCTTCAGCTGAAAATAAATGATGAAAAGCAAATATTAAGCCTATTGTAGACTATTTAGATGCAAACCCAGAACTTTACGACAAAGCTGCTTTAATGGCTCAAATTGAGTCTGAATTGATTGTTAAAAGAGCTGATGCTTTGGTTAAAGCATTAATAACTGGTAATCTTAAAAATCCTATGTAAAAGAAAATAAATTTATTTATCTTTTAGATCAGCATTTAGGTTTAGAAAAATATATAAGAATATTACCTAGCTTAAAAAATAAGGTTTTAGATTATATTGGAACTGGAAAACGTTACAAGGATGTAATAGATACTTTAGGTTATGCTAATGTTTCTGAAACAACAATAGGTAGGATATTCAATAGTATAGATAATTCAAGTAAACTTTTAAAAATTCAAAGTAAAGTAAAATTAACAAATGTCACAACTTGTACATTAATATGGATGATGGATATATAAAATATAGGAAAAATAGAAAAGTATTTAAATTTTCAGTCAGAGTTGTGAGTTTTAATATTGGAGTTGAATATAAAGAAAGTAAATCATCTAAAACTAGAAAAAGAGGTGTCTTACAAAATAAAAGAGTTTTTTACATAATAGGTAATAAAGAAAATCCAATAAAATGACAAGATACAATTAATAAAATTAATTTTTGAGCAAATACATACTATGAAAATTTCTCAAAAGCAAAAATTACAATTGGTAGCGATGGTGCTAAGTGAGTTAAAAAAATAGCTAGAGAAATGAATGCTGAATTTCATTTAGATCGATTTCATGGAATTAAATATTTAAAAGATTTATTTGTACGAGGAAAGAACAAGTATGAATCTAGTAACTGATATTTATATAAATTTGGTGTAAAACTATTTAAAAATGGTAAGGCTGATAAACTTATTCATTTTTTAAAAGAAACTGGCTTGCATGTTTCGAAACAAATAATGGATTACTTTAAATACAATCGAGATGGGATAATTCCTCAATCAGGAAAAAACTATATTGGTGTGTATGCTGAAACAGATATTTGTAATGTTTTAAAAGCCCCTTTAGGTTTTAAAAAAGCAACATATACTTTAAGAAATGTAGTTAACTTTTTATCTCAAAGAGTATTTAAAATAAATAATTATTTTAAGTTTAATCATTAGATTTTTGATTAACATAAGAAACTGAATATTTTAAATTTTTTAATGTTGTTAAAAACTTTTTAGCGTTGTTTTTTAAAAATAAAATAAAAAATTACACATAATATGTAATTCTTGCTATAATGAAATTACATCTAAAAAAGTTTTTGTCTACTTTAAAGCTAGACACCAAAAAAAATATAATTTACTCACAAATCGTTTTTAATTTCATAATATTGTCTCATCTATCCTTCAATAACATTTATTTTGCTAATTATAATTTTTATTATAATATTAATACACTTTTAAATGTTCTTTTATGATAATAAAGCTAATATTTTTGTTACAACTAAATCAACAGCAACATCATTGCCTTCTTTATATGGAATAATTAAATCAGCATATTCAATGCTTGGGCCAATAAAAGCATCATGCATAGGTTTAACTTCGTTTAAGTATTGATCAACAACACTATCTAATGTTCTGCCTCTTTCGTTAACATCTCTTTGTAAACGTCTAATAAATCTTAAATCATTGGCAGTTTTAATAAAGATTTTAATGTCCCCAAGTTTTCTTATTTCTTTTATTGCTAATGCAAAGATACCATCAAGTATGACAACATCACTTGGTTTAACTGTAATTGTTTCGCTTGTTCTTGAAGATGTTTTAAAATCATAAACAAACATTTTAATAGGTTGATAATCTTTTAAAGCATTTAAATCATTTAATAATAATTCTGTATCCACGCTATTTGGGTGATCAAAATTAATTTTTCGTCTTTCTTCTAAAGTTAATTCTCCAAAATCTTTGTAATAGTTATCCATTGAAATATGAGTAACTGATTTACCTTTAAGAATTTCATTTGCTATTCTATCAGCTACTGTAGTTTTTCCTGAAGCAGTACCCCCAGCAATTAGTATTAGTGTTACTTTTTTACTCATTTGACCCCTTTAAAAATATTTTCTTATTAATTTTAACAAATAAACTTAGATACACTAAGTTTATTAATTGTTTTTATAATAAATTTCTTAATTATTATTTTTGAAATAGCCTTTGATCTTTCATCAATTTCATCAAAACCAAATTTTTCTGTTGTCAGTAAATTTATATTGTTACTAAAATCAAAAATCATGTACACAGTGGATTATTTCACTTTATAAATTCCATTCTTTTTAAATTAAATTTACCGTTTGATACTTTGTAATTTTCTTTGTTTTTATCAAGTATTAAATAATTTCCAATTTTATCAATATATTGAGCATGTTTATCAAGTACATCTTTTTCAGTTAAATCTCATTCTTCATTTTTTAAAAAGTCATTTCAATTGGTCTTTTTAATTGTTTTTGGCATAATATGTTTCAAAGAATTTTTATCTCGTTTAATTTCTCAATTATTAATTAATTTACTTTTCAACCTTTTCAATAAAACCATCGCTATATTTTTATTCTGCACTTTTTTGCTTATTAAAGAATTATAAAATTGTTCGCTTGTTTTCGCTTGTTGGAATTTTTAAATCAATATTTTCAAGTAATAGTTTTTTTGTTGTTTGCTTTGAAATGTAAATGAATCCTCTGTTTTCATTGCCAGTCATTTTCTTATCATACTTGGTATTTGTTCTTGTATAGCATAATTAGATGTATCATAAAAATTTAAAAATCTAAACAATCTTAAAATTATTTTTGTTAATGACTGACCTGATTCTGAAACTTGTAGTAACGAAATAATTCATTTTTCAAACTCAAATAGTGTTTTCTTCATTAATTCTGTTTTATCACTGTAATCAAGTGTTTTACTATAAGAATCTCATTTACTTTTTGCAAAAATATCAATTATATAAAATATTATAAATAATGATATATATTTATGCGCAATATTTGCAATGTTATATCTTAGTGGAAACAATAAGTCATACGTGTTATTTTCATAATTTCTTGATTCAAATGTTTTTGTTAAAGCTACGTATTTACCTATTTCAGAAACATTTTTTTAAATTCATTAACATCAATGTTATTTTTATTTCCATATATTTTTTTAAAGTGTTTTAATATTGATTTTTTGTTTTTATTTAAATTATTATCTAATTGCTTAAAATTTAATAATTTATATTCACAATAACTAAATAAAAACGTTTCTTGAATTTTTCTTTTTTTTCTTGTTCTATTTTTGAATCGTCGAAACTCATGTATTCATTAAATATTTTTGTTATTTTAGCTTCTTTTTCTAAAAAGATATCTTTATCAACTAAATTAAATAAAAAGTTTTTAATCATATCAAAAGAATCTAATTCAGTTCCTTTTGAATTTAAAGTTTCAAATATTTCCATTTCTTCAGCTGGATTCTTCAGCTGGAGTTTTATTAAAATAGAGACAAGAAATTAAAAATTTATATGCATATCTATCATAAAAAGAGCTTAATTCTTCTTGAGATAACGATACTAACATATCATGAATTGTTGAGTAATTCTTAGCTACTTGAGATTTACCAATTGTTTTAAAACTTATTATTCTTATGTTTCTTTCTTTGTAAGATAAATTCTCATTTAAAATAAAATCAATAGTCTTATTTTCAACTTCATTCCCTGTTATATTTTTATATTTATTATAACAACCTACATTTAGGAAGGTTTTTTGTAATTCATTTGGCATTTCTAGAATATTTTCTTCATAAGAATTCAATTGTTTTTCTTTTCATAAATCAAAAATCACTCTAAAAATAATAAGCGAAGTAGTAACTTTTTGTTGACCATCTATTAATCTTACAGTTCGAATATCTTTATTTCTTGTATTTTCTTCAATGGTTACAGCAATGGTTCCAAAATACTCATCATTAATATTGTTTGTTTTATTCAATATTCCAGTTATTAATTCTTTACAAGTTTCTGAATCTTATCTATATTTTCTTTGATAAGAAGTAATGAAAAAATTAACTTCAGGATTAAGCACAAATGAACTTATATCTATTTTTCCAAGCTTTATAAATCCAATATCTGTCTTTTTATTTTCATCCACTATTTCGTCTATAAAATGTTTCCTATGATTTAAAATTGTTAAAAGAAAGTTCTCATCAAATTCTTCAATTACAAATTTTGTATCATCAAAAAATTAATTAAAAAAGATAACACTAAATCAAAACACTTAATTAAGTGAATAGTATCAGTAAAACTTCTTTTTATTCCTAACTCACTTGGATGTACTTCATCATTTCTTCAATTTCTAATATAATTAAAAGTTGAAAAAATTATTTCAGACATTTGAGTATTTCTTATAAAGCCTGATTCAAGTTTTTTCTCTTCTGAATAAAGATTACAAACTTTATCAAAAATTACTTTTGAAGTTTTTTCATAAGATGCTAAATATGTTCCATTTGCCTCTAAAATCCTGTTCATTTTGATTCCAATATTTTAGATATTTCAATTGAAATATTATTTGCTATATCCTCTTTTTCTCTTCTTATTTTTGACTCAATGATTTTTAAATATGATAATTCCTGCAAAGATAGATAATTATAAAATTTTTTAAATAAATTAATTTCCATTTTTTCTCCTTTAAATAAAATTAGCAAATTTAACTGCTATTTCTTTTTGATAGTTATACTCATCAATTGCACCAATAATTTTTGTATTTTTCTTTTATTTGTATGAATCTAAAAAAATTAATCATTAACTCAAGTGAATTACTTTTAAACGCAACTGCTTAAGTACATAATGTAAAAATAAATTTTACTGTAGGCTCCTAAATAAATGAGTCAGGAGTAACTCACATAAGAGCTTCTTTGATTCTTTTAAATAAGTTTATATCTAATAAAAACATTTGATAATTCGCTTTATCGCAAAAATCATTTGTTAAAATAAATTTTTTCTTTTTTAAGAGCATAATCATAAAACGACTCAGCAAAAGCGACTTCTTTATCAATTTCAAAAACACCTAATATATAACCTATTATAAAGTATTGTCTAAATGTACTATCTACAATGCCATTTAGATCTCCATTGATCAAATACTTATTACTCTTTTCATCATATTCAAAATTCAATTCATTAAATTTTCCTTTAATTTTGTACAAACTTTTTATCATAGTCTTAATGCTAGTTTTAATTTTTCATTACTTAGAATTTGTTAATTCAAATTCTAATCCAGAAATTTTAAAATATAGTTCTTTAACGTTTTTTTCAAAATCACTACTTTTCATTTTTCAATTTCCCTTCAATTTCTGCTATTTTATTAAATATTGCAACTAACACATTAACAACTATACTGTTACCGCTTTGCCTATATAAAACAGCATCGCCTAAGTATTTATTTCTTTTCATATGATATAAATTTATTTCATATGAAACGTTAAGAACTTTTTGAAAGTCATTTTCTTCAAAGCTCATTAATAAAAAACATTCTCTTGGTGTTAAAAGTCTAAAATCGCTTTTTTTATATTCATCTTATAATTAAATTTATCTTCCAAAATTTTTCCTTTTAAATTTATGACTCCTGCATTTGGATCTCTATGTTGCTTCGTAGTAATTTTTGAAGAAACAAGCTATATATATTGTCGTCTTTAGTAAATGCATTATTTTTATGCTTTTTTATGTTAGTTTGCACTTTTGTCGAAAGCATTTTATTATTTTCAAACATTTTTTTCTGCTTTTTGTTCTATTAGGTGTAGCCTTACTTGCTTCTTCTTTATATTTTACAATACTTTAATCTTTTTTAAGAATTTCATATATATTTTTTTTGATCTTAATTTGATTGCTTATGTCAACTGGAGCATTCGTTTCTTTTATGATTGAACCATTGCTTGTTTAAAAAGTGTCTTTAAAATTTTTAGATATATTTTTTCTAACACTAAATGCAAAAACTCTTTTTCTATTTTGCGGTGTTCCATATTTATTTGCTTCTAAAACATAAGTTTGCGTGTAGTAACCTATAGAACTATACAAATTTCCTTAACTAAGCGAGGCAATTTTAAAACTTGTTCTTTCGTCATTGGACTTTTGGAATCGTTTGAATGCGTAAATTTTAACAAAAATGAATCTATTTCTTCATTAGTTAAATTTAGTGCAATATTAAAATTATTGTGATTAACTGCATTATAAGATATGTTAGCTCAAATATCTCACTCACTTGTAGCCACTATTTCATAATCAAGAATCTTATTTTTTAAGATTTCAAGAGCTTTATGTTGAGCTCCAATTCCAGAAAATGTCTCAAAAATTTTCCACCTAAGAAAGATTTTATTTTTTTATTTTTTTATTTTTTTGTAATAGAACGCTATAACTTTATGAAATTTTAAGTTTATATTTAATCTTATTTTCTTTGTTTTCTTTGTTATTTTTTATTGATTCTCTTTGTTCAATTTTTTTTATATTACCTATGTATTTTCTAATAGTATTATCAAATAGTTCAACAGTTTCATCTGATTGATAAAAAACATAATATTTATTTTTGATTAAATCGAGTTTTTCATTATCACTATATTTTCAACAATCAGGTGATTCTCAACTTAATAGCTCATCCTTATTAGAAAAATAGTTAGTATGCTTATGTTCTCTTTCTTTAGTTAATGAAGAAGCAGATATTGCATATTTAAATTTAGATACTTCAAAAATACCTTGAACAGATGAGTTTTTTTTAAATTTATTTTCAACTATACCATTGTTTAAAAGAACATAAATTTGGTCATAAGTTACGTACATGTTTCGTAAATTTTCAATTTCTAATGATTTCTTTCAACATCATTATTTTCAATTAACTCTTCAACTTCAACTTTATACTGAAATAAATACAGCAGTTCTTCAAAGATAGTTACATTGGTTTTTATAAAATCTCAATATTTTTAAAAGATTTTTTTCAAATTCTTTATTGTTAATTGTTATTTTATTATTACAAAAATTAGCTATAAATAATTTGTCTTCAATCATATTTAAATTTATTTTTCTTGATTTTACTATTTCAATTCATCGCTTTATAACGTTTTTGTTATTATTTATTGACATTCTTGCTAAAATAATTACAAATTTTAAATTGTCTTTTATAAATGTTTTACTTTTAGCGTAAATTTTAAATGGTGTAAAATCATCTCTCATTTGATTCTCAAAAAACATTTTTTTATAATTTTCATATGAAATTTCACTAGAATATTCATTAATTATATTGTTAATTTTTTTATTCGACTCATATTTTCTAATTTTTTCAATTAAATCATTTCGAGTTAAATAGTCTATATGTATTTCAGATCCATTTGGCAAAAATGAACCTATTTTAAAATTTTTACTCATTAATTCGCTGATTTTAAAATTATTTTCTTTTTTAAATGCTTTATATAATAGGAACGGATCATATTGCTTATTAACATATAGGTCAACGTTATTTACAAAATCATAAATTTGTAATTTTTTATCCGGTGTTTTTCTTAAGCCTCGTCCTAATTGTTGTAAATAAATTAATAATGAATTAGTAGGTGTTAAAAATATTATTCTGTCTATGTTAGGTACATCAACACTTTCATTTAAAATATCTTTGACACATAAATAATTTATTTCTTTATTTTTGAATCTTTAAATTAAATTTTCTCTTTCTTTACTATTATTTTCACTTGTTAATACTTCACATCTTAAATTATTTTCACAAAGAAATTTTTTTAATTTATTTGCGTGTTCAATTGATGAACAAAATAGCACAGTCGATGTATCACGATTATTTAATCCAATCATTTTTTCTATGTTTTCCAAAATAAATTTATTTCTTTGTTGTGAACTTAATATTTTTCATAATTTTTCACTTTTATTTAATTCTATTCCTGTTAAGTCAACTGTTTTATCTTGAATAAAATAATAATCAAATGGAGCAAGTAAATCGTTTGATAATGCATTATATAAACTTAATTCATATGCGTATTCATAATTAAAGTATTTATTGATATCTATTCCATCTGTTCTTTCTGGTGTTGCCGTTAATCCAATTAATGTTTTTGAATTTTTAGAAACTAAATCAAATACTTTTTTATAATTTTTAGCTTGAATGTGATGTACTTCATCTAAAATAACTAAATCAAATTTAATTTCTTGTATAAATTTTAAATTTTTAGATAAACTTTGAAAAGTTGCAAAAATATAACTATTTGATTCAAAATCTTCTATTTTATTTCTTTGATCATAAAAATCGCAAACTTCACTTTTAAAACCTGTAATAATTTTTTCAAAAGTTGTTATACCTTGCTCTAGAATTTCTTTTTGATGAGCTAAAAATAAAATTTTTAAAGGTTTATTTGTTTTATAAAATAATTCTTCAAAATATTTAGCAATTGTTAAAGTTTTTCCCGTATCAGTTGCCATTACTATTAAATGTTTATTTATTCCATCTTTTTCTCTTTGATTAATCCTGTTAATAACTTCTTTTTGGTAATCAAATAATTCAAATATATCCTTATTTTTGGATAAATTATTAATTATTTCAAATTGTTCTTTTTCTTTTTGCCTATTAATTTCATCAATAAAAATTTGAGACAAAATCATTTTATTAATGATTTCAGAATCAGTTATTTCAATTAAATCCTGCTTTCATAGGTTATTGAACTCTAAAATAAAGTTATTAAATATTTCTTTTTCTCTAAACTCATTAATTTTAATTGAATATTCATTTCCTATCATTATTCCAGTTCTTGTAAAGTTATTTGAACCAATATACAAATTACTAAAACCGCCTTCTCTTAAAAAACAATATGCTTTCATATGAATTCTTGAGCCATTATTTTTAAACGAATTTTTAATTCTAACTTCTACTCTTTCTTTAAAATCTTTTTGCAAATGACTAATGTTTCTAGAGAAAGATACCTTGATGATCCATCAAATGTTGTAGTTAATATTTTAACTTTTAAATTTTTATTATTTGTTAATCAATTTCTTAATTTATTTACCATGAAAGAACTAATAAACGGTGATATAACTAATGCTATGTTTGCATTTAAAAATTCTACTTCAATAAATTCATTTAAAGATACAACTAATTCGTTAAGGCTTAAACTATTAATTATGTTATTACCAAATTTATTTAAATTTGTGAATTTTGTGAATTTTTTCTCATTTGTTAATAAAACATTAATGAAATCAATTTTTTCTTCAAATGAATTAAATGAACTTATTTTCTTTTCCAAGATATTTTGAAATTGATTTATAAGTCATTTGTTGTTTTTATTTTTTGCCTGTTCTTTCAATTCAAAGTTATTAATATTTTCTACATTTAGTAGTAAATCTTGTAATAATTTATCCTTCATTTTTTCATTATCTTATTATTTACAGTTTAACATTTTAAACTTCTAAAGTCAGGAAAACATAAAAAAAATCACCGGTTAGGGTGATGTGTCTGGCTAAAATATAATTAATAATTAAGGAAAGGCGGTGCCAGACACGTAATAATTATATATTATTACAACTTATTTTAATTAAAAACAATTACATTTTTTCATAAATTAAACTACTTAATATATAGGTTGGAGCAGTTTCAGCTCTTAGTATATTACTTCCTAAACTTACATTTCTAAAACCTATTTCATGCAGAATCTTAATCTCACTAGCATCAATTCCACCTTCACAACCAATAACAAAACTAATTGAGTTAAAGTTTTGTGTTAAATATGTTTTAAGTTCAATTTCTTTTTCTTCTTCTCATGCTACAAGATTTAAATTACATAAACTATTAGTTAAATCTTTTAAGTTAGTAATTAAATTATTAACAACAGGAATAGTTGTTCTTTTTGATTGTTTAGTAGCAGTATCACAAATTGCTTGTCATCTTTGTAGTTTTTGATTAACCTTTTTAGCATCAATTTTAACAACATTACGTTTAAAGATTACAGGAATAATTTCATCAACTCCTAGTTCAGTTGATTTTTGTAACAAGTAATCTCATTTTTGTTCACGTAATACTCCAGCAATTAACACTTTTTTAACTTTACTTGTTGTAGTTTCAAGTTTATTAATAATTTCGACAACTACTTGATCATCAATTGTTAAATCAATAATCTTAGTTTGATAAACTGCTTGTTGATAAACACATTCAATAATTTCATTATTTTTTAACTTAACAACATTTTTAATATGATGAACATCACTATTATTAATAATAAAAGTATTATCTTCTTTAATCTCTACAAAATATCTAAACATCTTAACCTCTTTTAAACTAACTTTAATAATTATAAACAAAAAAAGAATCTATGAATTGATTCTTTCTTTTAAATTTTTTGAAAATCTAAATTTAACATTTTTATATGTAAGAATTAATCTTTTTTTCATCAGTTATTAAATTGTTTTTAAAACTTTCTTTATTTGTAATAATTACGAATTTAGCAAAATCATTAATTTTAACTTCGACATTTTCATGTTTCAAATAAACTTCAATAATATCAAATACAGCATCTACAATTTGTTTAATTTTAATTTTTTGTTATTTTATTTTCATTTATAGAATAAAGTTCATTGATCAATTCTGTTTTAGTAACTTTAATTGACTTTTTCTTAATAGGTTTTTTAGCTATTACTATGGGTTTTTTCCTTTTATAAAAAATAAAATAAGGTTAATAAATTTACATATGTTTTTTCTTATTAACCTCAAACCGATAATTTCTCAATGCTTTTTCAAAAAAATAAGATTCCTTAATTCCTTATTTCTTTGTTATTTAAAAATATTTTAATTATTTAAAAGCAATCTGTTATTGCTTTTAAACTTTTTTAATATAAAAATCTTATAAGTCTTAAAAATTGCCTTAAGGCCTTAAGTAATTTATTGACTTAAATATAGGAGATTTGTATTAAAAAGTTGTGATAACCTAAAAAATACTAGTTAAAGCACTTAAAAGTATATTTTTATAGTTATCTGTTACATATACGTTTTTTTCTTTAATAATTTTAAAAAATGTTCATTTTTAAAAGTTATTAATTTACTGAGCTGTTAACGCTTAGCTCTGATTTATTAAGAGTAAAAAAATAATTTTTTGCAAACTCTCTTAATAAATTGTGTTTTTTTATAGTTTATTTTTGTTTTATAAATACCTTTTCCCTACCACTATGTATAAGTGGTTGAACTAGTTTAAACACATAAATAAAATAAAGCAACATCCTATTTTTTTACATGAAAAAATGCTTCCAACTATAGAATTAGTTAAAAGCATTAAAATGTTATTTATAAAAATTATAATTTAAATCTAGTTATTTCAACTAAAAAGTTTTTAGTAATAATTGTTTGTAAATTTCAAATTTATTTGGATCTGGTTTAAAGTCACTCAATAGTTTATTTTTTGGGTCTTTTTTGTAATAGTTATTTAAAAAATCATATCTTTTAGGGTCATTATATCAATTAAAAGATATTTCTCTTCTAATAAATATTCCTTAATCTGTTTATCTCATAGCTTTTGATAAATAATTTTTTAATAATTTTTCTTATTGATGGTAATTTACCTTTAGCTAAGAGATTACTAATAATTTTGTCAAAGAAGTCTTGATTTATTTCATAAGTTTTAAAGCATTTTTCTTTAACAACGTACAATTCTGAAATAAGCATTAGTTTTTCTTTTGCTTTATCCTTTTCTTTTGGTTTAATTGGCATTAACTCAACATCGTTAATAACTGAATTAATTCATTCCTTTGTAAACATCATGAATTGATAACTATCTCTACCTATTCCTTCATTTAAAGCAAAGTGTAAATTAGTTTTGTCATATCCTGCTTTTGTTACAAGTTCTAATATTTCTTTTAAAACAAATCTTTGAATCTTTAAATCACGAAATTGAATTTCTTTTTCTGATAATTTAATATTTTTGTTTAAACTAGTTTGATTACTCATAATTATTTACCCCTATTACTTATTTAATATGTTAACTATTTCTGATAAATTTTTTGAATTTAAGATTTTAGCTTTATATTCACGATTATCACTTTTTTCATCAAAATTTTTTAATGCTGCTTCAAATAATGATATTTGTTCATTAATATTCTGAATACGGTTATTTAGTCTTTTAATAATCTTCTGTGAATTAATATCTTTTTCTGTTTTTAATAATTCAATAGTTTTAGTATTTAAATTAATATCTTCCATTGCTTTATTTAAACTAATATTTCCTGTTATGACATATTTAATATCTTTTCTTAGTGCATCTGCTTTCATATCACCTTCAGTTTGGGTAATATTTGTTATTCTTTTATAGAATCCTCCTAGGAATGGAAAAACTATAACAAGTGCAGCTGATAATAAACTTAATAGATCTAATGCAATACTATTTTCAGTATTTTCAACAAATAAGAAAGTAATTGTAGCAACTGTTACAAATACTAAAATAAAGAATGAAGTATAAAAGATTAAAAAGTTATGAATATAATTTCTTTTTTCAATATAAGATTTAAAGATTAAATCTTCTTTAATTGTTTTATGAAATCTTCTAATAATTAAATTTCTTCTAATTACAAATACTAAGTTATGAATGACAAATAAATATAACCAACTCCAGCTGTTAAATAGATTAATCAACCCCATTTAAATGATAATACGACCATTACTAAGATAATTAGTGCTTCGATTATTAATAATAATCCAATTGATAATTTTAATTTTCTAATTTTACTCTTCATTATTCTTTTCCTTTTAATATATTATATGCCTTATTTATCAATTTCATCATTTCTTCTGCTTCTGGGTCTTTATTATTGTCAGGATGATATCTTTTAGCAAGTATTTTATAAGCTTGTTTAATTTCTATATCTGATGCATTTAGACTAACACCAAGTATTTCATAAGATCAATAATCACCGTTTGCAATAGCCTTTAATAGATTGTTATTTGAGAAATCTTCAAATTTTAATTTATTATCGTTTTCTTTAATTTGAATATAATCAAAATTTATTTCATAATTAGCTAATATAAATTCTTTAATCTTTTTAATTGAAATAATGTAGTTTTCATTTAGTTTGTAAATTATTTCATTCATTAACTGCTCAAGTTTTTTTAAATCTAGTTCTTTAAAATTTTTATCAATACTTTCAATTTTGTTATCAATGATATTTTGATTCATTAAGATTTTTAATTTAAATTCATTATAAATAGTGTCTGTAAATTCTTGATCGCCGAATTCATTTATATTTTTTTTAATATTTTCTATTTCGAATAATAATTTATTCATTAAACTGATTGTTTTAGTTGAAAAACGCTCATAAAGAAAAAGCAACTCATCTTTAATTTGCTCTTGTATTTTTAAGTTGTTAATAAGATTTAAATTAATATTTAACATTAAAAACCTCTTAATTCTTTATAATATTACTCTTATTTTACTAAAAGCTCTATTGATTTAGTAATTAATTTATCAAGTTTATTTTCAATTTCTGATCTTAAAGATAGAAGTGTAAATAAATGTTCAAGTAGATTTTCAATTTTAATATCAGTTATTATTAATGTCTAATTTATAATTTTATATCAAGCCCTCATAGTTCAAACTAACCATTGTTGTTCCTGTTAAATATAACTTTTTCTTATTATAGAAATAGTTAGAAAATAGAATTGATAAGTTAGAAAAATAAAATGAAGAGTCACTTTTTAAACTTCACATACAATTTGAAATAATTAAGTTTTGTTTAAAAATTAAAAAAATTTCTTTCACCTAATAATTTACTAATATACAATGTTTTTTTTCAACTTTAAGTCTTGCCCTTGAATGTAAAACTGGATAATATTCTTTTTTTCTTTATTTTGTTATTAAAATTTCCAATGTCGGCAGTTTTTAAGTATAAACCACTAGTATATTTTTCTTCTTTTTGTCTAGTTAAACTCAATTGTTCTGCATTAATATCAGTTGATATAATATGCCATCAATGCTTTTTATTAGCTCTATTATATCAGAAATAGCATTATTATTTATTTCTTTTTTTCCAAAGGTTCAATAATATCAATTATTTTATTTAAGTCATTTTGACATTCATTATAATTTTCAATTTTAATGCAATTTGAGTATTTTATAAATAAATGTTCAAATGGTTCAATAACATCAATTATTTTTTGTTGCTCTTGAATATTTATAAAATTATGATTAATTATTCAATGAAGCTACTGTTGAACCAACAGAGTATTTACTAAACAAATACTTATTTTTCAAAACAAAATAATATAAATATTTATTTAGTAACTGTGATTCATCTGTTGAAGTTAAACAATATGTCTTTGATGCAAATTAAATTTTCCAGATTGGTATTTAGGATTAAAAATAACTTCACCTGGCACAATTGTATATTCACCTTCATATATATATTACTTTTTTTGTTTTTGAACTTCTGTCAAAAAAAGTATAAATTCAATCTTTATTTGCGTCTTTAGTATTTATTTACCAGTTTTAATTTCAATAATAGCCATTAAAAAACAGCAACTATAAATAGTTACTGTAAATTTTTCAATTTTCTTCTAATGATAAGTTAAGATACCTAAATGTTTTTTCATTATTATGTAAAACATCTCTAATTTTGTTTCCTTTTACTAGTACTCTAATGTATTGATCATTTATATAATTAACAGTAAAAAGCTCGCAAGCTTTTAATCCAGTCTCAAATAAAAATCTTATTGTTATTTTCTTTTGTCTTGTAATAATATCATGAAAAAAAATTAATTTTAGTTTTTGAATAAAGATATTCTTTTGAAAAGACATTCATATATTTCTTAGGTATTTTAGGAAGTTTTAGTTCTTTCATTTTATTTATTCTTTTATCACCAGATCATTTTATAAATGATCATATAACATTGTAATGTGTTCAAACTGTATTAGGCACATTAAAATATTTTCTTAATTCTTTTTTAATATATTTTCATAAGTTGCTATCGTATTTTTTGAATAGTTATTTTTTGTAATTCATATAATTTCTCCTATTATATTAGTATAAAATAATAATAAATTAACATTTGGAGGTTTAATAATGGCTATTTATAAACTTGGAGATATTTTAGTAGGCAAACCTATATATGGAGCAGGTCTTGCTGCGAAGACTTCGGGATCAAAAAAATACTTAACACAATCTGATTTAGATAACTCTTTGAGTGTCAATAAATTTGTTGATGAAAAAACTGATAAAATTGTAAAAAGGGGAGATTTTATAATTTCTAGAGCAGGAACAATAAAGCCCTATTTTCATGACATAGATGAGGAAATGGTTTTCGCAGGTTTTTTGGTAAAATACCCTATAAACAAAAAAATAGCAATTCCTAAATACATTTATTATTATTTTAGTGGACCTGGTTTTGGTAATTTAATAAGCTAATTTAAATACTGGCTCAACAATGCCAAAAATGAACCCTAATGTAGCTTGTGGTTTAAAGATAGAAATACCATCAATTGAAGAAGAACAAAAAATAATTAATATTATTGAACCTTTAGAGAATTATATTAGTTTAATTGAAAATATTATCAAAAAAACTTTTACATTAATGAACGCCATATATAAGGTTTCTAATAAAAAAACTTATTTGCTCAAAGAAATTGCTGAAGTTAAAATAGGAGGAACCCTTCAACAAGTAATAATGAATTTTGAATAAATGGAAATTTTCCTTGAATTAATTCAGGCAAATTGACAAATACTTTTTTCAGTTTAAATGAAGATAAATATATCACAGAAGCAGGATTAAAAAAGACTCAAATTGCAAAAGAAGAATCTTTGTTAATGTCAATAATTGATCCTGATACGAATAAACTTTCGATATCAACAAAGGACACAGCTGTAAATCAATCAATTGCAATAATAAGTGAAAAAAATCTTTACTTTGAAATTTTGAGTTCTATGAATTATTTTAAAAAAGTAAAAAATGGTGCTGCACAACAAAGCATAAATAAGTCTTTAATATTGGAATCAACAATTAATGTATCTGAAATTAGTTTTAATGAAATATTATTAAAACTTAAAAAAATTAATAGTATTAAGTTGAATCTTATTGAATTAAAGAAAGTTGCTATTGAACTTCTAATAAAATAAAAAAGCTACTAAATCTATTCAGATTCAAGAGCTTTTTTTATTACTTCTTCAAGTTTTGGTTTTAATTCATCAAACTCACTAAGTAAATTTGTTAATTCAAGTGAAAGCTGTTTTATTTCTTTTTTGATTTCTTCTTTATCAACTTTTTCTTCTTCTAATTCAACATATCTTCCTGGAACAAATGAATAATCATTTTCAATTAATTCTGCACTTGTAATAGTTTTTGCAAGTCCTAGAATATTAATTATTTCTCCATTTAAATGTTTATCATATAAACTTTGCATTTTTGCAATGTCTTCTTCAGTTAATTCTCTTAATTTTTTTGAAAGGTAAATAATCATGTTAACAAGTACAGAAAAATTAATACTTTTAAAAATTGAAGAGTTGATTAAACAATCAAATCTAAATCTATAGCTGAATTATCAAAAATATATTTTGCAGTTGATGCAACAATTTTAAGATTAGTAAAAAAATGGGTTATAAATCTTTAAAGGATATGCAAATTGATTATGGTGGTAAAGCAAAAATTAATTTGATGAATGATAATTATTTATTTGATCAAGTATTGAGTCAACAGTGTCTAATGTAGCTGCCCTTAGTTTATATTCAATATTTAAAACAGAAAAAATTTTAGACAATAATAAACTAGAAGATTTTGTAAATATAATAATTTGTAAAAAAAGTATTTTACTATTTTGTATTGGAAATTCTAGAATTAGTGCAGATTTTTTCAATAATCAGTTAAAAAGAGTAGGAATTAATTCTTCTTCGCATAGTTCTGTGCATGAATTACTAATGCAATCAAGTTTTGATTTAAAAGATACAGTTGTCATTTTAATTTCAAATTCTTTCAATACAAAAAAAATCAAATTTGCTACATCATATTTAATTGATAAAAGCATTCCTTTCTTGATAATTACTTCAAGTGAAAATATTAAAAATAACCAATTAATTAAAAAAGCAGAATGATGCTTATTTTATTCAGTAAATAAAAAAGAAAAATATTCTTTTCCAATGATTAGTTCATTTTATTCTCAAATTTTTATTTTAAATATAATATTTAATAGAATTATTCAAAAAATGAAAAATTCTTAAGAAAAAATTGAAGCAAAAAATAAGATAACTGAGCAATGAAACAAATTATAAAGCATAAATAAAGAAGTAAGTAAAATAATTTTTATTATTTTACTTACTTCTTTTAATATTTTTATTTTTAACTTCTTTTTCTTTATATTCTTTCAACAACATTACCTTCTTTGATAATGTTTAATTTAACTCTAGTAATATCAATTTTTAATATGCTTCCTTTTAAAAGCTAAACAGATGCATGAGTATTTGCTTTAACATTTAAATTAATTGCTTTTAGAAATAACTTGATAATATGTTTTTTAATTAAATTTAAACTAAATACTTGATTTGATTGACGTTAAGCTGCTAATTTCTTTTCAGCTTGTGTTTGAGCAATGGTTCTAGCAATTTTTTATCATTCTTACAATAACTTGAACTAAATATAAAAAAGAAAACAAATATTTTATCTTATTACTTATTTTCACTACATTCTAAAAATATATTTTATGCAATACTTATTTTTCTTATATAACTTTAATATCACTTTTTTATTTATATATAAAATATTTTTTAATTTTTAGTTTGTTTTAAATATTGTGATGGAACATCAGATAAATCTCCAAAATCAATTTTTTCATCTATTGTAATACTACCATTTGTTTTTAATCAAGAATAAAAATCCAACATATCAGGACCTTTATATAAATTATATTTATTAAATAGTTTATCCTCAGTATAAAATGTTTTATCATAAATATTTCAATAAATATAATTTTCTTTTTTTAAAAGCTCAATATTTAATTCTAATACTTCCTTTTTTCTTGTCTTTTTGATAATCCTTTTCTTTCTTTTAATAAATTTTATCAAAAAATAAATACTTGCCTTAAATGCTTAATAAATTAACTACTAAACATGAATATGAATTTGATAAAATATGAAAAATAAGTTAAATCAAGGGTTTGTAAGAGTTTTTTACAATTGAAATTAATTATTTCAAAATAAAAATAGAGATTAGGCCTTTCTATTTCTTAACTTCTTCTTCTTTATATCCTTCAACAACATCGCCTTCTTTGATGTCATTAAAGTTTTTAATTGTTAATCCACCTTCTGAATTAATCTTAGCTTCTTTAATATCATCTTTTAAATGTTTTAAAGTTGCTAATTCTCCAGTATAAATAACAATCCCATTTCTAACAACACGAACTTTAGATTTACGTTCAATACTTCCATCAACAATATGGAATCCACCAATTGTTCCAATGTCAGAGTGTTTGAAAGTAGCTCTAATTTCAGCTGATCCAGTTATGATTTCTTTAAACACTGGATCTAACATTCCTTTTGCTGCATCTTCTAACTCTTCAATAACTTTATAAATAATGTTATGTAAACGAATTTCAATACCTTCTTCTTCAGCTTTTTTACGTACAGCTGCATCTGGTCTTACATTAAATCCATAGATTAGTACAATTCCATCAGTTACAGTTGATGCTAAAGTAACATCACTTAAAGTAATAGTTCCAACACTAGCTCTAATAATGTTTAGTTTAACTCCAGTTATATCAATTTTTGATAAACTTCCTTTTAAAGCTTCAACAGATCCTTGAGTATCTGCTTTAACAATTAAGTTAATTGCTTTTAATTCTCCATCATCAATATGTTTTTTAATTGAATCTAAACTAAATACTTGATTTGAGTTACGTTCAGCTGCTAATTTCTTTTCAGCTTGTGCTTGAGCAATAGTTCTAGCCATTTTTTCATCATTCATCACAATGAATTTATCTCCAGCACTTGGAACTACATTTAATCCATAAATTACAACTGGTTTACTTGGTCCTGCTTTTAAAACTTTTTTATTGTATTCATCTTCCATATGTTTAATGTTTCCATATGTAGTTCCTGCAATAATCATATCTCTAATATCTAAAGTACCTTCTTTAACAAGAATAGAAGCTACTGGTCCTTTTGCTTTATCTAAGTGAGCTTCTAATACTACTCCCTTAGCTAATTTGTTAGGATTTGCTTTATAATCATGCATTTCAGCAATTAATAAAATAGTTTCTTCTAATTGGTCTAAACCAAGTTTTTGTTTTGCACTACCTTGCACAAATGGAATATCTCCACCATATTCTTCAGCCACAATTTCATATTTCATTAATTCAGTTTTAACACGTTCAGGATCAGCTCCTGGTTTGTCACATTTATTAATAAATACAATAATTGGTACATTTGCTAACTTAGCATGATCAATTGCTTCTTCAGTTTGAGGCATAACCCCATCATCAGCTGCTACGATTAAAATAACAATATCAGTAACATTAGCCCCACGACTACGCATTTCAGAAAAGGCCTCATGTCCTGGAGTATCAATAAATGTTATTTTTTTACCATCTTTATTAGTTACTTGGTAAGCTCCAATTGCTTGAGTAATTCCTCCAGCTTCTCCATCAACAACATTAGTGTTTTTGATGGAGTCTAATAAAGTAGTTTTACCATGGTCAACGTGACCCATGATTGTTACAATTGGTGCTCTATGTTCTAAATCTTCTGGTTTGTCTTCTTCTGTTGCATCTAATGCTTCAAAAAAGTTTTCTTTAGTTAGAGTTTCTTCTTTTCTAAAGTCAAACCCAAATTCAAAAGCTAGTTGAGCCATTTGTTCTTCAGATAACACAACATTTTGATTTAACATTAATCCTTGTGCAAAAAAGTATTTTAAAATTTCTCCAACACTTTTTCCAATTTGACTAGCAAAATCAGCAATACTTAATGTTTCAGTATAAACAAAAACCCCATCAATGATTCCAGTTGCCACTCTTTCATTTAATTGTTGTTTAATTTGTTTAGCATGTTGCTTAGACATTTCCTTTTTATTAACTTGTTCTGGTTTTTTATTTGTTTTTATATTTTTAGCCATGTAAAAATCCCCTTTCTGTTATAAATTGTTTTTAATTAATTTAATGATATTAATATCATTAACACCAATCGCTACAATTGTGGTAGATCCACATGCTTGTGATAGTTCTTCAAAACTTAATACATCGTCAATAAATTCAATGTTGTAAAATTTACATTTGTCACTGAATTTCTTTTTTTGACTTGCACCCATATTTGTTGTAAGAATAACATATTTTACTTTGTTTTTTTTAATTGATTCTAATAATTTTTTACCTTTTATTAATTTAGCAGAGTTATAAGCTAATCCAATTGCATTTAATAATTTAGTTTTGTTCATTAAATAACTTTTCTAATTCATCATAAATAACTGGATCAACTTTTGTTTTTAATCCTCTGCTAAAAAGGTTTTTTTGTTTTGCAATTTTAATTGAGTTTAAATTTTTTTTAATATAAACTCCACGTCCATCAGCTTGATAAGTTAAATCAATAAATACTTCATTTTTTTTATTCAAAACAACTCTAATCAATGCTGATTTATCTAACATTTCTTTACTAACTACATCTCGTCTTAGATTAGTCTTGATCATATAAATCTTCGTATTCATCTTCTTCATAATCATCTTCAAATTCTTCATCAAGAATTTCATTAAATGATTCTAATTCAGATTGAATTAATTCTAAATCTTTAACTTCTTCAACAACTGCATTTCTTTCTTCGATTAATTCTTCAACTTGGTTGTATTCTTCTTCAACTTCAGCTTGGAAACTCATTAATTCTTTTTTATTATCTGCTTGTGCATTTCTAAATGAATTATTGTAGTTTGGTTTAACTGTTTGAGTTTTTATTTTACGTTGATTTACTTCGTTAATAAAGTCTGGATTGTTAACTTCTTCTTCTGTAATGTTTCCATTTCATAATACATCCATGTTATCTGCAATTGCATTTTCTAAACTATAGATGTTAATACGACGTTTTAATAAATTTGCTACTAATTTAGCAGCCATTCCGCCTTTACCAATTGCTAATGATAATTGTTGGTTAGGTACAACAATGTCAAATTCACCTTCAACTTCATTTACTGAAATAACTTTAACAGGTGCCATTGCGTTGATAATGAATTCATGAATGTCATCACTTCATTTAACAACATCTATTTTTTCATCTCTTAATTCGTTTGAGATGTTATTGATTCTTGATCCTTTAACCCCAACGATTGCTCCAATTGGTTCTACATCAATATCATGTGATAATACTGCAATTTTTGCACGTTTACCTGGTTCTCTTGAAACTGACATTACTTCAACTAATCCTTGAGCAACTTCAGCTACTTCTTTTTCAACTAATTTAGCTAAGAATTTTGGTGCTACTCTTGAAACTACTAATTGAGAGTATTTATTTTCTCTAGCAACTTCTTCTAATAACACATCAACTAATTCATTAACTACAAATGTTTCTCTGTTGATTGTTTTTTGGTTTCATAAAGAAGTATGTACTCCTTCAATTTCTAAGATGTATGATGTTCCTTGATCATTCATTCCAACGATTTTACCTTTTACAATTTCACCTTCTAATGGAATAAATTTTTCATAAATCATTGCTCTTTCAGTTGCTCTAATTTTTTGTTGGAATATTTGTCTAACTTGCCCAACAGCAACTCTTGAGAATTCTTCATCAAAATGAATTGGTTTATATACTTTATCTCCCACTTTAGCTTCTTTATTAATTTTTAAAGCTGCTTCTAATGAGATTTCTAACCAATCATCTTCGATTTCATCATCAGTAGCTACTACCATTAATTCTTGGAACAAGTTAATTGATCCTGTTTGTTCATTAATTTCTGTTTTAACTACAGCTTCTGTATCAAAGAATCTTTCATAAGCTTTTTGGAATCCTTCTTTAATTCCTTCAATAGCAATTTCTTTGCTAATGCTTTTTTCACTTTCTAATGAAGCTAATGCTTCTAATATTTGTGCTCCGTTTACCATATTTTCTCCTTAAAATTTAACTGCATATCTTGCAAACTTTACTTGTTCATATTTAAAGTCAACTTTTTTCTTTTGACCTTTTAAAAAGTAGGCCATTCTAAATGTATCATTGCTTACATCAAAATCTAATAAAATTCCTTCTATTACACTACTTGGATTTTTTTCTTGATTTAATTCAATATGAATATAACTATTAACTGCTTTAATTAATTCATCTTTACTACGAATTGGTTTTTCAATTCCAGCACTAGCGACTTCTAACATATAAGGTTCACCTAATCCTGGGAAATCTTCTAAAGCATCAGATAGTTTTTCATTGCTTGAAATAATTGAATCAAAGTCTAATGCTTTATTTGGTTCAGTTATGTCTTCAACTAAAATTTGCAAAACATCGCTTTCAAAATCAAAGAAATTATTTATTTCATATATTTGTAAGTTGTATTCCTTTAATATTGATTTAGCTATTTTTTGGATTTCATCTTTAATAGATGCAAAATTTTTCACTTAAAATCTCCTTTCAAATCAATAAGAAAACAAGACCCGTAAGTCTTGCTGTTAACCTATTGTTATTAATATTATAGCAAATAATTTAAAAAATATTTTCTAAAACTTTTTTTCATTTTCTGATAAGTTTTTTACAACGTTATTATTTTTTGCAATACCATTAAAGTTTTGAGCATTTTCTTCAACTCTAAAGCTTCATTATCACTTTAATAAAAGTAGTTTAGACCGTTTAAGGCTACCACCAACGCATTAGCTTCAATATTATTATCAAATGAATATAATAATGGATCCAATATTCTTTCATTTTTTTGCAATTTTGTAATAGGATTTCTTGTGATTCTATATAACTCATCACAAATATTTTCATTATTAAATCGACTAATAATGCTTTGCCCATATTCCATTAATTTTGTTTTATCATAATTAAATTTAACTGAAATAATTTCAATCTAATTACTCATTAAATCTGCTAAATATTTTTTAGTTTGTTCATCCTTCAAAGCTTCTTGCAAAGTAGGTATTAAAAACTTATCTATTTTATATCTAAATCACCTAAGTAAGTATGAACACCATAAAGCATAGGCATTTTTTTTATAAATTTCAAAATCTATATTATCTGAATAAGCAATATTTTAAATTTTTTGAATTTCAGAAGGTCATTGTATCTGATCAATTATTCATGATTAATAACTTTTAACCATTATATCTAAACTATCATTAAATTGAATAGGAACAATTCTATCAACTATACAGTCAACGAATGTAATATTCAAAAGTATATTATATTTTTTTTAAAAATTAATTTTTAAAAAATCTTGATATCCTATTACCATTTTAACAACATAAAATAATAATTTTTTGTTTTTCACCTATTTGATCAATAATAAACTTTAAATCATCAATAATAAATTTTAAATTATTTTTACCTATTGATGTGGTAATTAAAAATGTGTCTTTTAAAAACTTTTTAAAAGACACATCAGTTTTTATTTCTTTTAATGTTAAAGCACTTATATTAGTTACATTCAATTTTACCAATTCATTTCTCATTTCAGAAAGAACATATTTTTTTTCTTTATTTAAAGAATCAACTTTTTAATCAACTTTTTTTTAATCAACTTTTTTTATTAACATCTAAAAATTTAACTTCTTTTATTTGTTTATTTTTTAGCAATATAGGAGCTATAAATCATCTTCCAATATTACCTGCACCAAAGTGAATAACATTACTCATATGCAAAAACCTCATATATTATTAATTATTTTGCTTTTTGATAATTTTTTGTTACTACCTTTTTTATAAAAAGCATTATATTAATATTATATTTATCTTTCTATGTTTTTATAAATTGCTTTAATTTAATAAATATTATTTTTGTAATTATATGTGAACAGTTTTTTTCATAAAGTTATTCGACTAAAATGTTTTATTTAATTATTTTTTCCTTATTTTTATAAATTATTCAATTAACAAAAATATAATCTAAAGATTGCATTGTAAGTTGAGCCTTAATAGAGTTAATACCTCACAAATTTGACTCTTCGAAAGTAATTGAAATATAATTATCAAATGTTTCTTTAAACTTACACCCTTTATCACCAATGCCCAATAATTTAGTAACACCACTAAGTTTATTTGCTAATTCAAGAATAATTTTATTTGTACCTGAAATAGTGATCAAAATAACAGTGTCATCTTTTGTGATTGTACTTAAATATGTTTCTATTGATATAATGTCAGATTCCGAAATTATATTAACATTTTGTCAACGCATTCTTTGAACAAAGTTTTTTGATATATTGAAAGATAAATTAAACGCAAATAAAAATACTCTTTTGGAGCTACTAAATTACTCCATGAATTTGTCAATATTTTTTGCTTTTAAATAATTAAATTGATTATGAAATGATTGGTTATGAATGGATATATACTTTTGAAAAAACAATTCAGTATTTTCATCTAAACTATTTGACAAATTAACAAAATTACCATCAATAATAATTGATTTTGATATATAAGAAAGTCTTAGTTTTAATTCAGAAAATCCTTTAAGTCCTATCCTAATTTTTCTGCAAATCTTGTAACTTTTGTAGGACTTATTTTGCATTCTCTAGCTATTTTTGTAATAGATATTTTGTCTATTTCTTTAAAATGCTTAAAAAGATATTTAGCGATGCTTGAATTTTCTTTATTTTCATTTTTATCTTTAGATATATCTTCAATTTGTTTTAAAAGTATATGTGTCATAATTTTATTCCAATCTTTAAAAAAGTTTATATATACTTATTTTATAATAATTAATTTTATAAAAATTACTACTCATTATATTCTTTTGTCAATTTTTCAATTTTTTCTAAAGTTGGGTTTTTCAAAATATCATTATAAAAATCTTTATCTATTGAATTTATAGCTATATTTTGGAGCAATTGCATTTGTTTTTCATTTTTAACTGCTATACCAATTAAAATTTGAACTTTATCGTAATCTCACATAATAGGTTTTGCTAAGTGATGAATTACAATTACCAAATTATTTAATTTTTTAATTGCTTCATATGTTCCATGAGGAATTGCTATTGAATAACCAATATTGAATGAAGCCATTTTTTCTCTTTCGTAAATTGATTCAAGATAACTTTCATGAACTCCGAATTCTCTTAAACTTTTAGTAAGTTCTTTAATAGCTTTTGCTTTATTTTTATATTTGTAATTTATTAATTTTTTTTCATTACATTACTTGCCCGCCAGTAATATTTATTGATTGGCTTGTACAATATGATGCTTTTCAGAAATATAAAAAGATAAAATATTAAAAACATCAACAAAACTACATTCTCTTTTTAATGGAACTTTATCTATATAATATTGTTTCACTTCAGACTCTTTTATATTCAACTTAGTAGCATAAGATGGAATTAATGACTCAAACATTTCTGAGTCTAATAAATTTCCCAACATTAGTGAATTAACTCTAATGTTATGCTCAGCTAAATCTAATGCAATACTTTGGGTTAAGCCTACACAACCAAATTTAGTTGCTGAGTAATCTGAATTATATTTTGATCCAACTCTTCCAGATTTAGAATTAATTTGTATAATTGAACCCTGAATATTATTTTTTATCATATTTTTTACTGATTCTTTTGAAGTCAAAAAGTATCCTACTAAATTAATATCTATTGTTTTCATAAATTGATCGTATTTAAAGTCTGTTATTTTTTAGAATTTGCATAACCAGCATTATAAATTAAGACATCAACTTTATTAAAATCATTTTCAATTTTATTAAAAGCATCAATTACAGATTTTTTATTTATTAAATTTGTTAAAATTGTACAAATTTCTGGATGTTCAGTATTCATTTTCTTAATTGCATCCTCATTATTGTATAAAACAATAACATTCTTGCTTTCTTTTAAAAATTCAATTGCTAAAAATTTTCCTAAACTTTTAGCACCGCCAGTTATAACTATATTTTTTTCATTTTTTTATTGATATACTAATTTTAAATTTTGTTCAGATAAAAGATTTTTGTAAAGCTCATCATATACACCAGGGCCCATAAATCTTTTTATTTAATAAATGTATGCATTAGGAGCTTTTTTTGAGCAAATTCTTTAAAATTTGTCATTGTTATAACTACACCATAGTTATCATTTAAATCTTTAACTGTTATATTTGTAACATCAATTTTTAAATTATTTTGTTTAACTCATTTTGCAATTATTAGTGATGCCATGGCACTTTAACCCATTCCAGTTTCACAAGCAACTAGAGTACTTTTTACATTTGCTCAGTTAAGAGATGATTTTTCATTTTGTGAATTTGTTGTGTTACTTGAACTTGTTCCAAATTTAATACCTTCATCAGTTATTTGAAAATTTGATTCACCCAATTCATCATTTCTTTTTTTATTAGTTAATAATAATGCACTCGCAATACCAAATGAAACTCCTGTTCCAACAACAAATATGCTAAAAGATTAATTAAAATTGCATCTAAACCTGGTGATAATGCAATTAATGCAATAATTGAACCTGGACTTAGTGTAGCAATTGTTCCACCGCCCATGTATGATGTAATAAATTGAGCAGATACAACACCACATATAGTTGCAATAAGCATTTTTGGTTTAGATAGAATGAATACAAAGTAAACTTCATGAATTCCACCAATTGTATGTATAACAGCTGAACCAGCAGCATTATATCTACTTTACCTTTTGTAAAAATTACATAAGCCAATAATAAACCTAAACCTGGTTTTTGATTTGATCAAATAAGAAGAAAATATTTCTTGGATTAGCAATACCATGCTGTTTGCATATCAATATGATTGTAACCAATTGGGCCTAAGACACCATTATTTAATGCATTATTTAAAAAACTAACTTTAACAGGTTCAGTAAATATACCCATTAACGGAGCAATTCATTTATTATCTCCAAATAGAGATATTACTTGCATCATAGTTCATGTTATTCCTCACATGATTCAGTCTCATCCAAAGAATGTTACAAGTGCTAAGTGCTAAAAATATTACAAAAATTTCAATACCGAAATTTTTGACCAATATTTCATAACTTTTGTTTATTCTTTTAAGATATAAATCTTCCAATTTTTTAGGAACAATCCTGATAATGGTCTAACAACCATTGCTCCAATAAATTGATTTGGTGAGCCAGAATGTGATACATCGCTCATTTGAATGTGGTTAGCGTAAATTCAATCTGTTCTAACAATTATTCCGAAAATAACAAATGTTGCTAACATTCCACCACAAATCCCATATACTAATCTTCCCCCGTTAAAAGCAATTAGTATTGGCAATATCCATTTAATTTCTGGTTCAATAAGTCTTCCTAGCATTGGAACATCAAATCATCCTAATTTAACATTATTATCAAAATCGTATAAAAACATTGCTGTTCATAAACCTCATGCAAGCAGTACACCAATTGAAGGCATAATCATACCACCATGAAACTACCAATTTTTTGAATTTTAACTTTAAAAGAACTACTTTTTAAACTTTTCTCAGTTTTTAATTCGTTTTCTCTCAAATCTAAACTTTTTTATTCATATAATATCTTATAAATATATTGAATAGCACAAAAAAATAATATTTACAGGTTTTTGTAAATATTTTCATAATAAAAATAAAATTTTTTATATTTTATATTTATTAAGTTACTTTAGAAATGTCTTTACCTTACTTAAAATAAAAAAAGAATCTTACGATTTTTAAAATTCTTTCACAAATTCTTTTAATTCAGTTCTTAATTTATCTCCGCTGACTTTTGTGCTTTTACCAAAGGCCATTGTAATAAATGGTGTTTCATGTTCTTGCATTAATCCTTCTTGAATTAAAATTTCTGATAATGCTTTTGAACTAAAACCACCAATCATACAAGTATCAATATTTAAACTAGCAGCTGCTACAGTAGCAATTCCAGTTGTAATATAAGTTTGTTGACTTGAGTAGCTATCCATTTGTTGATCATTTAAATAACCACTAAATAAAGCTTTATGAATATTCCCCTCATATGTACTTCTAAGTTCTGAATCTTTTTGAAATTTTAAATCAATTGTATGAGTAACAGCAGTTTTTAATCCTTTATGATTAACTCCTAATACAATTACAAATTTTGATGCATTAAGGTAGTTTAATTGGTTATAAAAACATGGTGCTAATTTTTCACGCATTGGTCCTGGATTAACAATTAATAATCTTTGTCCTAAAATACCATATGAAGATGGTGCCATTCTCATTGCTTCAATTACCGCATTAAAATCTGCTTCAGGAATTTGATAATGCGGATCAAAATCTTGTGCACTTCTTCTTTCTGTCATTAATTCAGCTATATTTTTCATTTATACTTCCCTTTCTTTAATTAAAAAAATCAAATTCTAATTGTTCATCTTTAGCTAATGTATCTAAAATATTCAATTCTTCAAAGATTTTTAATTGTGTTTGAGTAATTGTTGTTCTACTTGTTAAATCTTTTACATTAGTTAATGGTCTTTCACTTCTTGCTTTAATAATTGAATCAGCCACTGCTTCACCAAGTGAATCAATAACTAAGAATGGAGGATACAATGTGGCTTCCCCTGTTGTTTCATCTTTTTCAATAATATATTTAAAAGCTTGTGATTTTTCAAAGTTTAAATTAGCCATTTTAATTCCACGACTAAACATCTCTAATCCAATTTCTAAAACTGGCATTAAAGCTAACTCTTTAGTAGTCATTTTATCTTTTTTATTTCTTCTTGTCTCTAATTCTGCTAATTTTTCTTTAACACCTTTATAACCACCTAAAAAGGTTTTTAAATCAAAAGCATCAGCACGGTTAGTTAAGAATGTTGCATAGTATTCTGCAGGGTAATAGATTTTGTATCATGCAATTCGATAAGCCATTAACACATAAGCAGTGGCATGAGCTTTAGGAAACATATATTTAATTTTTAAACATGATTCAATATATCATTCTGGTACATTATGCGCTAACATAATTTCTTTTCATTCTTTTCTTACTCCCTGTCCTTTACGTACAGATTCCATAATTTTAAATGAAGTAGTATCATCAATTCCTTGACCCATTAAATAAACCATAATATCATCACGACAACCAATTACAGTTGAAATGTTTGCAGTATTATTTTTAATTAAATCTCTAGCATTTCCTAATCAAACATCAGTTCCATGTGATAGACCTGAAATTTGTACTAAGTCAGCAAATGTTTTTGGTTTAGTTTCTTTTAACATTGATCTAACAAATCCTGTTCCAAACTCAGGTAATCCGATTGCTCCTGTAGTTTCTCCATTAATTTGCTCTGATTTAATGTTTAAAGCGGATAAATCACTAAATAATGAATATACTTTAGGATCATTAGTTGGAATATTAATTGGATTAACTCCAGTTAAATCTCCAAGCATTCTTAAAGCAGTTGGATCAACGTGTCCTAGAATATCCATTTTTAATAAATTATCATGAATTGAGTGGAAATCAAAGTGTGTTGTTTTTCATGAACTAGTAGCATCATCAGCTGGGAAGTTAACTGGAGAGAAATCTTCAATTTCAAACTCTTTTGGTAAAATAATAATTCCTCCAGGATGTTGACCTGTTGTTCTTTTTACACCTTCAACTAATTTAGCTTGACGTTCAATCTCAATTTTTCTTGGCATTTCTTCTTCAGTAATCCCTGTTTCTTCATAAAATGCTTTTACATATCCAAAGGCTGTTTTTTCAGCAACTGTAGAAATAGTTCCCGCTCTAAATACATTATCTTTACCAAACATTTCTTTAGTAAAGTTATGTGCAATTGGTTGGTATTCACCAGAGAAGTTTAAATCAATATCTGGTACTTTATCTCCATCAAAACCTAAGAAAGTTTCAAATGGAATATCATGTCCATCTCCAATTAATGTAGCATTACAGTTTGGACATTTTTGTTTAGGTAAGTCATATCCACATTTAATATCAATTGGTGTATCAAAATTTGAATATTTACATTCAGCACAACGATAGTGTGCTTTTAATGGGTTAACCTCAGTAATTTTTGAAGCAGTGGCCACAAAACTTGAACCAACACTTCCCCTTGAACCAACAAGATATCCATCATTATTAGATCTTTCTACTAATAAATGAGAAATTCAATAAACAACAGCAAAACCGTGTTTAATAATTGAAGTTAATTCTTTTTCTAAACGTTGTTCTACGATTTCAGGTAATACATCCCCATACATTGCATGAGCTGTTTCATAACATTTGTTTTTTAATAAAGTATCAACATTATCAATTTTTGGTGTAAATAATCCATCTTTAATAACTACAATATTAGCATCAACCATATCAGCTATTTTATTTGTGTTAGTTATAACCATTTCTTTTACTAATTGATCATCATTTAATCAAGCAAACTCTTTTAACATTTCTGTTGTAGTTCTTAAAAATTGATCAGGATAATCTACGGCTTTGTTTTTATTTCTAAAACTGTATAATGAGTGACGACTTCCACCAAGTCCTTTTGCATTAATATAAACATCACGAATTTTTTTCAATTCTGGTCTTGTATAGTGTGCATCACTTGTAGCAACTAACATAATGTTATATTTTTTGGCTAAATTAATAATTTTATGAATTACTTGAATTAACTCATGTTCTTCTAATTGATTATTATTGATTAAGTTTTTATAAACACTTAAAGGTTGAAGTTCAATATAGTCATAGAATTTAATAATTTGTTCAAGTTTGTCATCAGTACCAATTCTAGCAATTTCAAATACTTCAGAGTTAACACAACCTGCTCCAATTAAAAGATTATTTTTTGCTTTAAATTCTGCTAATTTTTCTTTAAATATTTTTGGAGAGTTAAAGAAGTTTTCAGTATGTGAAATTGAAACAAGTTTAAAAAGATCTTTCAGTCCTTGTTGGTTTTTAGCTAAAACATTAACATGCAATCCACGTGATCTTAATAAGTTAGTATTTTCTTTATCATCAGCTGGTTCTAAATTAATAAAATCATGATCATAAACAATTGGTGTTGTTAATTTTAATTCAGCAATGATTTTAAAGAATAAGTCATTTAAAACTTCAGCATCATAATCCCCACGGTGAGCAACATGCTCATCATATAAAATTCCAAGCTTTTTACATACAGCACCAAGTCTGTGTGATTTTAAATCTGGTCTAACTAATCTTGAAAGTGTGAGTGTATCAATAACAGTATTTTTTAATTCACCATAACCTAATCTTTTTGCTAAAACATTTAAGAAGTTAAAGTCGAAATTAGCATTATGAGCAACTAAAATACTATCTTTGATGATTTCATAAATTTTGTCAAAATCTTCTTCAATATTCTTTTTATCAGCAAGCATTTCTTCTGTAATATTAGTTAAATCAATCGTAAATTGCTTTAATTGTGTTTTTGATTTAAATAAAAAGTCATAGCGTGTAGTTTTATCTGTATTTGGATCAAATACAACAGCACCAAATTCAATAATTTCATTGTATTCTGGTGATAAACCAGTTGTTTCTAAATCAAATACAACCATTTTTGATTCTCTGATTTTTTGACCTTTTGGGTTTTTAACAATTCAGTGATCTTCTTTTTGAATCATATTCATTTCAAGACCATATATAAGTTTTAGTTTTTCATCATCTGCTTTGTTTTTATTAATTTTTTTAAGTTCATTATAAGCATCAGGAAAAGTTTGCACGTTAATATGATCAGTTACAGCAATTGCTTTTCAATTTCATTTATCAACCATTTGTAAGTAATCTACAATTGAAGAAACTCCATCCATAGCACTCATTTTAGTATGAACATGTAATTCCACACGTTTTTGTTCAGCATCATCTTTAACCGTTGCTTCTGAATGTGAAATTTTAGCAATCTTTTCAATAATAAAGTTTTGTTCTCTATCAAATTGTGAATATGATGTTTTTCCCTTAACTGCTATTCAATCACCTTTAACAACTCTTTTTAATTTGATTTCAGCTAAACGATCTGAAGCTAATTCTTCTTCAGTTAAAGGATCCATTATTGTTCTTTCATCTTCTTTACCAAAGTAAATACATTTGATTGAAGATTTGTTATCAGTTAAACCAATTGAATAGATTTTACGATTAGTTGCTTTTGAATCTCTAATCTCAATACTCATAACTTTTCCATGTAAAACAATGTTTTGAGCATCTTCTTCAATATCTTCAAATGATTCATAACTTGGTTTATCTAATGATTGATTTCATTTTTGTGAATTTTGTTTTGATATAAAGATACCTTGTGATTTATCAGTATGTTCTGGTGCAAATTGTTTATATTGTTCTTTAGTTTGTTGTTCAATGATTAAAGATTGTTTAACATATTCTTTTGTTCTATCATCAACTTGAATGTCATAGTTAAGTTCTTTAAATCCAAATTGTGTTAATTTTGCTAAACAATAATCCATTTCACATGTTAGTTGATTTTTTAATTCGTTAGAATCAACAATAAATTTGATCAGATTTTCATCTGTATCAAATTCAAAATCTTCTGAATCAATAAAGTTTCAAGTAACTGTTTTATTTTGTGCCTTATTGTTTTTAATAAAATCAATGTACTCACAAAGAATTTCTTTATCTACTCTTTGTTGTTGAACATTTAAGATTAATTTAATTTTAATTCCACTTGCATTAATACATTTAGAATGAATTTCATTTAATACTCTTACTGGTAAGAAGTTTTTAATCCTTAAAGACAATTTAAGTTTAGATTTAGTGGCACTTAGTGCAGTTTTTTCGATAACTGCATGTTCAAAATATGAAAGTTCTCCTTCATTTAAACTAATATCTAATTTTTGAAATAACTCTAAAACTTGATTGTCTAACATATAACTCCTTTAATTTTTAAATAATAATATCTTTAACTGTTACAACAATGATAAACCCTATTAATAAAATTGCCCCTGTTGCATAAATAATTGTTTTAGTTTTTTGACTAACTTCTTTTCTTGTAACTCATTCAACTAATGTTTCTCAGAATTTATAACCATCTAATGGTGGGAATGGAAGAATATTTAACATAAACAGGTTAGCTGAGATTGATGATATATAAAACATTCTACTTGCTTTTAATGAAGTTGTTGGTGCTCCTCCACTTGTTGAAGATTTGGCAATTCCAACTGGACCTGAAATAGCACTAAAATCTCCTGTAAAAAATTTACCAATTCCAACTACTAATGAAAATGCTTGATTTCAAGTTTCAACAAATGTGTATCCAAATTTAGCTCCACCATTTTTAAAGTGTCTATCTGGTGGTGCTATTGCAATACCAGTAATTTGATTTGCTTCTTTTCATAATCTAATAACTTCTTTTGAATTTTTTATTTCAGCAGAAACAGTAGTTATTTCTTTTCCTATAATTTTTCCTGAATAATCATTTTCAAGTTTTACATAACTAAATTTATATAAGATTTTATCTTCATCTTTTGGTTCAATTTCTTTTATATATTTTAATATTTTTGATTTACCTTGATTGAACATCGTTGAAATTTCTTTGTATGTTGGTGCTATATCAGATTTATTGCTAGTTGTAAAAAGATAAAATATCTTTTCACCAATTGTCACATCTCAACCAGTAATAGCGACTTGTAAATCATTAGCAATATACTTATTGAGCTGAGGATCTGGTGTTTTCCCTTCATTTTTAGCAATCATTTGATAAGCAACTGAAGATGTTGAAAAGTTTTGTCCATAAAAATTTGGATCAGTTGGTTTGTAACCAACTCCAAATAATACTGAAAAAATTAAAATGTATGCAACAAATAAATTAATTAATGGTCCAAATAGAATAAATAATGTCTTTTTTCATTTAATTGCATAATCAATCTTACGAGAATCAGGAATTGCTTCAAATTCTTTTTCTCTACCTTTTGGTGGTTCAGCAAAATCACTTGCAATTGATACATAACCACCCAATGGAATCAATCTAACTGAATATCAAGTTTCTTTTGTTTTGATTACAAATAATTTTGGTCCAAAACCAATAGCAAATTCAAATACATAAGTCTTTGATAATTTTGCAACAATGAAATGACCAAGTTCATGAAGTGTAATTAGCACTAAAACAACAATGATTGAAATAAATATAGATAAAATAACCGCCAATACACTTCCCATAAAATCTCCTTTATTAGTTAATCAATGTAAAAAAATACATAAATAAGAACACAAGCATAAATGAATCTAGTCTATCTAAAACTCCACCATGACCAGGTATCAAATTTGAAAAGTCTTTAATATCATTTATTCTTTTAATTAATGAAAAGAATAAATCACCTAATTGACCAATAAATGAAATTAATGCTGCTAGTAGAATATATAACAATATAACTACTCCCTTACCAAGATTATTATCAATATTACTCATGTAATTGCTAAACATAGCATGTGATTTAATAAAAAAGAAGAATAATATAGCAATTAAAACTGAAACTACAAATGCAACTGTAAATCCACCAATTGCGCCTTCTCAACTTTTTTTAGGACTAATAACTGGTGCCATCTTATGTTTACCAAAAGCAACCCCAAAAATATAAGCAAATGTGTCTGTTAAAATAACAATTAATCAAATTCAAGCAGATGTCATGTATCCAAATTTAATACTTGAATAGCTTTGAGCATAATAATCATTTGATAATGATATATAAGTAAACCCTTTTACTCCAAATATAATAATTAAAGTAGTTCCTAAGATCATCACAAGTTTTTTAAATTCAATACCTGAAAGATATCCTGCTCCAAATGATATTCCTAAAAATAAAGTTAAGTAAAGTATCTGCATGTATCATTCTGCTAATTTAGATTTTAAAACTCAGTTCTTATAAATAAATAAATGTTCTAAGTTAGCTATACTTGTTATTGGTGCTAAAAATAATACTAATGCAAGAATTTCTAATATAACAATAAAATACTTACTTTTAACTTTAAGCGACGTTGATAGTTCGTAAATACAAAACATAAGTACTGCAACAGAAAGAACTAGCATTATTATTCCTAATACTTGACTTGCAATTTGAGCTGTTTTTTCATTTTTTAAATGAACCCATAACTCTTCACTTAATACTGCTGTACAAAGAAATGCAATTAGTAAGATAACTAGAATAATACTTGATGAGAATCTTATTAAAAAGTTATTATTCTTAAGATTTCAAATTCTATTCTTTTTGGAATCAATTTTATTAGTCATAAGTTTCCTTTCTTTGTAAAATACAATTACATTAATTTTAACAAATATTAAGTTTATTTTAATTTAAATAAGACTATTTTTTATTGTTTTTTTTCTGATGTTTTTTTTCTTCTTTTTGATTTAATTTAATAGATTTCTTATTTAAGAGTTCATCCTCTTTTTTATTTTTTAATTCCAAAGCTATTTTTTCATTTAATTCTTCTTTAAATTTATTCAGTTCTTCTACTTCTTGAACCTTTTTTAATTTGTATTTTTCAGCTCTTTCTAATCTAATTCTTTTTATTAAAGGAATTTTTTTACAATTTTTATATGCTTCTAATAAAAGTTGATCTTCTTCTTCAATTTTAAATCTAAGATTTCTTATTAACATTGTTCCTAGTGTTCCAATGAAAATCCCAATTAGTGCAAAAATGACTAAAAATATAATTTTTAAGAATATTGCAAATCAACCAATTGATAATTTATCAATTCAAATGCTATTACAGATAAATCCTGTTAAACATAAACCAATAGCAATTGTAAAAGTAAAGCTATCTTCTTTTTGTCACTTCAAAAGATATGTAATAAAGTTAATTCCTAAGGAAATTAAGATATAGCCAATACAAATAATTGTTAAAAGAAATTCTTTTAAAGGTAGATCATTATAAAAGTTATGATATTTAGCAGTATTTCATGTACTACCAATCAAAATTCAAATTATTACATAAGGTAAAACAACAAATAAAATTTCAAAACTAAAACTTATTCAAATGTTTGTTCTTTCAAGATCAAATTCCCTTGTTTTATTTCAATCTATTTTTTTTGTATTAGTCATTTAATTCACCTTTTTTTCTATTTTTAATTATATCAAAAAAATAAAAAAACAACCCTTGGGTTGTTTGACTTTTTAATGGAGCAGGTGAAGGGAATCGAACCCTCACAGTCAGCTTGGAAGGCTGAAGTTCTACCATTAAACTACACCTGCATTTTTAGACACATAGTTATAATATAAAAATTAAATCTATGTGTCAATATTTTTAAATTAAATTTTGAAATTATTTTCTTAATCCTAATTTAGCAATAATTTCTTTATATCTGTTAACGTCTTTTTTAATTAAGAAGTCTAGTAAATGTCTTCTTTGAGCAACTTTTTTTAATAAAGTTCTTCTTGTAGGAACATCTTTTTTGTGTTCTTTTAAGTGCTCTGTCATGTTAGCAATATCTTCTGTTAATAAAGCAATTTGAACTTCAGCTAAACCTGTATTTGCGTCACTTCCACCAAATTCTTTAATAATTTCAGCTTTTCTTTCTTTTGAAATCATAATTGTCTCCCTTTCATGTTGATTTTTAGTGTTTCATCAAAGGTGTATTCATGGGAGCGAATAGCATCTTCGGTGAACAATCACTTTTTATATTATAGACTTTTAAAAATATTATTTCAATAAATTGATATCAACTTCTAATTCTTTTTCAACTTCATCAATTTTATATTTTTCTATTAATTTTTTTATTTTAGATGTTGAAACAGATAAATCTCTTTCAAAAATAAAAATATTATCAATTCCAAAACTTTCAATTAAATAATTAATATCTCCTGCTTTTTGATATCCAAATCTAAAATCGCTTCCTTCAACCATTTTAATAACTTTTAGTTTATCTTTTAAAATTTGTACAAATGCTTCTTTTGAAGTATTTATTAATTGCTCATCTACATAAAGAATGATCAATTTATCGATATTAAAGTTTTCTTTAATATATGCTATTTTCTTTTCTTCTTGAATTAATGTTTCTGCTGATTTAGTAGGCTTATGATTAAAAGTTATTACAATTGATGACAAATCAAATTGTTTAGCTAATTCAGCAGTTTTGGCTATTATCAATTTGTGATATTTATGTAATGCATCAAACATTCCAACAGTTACGCAAGAATTTTTATTAAGTTCTTCAATATGATGTATTGTTGTTTTTACAATTTCCATTAAATGTTTAAACCTCCACGTCTACATTTAAAAGTATTTTCTTTTTCTCTTTCATAACACGCAATCAATTCTTTTTTTGTATTTGAAATAAATACTAAATCACTTTCTGTTGTTAATTTGATTTTTTTACCATGTTCAATATTTAATGTTTCTGCTAATTCAATAATTACAAAGTCGGCCATTTTCATTGCATCAAACATATTAATAATATGTTCATTATTGCATTCATCAATTGTCAATGCATCTTGTAATTTAAAATTTCCTGATTCAATTCTATTTAAACGTGTGACATGAGCTATAGTATTTAATTCTTTTGCAATATCAACTACTAAACTTCTTATATATGTTCCTTTTGAACAATATACTGTCATTGATATCTCATCATTTGAGTAATCATTCAGTGTTAATGAATTAATTGTAATTTCTCTCTTATTAATTTTAACTACTTGATTCTCACGTGCATATTCATAAAGTTTTTTACCATCTAATTTTATTGCTGAATAGATTGGTGGTTCTTGATCATAAGTTAATCCATTAAATTTTGAAATAACTTCTTCAACACTAGTTTTTAATATTTCAAATTTATCTTGTTCTTCAATTATTTGGCCATCACTATCATAAGTATCTGTAGCCTGAAATAATTTCATTGTAACTTCATATGCTTTGTTTTCATTTAAAAAGTAGTCACTTAATTTTGTTCCACCATTAACTAAACAAATTACTACACCTGTTGCTAATGGATCCAAAGTTCCTGCATGCCCTATTTTTTTTATATTCAACTTTCTTTTAATTTTTTGAATTAAATGATTTGTTGATAAACCTGATGGTTTATTTAAAATTATTATTCCTGATTTATTCATATTATTAATTTTATCTTAATTAATTTAATTAATAAAAAAAATGATTAAGTTATAATTTTAAAAAGAGGTTATTCTATGAAAAATAAGGAAGCTTGAAAAGAAGCTTTTGAAAAAAGAACAGAAGGTTGAGGTAATGATGTTTCTTCAAACTTACAAAATAAGTCTGATTATTATATTGAACCCGGAACCCGCAGTAAAAACTGTTTTAGATGAATTAGATTTAACAAACAAAAACATTGGACAATTTTGTTGCAATAATGGCCGTAAATTATCATTAATTTCTAAGCATTACAATGCTAATGGAGTTGAGTTTGATATTGTAGAAAACTTTATTTAACAAGCAATAGAAAATAAGAATATTTTAAACCTTCCTTGTGATTTTGTAGCATGTAATATATTAGAGATAGACAATAAATATGAAAATCATTTTGATGTGTTAATATTCACAATTGGTGCGATAACATGATTTAAAGATATTAATGAATTATTTAAAATTGTCTCAAAATGTTTAAAAAGAGATGGAATACTAATTTTGCATGATTATTATCCTTTAACAAATATGTTACCTTTCCCTGGTGAAGCAAAATACAATGAAAATTTAACAATTATTTTTGAAAGTAGATACTTTTCAGATGAACCATGAATTGAAAATAATGGGATGTAATATATTTCAGGAGAATATGAATCTAAAGAATTTATAAATTTTTCTCATTCTATTTCAAAAATCATAAATGGAATTATTAATTCAGGAATTGAAATTGTTAAATTTGATGAATTTGACTATGATATCGGACTTAGTGACATTTATGACAATAAAAGAATGCCTTTATCAATAATAGTAGTTGGGAAAAAAATAAAAAAATAAGATCAAATAATCTTATTTAAAAATTTTCTTATGTAATTGTTTATATGAAATTTTTTTTGTTCAAAAGTCATTAACAATGATTATTTCATTGTCTAAATTATAGTATTTAATTCTTTGTTTTTGCTGTTTATAAATTGAAAATGTTTCTTTAAACGGTATTTTATCCCTTTTTTTAACTCTAAATAAAGTTGTTAAAAGATTAGATTTAACTCTGATATATTTATCAACAGGTAATTCAAGTTCTGGAAGCAATGCTGCATCTATTACAATATTTCCTGAGTTTGTTTGAATTAAAAGGCTAATTTGATTTTTAATTTCAGGTCAAACAATTGAATTTAATTTATTCATTTTAGTTTCATTATTTGAAATAGCTTTTCTTAATCTTCTTCGATCAAAATTGTCATTAACAAAAGCTTCAGGAAATGTTTTTTTTAACTGAGATTGAATATCTCTGTAGTTAATTACTTCCTTGGCAATTAAATCAGCGTTAATTACCTTAAATTTTAATTTCTTTATTTTATTAGAAATAGTTGTCTTACCAGCACCAATAGTACCATATACTCCAATTATCATATTATCAACCGCCCATCAATCTTAATTGTTTTTCTGCAGAAACAAGAGTTACGGTCACAAGTGTGTTACTATTTTCGTTAATAACAAAGAAAATGTTTGTGTTAGACGCTGAAACATATAACATACCGTCAATTTTAAAAGTTTTTGTTGAGTTAAAAATATGGTTCTTAATAACTTCCTTTATTTCTCAATCTTGTTTATCTTGAAGTTTTAATCTTTCCTTAGCTCTCTGCAAAGCGTGAACAGAATAACCCATACTAGGTTTATAATAATAACTCATCTGATCACTCTCCTATACAATTATATTTTAATCTAAAAAAGCTTGATTGGAAACTACTTGTCTTATTTCTGGTAAAACTTTATAAAATGTATTTCTGGCTTTAGCAGCTGATATTTTTAATTCATCTGCAATTTCTGCAAAATTCATAACATAAATATAGAGTGTAAAAATTTTTTTTTGTAATCTGTTAGTTTTTTTAGCAAAATATTGTTCAAATAGTTGTGATTATCCAATTTCATTATATGGTGATTCATTTTTCATATGTCTGTTTTCTAAAATAGATTTATAATTTTCATTCATATAGCTGCTTGTTCTCATACATTGATTAACAATTTTTTATTTATTTGTTACATATTTTGCACATACATTCATTGCCTTTCAATATACAGTATCAAATAAGCAGCTTTCAAAACTTTTTTTTCATACTTCTATCATAATATTTATCTAAAATATCTAAATATGCTTCTCAAGCATAAAATTCGAAATCTTCCAATTCCAAAGGTATATAATCAAATTTATATAAGCTTTATTAATCGCAAAATAGTTTCTAGGCTTATAAGATTCAAAAATTTTATATTTTCTTCAAGTGTTAGTTTATCTTTTTTTTCG
Source organism: Mesoplasma melaleucae (assembly GCF_002804105.1). NCBI lineage: Bacteria > Bacillati > Mycoplasmatota > Mollicutes > Entomoplasmatales > Entomoplasmataceae > Mesoplasma > Mesoplasma melaleucae. Next base: position 372,545 of record NZ_CP024964.1, on the reverse strand, counting down.
TTTTTTCATTGTAATTTTAATTTCTTTCAAGGTCATTATATTATTAAGAAAAAAGTTTTTGAAAATTTTTAAACAAATTTCAAAAAAATAAAAAAAATAGGAAAAACCTATTTAATACTTTTTACAGCTCTTTCACAATCTATAATATTTGCAATTGATTTAATTGTTAAAATGATTTGATTTAATTGTGCTGAACTTTTTACTTTAATTGTTAATTCACCATTAACCAATAAGGTTTTAGGATCAAGTCCTAGTTTAACATTTATTGTTGTAGCTTTTAAATTTGTCAATGCTCTTGAGATGTCATATAAAAGATTTGGACGGTCTGTTGCGAAATATTTTAGTTTAGTTGTGTATAAACTATTTTCAGCAACCGCTGAGTTTCATTGAACTTGAACTAATCGTTTATTTTCTTCATTTGTATATAAGTTATAACATTCTTTTAAATGGACTTTAATCCCATTTCCTGACTTACCAACATATCCAATTACATCTTCATAAGGAATTGGCATACAACAACTTGCAATTGAAGTTTTAATATTTGTTATCCCATCAATTACAATATCATTTTTTAAAGTTTGATCATTAATTGTTTTTGATTTAATACTTCTTAAAGCTTCTTCATCTTTTGAGAAATTATGATTGATAAAGAATTTATCAGTAGCATCAACAATTGACAGTTCACCTTTACCAACACTAATTAAAAATTCTTCTAAGTTTGCATAACCTGCTTTTTTAACATTTTCTAAAATTTCAGCTGGTGACATTCTTTTTCATTTTAATTCTTTTTGATTAATATATGAATTAATTAAGTTTTCAGTTTTTTTAGCTAACTCTTTACGATCTTCTTCAAAAGAATTATCTTCTTTTAATTTATGTGCTAAGTATTTTCTAATTCTATTCTTAGCGTTTGAAGTAGTAGCTATTTTTAATCATTCATGCGTTGGTTGCTGTTTTGATGAAGTTTTAATTTCAACAACTTGACCTGATTCTAAAACTGTATTAATTGGTGAAAATAAGCCATCAATTTTAGCTCCAGTTGTTTTTTCACCAATTTCTGTATGTATTCTGTAAGCAAAATCTAATACAGTTGCTCCATATGGTAAAGTTATCACATTTTGAGTTGGTGTTAAAACATAAATCATTGAACCAAATACATCTTTTTGTAATTGATTTTCTAATTCTTTTTCTGATGAATTTTCTTCTTCATTAATTTGATCAGTTAAATCTAAAATTCTACTGAATATATCAATTTGTTCATCAATTTGTTTTTGACGTTTAACAATATCTACAACTTCACCTTCTTTATATCTTCAGTGAGCAGCTGCTCCAGCTTCAGCAACGTCATCCATTTGTTGAGTCCTAATTTGAACTTCAAAAAACATTCCTTTATTGTCACTTAAAGTTGTATGTAATGATTGATAAACATTATTTTTAGGTATTGCGATATGATCTTTAAATCTACCAGATAATGGTAAATATTTTTGGTGTAAATATCCTAAAATTTTGTAACAATCATCAGCTGATCTTGCAATGATTCTAATTGCCACTAAGTCATGTAGTTCTTCAAATTGTTTACCTTTAACATTCATTTTTCGGTAAATTGAATATATTGTTTTTTCACGTCCAAAAATATCAACAATTTTAATATGTTTTTCTTTTCGTAAGAAAACTGAAATGTCATCAATTGTTTTAGCAATATTTACATCCCTTGATTCACGGCCTTTTTCAATTAAGTGTTCAATATGTTCAAAGTCTTTTGGATTTAATACTTTAAACGCCATATCTTCTAATTTAGATTTTGCATTTTTCATTCCAATACGATGAGCAATTGCTGCATAAATAGTCAAAGTTTCTTTTGCTATAACTCTTTGTTTATCTTCTGGTAAGTTTTCAATTGTTAACATATTATGAAGTCTATCAGCAATTTTAATAATAATAACCCTAATATCTTTAGCCATTGATATATAAAGTTTTCTTAAGTATTCAGATTTAATTTGTTCACGATTTTCTTCAGCAAAATAACTTACTTTTGTAACAGATTCTACAAGTGAAGCGATTTCTTTACCAAATTTTTGTTCAATCTCTTCAACTGTAACAGGTGTGTCTTCAACAACATCATGTAATAGACCAGCTTTAATTGTTTTTGGTCCCATTTGAAGTTGTGCTAAATAATAAGCTGTTGAAAGTGGGTGATAAATATAAGGATCGCCATTTCTGCGTTTTTGTTCACTATGCATCTTTTCAGCAAATAAATAGGCTTCCCTAATTTTATTTAACGCTTTACGATCTTTAATATATTTTTTTAATTCATTTTCTAAAGTAGCATATTCTTTGATTTCAACAATATTCAAGTTTGTTGATGCTCTCTTACTAGTTCTTCTAGGTAACATTATCCCAGCCATTCAAATCACCCATTCTATTTTTAAAATTATAACAAAAAAAAGACTAAAATAAGACTATAAAACGCTTATGTTATGATTTGTGTGATTTTGCAAAACAATCATCAAGATGGTCATTAATAATTCGAATTGCTTGTAAAAATGAATACACAATAACAGACCCAACAAATTTAAAACCACGCTTTTCAAATCTTTTGATATTGTAATTGATAAATCAGTTTCAGCTGGCAAATCTTTAATTGTTTTTCAAAGATTAACAATTTGCTTATGATCTACAAATCCTCAAATATAATTATCAAATGAACTAAATTCTTTTTGAATTTCAATAAAGTATTTAGCATTAGATATTGCTGCTTTAATTTTTAACTTATTACGAATGATATTTGGGTTTTGCATTAATTCATTAACTTTATTTTCATCATAGTTAATCAGTTTATTATAATTAAAATTATCAAATGCTTTTTGATACCCTTCTCCTTTTACTAGAATAGTTCTTCAGCTTAGCCCTGCTTGCATATTTTCAAGAATTAGTAATTCAAACATATATTCATCACTATGATTTTCAAAACCTCATTCATTATTATGATAGTTCTTTTCTTCTTTTATAACTGATCAATCACATCTTTTTATATTTTCCATTGTTTTCTTTCAATTGTTTTTTTTAATAAAAAAAAACACCTATCTTAAAGATAAGTGTTTTATGTTAATATTTAACAAGTTTTTGAACTTTGTATTCCTGTAGTAAATCTTCACTATGTAAGAATGGTAAATCGATTAAGAATGAAACTCCTTCAACTTTACCATCTTGCATTTCAACTAATTTAACAATTGCTTCAATTGTTCCACCAGTCGCTAGTACATCATCAATGATTACAACTTTATCACCAGGTTTAATATCACCTTTATGCATTTGTTGGTGATTTGTACCATATTCTAATGTGTATTCAATATCAATTACTTCACGTGGCAATTTACCTGGTTTTCTAACTAAAACAAATCTTGTGTGTGATTTATAAGCTACAGCACTTGCAAACAAGAATCCTCTTGCTTCTGGTGCTACTACAACGTTTGCTTTACAGTCAACAACAAATTTAGCCATTTGATCAACTACATAAGCAAATGCGTCTGCATCATTTAATAAGGGGGTCACATCTTTAAAATAGACATCTTTAATTGGAAAGTCTTTTACATTTAGGATATATTTTTTTAAATCCATATTATGCTCCTTTATAAAATTATATTAATCATTAATATCTTTGACTATTTGTTCTTCTTGTGAAACATTAGTTTGAGAAATGAATTCTTTTCTACCATAGTTTGAAACTATTCTACGTTTTTCTAATCAGATTAATAATGGTAGTAACATAGTTAAAATAACAATATTAGCCACAAATACTCCAATTAATAATGTAATTCCAACTCCAGCAATTGATGGAATTGTAACTGCTAAAATAATTGCAAATAATAAGTAGAATCCAGAAATATAAATTAATCTATTTACACCAAATCTTAATGAATCAACAAATAATGATTTAACAAATTTGTTTTCTTTTAGGATTAATGTAATTTCTTTTCTTCCCGCCTTTTTAATTGATCAGATTTCTTTTTTTAACAGTTTTAAATCAACTTTATTTTGTTTTCTAATTGCTTTAATTTCTTTTCTTAAATCAGCAATTTCTGGATTTTTATTTGATTTAAAGCAAGCTTTAAATGCATCTCACATGTAGAATCTTGATTTTTTAGTTAATTTAAGATCAACGATTTTTTTCTTAATAGCTTTAATTTTGTCTTTATTAGTTTTAGCTAATTTTTTCTTATTTCCAATTGCTTCAAGTACTTTATGTTTAAGTACCATTTGAGCATTTGCTTCTTTATCAAATTCTACTCTTAATTCATTTTTAGTTTTAATTGAAATCAATGATTTAGTTTTACCAAGAATGAATATGACAGACATGATTGTAAAGGCTACGATTGAAACCATAGTTACTAAAATTTCTGTACTTAATGGCACTCTGAACATAATAACAAGTGATCCTGTGATAAAAACCACAACAACAAGGGCTAGTGCTAATGCAACATAATAAGTTCATTTGTATCTAATTAGAATGTAAATGATTAGAATTAACAATAATATTCCAAATGCAATAATGATTTGTGTAATTTGACCATAAGCAGTAAATGGAATTTGATACATTCCAAGAATTCCTCTTGTCTCATTTGTATAATTACTTCCTAAACGAGTTTTTCCAGTAAATATACTATTTAATAATCTTTTTGTTTTTGTAATATTTGTTTGACTTGATAATTCAATTTGAATATATGGCATTAATTCTTGTTCTGAACTTGATTCATCATTGTAACCATAATCTTCACCAATAATAACTGAATTTAATCTAGTTGATGAACTATATCCTGAATAGAAGATTTTAACTAAATTATTGTTAAATACATATTCAACAGTGTATTTACTTAACTCAGCAACAAATTTTTTATCATCTGAACCAGATTCAACATCAGTATGGCCATTTCTTTCTGCTATTGCTAATGTTTCAGCTTTGAATTCAGCAGCTTTTGCTTCAGAAACATTTTCAGCAATTTTTGTTTCAACATCATCTAAATGAGTTCCTGGGAATTCATATAAATAATCACCATAAACAATATATGTATTATCTTTTCCAAATAAGTTTGAGTAGTTTGGTCCAACAGTTGCAGCAACAATTCCACCAATTACTGAGAAAACAAGTAATAAAACAATAATTATTCTATTAATGTTAAATATTCAATTTTGACTACGTTTTGTTTTTGCTTCTTCAATAACAACAGTTTCTTCTTTTGTTGAAATTGCTTTTGCAACATCACGGTTAACTTTTAAGAATGCAATTCAATCTTTTTTGTATCAACGAATTTTTTTATCAGTTTTTTCTAATTTTTCAATTTTTTCATTTAACTTAATTGCTTTTGCTTTATTTTTATTAACTTGTTTTAATTGATATTCATTTTCTAATTTTTCAATTTTTTGTTTTAACGATTCAATTTCATCATTAATTTTTTTAATTTTTAATAATTCTTTTGAACTAACTTTGTCTTTATTTGTTAAAACATTTAATTGATATTCTAATTTAGATAATTTAATTTTTTCACGAATAGCAACTCCAGATTTAATATCTTTTGTATCAATTGGAAGTCATAAAGGATGCTTTTTGAAAATTTCTAATTTAACAGTTATGTAAATTATTAATCTAAATACAACAATAATTAAGATTAAGATAATTGCTGTTGAAACTGTAGATACAGTAGCAAAGTTTTTCAATGATCCTGTTCCAACTCAAAAGATAATTAAGTTTGGAATTAAGATTAAAATAACTGAGTCAATAATAATTCCTAAATTTTCTCTATTTGATAATTTAAATGATTCAGTAATTGAACGTTTTTCTTTGTTTAAATGCTTTTTAAACGATTCGATTGTGAGAATACATGATTCTAGAACTAATCCCAACATTACAAAGATTAATGTGTACAATTCAATTCCAATTGCAATTCCAAATAAGGTTGGAGCGAATAAAGTTACCGCCACAGAAGTTACCGCAATAATTAAAGTGTATAGTCCTAATAATCTATATGCAATAATCAAGAACACCATTGTTATTATAGCTAATATAATTAAGAAAATAATTGAAGCTAATAACATGTATAATGTTATTTCTGGACTAAATTCTGTTAATTTAACAACTCTAAAAGTAAATCCTGAAGTTGTTTGTGAAATCGATGCTTCAATTGTTTTTGCAATTGTTGCTGATCTTGTTTTAACTTTTAATTGACTTGTATCTCCATTATAAACTGCACTAGGAACAAAGCTTGCTCTTGAAGCCATTGTGCTTGCTGTTGAAACACCAGTTTGTGTAATAGAATCATTAATCATAATAAAGTTTTTATCAAAAACAGATTCTTCTAAATATTGTGAGAATGTAGAAGTTGATGATTTTTGATTAAACAATACTTGAGTTAACATAATGTTATTAATAGCATTAGAAACTTTATCAATTTTTAAATCAGCAGGTGGAGTTGGAGATGTTGAATTAGTCAATGATGTAAAAGTGAAATTTTTAGCATATTTTCCTATTTTTCCATCATCAGTAGTTTTAAAATCGTTTGTTGTAGAGTTTGGATCAATTACATATTTGCTAACATTATTTGTAAAACTGTAGCTGCAATTTGAACTTGTTTTGTCATCATAAACACCGTAGAATAAAGCTTTTAAGTCTTTAACCATTAATTCCATGTTACCAGCATTTTTAAAGATTGATTCATCTGGTGTATTTTCAACTCATCATTTTTTTACGTTACCTGATATTAATGAAACAGGTGAAGTTGAAGTTCCATCTTCATTTTTATAAGAAATAGCAAAAAAGTCATCTATTGCTGCTTTTTCAGCTGCTGTTGCAGTTGAACTAGTATAGTAACTTGAAATTGGTGCTAAAATTCCTCAGTAATAGTTTTCTAAGTAAGTATCTAATTCTTTTTCACTAGGAGTTTGTAAGAAGTACTCTCTTATGTTATTTAAGATTGTCTCAAATGATGAAACAACAGTTAAAGAAGCAGGTGTTGTTGTTGATGTACCTTCAGTTGTTGTAGCAGCTGTTAGGTTTTTTAAATAACTTCCTTTTGATCCTTCTTCAAAAGTTAAAAATGGTGAGTTTTGTTGACCTGAATTACTTTGAGATTTATCAGGTGTATATTTAACAGAACCAAAAATTTCAGAAATTGCTAATTTATTTGTAATGTTTCCTTTATCATTATAAACTCCATTTTCAGAAGCTGTTGTTTTTTTAATAGAGGCATCATCAAATAAAATATCTGAATAAGCATTGTTTGCTTGAGTGAACGCCATTAATCCACCATCTTGTTCAATTGCATTAATGAATAATTTTGGATTATTTTGATATTGTTCTTTAGTTGCTCTAATTGAAACCCTGTGTTTTCCTACAACTTTAACATCAATTGTATTATCTGAAAATGGTGATAATTTCTTTTGTAAAGAATCAGAAGCAGCTGAAGCATTTCCATTAGGTGTAGAGTCAGAATTATCTTCAGTTGAATTTTGTTTTTTATCATAAATTTCAACAAGTGCATCATACCCACCTGAATATCTAGTATTTAAGTTAGTTTTATTAGCAATTTTTAGCGAAGAAAAAACAATTGATACAACTAATGAAGCTATTATTAAACATAAACAAAGAACTTGTGTAACCCTTTTAAATGAAGATTTTTTATTATTCATTTGATTTGTCCTCCTTATCTCAAAAGTTAATACTTAAAACGAAAAGTATAATCTATAAAAGATTATACCTCATTTTCTATATTATCACTAATTTTTTTCATTTTTTTATGTGTCTTAATGATTGAGTTATTTTCAATTTTTTTCATTAATTTACCATTATTCATGAATTCTTCGGTCAATGCTTTATCACGCAATTCGTTATCAAAAGTATAACTAAAGTTTTTACCTTTAACTGAATTACTTCCAATAATGTTAATCATCATATCTTCATCAATTTTCAATAAGTACTCTTCAATTTTTTTAAAGTATAGTAACGGCATTGAAATCATAATTAAATTTTGCTCATGATCATTTCAAGCATTTTTCTTTGAAGCAACTGTTCTTCAAATAAAAATATTGTTTGTATAACCAACGCTAAATAAGTATTGTTCAATTTCATTAATTTTAGTTGCTGAAATAAATAAGTTAAGGATTTTATTTTTAGGGTAAAGTCTATTAATTGTGATCCCTTGGATAATTATTAATGTTAAAGATGCAAATAAACTTGGTCCGATTATTCATTTGAATTTCATTGCAATAACCATCCCTGTAGAATAAGTTGAATCAAATTCATTATTTGATGAAACATATTTAGCTATATTAAATCAATCTTCATTGTTTCAACCATTATCTCTAAGATTTTCTCAACTAGTTTTTAAGTCAATTAAACCTGAATCAGGAGTAAATATTTCACTAAGTTTTTTTCCTAAATCTGATGCATTTAATGTATCTCAATTATGAAACCCATTGTAAACTGCACTTAGTTTAATAGTTTGATCTATATGTTCTGTTTTTAAAATAATAGTGTTTAAACAAATAACAATAATTAAAATGAAAATATTAATTTTAATGTTTAATGAACCTATATCTTTATTTAACTTTTTTGAGTAGTAATAAGTTATTCAATCACTACCACCAGTTGATGAATTAGCTTTATAAGTTATTGAATAACTAAAACCATTCATGACTCCTCCAAATATTGCAAAAGCAAATATTCAGATAATTGCTCCTCATGCTCCAGGAACATTACTAATTAGATTGTAGTCAATTAATAAACTTAAATCGTTTGGACTAATATAAGGAATATTTTGTAAAATAAGGTCAAAGAAAATTGATACAACTGAATAAATTAATGTTAATGTAGAAAATTTTCAACCGATCTTTTTAAATCCAAAGAAAACTAAAGGAATATTCATAATAAAATAAATTATAAAATAAAGTGTACTTGCTGAAACCTTAATATTATTTTCACCAATTATTGAGAAGAAACGAGCGATAGCACCTAATCCACCAGGAAATAAACCAGCATTACCTGTAATAGAAATAAAGTAATCAATTGCAATTGTTGAAAGAAAGGCACCAATTAAAACATAAACTATATCTTTTCAAAAGCCAGATGCATAGTAGTTTCTAACTTCAAATGCATGCTTACCTTTATTAAATTCCAATTCATAGTTTTTTTCATAACTAGTGTCACTTTTTATTAAATTAATTTCATCCGCTGATAGTAATAATACTTTTTTACCATTAGACGAATAAATTTTGACTCTTCTTTTTCTTGCCATTTCTTTTTTCCTAACTTGGTGCTTAAATCTATTTTTAATAATACTAAAAATTAGAAAAATAAAAAGTGTATTAACTACACTTTGTTAAAATATTAATCAAATAATTCTTTACGACGTTTTTTATATTTTTCTTTTTTAATTTTATCAATACTTTTTTTAATATGTTCACGACGTTTTTTTCTAGTTATTTCATCAAGCTCACGTTTTCTTTTTTTCTTATACCCAGGCTTAACTTTTTGATTATTGTACTTAGCAATTACTTTTTTAGAGTCAGTATCTAAGTCTTCATAATGTTTAGCTTTCTTCTTGTTTTTGCTTCTTACTTCAATCAATTGATTGTTATCTAACTTTAACTGCATAAACTCAATTCCAATTTTTTGTAAGGCTTCAATTTTTTCTTGATTTTTGATATTAAATAGAACGTAGCTTTCTCCAGTTAATTTACTTCTTCCAGTTCTTCCACTTCGGTGAATGTAATAAGATAAATCAGTTGGTAAATCAATTGATATAACATGACTAACTCCAATTATATCAACACCTCTTGCAGCAACATCTGTTGCCACAACAAACTTAAATTCATTATTTTTAATTTTTTTAAGCATATTCATTCTAGTTCTTGGTTGAAGATCACCATGTAGTTCACTAACATTTTGACCTGTTATTTCTCTAACTAGTTTCACATATTTTGAAATATCATCTTTATGATTTGTAAAGATTAAACATAAATAAGGATTAATTGATTTTAGAATGTTTGTTAGTACTAATTCAATTTCTTTATTTTTTGTATCAATCAATACATGTTTAATGTTTTTATTTGAAACATTTTTTTCTGTTACATCAATGAAATGAGCATTTCGTGCATATTTAGTTACAAATCCTTTTAATTGTTCAGGAATTGTTGCACTAAACATTGATAGATTCACATTTTGTTTTGCTTTGGATACAACAAAATCAACATCTTCAATAAATCCTAAATCAAATATCATATCACATTCATCAATAATGATGTAATCTGCTGTAGTTGCTTTAAGATGATTTTGTTCATATAATTCTTTAATTCTTGTTGGAGTTCCAACAGCAATTGTTGGTTGTCTTTTCCCTAATGCATCAATTTGTTTATTAATATCTTCTCCACCAATAAATAAATCAACTTTTAATTGCGATTCATTTTTTGTAAATTGTCGAACATTATCATAAATTTGTTTGGCTAATTCTCTGGTTGGAGCAATTATTAATGCTTGAACATTTTGTTTATCTTTATCAAATTTTAAGTTATTTAAAATAGGTAATAAAAATGCATGTGTTTTTCCTGTTCCTGTGTGTGACAAGGCAATAACATTTTGATGTTTTTTGATTAAAGGAATTATTTCAGTTTGAATTTTTGTTGGTGTTTCAAAATTAATTTCTTTTAAAGTATCATTAATGTATTTTTTAAAACCAAAATCACTAAACTTTCTTTCATTATTATTTAACATAGTATTGTTCCTTTATATCTACTTTTTCTATTTTTAAATCTTTAAAATTATTTGATAAACTACTTGCTAAATCATTAATAAAATAATTCTCCATGTAATGTCCAACCACAATTAATGTAACATTATTATCATTTGCATAAATTCAATCACTTCACTTAGCTTCACCTGTTATAAAAACAATATTGCTTAATTGTTTTGAAAACATAGCACTAGCTCCGCTACCTTGATTAATTAAAAAATTTGAAATTTTATTTTGATTTATTAATTCTGAATTGATTTCAATTGTTTTTGTATTAAACATAACTTTTAATTTATTAATTAAATCATTAATTGAAAGTTCTTTAGCTAATGTTACATCAAGATATTCTTTATGCATTAACGGGAACTTTGCCTTTTTAATATTTAATGCTGTATTTAACTGATCAATAAAACTTTGATAAGCACAGATATCATAGTTTGTATGAATTGAATAAACAAGAATATTTTCTTTTGTTAAGAACTTAATTAAATCTTTTTTAAATGGATTTTCTAATTCTTTTGTTAATTCATTAAAGATAAAAGGATGTCTAGTGATTATTAATTCAATGTTATTTTTTTTAATTTCATCTAAAGCTAATTTAGTTAAATCCATTGTGATTAAGACATTTGAAATTTCTTTATCAAAATCTATAACCTTTTTATTAAATTGCTGAAAACCAACAGAATCTCAATCATACGCTTTATTAGTTGGAAACTTTTTTTCTAAATATTTAACTATCTTATTTAATTTCATTTAAGTGTCCTCTAATTTCTATAATTTTATTTGTTATTTCATTATAAGATTCATAATGTTTTTCTTGATCAATTTTCTTTAGAATTTTTTCAAATTTTAATATCTCATTTTCATAATATTTAATTACATCAATATTATTTTGATAAAATTTTTGACTACCAAATAAGATTTCTGTTTTCTTTAATAAATGGTTTTCATTTTTTTCAATCACAATTACTCAATAACCTTTTTGACTATCAATAATATAGTTTTCAAAACTAACAGAATATTTATTTGCATAAACTCATTCTCTAATGTTAAGAATTTCTGTGTTTGAACAAATAATGTATTTGTTAATTTTAGGTGAATCATTTTGAATAATATCTAAAATAGTTGTACTTCCTAAACCACAAATTGTAAGTACATCAATTGATTGAATCTCTTCATTTAAAACAAAATCCAAACCATTACTTAAAATAGTTTGTATTTTATCATTACAATCATTTTGATTTATATTTTTTTTTGCTCAATTTAATGGTTCTTCATTAATATCAACTGCATATGCAAATTCAGCTTTATGTTCTTTAATTAATGTAATTGGTAAATACGCATGATCTGTTCCAATATCAGCAACAACTTTGCAAGAATCAATTAAATCTGCAATTGTTCGTAATCTTTTTGAAAGCATTTTATCCTTTATAGAATTCTTTTAAAACTTTACCTGATTTATTTGTATTAGTAGGCTGTTTTAATTTTCTTATAGTTTTAGCTTCAATTTGTCTAATTCTTTCTCTTGTAACATTTAGTTCTTTTCCAACTTCTTCTAAAGTTTTTGAATCTTCATATTTTAATAAGTGTTGTTGAATGATTTTGCTATCAACAGTTCTAATTTTTTCAACTGGTGTTTCTAAGTGAATATCTAATTTTTTAATTGCTTTAGCTAATTCTTCAGCAGTTTCATCATTACATTCTTCAGCTAATCTAATTAGTGTTCTAACTTTTGTTGGAACAATTCCATATCTCATACGAATAACTTTTTCTTCTCTAGCTGGCATATCTTCAAATACTTTATCAATTACTTCTCTTAAAATTTCTTTTTCAGTAAAGTCTGTTGGAGAAATCATATCTTTATCTTCAACGAAATCTCCAAAGTGAGTATCATCTTCATCACCAAATGGTTTTTCTAAACTAACAGGTTCTACAGCTATTTTTTTGATTTCAACAACTTTTTCAGCTATCATATCTCCACCCATTCTCTCAGCTACTTCTTGAGATGATGGTTCTCTTCCTAATTCTTGAGTTAATTGTCTTTCAATTCTAGATAGTTTGTTAATTGTTTCTACCATGTGAACTGGAATTCTAATAGTTCTAGCTTGATCAGCAATTGCTCTTGTAATTGCTTGACGAATTCATCATGTAGCATAAGTTGAGAATTTAAATCCTTTTTCATAATCAAATTTATCAACAGCCTTAATTAATCCAATATTTCCTTCTTCAATTAAATCAGCAAAGTCTAATCCTCTGTTTAAGTGTTTTCTTGCTACTGAAATAACTAATTTTAAGTTAGAAGTGATTAACATATCTCTTCCTTCTTTTCTTTCTTCAAGGTCTTCTGAATTTGCTAATTTTGCATAAACAATTTCTTGGTCTTTAGTTAAAATTTTAGTTTGCCCAATAGTTGAAAAGTATGTTTTAATTAAATCTTGAATTTTTGTTTCATTTGAAATAGAACCAACACGGTATTTAGTTGTACCGGCGTCTTTTGGTCGTCTGCCTGGTCCTTTTCTTTCACCAATTAATTCATCAGCATAAGCGTCATCATCTGATAATTCAACATCATCGTCAGTTTCAATTTCTTCATCAAGGTCAATGTCTTCATGAATATCAATATCATCAAGATCAGTAAATTGAATTCCTTTTGATTGTAAATCTTCTAATAATTTTTCATATTCATTATCAGTTGCATTTGCAAAGATTTTACTAAAACTCATTTGAACTTCTTCTGATGTTATTTCGTTATTATTACTTTTTGCATAATTAACAGTTGCATCATAAAAGTCTTCAATTGTTTTAATTTTTGCAATTTCTTTTTTATCCATGTATTTTTTCATATTTTACCTCTTTCATTTAGTTATTCTTATCATTAAAAATACTTAATCATTCTTCTCTTTTTTTAATTCTATCTGACAAAATATTCATTAAGTTTTCCCGATCTGCTTTGCTTAAGTTTTTAGCTTTTAACATTTCGTTTATTTCAATTATCTTTTTCTCATTTGAATACATTTTTAATTTTTCAAATGAATTTTCAATTAGTTTAGTTGAATCGACATTTGTTTTTTTGTGAACCATCAATGGATCATTTTCATATCATGCAATCTCTTCAAGATTTTCAGGTGTTGAATGTTTCGCCAACATTTCCTTTATTTCAACTTCACTGCAGTTAATATTTTCATCATAAGAATTAATGATTTGACTAATTAGTTTACCAAATTTCTTATGTGGAAAATTAACTTCACGAATTTTTTCTTTTATGAGTTCTAGGTTTTTATTAGATTTAATTAAATCAAAAAGAATTGTCTTTCCTGCTAGCTCATAAGCTTTTAGTGATGATAAAACATTAAAGTTTTGATTATTTTCTTTTTCTTGTTTTGGTTTAGGTTCAATAACCTTTTCTTTTACTTCTTGATTTGAATTTGTAAAAGTCATTGTTCTACTTCTTGTATGTTTTTTATAAAAATCAATAATTGACTCTTTTGATAAATTAGTTACTTTTTCTAGTTTATCAATTGAAGTTTCATAAAGTATTTGATTATTACAATTAATTACAAAAGTACAAACTTCTTTCATAAACTCTTCAACTGAATTAAAATCTTTTGGATCAACTTTATTTCATCGTTTATAAATAATATATTCAAGTGGGTTAGTTGCATTAGTGATCATTTGTTCAACTTCTGCTTTACGTCCTTGTTTTATTAATTCATCTGGGTCATTATTAGTTGGGTTATTTACGATTAAAACTTTTTGATTACTTGAAATTAAAGTTTGCGCTGCTTCAATGTTTCCTTTTATTCCAGGTTCATCACCGTCTAAAAACATTTTGACAGTTCCCTTAATTGTTTTAAATAAATTAACATGATATTGCGATAGCGCGGTTCCCATCAATGCTATTGTGTTATTAATTCCATTTTTATGCATACTTATAACATCCATGTAACCTTCTAAAATAATTATTTCTTTTTTAATTCTTGCTGATTTAATTGCTTCACTAAAGTTATATGCAATCTTTCTTTTTGAAAAGACTTTTGTTTCTTTAGTATTTAAATATTTAGGCCGATCAGAACCAGTTTCTATGATTCTTCCGCTAAATCCAATTAATTCCTTATTTTCATTTCTGATTGGGAATAAGATACGATCTTGAAAAATATCATACAATTTATTTCGCTCTTCATTATAAGAACCTAATCCAGCATCAACAATATCAGAAATATTAAATCCCTTGTTTAAAAGATGATCAACTAGACTATTAGTTTTTGATAAGTAACCAATTTCAAAAAATTGGATATCTTCATTTGTTATGTCTCTTGAATGTAAATATTTAACAGCTGGTTTTGCTTCATTGGATCTTAAATTCAATTTAAAGAAAGCAAGTGCTTCTTCATTTAATTTGTATAAGATAGCATCTTTATTTTGTTGCTGAGGAATATTACTTTGATATTTTGTTAAATCGTAGTTTATTAGACTTGATAGTTTTTTAATTGCATCTTGAAAACTAATATTATCAAAGTCTTTAATAAAATCTAATGCTGTTCCTGATACCTGACAAGAAAAACATTTAAAGAATTTTTTTTCAGGTGAAACTGACATTGAAGCATTTGAGTCTTGATGAAATGGACATAAACCTCAATAGTTTCTTCCTTTTTTAGAAAGAGTGACTCTTTCGCTAATTATAGAAACTATATCTGACTTTTGAATTATATCTTCAATAACTTCTTTTGGTATTAACATAAGCATCACTCCCTTTTCTAAAATTAGTAATTAAAATTTAGCTGTTAAAAAGACTTCAAGTTCATCTAGATTAACACGAACTTGTTCCATTGAATCTCTTTCACGAACTGTTACAGAATTTGTTTCTGGTGTATCAAAGTCAACAGTAATCACAAATGGAGTTCCAATTGCATCTTGTCTTCTGTATCGTTTTCCAACATTACCAGTTTCATCATAAATTACGTCAAAGTTTTCTAACAATTTTGTATATAAAGCTTGTGCTTCATCATTTTGTTGTTTTTGTAATGGCATAACTGCAACTTGGTATGGAGCTAAGTTATATGGTAATTTCATAACAATACGAGAATTGCCTTCACCCAAATCTTCTTCATGATAAGCTTGTCATAAAATTGCTAACATCATTCTTTCAACACCAACACTTGGCTCAATAACATGTGGTAAAACTTTTTGATTAGTTGTTGGATCTAAATAAGTTAAATCTTGCTTAGAAGCTTCTTGATGTGCATTTAAATCAAAGTTTCCTCTATGAGCAACACCTCATAATTCACCTCATCCAAATGGGAATTTAAATTCAATATCACTTGTTGCAGTTGAATAGTGTGCTAATTCATCTTTTTCATGATTTCTAACTCTATAATTTTCTTTAGATATTTTAACTTTATCTTGTAAAAAAGTTTCAACCTCATTTAATCAGTATGAAAATCAATCTTGTTCATCTGATGGATTAAAGAAAAACTCTAATTCCATTTGTTCAAATTCACGTGTTCTAAAAATAAAGTTACCTGGTGTAATTTCATTTCTAAATGATTTACCAATTTGCCCAATTCCAAAAGGTAGTTTTTTTCTTAAAGATCTTTGTGCATTTTTAAAGTTAATAAAAATACCTTGAGCTGTTTCTGGTCTTAAGTATACACTTGATGATTCGTCTTCTAAAACTCCTTGGTTAGTTTTAAACATTAAGGCAAATTTTCTAATTTGTGTAAAATCACATGCTTGACACTTAGGACATTTAATGTCTTTTGCTTTAATAAACTCTTCCATTTGAGCATCAGTCATAACACCTGCATTACTTTCATAATCAAACTCTTCAATTAATTTATCTGCTCTTCATCTACTATTACATTTTTTGCAATCAATTAATGGATCATTGAATCCATCAATGTGCCCACTTGCTTTTCAAACGCTTGAATTTAAAATAATTGAACTATCTAAACCGATGTTGTAAGGATTTTTTTTAACAAAATGATTTCATCACGCTTGTTTTAATTTATTCTTAACTTCTACACCTAATGGTCCAGAATCTCAAGAATTAGCTAATCCTCCATAGATTTCTGATCCTTGAAAAATAAACCCTTGAGATTTCAAATGAGCAATTAATTTTTCCATATTTTTTCTCCATTTTCTTATATATAAAAAATAACAAAAGTCAGCATTTGGCTGACATAAATCTATTTAATTATAAGTTATTTTAACTTTTAATACTATGATTTGTCAACACTTTATGAGTGTATTCTCAAAAGCTGTCTTCTTTATACACTTCTTTCTTTAAAATTTCATTTATTGGATATGAATATAACCCTAATTCATCAACATAATATTTTAAAATAAGTTTTGAAATAATGATTTCATATGAAACATTAATAGGAAATTTTTGAATAGTTAAAAATGTATTATTATCCATTCTTTGTAAGTATCTAATGAACTCAATTTCATGTTCTTCTTCATCTTCATGAACGCAATTAGGACAAAGAAAACCAAAATCATTTAAATCAAATTTTCGATATACTTTGCTTGATTTATTACATCTGTAACATTTCTTTAATTCTCAACTACCACCAAATTTGTTTAGTGAGTAGAATAAGAATCAAACCATATTTGAAAATGGATTAATTTCATCATTAATATTTTTGATAGCTACTTCTAGCATGTTAAAAAATTTAGTATCTTTTTCATAAAATAAATCTTCTTGTAAAATGATTGAAGCAATAATACTTGCAAATAAATAATTATTATAAGATTTAGTAATTTTGAAATTATCTCTAATTAAATTTCCAGTTTTTAATTTTGAAATTGATTTTGCTGTTCGTGATTTAAAAATTTCAAAATCTGATTCTGAAAATAAGTTTAATGAATAGTTATTTTTACTTGATGGTTTATTAGCTCCAAGCGCAATAAAACTTAGCTTACCGTATTTATCTGAGTAAACTGTTATTATCTTATCGTTTTCTTCATAATTTAAAGAATCTAAAACAATTGCCTTAATTTTAACTTCATTCATTAATATTTGTCCTTGTCATATCCCATCTTTTTAATTAAACTTGGTGAATTTCTTCAGTTTTCTTGAACTTTTACAAATAATTCAAGATTTACATCTTTATCAAAAAGCTCTTTTATTTGTTTACGTGATTTATATTTAATATCACTAATCTTTTTACCTTGATGACCAATAATAATTCCTTTTTGAGATTTTCTTTCAACAATAATTGAAGCTACAATACTAATTTCATCTTCCGTTTCTTCTAATTCATCAACTAATATAGCTACTGAGTGTGGAACTTCTTGTCCTGCTTTTAACAATACGCTTTCACGAATAATTTCACGAATAGCAAAACGGTTAGGTTGATCAGTAATTGATTCTTCATCATAAAAGTAGTGACCTGTTTCAGGTAAGAATTCAACAATTGTTTCAATTAATTTTTCAATGTTTATATTTTCAGTTGATGAAGTGATAATTATTTCATCAAAGATTTGTTCATATGTATTTCATTCAGTAGCTTTTAAAAATAACTTTTCTTTACTTAGAGTATCAGCTTTTGAAATTACAAGAATTTTTTTAACATCTGTTTTTTTAGATAATTGATTTAGTATAAATAAATCATTTTTACCAATTGTTTCATCAGCTGGTGCCATAAATAAAATAACATCAACATCTTTCATGCTTCGCATTGCACTTGAATTCATAAATCTGTCTATTTGATTTTTTGAAGTATGAATTCCTGGAGTATCAACAAAAATTAATTGATAGTCTTCCTTTGTTAAAATTCCTCTAATGTTATTTCTTGTTGTTTGTGCCTTATTTGTAACGATTGATATTTTATGTCCAATAATTCTATTTAATAAAGTTGATTTACCTACATTTGGTCTACCAACTATTGATATAAAACCTGATTTAATTTTGCTCATTGTGTTCCTCTATTTCATTGTAATCTTCTTCTGTAAATTTAATTGTGTAGTTAATGTTGTTTAGTTTAAGAATATCATCTTGAATTAAAAACATTTCTGCTTCATCTTTTTCATTTGTTTCATGATCATATCCTAATAAATGTAAAAAGCCATGTGTAAATAAAAATCCCATTTCTTCTTTTAGTGTATGTTCATATTTAATGCTTTTTCGTTCAGCTTCTTCTATACATACAAATATATCACCAATTTCTTGATATCCTAATGCCTTTATTTCTTGAGATGACATTTCAATTGGAAATGATGTCACATCTGGAATATATGAATGGTTTGTGTATTCTATGTTAATTTGTTTAGCTCGTTCACTATCTAAAAAAGTAATTGATAAATTAAATTGATTTTTCAATTTTAAATATTTAGCAGCAGAAGTAATAATTTCTTGCGCTAACGTTTCTCATTGCTTTGTTTTAAGTTTAGTTTCATTTACAAAATCAATATTTACCATGCTTGTTCCTTTATTTACTTTAATATATTAATTTTAAGATAAAATTACAAATTTATCATTATTTAATTTTGCAAAAATGTTTAAAATAGAAGTAATTTCATTAATATTTAAGATTTGAAAATTATTTTTAATCATGATTACTTTTTTATTAATAAAAAAGATTCATAAAAGTTTAATAATTTCTTTTTCTATTTGTGTATTTGATTCAGGTTTTATTAACTTTGTGATATTTATATTGTATTTTTCCAACATATTTTTAACTTCATTTAAATTAAAGATGTTTACACTTGAAAAGTTTGATATTGCGATGTTTTGATAGATTGTTCAAACTTAATTTTAAAATCATTTAAATAATATATCTGTTGTCTTATATTTGAATCTTTTAATTTACTAATATTTTTATTGTTAACATAAACGTTAATCTCCACATCTTGTTTTGTTTTTTTTTATATTGCCTAAATCTATTTTAGAATCAATTAAGTTAACTCCTTGATGCATAATTAACTCTTCACTGTCTGCTAAGCAAATTTTAATTTCTTTAATTTCTTCATTTAAGTTTATTCATTTAACTTAAAAAACATCTTATCAAATTTAATTAAGATTGTTTTATACTTACCAAATCATGTTATTGTTTGAGCAAGATTAAATACATTAACTTTACTAAAGTTCTTTAATAATAAAATAAAAAAACATAGAAAAATCAAAACTACCAGTTTTTAAAAGTGATCAAGAAATTATGTAAATCACAATTAATGATAACCTATCTCAAATTTTAATCACATTCCAATTAAAATCATACCCTACTTGCTCATCTGCTAATTTTAGCATTCTTTCATAATTTTGTAATTCTGTACCTTCATTTTTAATTTGCTCAATTGTGTTTAAAAATATAAATCAATCTTTATCTTTATTCTCAAAATCATGTTTAATGAATGTATTTAAACTAAAACTAATAAATATATAAAGTAAATCAGCAATTAGAATGATTAAGAATAGCTGTTTTAAAATAAAATATATAAAAACTAAACTTACTAGTTCAGCTACCAGAGTAGCAACACTACTAATTAATCGATAGTTTTTAAACTTTTAAACCGAAATTATTTCTTGATAAAAATTAAAAAATCAGAACTATTTTTCTTTTCAATTAAAGATAAAAAATCATTCAATAGTTTTGCTTTTCTTTTTTATAACTTTAATTTAAAACACTGTTTGATAATGTCTTGCATAAGATGCTGAGGACTAAAATAATAATCAAGAATAAGTACAACAATTCTTGCTGCTTTTCATTTACTAATAAATTAAAAAACATTTTTAAAAATTGAGTATCAATAATAAATAATAATATTAAAATTAAATTTAATAAGATAAAGTAAACAAAACTAAAATTAACAAGACTTTTGAGTTTAGTCAGTTTAAAATTAAAACTTTGTTTAAACTTTTTGAAATTTGGTTTAAACAACAACACATTACCATTAAAAGTAAGCAAAAAGTTTTTAATAATTGTAGTTTGCTTTTTATTTTTACTTGGGTCATAAACAATAATTTGATCTTTTTCTATTTGTTTAACAACAACAAAGTGTAACATACCTTCTTCGTTAATAACTTGTGCTAAAAATGGTGTTTTGTTTTTTAGTTCATCAAAATCTTGATCAACTCTAAATGCTTCACCTTTTAAATAGAAATTTATAGGTAATCAATTAAGTCATAAAAGCTTAATTTATCATTATCAATTGATAAGTAGAATTTTATTTGTTGTAAATCAATTTGATAATTGTAAAAGTGATTAATTAACATTGCCAAACAAGCAACACTACAATCTTGATATGAAGTTTATTTAATAAGTTTCAAAAAAAATTACCTCACTATATGTTAGTAAGGTGTTTTTCTTAAATAATTACAAGTTGTGCTTTAATTTTTGCTTTTTGTTCTGTTCCTTGTAGATATTCAATAATATTAAGTGCAAATGGAACTACTGTTCCAATACTTGTTCCAGTTACAATATTTTGATCAATGATACTGCTTGTTTCTTGAATTATTGCTTTATCTAAAAAATGATTTGTTGAAGGAAATTTAACAACTTTAATTCCATCAACAATACCAGCTTGGCCTAAGATTTGTGGTGCTGCACAAATTGCACTAACCATTTTTTGTTTAGCATTAAATGCTTTCACAATGTTTAATAATTTTTCATTACCAAATAAATCATTTACTCCAGGTCCACCAGGAATAATAATTCCATCATACTCATCAACATTTAATTGTGCTAATTTGTATTCTGTTTTTATAATTATTTGATGAGAACCCTCTTGAAAATCAGCATCATCAATACTATAAATATCAACTTTAATATCTGATCTTCTTAAAACATCAATTGTTACAATTGCTTCTGATTCCTCAAAATTTTTATGTAAAATAATTGCTACTCTTTTCATAATAACTCCTTTTAATCGTTTGTTTCATTTAATAATCCTGCTGGATCACCGTTTCTAATCTTTTTTGTAATAACTAATAAACTACCAAAGAAGGCAGTTCAATAATAATTGCTGAAACAATAAATGGTCATCATGTAATTGCCATCGGAATAGCTAAACCATAAAATGCCAGAACATAAGAAACTGATGACATTGCAGCTGTTGCTAGTAATGTAGATATAATCCATGCAACAATTGATAATACACTAATAACTCCAAATGAATATTTCTGAATTTTTCAGTTTGAATATCCAAATGACTTCATTAATATCATAAACCTTTCAAGTGAAGCTATGTATATATCTCCGATTAACATAATTAATAATGATGCTGTAATTATAACAATAATAACGAAGAATGCGCCTAATACAATCCCTAATTTCTAATAATTTTTAATAAATAATTCTTTTCCAGTTTTACAAATTTTATTGCCTTTTGTATTTGAACTTGTATATTTTCATTCTTTTTCAACAATAATATAATCTTTGAACATTTCCTTTATTTCTGAGCAATTATCTAAACTAATTAAAAATAATTGTCCTCTGTCATTTAAATAATCAATAAAGAACTTAAATGATGTTCAATCATTGTGAGTAAATTTATGTTTATGTGGTTTGCCTTTATTAGCAAAATACGGCGGATCAAAATAATAAAATGATTCATAAATAAAACATTGCATTCAATAATTTTGATTATTAAACTTAACTTTATCTTTATTTTTTAGTAATAATTCTTTACATTTTAAAATTCTTTCTCATTTATTAATATTTCAATTTTGCTCTAATCTTAATTGCGTTCAAGTTCCTTTTGCTTGACCATTAAAAGTTAAATTATTATTCATCAAATAATTCATAGTTCCGTCTTGAACTATAACATTGTTTAATATACCTATTTCCTTAACATTAGGATAAAATCAATGTTTAAAGCTTTTAATATCCAATTGAGTTAAATGTATTCAAAATGCTATTAAATCTTGATCTATGTCATTAAAAATATAGTTACTAAATAAATTTTTCTCTTAAAGCATTTAATCCAACAGAACCACCTCCAAAAAATGGCTCAACATATTGTAGATGTTTTGTTTCTTTTGGGAATAGTTCTTTAATTAAATTTCATTGTTTAGATTTTCCACCAGGTCAAGTTAATGGGCTTATAAATTTACTCATTTTGTATACCTACACAAGTTAAACATTTTAATTCTTTGTGAGCTCTATGATCACTATGTTGAACTCATTCTTCTTTTTCTAGAAGTGTTATGTTACGAACAATATTAGTTTTAAAAAATTTCTTTTTAATTTTTTCAGATAAGCAATATTGAATGCATACTCATTTGCTATTTTCTCTAGCTAAAGGTAATACTTTTTTACATATTTCGCATTGCATTATAAAACCTGACCTTCTTCAAGTTCAATATCTTCATTAACTTTAAATTCATTTTGAATTTGTTTAAACAAATCATATGTTTCATAATTTTTTACGCCATATATCAGCATTGTTTAAATTTATATTTTCAAAAACACATTTTTCAAAAGTACTATCTTCTAATTTTGCAAAACTAAAATCAGTATTTATAAATTTGCAATTCTTAAATCCAACACCAAACTTATCTCCACTTGATGTATCTAAACCGATAAGTTTTGAATTTGAAAAATCACAATTTTCAAAATAAGCATCATTAACATTTATAGTTTGTAAGCTAGAAAAACATCCACTAAAATTACAATTGGTGAAAGATGAATTAAGATCTAAATCCTTTATATCAATATTTGAAAAATCAAAATTTTTAAATTGCTTTTCATTAAATTCTTCATCATAATAAAATTGATTTTTATTTTGTTCTTCTAAAATATTATTTTTTTTAAGCTCTAATTCTAGTTTATGTTGTTCAATTTTAAAATGTAAGTTTTGGTATTGCGCAGGTCTTGATAAACCTTTATTATATAAATTAATTAAATGTCTAATGTAATTTCTTTGAAACTCTCCAACGCTCCCAGCTGCTGGCTTAAAATTTTCTGCATAATTTAATTTTAGGTTCAGCTCTTTGTTCGATAATTTGATTTCTTTTTTAGTCATTTTTGTTGTCCTCATATTCACACTCTTCATTACAATATTGTTCATCATCATAACATTGTTTACAAATAATTTCTCCACAATATCTGCATTCATCTGGTGTTGAACTATATTCTTGTTGATAATCTCCACCATTACCCAGTCCATATTCACTACATAAAGTAATATGCCCACTATCACATTCCATAATAGTTGCATCATAAGTTTTTATCGCCATATTCCCTATTCTCCTTTTACATATATTTTTAATATTTCATCTTGTGAAACAGTGCTACCAATAAAAAGTTCATCACTGAAACTTTCTTCTTCAATTTCATAAGTTGTAATATTTTCATCTTTGCTTTCATTTATTATGTATAAAATTCTTGTCGCCATTATTCTATTCTCCTTTTAATAATTCTTTAAATATTGCTTCTAAAACTTGCACTCTCTACATTGTTTGACTTCTTTACTATTTAAACCATTAATTCGATTAATCATGTGTTAATAAATTTAATTCAAATTTTAAACCTTGTATAAAATTAAATAACTCTGTTACATTTCCATCTTTTATGAATGTTATAGTAAATCCATCTTTTCTTTGTATATAATAAAGGATTACTTCCTACTAATTGTAGATCCAAGTTATTTTCCTCTACTAATTTGTTAAATTCTTTAATTTGTTCTTTCATTTCTTTTTCCTTCTTTAGCTATAATCTTTTGAATCATGTTCACATTGTTTTGAACAATATTCTTCATTTTTATCTGCATTATTTTCGCATTGTGGACATATCTGATTACCACATAATTTACAAGTGTCAATATGAGTTGTATCTATCTGTTCTCATCCTTCACTTTTACCTAAACCATACTCGCTTCATAAGGTTGTATGTCCGCTGTCACATTCAGTTATAATTGCTTCAAATTCTTTCGTATTACTCCTTTATAATTTCAACATCATATCAATAAAAAGGTTTATTATCTTTTGTATATTCTATTAAGAACTTATCAACATTAATTAACATTAACATTTCTTTATTTTCTTCAATAGAAAGTTTAGCATAACCTCCAAGATTTAAAATTCAATTTAATCTTTGGTTTATTTTTCTTACTATCTCATAAACACTTAAATCTTTTTTAGTCATTTTAACTGTTAATCTATCACTTATGCAGTCATCAGTGATTATAGGACAATTTGCATAATCACAATATCTCTATTTGTAATATCATTTGAGCATATATGCTCTATAACTACTAATTCATTTATTCCTTCAAGATTTGGGTCTTTTCTTAATTCAAAAGTTTTAATTCCACTTTCTACTAAATCAAAAAACTCTTGTAGTATTTTAATTTGTTTCTTTTGCATTGGGTTATTCCTTTTTTTCTATATATTTGTCTTTTATTTTTAAAATCATAGGCATATAAATTACTGCTTCATGGAATTCACAATGCTTAACATCTGCAGTTGTAAAATATCCAGGACAACAATGTTCTTTAAATTTACATAAAGGACATGATTTCATTTCTAATTCAATTATTTCTTTGCATTCTAAACATTGCATTACGTATAAAGGTTTATTTCCCATTCAAACAATTTTATAAGTTGGTATATTCATATTTTTTACCTCTGTTTTTAAAAATTTGAATTAATATTGACTAATTGTATTTGCACTTGTTTTAAAAGAAATGCAAGTAGCAAATAAAACAATATTCAGAATAAAGTAATACCACTTGATTTAATTAAGTCTTTTCATTTTTTTGCATTTTTATCTTCAGATGCATATAGTTTTAATAAACTCATTAAAAACTTAAAGTAAGAGAAAAGTAAAACTATTCCCAAAAGTACTCAAATTAATAACATAAAATATTTAATTATAATAATGTTGTTGGCTTCTTCTGCTAAAGGTTGGTCTAAGAGATAAATAGTAATAAAATAAATTGGCACACTAGTAATTCCACAATACAAAATTGTTAAAATTGTAAGTACAAATGCTACTGGTGTAATTTCTAATTTTTTATCCCTAGAAAATGGTTTCCCTGATATTCAGCCTAGTAGAAAATGTAATATATTCATTTCTTATTCTCCTATTCTTTTTTATTAGACTCTTAAACTTTCATTGTCAAAATTAACATGTGTAAAGGTTTTTAGCCTATCAGCAATTCTTTGATTTTGAGTTAAATCAATTTTTTTCATTTTATTTTGTAAATCATTTAATGATAAATTTGTAGTTATAATTGTTTTTAATTTTTTATCCATTCGCATATCAATTATTTCCAACAATATTTCTAATTGTATTAGAGTTAGAGCACTTGAACCTATATCATCAATAATCAAAAGTTGAGTTAAAATTGTTTTACTTTTTTCAAACATAAAAGTTTGTTCATTAAATTGTCTTCAAAAATATGATCATTTAACAAACATTCCTAGTTCTTCAAGTTTTCTTGAATTAAATGTTTTTCCAGCTCCAACATTTTCATAAACATAAAAGTTTGGCATTGTTTTTAAGTTTTTATAACCATTTTGTATAGCTACTTCGTACTCTCTGCCGTTTTTAACAATTTTTGTAAAGTGTGGATTTGTTTTATCCTTTTTAAGTTGTTTTACTAAATTATCGATATGACTTATGTATTTTTTTAGATAAGACATACAGTGGTTTTATATTTTCCATTTTATTTCACCATTAAAGTTATTTCAGCACTCTTATAAGATTTACAAGAAACTATTTTAATAACTTCTTTTTCTAATAATTTTTTATCTATTTTATTTGTATGATTTAAAATTGATTCTTGTTTTTTAACATCGAAAAAATCAATTTTTACATTGTCTATTGTTTTATCTTTTTTGATTTCTTTTGACATCAACTTCCTCCTTTTGTTCGATCATTTTGATTTCTATTTTTGTAATGTTCTGATACGTTGAGCATTCTTCTTTTTTAACCACCATAGTTTTACCTAGTGGTGTAAATACACAATCATATTCATTCATGGATTTTAATAAGTGTGCGTACACTGTATTTATTAAGCCTTTAGCTTTGCGTTGGCTTATATTGTGTTTAGTTGCAAAGTCTTTTATATATTCTGTTTTGGTTAATTTTGTGATAAACATCATCTCCTATTTGTATTGGTATAATGATTATGGAAAAGAGAATATTATTATGTATTGAATTTTTTTAGAGAAAATACTTTCAATGATGTACATACCAATTCTTATATCTATTGGTTTCATTATTTTAATAGGATTGATTTACTGGCTAAGTAATAAATATGATTGACCAATAGAGACCTGATCTTTGGAATTATTTAAAAAACAAATTATAGTATTTTTCACTGTTTGAGGAATAAATATTTTCATTATTTTAGCAATCGGTTTCTTAGGTTTATATACCCTTGCTTGAAATGATGATTTCCTTGTTAAGCTTTATAATTTTTCATTAAAACTTTTAACCGAAGTTATGACCACAATAATAATTGCAATTGGATATATTCAACTAAATGTTTTTGGTGGTTGAAATATGTATTTATCTTTCAAAATTAAATCTGAGTTAAAAAACCAATCATAACTAAGACATTAACCAGAAGAACGTTTGCAGAAAATATAATTAAATATATTTCGAAGAGTTTTTTAAACTCTTTTTTATTTTTAGTTTTGATGTCATTCCTATCTGTTGAAAAATCTTTTTCTTTTGACTCTTTTTTAAAAAATCTATATTTATTGATAGCTAATATTCCAAGAATTATTGAAAACACAATCGAAAGAACAATTAAACAAATTATTGATATCGTCATTGATCCGCTCATTCTTTTCTCCTTTCATTAATCATTTTTTATATAAAATTTTGACGTATAAATTTTTCTTTCTTGTTCTTGTTCAATAAAATATTTAATGATTGATTCGCCACTTAACTGATATATTTCTTTAACGTCGCCTTGAATATTTTTATATACACTATATTTTTTAAGTGGATCAATAGTTAATTTTCATGATTTATTATTTGTCTTAGCTTCTCATTCAAGTTCTTGCATTTGACAATAATACTCACTAACATTTATTCAACAAAAATTTTCAGACATGGGTATTAATGATGAAGGGATTTTAACTGAAAAAACTTTAATTTTTTTTCCTTACCTGTTTCATTATCAAATGTTTTTGTAATTTTAAAAGTGTTTTTTAAATGCACTGTTTTGATGTTTAATATCACTTGACCGTTAGTTTTAATAAATGCCATAGATCTCCTTAATTAAAAAGTTTGTTATTTGTTAATTTATTGTAATCAATTGTTCTTTGTAATAAATTTGCGTTTTTTTTGCCTGTAAATAATATTTATTAATTACATTATTAACTTGATAATTTATTTTGTTTTGCTTTCACTTTTCCTCAGAATAATCTTTTTTAGTAAAATCAAGTTTATTTTTTATATTATTGAAATTCCTTTGTTTTGCTTTTGCATTATCGTATTCTTTCAATTCTTGAATTAATATGTTTGCTAAATTAGGTATTATTCCTTGAAAATTATTATTTTCATCTTTGCTTAAAATATTTTTATTAAAAAACTGATTTTTTTAAATTTTAAAAATTCCTTTTCGTCATCTAAATTGAAATTATAATCTCAACCTTTTTCTTCATTTGTTAAATCAAAATTCTTAATATTATCAATTTCACTATACTCATTTTTATAAGTTTTCAAAAAACGCTTAAACTCTTGTTTAGCATAAACTGTATTTTCTTTTTGAAATTCATCAAACGATGATTTTAATTCTGGTACTGAATCAATAAATGTATAAGTTAAATTAACTATTTCTTTTCTTGTTTTATGACTAAGTTTTTTAGAACCAAAAGTTAAATTAAAATTCTCTGAAGAAATTTTTTTAATTTTATTACTCAGTTTATTAATCACTTTATTAGGTAATTGAGTAGAATTTACTAAATCATCAAAAACTTTTTTGTAATCAAGTAAATTTAAATTATATTGTTCTCTGACATTGTCTTTACTTTTAAATAAATCATCAAATGTTTGTTTTGTTGTTTTTATAGAATGAGTTATATTTAGTTCTAAATCTCTTATTGAATTTTTGTCCAGTTTTCCCATTTTTCTAAATTCTTTTTCATTTCCATTTCATTTTGTTGGAACTTTTTCAAAGAAAGAAAAATGAAAATGTGTATTGTCTGTATTTTTATGAAAAGCCAAAACAGTTTCCATTTGTTTAATGTTAAAATCATTAAATTTTAAAAAAATTCTTTTAAGTTATTTGAAACAATTTTATGAAATTCATGTCCATTGTAAATTTGTTGCTTCTCCATGAAATCATTAGAAAAAGAAATAACACCTGATCAAACAATTTGGTTATCAGCATCAATTTTTTTAAACGCCTGTTTTTTTCAATATAAAGCTTTCTTACTTATTTCACCGTTTAGATCATAAAGACCAGTTTTATATTTCTTTTGTGCAGTAATTTCACTTAATGCTAAATAATAATCTTTAAAACTTTTTTTCCTTGTTGTTTTAATTAAATCTTTTTTATCATCTAAATCTAGAGTACCCAATAAACTGTTTAATTCATTAATTTCTTCTTTGAATTTAATTTCAGCTTGTTTCTTTTTTTCACTTAACAAAGCAATTTCTTCTTTTGTGAAATCAATTTTCATTACAGCTTCGTCTCTGGAAATATAATTTAAATATTCACCTGACTTATATCAATTTGCTTTTTTACTTATTTTTGGTATTCCATTTGAAACATATTTTATATCAACTAACGTAGGATAATTTTTAATAATGATCACCTCACGTGATTTGGGAAATATCCTTAATACCTTTAACTTTATATACAAACTTATTATTTTCTAATATATTTCCACTTGTTAAATTTTTGTAAAATATATTTGACTTGAAATAAATATGTTTAAAAGTTTTGGGAAAGAATAAATTTTTTGTAAATGAGCATTCAATAAATCTTATCTTTCTTCATTCAGAATCAAACTCAAATATGCAACTTTGAAATTTACAATTTTTAAATTTGACTTTTGAAAATTCAGCAGAAAAAGTAATATTTCTAAATACACAATTTATAAAAATAGAATTATATATTTTCTTGTCGTGTAAATAAGCATTTTTAAATAGTTTATTTTTAACTATCAAATTGCCTTTTATTGATTTCATTACTTTTCCTTTCTTTAGTTTTGACATTTTTATTTTTAATATAACGAAGAACAAATTTAGTTTCATCGTTACCATTTGCAGAAATAATTTGTTTTAAAATTCAGTAGTGATCATGTTCAAGAACAGTTAAATTTTTTATGGGTTTTTCAATATTATATTTTTTATAGTAAATACTTGAACTAATAATTTCCTTATTCAATTGATCACAAATTCTATAAATAGTTTCAAAAGTATATTTTCTAATTAAAGTTTCTAGGCTATGATAATCTTTTGTACTTAAAGGATATAAATATTTTTTACTCATCAGCATCCTTTATATCAACCAAGTAAAATTTATAGGATATATCCGATTCTTGTAAATATTTGTTTTTTTTATTTGGTCAAAAATTTATTGAAATAGATATATTATCTCTTTTTCCATCATTTCATAGCTTTCAAGCCTTATCTATTGTTTCTTTATCTTTTGTAAAACTTCAGAAGTAGTCCATTTTTGTATTTACTTCTTTCTTTCTAAATTTAATTTTTATTCACTTACTATTTTTATTAAATGTAGAATCTGAAAATATTATTTCTTCAATCTTAATATTTGTAAGAAATATTGTTGAATCTATATTCATAAATTATTTAAATATCCTTTCTTAAACTTAATTTAGTTAACATAGATAATAAATTTATATAAATATATAAGATATAGAGATATATATAGATATATAGATATATATAGTAAAAACCTAATTTAACAGAAATATTAAATCAGGCTCTCAAGAGTATTTTGCATGTATACAAAAATAGAGGACACTAATTATCTATGTCAATTAACAAATAAAAAAGTGGGGAATGCCCACTTTTTATAGACCCCCCAACTTTGTTTTACTCCCAAATTTTTATTTTTATCCATGTTCTACCTCGATGTTAGTTTCATACTAAATATATTTAATCATTTTATCAAATCTATAAAAAAAGGAGAAAATTATAAAAAACAAAATTTTATCAGTAAGAAATTTAGAAGTTAAATTTAGAGTTAGAAGTCGTGTTTTAACAGCAATTAGAAATGTTTCTTTTGATTTATACGATGGTGAGATTTTAGCTTTAGTAGGTGAATCTGGATTAGGTAAATCTGTAATTACTAAGACTTTTACTGGAATGATTAAAAGTAATGGTTAAATTAGTGATGGTTCAATTATTTATAAACCAAATCAAAAAAACAAAGGATGATGCACAAGCCTTCTTTAAAAAACCAATTAATATTGTTGAAATCTAAAATTCTGTTATTGAAAAAAGCGTTATTAAGTTTATTACTAAGACTAATTCAAATAAAATCAAAAAATTAAATAAAGATATAAAAAAAATTTTAAAATTAAATCCTTTAGAAAAAACTGATGATATTATTAAACAAAATTTAGAACAAATTGATTTAAAAATTAATAAGGTAGTAGAAAAAAATTGAGATTGCAAAACCAAAATCTATTGAATTTACAAAAAGAAAAGATGCACAAAAATTATCTAAATTAGAAAAAGAGTTAAACAATTTAAGCTTTAAAAAACGCATAATTCTTGAAGATGATTTAAGAAATGAAGGAATAAAAAAATTAGAAAAAGTAATATTACAAATTAATATTGAAACAAAAAAAGTTAAAGCATTGTCTATGTCAGAGTTAGCTATTATTAAAAAAATAATTCCAGTTATTGAAAGCAATATTCAAAATTAAACTACTTTTTCTTCTGAACTTATAGAAGAAATTAACACTAATTTTGCTGAAAAAATATATACTTTAAGATTTGAAAAAGAATTAAAAGTAATTTTTGATCAAATTGCAAAAGACAAAAAAATTAGTGCTAAAAATGAAGAACACTTTTCAAATTTAATAGAAGATTGAAGAATTGTTTAAGCTCCTGTTATAAAAACAAAAAACGTTGGTAATAAAGCATTCATGAAGTTAGAGAAAAAACTATTGCTACAATTTTTCAAGATCCTATGATTTCTTTAAACTCATTATTAACTGTTGGTTTCCAATTAACTGAAGTCCTTAAAAGATAATTAAAATTAAGTAAAGAAGAATCTAAAAAAGAAGCAATTAAGTTATTAGAACAAGTTGGGATTCCAAATGCGGAACAAAGATTTAAAGATATTACTGGTAAATATTCAAGAGGGATGAGACAAAGGGTTGTTGTTGCAATTGCTTTAGCTTATAGAACTAAAATCTTAATTTGTGATGAGCCAACAACAGCACTTGATGTTACTATTCAAGCACAAATCTTAAAACTGATTAAAAGGTTACAAAAAGAATATAATTTCTTTGTTATTTTTATTACTCACGACTTAAGAGTTATTGCAAATATTGCTGATACAGTCGCTGTTATGTATGCTGGTCAAATCATTGAAATTGGAACAACAGAAGAAATCTTTGAAGATGCTAAACATCCATATACATGAGCGTTTTTACTATCACTTCCACAACTTGGTGTTAAAGGTAAAAAATTATATTCTATTCCTGAAACTCCACCAAACTTATTTAATGAAATTAAAGGTGATGCATTTGCACTAAGAAATAAATATGCATTAAAAATTGATTATATGTATGAACCACGAATGTTCAAAGTTACTGAAACACATTATGCAAAAACTTGATTATTAAATGAATACGCAGATAAAGATATTAACCCAAAAAAAGGATAACTAATGTTAAAAGATAATAAAAATGCATTAATTAATATTCGAGACTTAATTATCGAATTTAGAAATAAAGGTAAAAAATTTAAGCTGTTAAAAGTGTTTATTTTGACATTTACAGAAAAGAAATTTTTGGGCTTGTTGTTGAATCTGGATCAGAAAAAACAACAATTGGTAGAGCTATTGCTGGTGTACAACCACTTAAAGATGGGTCAACTTACTTAAATGATGAAATCATTGCTGGGAAACCAACTTCTATTTATACAATTAATAAAGAAATTAATAAAAAATTTTAATTATTAGATTTAAAATACTTAATTTTATCTAACTATGTAAATAAAACTATCTTAAATTTAAAAGCAGTTTATGAAAAATTTAAAGATAATCCAGAAGCATTAAAAGAAGTAAATTTAGCTAAAGAATTTGGTTATTCTTCAATATCACTAAGACGTGAATTAACAAGAGAAAACCTTAAATTTATTAATGATATCATTAAAGGATTTAATCCAATCAATCAATTTACATATGGTATTCATGAATTTGTCCCAGAAATTTCTACAAAACTTGAAAAGCAAGTATTCTTAAAAGTGAAGATACAAAAAACATTGTTGAAAAATTAAAAGACAAAAT
This sequence comes from Mesoplasma melaleucae, assembly GCF_002804105.1. Classification (NCBI taxonomy): domain Bacteria; kingdom Bacillati; phylum Mycoplasmatota; class Mollicutes; order Entomoplasmatales; family Entomoplasmataceae; genus Mesoplasma; species Mesoplasma melaleucae. The sequence goes on along the minus strand of NZ_CP024964.1, from coordinate 339,369 downwards.
CAGTTTAGACTTTTTCGATATTGCTAAAATTAAAAAAGCAGTTAGAGGTTTAATTAAATCAAAGATACAAGTAACTTTTTAAAAGTTATTGAAATGAGCTTTAAAAAACTAGAATTAATTAAAACTAATGAAGATAGAATTATTCGAAGAATTAAAATTGCAGATAAATTAGCAAAACAAAATCTTGACTTATCTGCTCCACATAAACATAAAGATAAAATATTAAAAAATATAATGATTTAATCTATGTATCAAAAGCAACATTTGCAAAAGCATATGAAAATGCTAAAAAGAACAATATTCAGACATCAAAAGAAGTTAATAAAATAGCAAAAGAACTTTCAAATGTTAAAGACGCAAAAGAAATTATTGATAAATATATAACTGATCAAACTTTAATTTTAGAATGATATAAATGACAAAACAAAGAGTTTGCACTTACTGATAGAGAAGTTGAAGCTATTAAAGTATTAATTGAATCTTTAAAATTACCATCAATTGACGAACTTGCTAATAATTCATATTTATTTGATACACCAAGTAAAACACAAAAATGAGAAAATAAAAAAATGTTCAAATGATCTTCCAAGATCAAGGGTCATCATTAAATAAAAGAATGTCTGTCGAAGAAGTCATTTCTGAAGGAATTGACAACTTCCCCCAATTATATAAATTAGAAGAAGCAAAAATGGATTATGTAAAAGCACATAATGACACTATCCAGATAATCAGATTACTATTGATCAAATTGAAAATATTAATGATGTTAAAAAATACATTATTTTAAAATTAATTAGATCAGCTGGATTACTTCCTGAACATTTATCTCGTTATCCTATGAATTCTCTGGTGGACAAAAACAACGTATTGAAATTGCTAGAAGTTTAGCAATTAAACCAAAAATTATTATTGCTGATGAACCAATTTCAGCACTTAATGTTTCTATTAGGGCTCAATTTTTAAATCTATTTCAACAGTTTAAAGAAAAATATGATTTAACATACTTATTTGTTACTCATGACTTATCTGTTGTTAAATTTATTGCAGATCGAATTGCTGTTATTTATCATGGAAACATTGTTGAAATGGCTGAAGCAGAAGAATTATTTAAAAATTCACTTCATGCATATAAAAAAAATTTACTATCAGCAATTCCAGTACCAGATCCAAAATACAATTTTGGTGAAAGCTTAATTGAATATAAACCAGATGAAGAACACTATGATTACATTTTTGATACACCTGATTTTGTTGAAGTATCAAAAGATCATTTCGTACTAGCAAATAAACGTGAACTTGAAAATATTAAAAAATCTTTAAAAAAGAGTAAAAGTAAAGTTAGTAAACAAAAATAATATAAACAGTATTTTATATTAATGCTTATCATTTTTTAAAATAATATTGTATAATTATTTTTGAAAAAATGAATATTAATTAACATTTTGGACACAATCCTATTGATGCTTTTAAAGAGAATTGTTGGTGCTGCAAAACAATAAAGCTAAATAGTTATTACTACCAAATAAAATAATGTTACGTTAGGTGCGATAAACCTATAATTAAGGTATTTAGTCAGCTAAATACGAATTAGGATGGTACCGCGTTATAAACGCTCCTAAGTTTTAGGGGCGTTTTTGTTTTTAAGGAGGAATTTATGAAAATTAAATTATTAGACGGTTCAGTTAAAGAATTTGACCAAGCAATGAATATTAGATCAATTGCAGAAGCAATAGCAATAAGTTTAAAGAAAGCTACAGTAGCAGCTAAAGTTAACGGAAGATATGTGTCTGTTGATCATGTTGTTGAAAAAGATTCTACTTTAGAATTAATTACAAACAAACATTCTGATTTTTACAAAGTATTAAATTATACTGCTGCCTTTGTAACAGGAGCTGCTATTTCAGAATTATATAAAGATGTTAAATTAGCAAAAGTTTTATATAAAGAAGATGAATTAGAATATGGAATAACATTTGAAGTAGAACCAAGAATTGGATTAGAAGAAATACAAAACATTCAAAATAAAGTAAATCAAATTATTAAGAATGATGCTGTAATTTCAAGAACAATTGATTTAAAAGAAGCTGAAGAATTATTTAAAAATAATGAATATCAAAAACACTTAGCAAAAGAAATGTTTGAAACATATGGAGAAGTTACAATTTACACATTAAATAACACAACAATTATTTTAAAACATGCAATAGCTTTAAATTTAAAACTAATTAAGGTAATTGAAGTTCAACAATTAACTGGTGAATACTGATTAAATGATTCAGACAATATTATGTTACAAAAAGTACATGGTATGGCAGCTGAAAGTATTGAAACTTTAGATGCTAAAAAAGCAATTCTTGAAGATAGAAGAAGCAGAGATCACAGAATCATTAATAAAACTTTAAAAATCTTTGGATTTGATCATTTAGTTGGTCCTGGTTTACCACTATGAATGCCAAATGGAACAATAGTTAAAGAAGAAATTAAAAAGTATCTTAAAGAAAAAGAATGAGAATACGATTTTATTAATGTAACAACTTCAGTTATTGGAACAGTTGATTTATATAAAAAATCAGGGCACTGAGATCACTATGGAGAAGATATGTTTCAACCATTTAATGGTGGAAGTGGTAGTGATGAACAATTTATCTTAAGACCAATGAACTGTCCTCACCACTTGGCTGTTTATAAACAAGAACAAAGAAGCTATCGTGATTTACCATTAAGAATCGCAGAACATGCTTTACAACATCGATATGAATCAAGCGGTAGTTTAACTGGTTTAGAACGTGTTAGAGCGATGGAATTAACAGATAGTCACATTTTTGTTAGACCAGACCAAGTTGAAGAGGAATTTAAATCAATTTATAAAATGATTAATGAAGTTTTACAAACATTTAATATTAAAATTGATTACTTAAGTTTAAGTTTAAGAAATCCTGAAGATAAAGTTAAATATTATCAAGATGACAAAATGTGAGATGAAGCAGAAGCAGCATTAGAAAAAGTGTTACAAGATTTAAATATTGATTACAAAAAATGTATTGGTGAAGCAGCTTTCTATGGACCTAAATTAGATATTCAAATTAAAACTGCACAAAACCACGAAATTACAGTTTCAACAATTCAATTAGACTTCTTATTACCTAAGAAATTTGATGTAACATACATTGATCAAAATCAAGAATTTAAAGCACCAATTATGATTCATAGAGGATTAATTGGAACATATGAAAGATTCATTGCAACTTTATTAGAACAAACAAAAGGTGTACTTCCATTATGACTAGCACCAAACCAAATTCAAATTATTCCAGTTGGTAGTGAAGAAAATATTGAATATGCACAAACAATCAGAAACTACTTGAAAAAAGATTTCATTAGAGTGCATGTTGATTTAAGAGATGAAAGATTAAGTTATAAGATCCGTGATGCTCAAACAAGCAAAATACCATACCAATTAGTTATTGGTGATCAAGAAAGAAAAGAAAATACAGTAACTTATCGTCAATATGGTAGTGAAGAACAAGTTACAGTTAAATTAGAAGAATTTAAAAATATGATAGTTAATTTAGTTTTTAACAAAAAATAGTTTAATATAAAGAATAAGAAATAAGGAGATAATGATTATGGCAGAAATGATTAAAGTTTCAACAAAAGCAGAATTTGATAAATTAATAAGCGAAGGAAAAACATTTGTAGATTTTAACGCTACATGATGTGGACCTTGTAAAATGCAAATGCCTTTAGTGCATATGCTATCTCAAAAAACAGAAGGAGTTAAATTTATTGACTTAGATGTAGATTTAGTTCCAGAAGTTGCACAACAATACCAAATTATGTCAATCCCAACTTTAATGTTATTTGAAGAAGGAAAAGAATTAAAGAAAAATGTTGGATTTATGGATCCAACTAAGTTAGATAATTTCATTAAATAATTTAAAAATATATAACAAAAAGGCACTTGCCTTTTTTATTTTGGAAAAAAATTTTCAAATTTTGGTTTATTTTGGTTTATTTTGGTTTATTTTGGTTTATTTTGGTATTATGAAGTTAGAAAGAGTATGTATGATTAAAAAAGAAAGACAAACAATAATTCTAAATTTTTTAAAGAGCAAAAAAATTGTTGCAATAGATACCCTTTCAAGTGTATTAAATATTCCCTTTACAACATTGCGAAGAGATTTAACAGAACTTGAAGAATTAAATAAAATTATCAAATTGCATGGTGGAGTTGAATATAAAGAACCGGCATTTATCTATGAAGATTTTTTTGAAAAGAAAATTCAAGATAATGTTAAGGAAAAAGAAGCAAATTGCTAAAAGAGCAATTAAATTAATTGAAAAAAATGAATCAATCTTTATCGATTCTGGATCAAATGGTTATTTTATTGCTAAACACTTAAAAGCAGATCTTAATTTACAAATTGTTACTAACTCAAATTGTTACTAACTCAATTTATAATGTTATAGAACTTGTAAAACAAGGTCATGAAGATGTTTATTTACTAGGTGGTAAATTTACAAACGTAACAGGAGCTATTTTAGGATTTGAGGCTATTGAAGCTTTAAAAAAATATAACTTTGAAAAAGCATTTCTAGGTATTAATGCTGTTGATCATGATGGAAATATGTAAACAACCAGCCCAGAACATGCTCAAGTTAATATTGAAGTTATTAAAAATTCAAGAGAAAGTTATGGATTAGCTGATTCAAGTAAATTGGATCGAAAATCTTTTTATAAATTTGCTGATAAAGAATTAATAAAACTAATATAAAAGAGGAAATAAAATGATATATACAGTGACATTAAATCCTGCACTTGATCATATTATTGAAACTGATGGATTTAACATTGGAGAAACTAATTACTATAAGAATGAATATGTTGTAATTGGTGGAAAAGGTATCAATGTTTCTATTGTTTTAAATAATTTAGAGGCAGAAGTGTTATCTACTGGTATCTTAGGCTCAAACAATAAAGATTCATTTTTAGAAAAATTTGACGAAAATAATTTAAAAAATAAATTCTTTATTAATAAAGGTGCCACGAGAACAAATTTGAAAATTAAAAACTTAGCTAAACTAGAAGAAACTGAATTAAATGGTTTAGGTTCTGCTGTTAGTTTAGAAATAATAAATGAATTAAAAAACTTTTTAAAAGAAAATTTACAAAGCGGTGACATTTTAGTTGCTGCAGGAAGTATTCCCGCAGGTGTTGAAAACAACATCTATGAAGAAATTGGTAATATTGCAAATGAAAAAAATGTAATCTTTATTTTAGATACTTCAAAAGTAAGTATGTTAAAAGGATTAAAATCAAAACCTTATTTAATAAAACCAAATGTTCAAGAAATATGTGAAATATTAAACTTACCATTTAAAAAATATTCATTTAATGAAATATGTGAAATGGTAAAACAATTAAAAGCATTAGGAGCACAAAACATTTTATTAAGTAGCGGAAGCAAAGGAAGTTATTTCTTTGCTGAAAATGGCTCAATATATGAAGCCGGAATAGCTAAAGGTAAATTAGTTAATTCAGTTGGATCTGGTGATAGTATGATTGCAGGATTCACTTATGGATTATATAAAAATTTAGCTGTTGAAGAATGTTTACAATATGGTGCAGCAGCAGGTGGAGCGACTGCATTTACAGAATGACTAGGATTAAAAAATGATATTTTAAATTTAAAAAATCAAATATCAGTAAAAAAAATAAATAGGAGACAAATATGGAATTAAAAGATTTATTTCAATCTAAAGTTTCAGTCTTTCAAGCAGATTTAAAAACAAAAGAAGAAGTAATTAATTTTTTAGTTGATAAATTATCAGTTGAAAAAATGATTACTAACAAAAAAACTTTTAAAGATGCGATTTTAAAAAGAGAAAGTGAAGCATCAACAGGGATGGGTGATCAAATTGGGATTCCACACGCAATTAACAATGTAGTTAAAGAACCATGTATCGCTTTTGTAAGTTTAAAATCACCAATAGACTGACAAAGTTTAGACAATAAACCAGTAGACTTAATCTTTATGATAGCTACAAATGATGAAAAAGGTGAAGCTCACTTAGCAGCATTAGCTGATTTGTCAAAATACTTGATGAAACCTGAAATTCAAACAGCATTAAGAAAAGCAAAATCATTTAAAGCTTTACAAAGTGCTTTTGAAAATAAAGTTGAAATTAAAAAAATTGAAGTAAAACAAGGCAAATACGACGTTGTTGGTATTACAGCTTGTCCAACAGGAATTGCTCATACTTATTTAGCAGAAGAAAAATTAATTGAGTACTCTACAGAATTAGGATTAAGTGTAAAAATTGAAACTCAAGGACGTAGAGGAACAGAAAACAGATTAACCCAAGAGGAAGTTGATAGTGCTAAAGTAGTTATTTTAGCACATGACAAAAACATACAAGGTATGAGTAGATTTGGTGGAAAACAAATTATTGATACTACAACAAAAGATGCAATCTTTAATGGTAAAAAATTAATTGAAGAATTTGGTAAAACAGATAAAACTATTATAGCTAAAGCATATAAATCAAATGACGATGAAGGATCAGATGATTTCTCATTGAAAAAATTTGCTCAAGTTAAAGGAAACTTACTTGCCGGTGTTTCAAGAATGTTACCATTCGTTGTTGCAGGGGGGATTATTTTAGGAATTGGATTCTTAATTGACTTTGCAGCTGGTAATGGTAATGCCGGAGGAGATTTTGGAACTATTTCACCAGTTGCTGGTTGATTCTCAGCAATTGGTAAAACAGGAATAATGTTAATGGTTCCTATTCTTGCTGGATATATTGCTTATACAATTGTTGGTCCTCAAGGACTTATGCCAGGATTTATTGCTGGGGTATACGCTGATGGTCTAGGTGGATTCGCTTACTCAAGCAAACCTGGAGGTTGATCAGGAATGTGATCAATACTTTTCCCTTTAAATGACAAAGGTGAAACTATTATACCAATGCAATCAGGATTTATTGGTGCTATGGTTGGAGCTTATGCTGCTGCGTTAATCGTTTTTGGATTAACATTAGCATTTAGAAGATTCAAAAAATCATTCCACGGAATTAGAGATATCGTTTTAATTCCAGTATTATCATTATTAGGAATTTCATTAACAATGTTCGTATTAAATATCCCATTAGGATATGCAATGTACGGTATTCAACAATTCTTAAAATTATTAGCAGAACATAACTTATTAATATTATTAGGAGCAATTCTAGGACTAATGATGTGTGCTGATATGGGTGGACCAATTAACAAAATTGCATACGTAACAGGTACACTTTCAGTATCTGGAGGATTAGGAGATAATCCATTAATTACAGTTACAATGGCAGCAGCAATGGCAGCAGGAATGGTGCCACCAATTGGAATTGCGCTATGTACATTATTATTTAGAAATGCATGAACAACAAAAGAAAAAGATTCAGCAAAAGCTAACTGATTAATGGGTGCATTCTTCATTTCAGAAGGAGCTATTCCATTCATGGTTACTGATCCAAAAAGAATTGCAACATCAGCAATGGTTGGTGGAACAATAACTGGTTTAATGGTTGGTGGATTTAAAATCACATTAGGAGCTCCTCATGGAGGAATTGCAGTATTCCCATTACTTAAATCAGGATTAGTTGATTTAACTTCTGGAGCAGCAATTGGTTTAGGAGTAGGACTATACATCTTATCAATTATTGTTGGTGTTACTACTATGGTATTAATCTTAGGATTCTGAAAAACACATGACATTAAAAAAGGAAAATTTGTAATTGCTAATTAATAATTAACCAAAAATATAACAAAACCTTATTTATTTAAGGTTTTGTTATTGCAAAATCTTACATATTTTTTTTGAAAGAGTACAATAAATAATAAATCGAAAAAATAGAAAGATAAGGTAATTTAGTAATGAAAGAAAATACACCAATAGTTGAATTATCTAATGTCTCAAAAATTTATAACAAAGAAGTTTGAGCATTAAAGAAAATCGACTTGAAACTATACCGTGGTGAATGTGTATCTTTACTTGGATCAAATGGTAGTGGTAAAACAACTTTATTAAGAATCATTGCAAACAATTTAAAAAACACAACTGGAACAATTAATTATAACTTTGAAGAAGAAAACATTTTAAAAGCGATTAGTATTCAAAAAAGAGAACAAGCTTGACCAAATGGTTTTAAAGTAAAAGATATTAATGATTTATGAATCAGAATTTATGAAATGGCTGACTTAGAATGAATTAATAAACTTAAAGATGTTTTTGGCGTAAATGAGATTGAAGAAAAATATCTTTCAAAATTATCAATCGTAAAATTACAAGTTTATGCAATCTTTTTATCTTTTATTTCAAAACCTGAATTAGTTTTAATTGACGAATTATCATCAGATATTGATTTTAAATATGAAGAAAAAATTACAAACTTTTTTAAAGAATATTTAGCTGCAGGAAACACTATTATTTTAAACCACCCAAGTTATTATTTCTTAGAGAATTTAACAGATAGAGTAGTTTACCTTAACGATGGTGAAATTTTTGATGATCTTTCAATTAAAGAAGTTAAAAAAGAATATAAATCAGTAATGGAATATACAAAATCAATCTTTAAAGAAGAACTTATTGTTGAAAAGAAATTAAAAAACAAATCTAAATTTTTTTCAACAATGAATACAAAAACAGAAGCATATTGTAATAATTTACAAACAATTATCGAAGAGCTAGAAAATCAAGAAAATTATAATGAAAAAGTATTAAACAGATTAAAAGAAGTTTATTTCAGTATTCTTGATTTAAAAACAAGCATTGATAACCTTTCAATTTCTTACATTAATAAAACATCAATTAAAATCATTTCTAAAAAAATTAAAACTACAATTAAAATTATTAATAAATTAACTATTAATTATCGATACAAAAAGTATCACAAGTTATTAAATACTATTGAAAAGTTCTTGACTAAAGAATTAAAAAGAACTTTTGCAAATGATAAAGTTATTGTAAATGGTGATGTTTTAAGCATTACAATGTCTGAATCAGAAAAAAAACAATTAGAAAAACTTAAAGAAAAATACATTAAAGAAGAGCAAAAAAATATTAGAAGAAAAATCTTAAAACAACAATTCAAAAAACAAAATGAAGTTAAATTAAAAACTGCTGTAAATCAAACTTCTGCAAATGAGGAAATTCACGATGAAATCTAATAAGAATGTAAGAATTTTTATTAGATTAATAAAAGCACAAACTTTTAACTATATAACTGATCCTATTAATATTATTTTAGGAATTGTTTTAACAACAGTTACAATGTTATGTTGAGTTGCTTTTAAACCACACGATGCTGAATCAGGGCTTTTAGCTGATAGTTTTGTTTTAGCTTCTGCAATTGGTATTTCATCTATTAGAAATTCACAATATAATTTAAATTTAACACTAGCAGATTGAAGAGAAACAAGACTTGTAAGAAATTTACTAACAACACCCGTTTCAAAAAAAGTGTTATATGGTTCAATTTTATGTTTTAACTGAATTATAAATATTATTGTTACATTAATATTGATTGTTTTAGCGATGTTATTTGAATCACAAAGAAAAGTTATTACAAATGTTGAATGAGGACCATTCTTAATAGGATTTATTTTAAATATTTTATTATCAAATGTAATGGCTTTATTTTTATCAACAACTTTTAAAAACAAAGAATATGTATTTATTGTTTCAGCTTTATCATACTTTGGACCAATGTACTTATTAGGTTTAGGTATTCCTTGAAATGTTGTAGGACAAATTCCTGCAATTAATATTGCTACTTATCTTGCACCACATAGATATACACTTCACTTAATGCAAGCCGCATGAGTAGGAAATGTATCAAATATGAGTTTCCCAGGTGTGGATCCAGGGACATGATTAGACGTACATGGATTTGGATATGGTGGAAATGGTTGATGATTGCCAGCATTAGTTTCTTGTGGCTTTATTATTATTTTTGCATTAGCGTTTTACTACCGTTTAAAAAATAATTATCAATTCGGAACAAGAAAATATTCAAAATTCAAAGGTATTCAAAAAAATATTAACAATATTGAATTAATTAAAAAAGCAGTTTCAATTGATGAATTAAAAGCAGTCGTAGAATTTGCAAACTTAGACCATAAAAAAGCTAAACAAAAGGTAAAAAAAAGACTAAAACAAAAAAACCTAGCAAAAAACGAGGTGAACAATAATGAAACTAAGTAAGTTAAAAAAAGAATACCGCGTTTTTAGTATGTTGTTTGTTATTCAAACAAAACATTGATTTAAAAACCCTTTAAATATATTCTTGGGTGTATTTATTTCGTTATATACAATGCTTTGTTGATTAGCTTTTAAAAATAATGATCCTTTCTTATTGGTTTCAGGAATATGTGTAGCGATGACTAGAAATTCTATGTATATTTACTTAAGAACTATTATTGATTGAAGAAATAAAAACTTTACTGACAAAATTAATATGACTGATATTAATAATAAGACAAAACACTTATCATTATTAGCATTTAATTTAGTATCAACATTTTTAATATGTTTATTATTATTCTCAATATCAATGGCATTATTTCCAGCGCAATGATCATATTTAGATAATATGAATGGATTAATGATGTTATTTGGTTTGGCAATTTGTTGAATTACATGTTATGTAATTGCATTATTCTTATATACATTTATCTCAAACTCAAAATGAGCTGTAATGATTGGTTTATTAATTTATTTTTCAACAATGTACTTTTTAGGATTGGGATTTCCATTTGCAAGAATTGTTCAACAAAAATGATTAAACTACTTATTATATGCACATCCAATGAGATATTCAATTAACATTGTTCAAGCTGGTTTTGTTAATGCTCCTGACTTTAATTTTATCGATACAAGCGAAGGAACTAAACTGAGCGTTGACTTTGGATATGGTGGAAAGGGCTGATTAGCTTACTTATTAGCAACATTAACAACAATTGGGTATATAATTTGTTTAGTATTAAAAAGAGTTGTTGATTGAAACTATAAATACAAATCAAAAAATAAAATTAAAAGATTACGTGCAGAGTCAAAACAATATATCAAAGCCATTATTGAAACAAATGATATAGAGTTTTTAAATCGACTAAGAGAAGATAGAAGGCAAAAGGACTAAGTCAATGAAATGTTATAGTACAAATTGTAAAAATGATGGAAGCTTATCATTTGCAGAAAAAGTTTTAGATGTAAACTCAACACAAAATAAATGATTAACTACAAACCTGTTTATAAAAGAATAACTTTATACTATTGTCATGATTGCATTCAAGACGTATTAGCTAACTTAAGAGGCCAAAAAAATAATCTCGAATGAGATTATTTTTTTATTTTCAATTCTTTCAATTTCTTCAGTTAAGAATTTCATTCTTGCTTCTTGAACTAGTAAAACATCAAACTCTTTATTAAATAAACCCATAAATGTTCCAATAATTAGAGCACCAATAAAGTTACCTATTAATGATAGAATAATGTTGAAAACAACAAATGCTCATGCCATATTTGCATGTTTAATATTTGAATTAGCTATTGCTCTTAAGATTAACATTCATGCTCCAAATCAGTTAGCAACACAGTGTTGGTATCCACCAATTGCAAAGTAGAATAATACTAGAACATACATTATCATTGCAGCAACAGTATTCCCTTTGCTGATTTAGACCCTTGAGTAGCTAAACGGATTAAGAAGTTACATAATACAGCATTTCAAGATATAACCAATTGTTTAAAAATTGCTCCAGCAGTTAACGGATTACCAGCATCAATAGCTGTTACAACTTCATAAAGTTTTCTTTTACCAAACGCATTATAAATGTGACTTGCTAAAACATCATTATGATTTAAGACTCCAGATAATTAAAAGATAATATCAAATATCATAATTCCTATAATATTTCTTGCGTATACTAAACCACATGCTTTTAAAAATACTGATCATCGCTCAACTTTTCTAAACATAGTTCTGTTGTATCACATGTGTGCTGTAACAAAACTACCACCAAGAAAAGAAATCAATAAAATAACACTAGCAAAAATTGTTTCTGTTAATATTTTTACAAGTTATTCTAACCCTGGTTTTCCTGCAAAAGAATATGTAACCATTGCAACAGCAACATAAACTAAACTAATTCAAATACCAGCTAAAACCCCAGCCATAAACTGTTTCATATTCGATAATCTTAAACCATCAGATATAACTCTAAAAGTATGTATATATCCATAGTTGTGATATGCAACGTCTTGACTATAAAGAGGAAAATAATCAATTTCTTCTAATTTACTTATTTCTTCTTTATAGTTTTCAATTTTTTGTTCATTAGTTAAATGGACACTTTTTTCCATTTCTCATATGCCAATTTCTCCTATAATTTTATTATATTTCTACCTTAATAATAAATTATTGAAGTATATATTAGTATTATTTTTTCTTTTCCAAATATTTTGAATATTGATATTTATCATTTATTACTTTAAGTGATATAATTTTATTAACCTATTTAGTTTAAAAAAGGAGAAATATAAACATGGGATTATTTAGAAAAAAAAGCAAACTTGTTGAAATCTATGCACCAGTTGATGGAGAAGTTGTAGGATTAGACAAAGTTGAAGACGAAGTTTTCAATGGTAAAATGATGGGAGACGGTTTAGCAATTGTTCCTGCAAATGGTGAATTTGTTTCACCAATTACAGGTGAATTAGCAAGTGTATTCCCAACAAAACATGCCTACGGATTCAGAGAAAAATCAGGAGTTGAAGTTTTAGTTCACATTGGATTAGATACTGTTAACCTTGATGGAGAAGGATTTGAATCTTTTGTTAAACAAGGAGATAAAGTAAGTCAAGGAGATCCAATGGTTAATGTTGATTTAAAATTCGTTAAACCAAAAGTACCTTCAATTACAACACCAATCATCGTAACTAACCCAAATGGTAAAGAAATTAAAATTGTAAAAATGGGAAAAGTTAAAAAAGGTGAATTAATCGCAACTGTTGATTAATTACTTTACAAATTAGTAATATATTTGTTATAATTTAAATGTTAAAGAAAAAGAAGCACAAGCTCACCACCAACTAAAGTGAAGTGGTTGAATAAATAATATAAATAAATATTATAATGTGTGCTATCTAATTTTTGACGGCGCACATTTTATTTATCCGAAGGAGTATTAGATGGATCAAAAAAGAAACAATTCAAAACCTATTAAAAATCAAGACCCAATAAACACTTTCATTAAAGCTAGAGAAGTTTTAATCATTGGAAACAATGGAGAAAAACTAGGACCTTTAAAAAGAAACGATGCTATTAAATTAGCAGAAGAAAAAGGTTTAGATTTAATGCAAGTAGGTCAACAACCTGATGGTTTAGCAATTTGTAAAATCTTAGATTATGGTAAATTTAAATACCAACAACAAAAGAAAAACAAAGAAGCTAAGAAGAACCAAGTGAAGGTTGAAAACAAAGAAATTAGATTAACAGTAAATATTGGTCAACATGATTTAGTAACAAAAGCTAAAAAAGCTAGAGAGTTTTTAGAAGCTGGTGATAGAGTTAAAATTTCTTTGAAATTTAAAGGTAGAGAAATCGCATACATGGATTTAGGTAAAGAGACAATGAACAGATTCTACAAAGAAATTGAAGATGTAGCTAAAATTGAAAAAGAAGCTAAATTAAATTCAAGATTCTTAGACATGTACGTTGTGCCAAAGAAATAATTAGAAAAGTATTGAAAGGAAATTATGTATTATGCCAAAAATGAAATCAAAAAAATCATTAGCAAAAAGAGTTATTGCTAAAAAAAACGGTACTTTAAAAAGAGGTAAAGCTTACAGATCTCACCGTGCTACAGGTAAAACTACAAAACAAAAACGTCACTTAGAAAAATCAACAATCGTTCATGTAACAGACATGAAACGTATTAAAGGTTTATTACAAAAATAAGAAAGGTAAAAGGTAAATAAGTTATGGCAAGAGTTAAATTTGGAAAAGTAACTAGAGCAAGAAGAAAACGTTGAATCAAACGTGCAAAAGGTTACTATGGAACTAAACATTCTTCATACAAAAAAGCACACGAACAAGTAGTTCGTTCAATGGCTTACGCTTTTATCGGGCGTAAACAAAAGAAACGTGATTTTAGAAAATTATGAATCGTACGTATCAATGCAGCTGTTAGACCTTATGGTTTATCATACTCAAGATTTATGAATGGATTAAAATTAGCAAATATTGATGTTAACCGTAAAATGTTATCAGAATTAGCTATTTCAAATCCAGAACAATTTAAATTGTTAGTTGATGCAGCAAATAAAGCATTAACTGCAAACTAATAAGCTCATGGCAAAAATAGATAAAAAATCAAATAAAGCAATTTTCACTAATGAAGAATATGCAAAGACTTGAGAAAATTGTCCGATTATTCAAAATCGTGATCGTAAAGACTTTAGACTTTGTTATATATGTAAGTATCCAATGGAATTTAAACTTAACGAAAACAACAGTGAAGATGAAAGTGCTTGAGTAATTGATTTAATTAACACCAAAAAACCAGTTTTAGAAATCCAAAACTATATTGGTGTGCATGCTAATTGTGTTAAAAACAGAACTAAAAGAGATGCTACAAAACTAATCAAGCGAATTAAAATGGTTGGTTGAATGGCACCTGAATAAATTAATTAAGATGCATATGCATCTTTTTTTATTGCATAAAAAAAATAAACCAAAAGTTTATTTTCGATATCAGTTAATTCCTAATTTATTTTGAACTTTATTAACTTTTTTAATTGCTATTTTTTTAGCTTTTAAAGCACCATTTTCAAGCACATCTTTTAAATAGTCACCTTTAATGATTTCATTATATTTTTCGTGAATAGGAATAATTAATTCTAATAATGCTTCAGTAACATCATCTTTTAAATCTTTATAATTTTTTCCTGCTCATCTTTTATGGCAATCATCGATTGAGAAATTTTTGATAATTGCATATATGTTCATCAAGTTTGAAACACCTGGTTTATTAACAGGATCATATTTAATTAAATTTTCACTATCTGTTATAGCAGATTTGATTTTATTAGTTATTTCAGCAGGAGTATCTAACATTTTGATAACTGCTTTTGGATTATTACTAGATTTACTCATTTTTTTAGTTGGATCTTGTAAGTCCATAATTTTAATATTACCCTTTGTTAAGATTGGTTCAGGAACGATATGCATTTCACCATATTTATTATTCATTCTGATTGCAATATCTCTTGATAATTCTAAGTGTTGTTTTTGATCAACTCCAACAGGTACATATTTTGGATCGTATAATAAAATGTCAGCAGCCATTAAACAAGGATAAGTAAATAAACCAGTAGGAATAGAAATATTTTCACTTTCACCTTGTTTTGCAGATTTATCTTTAAATTGGGTCATTCTTGATAATTCACCCATTGTTGATTGAGTAGTAAGGATTCAACCTAGTTGAGAATGTTCAACAACATCTGATTGTAAGAAAAGAGTCATTTTTTCTGGATCTAAACCACAAGCTATATATAATGCTGTCATTTCTTTTGTTTTAGCTTTTAACATTGTAGGATCTTGTGGAATTGTAATTGCATGTAAATTGGCAACAAAAACAAATAAATCATATTGATCTTGATATTCAATTAAATTTTTTACAACTCCTAAATAATTTCCTAAACTCATTGAACCACTAGGTGTAATCCCAGTAATCATTCTATCTTTTTGCATTTCTTATATTCCTCACTTTACTTATAATATTATATCAAACATATACAACCTAATAATTGATATAATTATTTTACATTAACTTGAGGTGCAAAATGAAATATAGTATTGTAAAAAATGATTATGATGAATCAAAAAAAGTTGCAGAAGATCTTTTAAAAATTTTAACTGAAAAAGAATGGGTTGAAGATGAACAAAATTCAAATTATATTTTTGTAATTGGAGGAGATGGAACATTTTTAAAGGCTGCTGAAATATTTAATAATATTTTAAGTGATGTAATTTTTGTTCCAATTAAATCTGGAGGAATTGGGTTTTACACAAACCATAATCGAATTTCTGATATTAAAGAAATTTTAAATAATATTGAAGAACAAACACCAATTGAAATTTCAGTCCTTGAAGCGAATAAATACAAAGTAATTAACGAAATTAAAATTATAAATAATTTGAGACCATTAGAAGCAGATGTTTTAATTGATGGAGAATTACTAGAAACGTTTAAAGGAACGGGATTAGTATTTACAACTTCAGGTGGAAGTACAGGATTTTCAAAATCACATAATGGCGCAGTTATCATTGATGAAAATAATATTTTTCAAATGTTAGAAATAGCGCCTGTTTCAAATAAAAATTTTACAACATTAAATGCACCAATTATTTTTTCAAGAAAACATAAAGTAGAAGTTTTAATTAAAAAAATTAACGATGTCGAAATCATTGTTGATAGTCGAAGATGTCAATTACCACCGAACAATACTATAAAAATTCAACTAAGCAAAAAGAATGTTAAGTTAATTTCTAAAAATAGTGAAAAGTTAACTAAGACTAAACTATTAAATTATATTTTTACAACAAATAAACCCTACAAGTAAATTTTTAATGTAATTAAAGGTGTATTACTATATAATATATGAAATTAAACAAGGAGTTATATGAATGTAATTTCAGGCAAATATAAAGGATTAAAATTAAATACTCTTGAAGGTATGAATACAAGACCAACCTTAACAAGAATTAAAGAAGATGCATTTAATATCATTGATAATTACTTTATTTTTGATGGTAAAAGAAGTCTTGACATTTTTGGAGGCAGCGGTGCTTTGTCAATTGAAGGATTAAGTCGTGGGATTGATTTTGCAGTTACAAATGATTTCTCTAGAAATGCTTTAAATGTAATAAAAAGTAATTTAGCTAAAACAAAATCTTCAAACTGAGAAATTTACAATAAAGACTATTTGGAATTGCTTGAATATTTAGGATTTAAAAAAGAAAAATTTGATTTGATTTACATGGATCCACCATTTGCAAAAATTGAATCATATAATAAAGTTTTTAAAAAACTATTTGAATTAAACTTATTAAATAATTGATCAATACTAATGATTGAATCAGAACTACCATTAAATAAAGCAGTTATTTCAAAATTTAAACTATTAAAACATAAAGATTACAATAAGAAACATTTATACATTATAAGATTGGAAAACAAAGATGAAGAATAAAGGAAAAATGATTATTATATCAGGACCAAGTGGAGTTGGTAAGGGAAGTGTTAATGGTCAACTTCTTACTAATAAAGACTTAAAATTAGAATACTCAGTATCAATGACAACAAGAGCACCACGTGAAGGTGAAGTTGATGGTGTTAACTACTTCTTTGTTACAAAAGAAGAATTTGTTAAAGCAATTGTTAACAATGAATTAATCGAGTATGCAAATTTTGTTGGTAATTCATATGGAACTCCAAGAAAATATGTTGAAGAAAAATTAAACGAAGGCAAAAATGTAATTTTAGAAATTGAAGTTGATGGAGCAACACAAGTGCTTAGAAATGAAGAAAATGTTTTATCTATTTTTTTAATGCCACCAACTTTAAATGAATTAGAAGCAAGAATTAAAGGTAGAGCAACTGAATCTGATGACAAAATTAAATCAAGATTAGATAAAGCTTTATTAGAAATTCCATTAAAGCATAACTATGACTATATTGTTGAAAACGATTCAGTTCAAAATGCTGTAGCAAAAATAACAGACATTTTAATTAGAGAAAAATGTGCTGCAAAAAATACAGAATCTAAATTTAAAAAACTAGTTAAAATTGTAGAAGAAATTGTTGATGAAAAATATATTTATTTTGTTAATAACTGAGAAGCAAACGTTAAATTATTAGCTAACAATCGTGAAGATAAAGAAAAAGCTAAAAACTTTGTTGCAAGAGATCAATTAATCAAAATATTATCATCAGAAGTTTACAGAAAAACTTTAGCTCATGGAGATTTTGCTAAGATAAATGAAAAAGAATATGTAGACTTTAAAATTCAAAAATTAATGTTCAAAATTAACTTTTTTAGTATTCAACAAAGAAGTGATTTTAGTGGAGACTAATAACTCAAGAAAAATTGCATTTGAAATATTGAAAAAAGTTTTTAAAAATAAATCTTTTTCAAATATTCTTTTAAATGATGTTTCAAAAATGCAAATCACTGAAAAATTTAAGAACTTAATTTTTGCAATAGTACATGGTACTATTACAAATCAAATCTTACTTGATCAAGTTTCAAGAAAATTAATTGATGTTAAAAAAACAAATATCAATGTACAAATTTTATTATGAATGAGTATTTATCAAATTCGTTTTTTAAAAACAATTCCTCAATATGCAATTGTTAATGAATCAGTTATAATTGCTAAATCAATCAATCATAAATTTTCTGGACTAATGAATGCATGTTTAAAAAAAGTAATTAATAGCGAAGAAGAGCTATTTGATTTTTCTATGTTTGATGAAGAAAGAAGAATTTGTATTGAAAACTCATTTCCAAAAAGTTTATTTAATTTAATTAAAAAAGGATACGGAATTGGAATAGCAAAAAAAGTTGCTATTGATTCAAATGAAAAGCCAGTTATCAGTTTTAGAGTAAATACTCTAAAAACTAACGCAGAAGATTTTTATATAAATAATCAAGAAACTTATGAATTAGAAAAAACTACAATTAAAGATTGCTTAATTTCAAAAAAAGCAATTGTTAAAAGCCCAAGTTATGTAAACGGTGAAATAACAATTCAAGATCCAGCGTCAATTCTAGTAAGTAATGTTTTAAATCCATCAAAAGATACTAATGTTTTAGATATGTGTAGTGCTCCAGGTGGAAAGTTAACTCATTTAAGTATGCTAATGGAAAATACTGGTCACATTACTGCTTATGAAATAAGTGAAAATAAAATAAAGCTTATAAAAGAAAATATTGAAAGATTAGGTTGTACAAATATTGATTTAAAATGCGGTGATGCTACTTTAATCAATCAAAAAGAATTCTTTGATCATATTCTTTTAGATGCTCCTTGTTCAGGGTTTGGTGTTTTAAAAAGAAAACCTGAAATTAAAATTAATAATATTGAAGTTAATAGCATTAAAGCAATTGTTGATATTCAAGAAAAACTATTAGATACTGCTTATTTTAATCTTAAAACAAACGGTACTATCGTTTATTCAACTTGTACAATTAATCCAGATGAAAATCAAAATCAAATTAAGAAGTTTATATCAAAATATAAAAACATCGAAATAGTTGAAGAAAATCAGTTATTTGGTTATGAAATGAACACAGATGGATTTTACATTTGTAAAATGATGAAAAAATAGAAGGTATACCCTTTTATTTTTTGTTGTTTAAGTTAAAAACATGTATTTGTTATAAAATATATATAAAAAGGAGGAGTTTAACATGGATAAACAGTTATCACGTAGTGAAATACATAAAGAACACGTTGAAGAAATAAATAAAAAGTTTTCTAATAATAAAGCAAATTTATCTCTAAATGCTTTTGTTATTTCATCTTTAGAATCATTAAAAAGAATTGATAATGATTTTTTTTCAAAAGTTGAAAAAATATTAAATCAAGAAAATGATAATGTTAATTTTCACTTAGAACATGATCCTGAAATAAGACACTTTAATTATGAAATTCTAAGTCAGTTAAATGATTCACTATTAGAATTGAAAAAAATTCAAGATTATGAACTAACTAATAATGGTCAACAAAATAAAAATAATGAAATTGTCTTTAATGAAAAAGAATATTACCGAAAAGAATTAGAAGATTTATTAAATGAATTGGTAGAAAAAAATCGTAACTACTTAAATAAGGTTAATAATAGCGAAGCATACAAAACTGATTATGCAGGTGAACATGGTGAAACATTAGCTAAAAGTTTTTTAAGTAAAGATGAAAAAATTGCAATTCATAATGAAACAAAAAAATATAAATTTAATGAATTGTCTTTTAAAATCAAAGCAAAACAAAGAGAAAAAATGCATGATCTTTCTCAAAGTAAAAAACGATTTAAAATAAACACAAAATTATTTTCAATTGCATTTATAACATTTATGGTTTTAGGAATAATTGGATTAATTATTATATTTGTAATTTAAAAGGAGGTTAAAATGAGAAAGAAAATTGTTGTAGCTGTTGATGGAACAGCAGGAAGTGGAAAAACTGTTACTTTTAATAAAGTTGCTAAAAAAATTGGCTATCATTTTATTGATACAGGTTTAATGTATCGAGCATTTACTTTATTATGTATTGAATTAAAAATTAATTTTAATGATAAAGCAGAGATTATTGAAGCATTGAACAAATTTAATTTTTCAGTCAAAAATAGTAAACCTCATTTAAATAAAAAAGAAGTTTCAAAAAGAATTCAAGAAAATGACATTGTTAAATTTATTAATTATGTAACTCCAATTCCCGAAGTAAGAAAATACATGGTAAGTGCACAACGTGTAATGGTAAAAGGCGGAGGTTATATTGAAATTGGAAGAGATATCACAACTGTTGTATTACCAGATGCTGATTTAAAGATTTATTTAGATTCAAGTGTTGAAGCTAGAGCACAAAGAAGATTTATACAAAATGAAAAATTAAAGATTAAAAATAATAATCTAGAAGAAATAAAAGATTTGATAATTAAAAGAGATGAGCAAGACTTTAAAAATGGATTAAGAAAAGTAGATGATGCTTGATTAATTGATAATTCAAATATACCAGTTCAAGATGTTGTTAATATGGTTATTGATAAAATAAAAGAATTGGAAGGTAAGTAATATGAAAAAAGGAATAGTCGCAATTGTTGGAAGACCTAACGTTGGTAAGTCATCATTGTTTAATCGAATCATTAGAGAGAAGAAATCGATTGTTGAAGATACTTCAGGAGTTACAAGAGACCGGATTTATGGAACAGCAGAATGATTAACTAGAGAATTCATTGTAATTGATACAGGTGGAATTACTTTAGAAGATCAGCCATTTGCAAAAGAAATAAAAGTTCAAGCAGAAATAGCAATGGAAGAAGCAGATGTAATTGTATTCTTGTTAAACCATCAAGAAGGGCTATCTGATGAAGACAAAATGATTGCAAAAATTTTGTATAAAACAAGAAAACCAATTATTTTAGCAGTTAATAAATATGATAAAAAAACTTCTGATTTTGATCAATATGAATATATGAGTCTAGGACTTGGTGAACCAGTACTTATTAGTGCAACACACGGAATTGGAACTGGAGATTTATTAGATAGCATCATTCATCAAATGCCTTTACATGAAGAAATTAATAAAGATGATAAAACAAGAGTTTCAATTATTGGAAGACCAAATGTTGGTAAATCTTCATTGGTTAACTCATTAATTGGTGAAGACAGAATGATTGTTAGTGATATTCCAGGTACAACACTAGATGCTGTTGATTCAGTCGTTAAAGTTAATAATATTGAATATATATTAATTGATACAGCAGGGATTAGAAAAAAATCAAAGATTTTTCAAAATGTTGAAAAATATAGTTACTTAAGATCTTTATCAACAATCAATGGTAGTAATGTTGTATTGCTAATGTTAGATGCATCAGTACCAATTACAGATTTAGATACAAATATTGGTGGATTGGCTTTTGAAGAAAAAAAACCAATTATCATTATTGCAAATAAATGAGATTTAGTTGAAAACAAAGAAAAAGAAATATTAAGAAAAGAAGAAGAAATTAGAACTTACTTTAAATATCTAGCTTATGCAAAAATTCTATTTGTTTCAGCACATGATAAAACAAGAATTACTAAAATTTTTACAACAGTTGAAGATATTGGAATAGCGCTTGATAAAAAAATTAAGACTTCTGTATTTAATGAAGTTTTAAACAAAGCTCAATTAATTAATCCAGCACCAAACTTTAATGGTGGTAGATTAAAAATATATTATGGTGCACAAGTTGAAGCATATTTACCAACATTTGTACTATTTGTAAATAATCCTGATTATGTTCACTTTTCATACAAAAGATTTTTAGAGAATCAAATAAGACTTCAATTTGGTTTTGAAGGCGTACCAATGTCAATTATTTTCAGAGAAAGGAAATAAGCATATGAACAAAAAAAATATAACAATTATTGGAACAGGAGCTTATGGAACAGCATTAGCAAATGTTTTAGCAGATAATGATAACAACGTTATCATGTATGGGATTGTAGAACAACAAATCGATGACATTAATATTTATCATCAAAACTCAGTTTTCCTTGATAGCAAGAAAATTAACAAAAAAATTAAAGCAACAAACTCAATGCCAGCTGCTTTAGAAAATACTGATATTTTAATTTTAGGAGTACCAACAGTAGCAATCAAGCATGTGGTTAATGATATTATCAAATATGCTAAAAAGCCAATGGATGTTATTAACACAGCTAAAGGTTTAGATGAAGAAAGTTTAGGATTACTTTCAACTAAAATTAAAAAATATTTTGAGGGATCAAGTGTAATAAAAACTTACTCAGCTTTATATGGGCCTTCGATTGCAGTTGAAGTTGTTGATCGTCAACCAACAGCTATTATGATTGCATCTGAGACAATCGAAAAAGCAAAAGAATTATGTGAAGTATTTTCAAATGAATACTTCTATATGTACCCAACAACAGATATCGCTGGTTGTGAAATATCAGCTGCATTAAAAAATGCAATTGCAATTGGTGGAGGGATTCTTAAAGCATATGATGCTGGAGATAATGCGCATGCTACCTTACTAACACTTGGACTAAATGAAATGTATGAATTTGGTAAGCATTTTGGAGCTAAATTAGAGACATTTTTAAACTTTGCTGGGTTGGGTGACTTAATCCTTACAGCATCAAGTAAAAAGTCAAGAAACTTTAGACTTGGAGAGAAAATAGTTGAAAATAATGACGCTAAAAAAGCTCTTGAAGCCTTTAATTTAACTGTTGAAGGGGTAGAAACAGCTAGAATAGCATATGAAATTGGAAAAAAATACCAAATAGACATGAATTTTTTTGAAATAATATATAATATTCTTTATAATAATGTTAAGCCTATTTCACTTTTAAATAATGTCTTTAGAGACGTGAAATTAGTTTAAAATATTAAAGGAGAAAATATGACAAAAAAAGATTTAATCAATGAAATTATTGCTAATGAAAATATATCAAAAGTTGAATGTGAATCAGTAGTTAATTCATTATTCGATTTAATGATTGAAGAATTATCTTCAGGAAAAGAAGTTTCAATCGCAGGATTTGGAAAATTCACAATTAGCGAAAGAGCAGCAAGAGAAGGAATCAACCCATCAACAGGTGATAAAATTACCATTGCAGCTTCAAAATCAGCTAAATTTAAAGCAGCTAAACAATTAAAAGAAAAATTAAACTAAAAGTAAGTTTATGCTTACTTTTTTTTATTTTTAAATTACAATAAAATAAGTATATTAAAAAGGATGTGTAGTTATGCTTATAGAATTATTAGCTAAGGGATTGTTTTCAAAACATAAATTATTATTAGAAAACTATAAAAAGATTTCTATGAATGAAAATCAAGTAATGATAGTTTTACTAACAATGCAGTTTAGTGATGAGAATAAGAAAATGATCACGCCTTTAAAATTATCTAAATTTATGAATATTTCAATTGATACTATTGAAGTTGAGTTACAAGATTTAGTAGATAAAAGACTTGTGAAAATTAAGCCAAAAGAAATTGATTTCAGTCAGCTGTTTTTAAAAATAGTTTTAATGATTGAAAATGACTCAATTAAAAAGGGTGAAACATATTTCATTCAAACAATCGAAAAAGAAATTGGCTGAAAATTTACAGTTCCTCAAATTGAAGAAATCAAAGATCTATTACAAACTTCAATTTCAAAACAACAAGTTTTAGATATTTTATATAAACATCAAATTGCAGATTATGATAACTTTTTAAAATTAATTGGAAAGTATTCAAACAAAATTGAAAAATCACTTAAATTTAATTGATTAGAAAATTAAGTTTAGGTAAGTAGTTTAATTTAAATTCATTATCCAAATAAATTTGATAAGCATTGTCTAAAAATCATTCGTATGGAATGGTTTTTTATTTTTGTTTACTCAATTAAGTAGTGTTAGATAATCAACCAAAAAGAATTCTTCATAGTTGCCAAAATAAATAATTAAAAAAGCAATTCCTTTATAATCTGCAACTAGTTTTAACTTTGTATTCTGATTTTTTCTAATTAAGTGAAAATAAAAGTATTCCTTATATGTTTCTTTTGCTTCAAATTCAAAATATAGTCCTTTATAAATACTAATGTAATCACAGTTTATACTGTTATAAAATTTAGCATTTGTATTTGATTATTTTTTGTACTAATTGGAATAATATTTGTAAGAATCTTGAAAACAACACATTCATTATTATCAATATATTTTTGATGAGTTATTTTTAATAGTGTTTCAAGAAACATTTCTTGATTTTTAATTAGATTCATTTAATCACCTCTTATTAGTAATTAAGGATTTTTTTATTTATATTATTATGATAAAATAAATAAAAAACAATGGAGGTATTTTTGTGAAAAAACCAGATATTTTAGCAGAACAAATTTTGCATGAAAAATTTCCTACAGAATTTCCGGGTTACAAAATGGAAAGTGTTAATAATTTTTTAGATAAAGTTTATATTGAAATGAAAGCATATGAAGAAGAAGTAATTATTTTAAATGGAATACTTGAAGAAAATAAAATCAGAATAGCTGAGTTAGAGTCAAAAAATAATCATTATCAATCTCGTTCAGCAGAAGCAGAAAAACAATTGATGGAATTTAAAAAAAAACAATTATCAAATTCTGATTTTGTTAAACAAACAAAAGGAATTGACGTAATTCAAAAATCACTTAAAGAAATTAAACAAACACTTGAAAAATTGGAAAATAAATAAAAACCTTTTTATTAAATTAATATAAGATAAAATAATATATGAGATTTTAAGGTCAATCGCTGCATTGAAAAATGTAGAGGAAACTCCACGCTTGCACAATCTGCGATGGTTGTAGTGATTATGCTAGACGAAAAAATAAGTCTAGGCAATACGTAAGTATTGACGGCATAACGAACCTAAGGCTTTGCTATGGTAATGTTATGAAGTGCCACAGAGACGAGTATAGGGAAACCTTGATATGGAACGCGGTAAACCCCATAAGTAAGAAACTTAAATTTTGGTAAAGGAACTAGGTGAGCAGAAATGAATGCAAATCAAGAGGACTATGTCCTAGATAGATGATTGACACCGAAAGGTACAAAACGTGGGTTATATTAAAATCTCATATTTTTTAATAGTTTGTGGTGAATTATGGAAACAATGAAAAAACTTGTAGATTACTTAAAAACAAATAATAAAACTATTTCTACTTGTGAATCATACACTGGTGGAATGTTTGCAAACGAAATAACAAACATTTCAGGAGCAAGTACTGTTTTTGTTGGCGCTTTTATAAGTTATCAAAATTCATTTAAACAAAACATTGTTGGTGTTGATGAACAAATTATTAAAAAATATGGAGTTGTATCAGAAGAATGTGCGATTGAAATGGCACAAAAAACATTGCAGTTAACTAATTCTGATTATGCAATTAGCTTTACAGGTAATGCAGGACCTTTAGCACTAGAAAACAAACAAGTAGGATTAGCTTATATTTGTGTGTGTTCTAAAACTAATTATCAAACAATTAAAATTCAAAAACCTAATCTTGATCGCATTCAATTTAAAAATGAAGGTTTAGTTAATGCATTAAATCTTTTTTTAGATTTTGTAAAATAAAAAATATTTTACCTTAATAATTTAATAGGAGGTAAATGAACATGAATAATACAAAAGTAGAAGGGAGTACTTTAAAAACAATGACTAATAAAAATGACATTTGAAAAAATGAAGCTTTAATATCTGCTTTAAAAACAATTGAAAAAAATTATGGTAAAGAAGCTTTAACTGTTTACAATGAAAATGAAAACATTGAGCATGAAGTAATCTCATCAGGATCTTTTCTGATTGATCAAGCAATTGGGATTGGTGGATATCCTAAAGGAAGAGTTATAGAAATTTTTGGACCTGAATCATCAGGTAAAACAACATTAGCATTGCATGCTATTGCAGAAGCACAAAAGCAAGAAGGCATTGCTGCTTTTATTGATGCTGAACATTCACTTGATTTAAATTATGCTAGAAAAATTGGAGTAGATATTAATAATTTACTTGTTAGCCAACCTTCATATGGTGAAGAGGCTTTAGATATTTTAGAAACACTAGTTAAATCAAACTCAGTTAGTATAGTTGTAATTGATTCTGTTGCAGCATTAGTACCTAAAATTGAATTAAAAGGTGAAATGTCTGATCAAGCAATTGGTTTACAAGCGCGTATGATGTCAAAAGCATTAAGAAAATTAAATGGTGCAATTTCAAAATCAAAAACAACAGTAATCTTTATTAATCAATTAAGAGAAAAAATTGGAGTTATGTTTGGAAATCCTGAAACAACAACAGGTGGAAGAGCATTAAAATTCTTTTCAACTATTAGAATAGAAGTTAGAAAAGGTGAGTCAATCCTTGATGGTGGAATTGTTGTTGCTAACAAAGTAAAAGTTAAAATAGTTAAAAACAAAGTTGCAGCACCTTTCAAACAAACACTAATTACAATTGGTTATGATAAAGGGATTGAAAGAATAAATGAAATTATTGAATTATCTACACTTTACAATATCCTAGATAAATCAGGTGTTTCATATTCATATAAAAATGAAAAAATTGGTCAAGGTAAAAATGCAGTTAAAGAATGAATGATTAATAATCTTGAAAAAGCTGCACAAATAGAAAACGATTTAGCTAAATACATTAAGAGCGAATAAGCTATACGGATCAAACATTATATAATTTCTAAATTTTAAAGTATAATAAACATGTGTATTTAAAAAGTACACACATATAAGGAGTTTAAATGGGAATTATTATAGGACTGATTATTGTATCAGTAGCCTTAGTAATATCACTATGCTCATTGGTTTATATATTAACTTCTAAATCTCAAAAAATCTTAAATGCAAAAAAGATTAAAGAAGCTAAAATTGAAAGAAAAAAAATTCTCTCAGAAACATATAGAGAAATTAATGAACAAAAAAAGTCATTTGAAGATAATCTTCAATTTGAAAAAAATAAATTAGAGGTTTCAAAACAAAACATTGAAAATGAAAATAACTTACTTGTAAAAGAAAAAATGATCATCCAAAAACAACAAGAAACACTTGATGTTAAAAATAATGATTTAGATAAAAGAATTAGCGCTTATTCTAATAAAAGAGAAGAGTTAATTAAACGATTAGAAGTTATTAGTAATATGACAAGTTTTGAAGCAAAAGCTGAACTAATGAAAAATGTTGAATCAAAAATTCAATATGAAATTGTTAGTCAAATTAAACAAGCAGAAAACCTAGCACATTCAAGAGCAAAGGAAATATCAAATGCAATTATTTTATCTGCAATGGAAAGATTTAAAACTGATATAGTTAATGAAAAAACAACTAATATTGTTAAACTTCCAAATGATGAAATTAAAGGTTGAATTATTGGTAAAGATGGTAGAAACCTTAAAACTTTTGAACAGTTAGCTGGAGTTGAAATAATTATTGATGACACGCCTGAAATTGTTACAATTTCATCTTTTAATCCAATTAGAAGAGAAATTGCTACAAAAACTTTAGAAAAACTTTTGATTGACAAAAGAATTCAACCAATTAAAATTGAAAAAGAATTAAAGAATCAAGAAGCTTTAATTGAAGAAACAATATTAGAAATTGGTTATCAAGTAATGGATGAATTAGCAATTCATGATATGGATAAAGAACTAGTTAAATTAGTTGGAAAACTAAAATACAGAACAAGTTATGGTCAAAATGTATTATTACATTCTGTTGAAGTCGCAAAAATTGCTTCAACTATTGCATCAGAACTTGGTTTAAATGATAAACAAGCTTTACGTGCTGGTCTATTACATGATATTGGTAAAGCGCTTGATTTTGAAAAAACTGGTAGTCACGTTTTCTTGGGAGTTGAGGCTGCTAGAAAATATGGTGAAGACGAAGTAATCATAAATTCTATTGAAGCCCATCATGAAGATGTAGCAAAAAAAAGTGAAATAGCAGTTATTGTCGCAATAGCAGATGGTATTAGTGCTTCAAAACCAGGTGCTAGAAATAATTCAATTGAAGATTTCATTGTCAGAATGAAAGAAATTGAAAAAATTGGAAATAATATACCAGGTATAGCTAAAACTTATGCATTCCAAGCAGGAAGACAAATCAGAGTTATTGTTGATCCAGTAACAACTGATGACAATGATTTAGTTAGAATATTAGAAACTCTAAAAAATGACTTAAAAAATAGTGTTATTATTCCAGGTGAAATAACAATTACAGCAATAAGAGAAAAAAGAGAAATCTTAGTATTTAATTAAAAAGGTTTAATAACCTTTTTTTTGTTTGCTTAAAAGTTTAATTTTAAATTAAATAGGAACAAAAGGTAAATATTATGAAATTTGGAACAATTGGGACAGGATGAATAGTAAAAAAATTCTTAGATGCTGCAAAAAATTTTAAAGAACTTGAATATAGTGTTTGTTATAGTAGAAAAACAGAAACAGCACAAAAATTTTTAAACGAATTGAATAATGTTGAAACAGCAGTAATAACAGATTTAGAACAATTAGCAAAATCTGATTGTGATTTTATTTATGTAGCTTCACCAAATGGCTTACATTATCAACATGCAAAATTATTATTAGAAAATTCTAAAAATGTTATTTTAGAAAAGCCAGCAACTTTTAAAGTAGAAGAAATTATAGAACTTAAAAATCTTGCAAATCAAAATAAAGTTATTTTATTAGAAGCAACTAAATCAATTCATGTTGAAGAATTAAAAATTATTGAAGATTTTATCAAACAAGAAAATGTTAATTCAGCCGTATTTAATTTAAACCAATATTCAATCAGAATGCCTAATGTTAAACAAGGAATTTATAATTCAGTTTTTGATTTCGAATTGGGAAAAGGGTCATCTTTTGATTTAAATGTTTACCCTGTTGAACTAGCAGTTAAATTATTTGGGAAAGTTAAAGAAGTAAAAGCTGCTAATGTTAGATTAGAAAATAAAGTTGCAATATTAAATTATTCAATTTTAGTGCATGAAAATAATATAGTGACCTCTATTACATGTTCTAAAAATAATTATCAAACAATTAACTCACAAATATTTGCTGAAGATAAAAATATTGAAATTAAAAACATTACATCAATTGATGAGTTTGCAATTAACAACTCAATTTTAAGGGTTGCACCACTTGTAATCAAAAACAAAAAGAAAAACGCAATGTGATATCAACTTAATGACTTTATAAGTTTAATTAAAAACAAAGACTTTGTAAAAATGAATGAATGATTAGATATTACAATCGAAACAATAAGAGTTCTTGGCATAATTGAAAATAACAACTAGAAATAAATGTAAAAAGAAATAAGTAAATCAGTCATAATCCTTTATAATTATTAATATGAATAAAGAAATAATAATACAAAAAATTAGAAATAATAATGAAAAAATATCAATAAACAGTTTAGCATCAAAACTAAACTATTTTGATTTACCTGAATTAGAAAAAATATTAAATGAACTAAACGAAGAAAATGATATTGCATTTACTACTGAAAAAAATATTTATTTAATAGATAACCAATACAAAAAAGGTAGTTTAAGGTTGAACCCAAAGGGTTTTGGATTTGTTAATAATGTTTTACACCCTGAAGAAGAATCATACTTTGTGGCCCCAACTAATTTAAATGGTTGTTTTGATAGTGATGAAGTTGTTTATAAAGTTGTAAAAGAAGAAGACAAAACAAGAGCTGAAATAGTTGAGTTAGCTTTAAGAGTAAAAGAATTTTTAATTGGTGAAATTGTCAGAAGTTTTGATGGTAAGTTTTTAGACTTCATTCCAAGCGATCAATCTTTTACAGGTTTTAGAATAAGAATCTTAAATAAACAAGAATTCCCAATTCAAGAATATCAAATTGTTAAAGCAAAAATTGTTTCAATTAAAGATCGCTTAATGTTTGTTAGATTAAAAAAAGTTATTGGTGATCCAAGAAAAGCTAGTGATCGAATTTTATCAATTGCAGAGGAATTTGAAATTAGAACAGAATTTGAAAAAGCAACTTTGAAAGAAGCTGAAAAAGTTAATATTCCAGTTGATAATGAAACTGATGAAATTAATAAAAGAATGAATAACCCTTTATTAGATAAAATGGTTGTGACAATTGATGGAATTGATTCAAAAGATTTAGATGATGCAATTTGTGTTGAAAAACAAGCGAACGGTGAATTTAAATTATATGTAGCAATTGCTGATGTTAGTCATTATGTTAAACCTAAAACACCATTAGATAATGAAGCATTAACTAGAGGAAATTCAACTTACTTAGCAAATAGAGTTTTACCAATGTTACCAAAAATTTTAAGTGATGATTTATGTTCATTAAATCCAAACACTAAAAAATTTGCTTTAGCATGTGAAATGAAGTTTGATAAAACTGGAAAAATGTTAAGCAAAAAAGTTTATGAAACAATTATGATTTCAAAAGTGAGATTAAACTATACTGAAGTTAATAAATACATTGAAAACAAAATATGAAATCATTGTGATGAATCTAAAAATATGATTGATCAAGCAATTGAATTATTTAAATTAATTGAGCAAGTAAAAATTAAGCGTGGAACAATTACTTTTGACGTTCGTGAACCAAAAGTTGTAATGGACGAAAACAGTAATGTTATTGAAATTAAAGCAAGACAAACTGGTGAATCAGAAAAATTAATTGAACAGTTCATGATTAGTGCTAATGAAGCTATTGCTGAAATAGTTAATGAAATGGAACTACCATTTATTTATAGAAATCACGATAAACCTGATGAAGAAGATTTGATAACTTGATACCAATCTTTAAAATCATTTGGAATTGATCCTAAATTAACACCAGCTGAAATGATTGATCCTTTAAACATTAATAAAACATTAAAACAAATTAGTCAGCAAACAAAAGATCCAATTGAAGAAGAGCTGTTAAACTTATCACTTTTAAGATATATGGCAAAAGCAAAATATGAATTAGAAAATATTGGACACTTTGGATTATCAAGTCCATGTTATACCCACTTTACTTCTCCAATCCGAAGATACAGTGACTTAATTGTGCATAGATTTTTAAAACAATATGTTATTAATAAGAACTATGATGAAAAGACACTAGAATTAAATGAAGCATTTGTTAAAAAGGCATCAGTTATAATTAATGAAACTGAAACTGCAAGTGTTGATTGTGAACGTGAAGTTGTTAAGGCTTGTACAGTTGAATATATGAGTGATAAAATTGGTAATATATATGAAGGAACAATTTCAGTTGCTTTAAAATTCGGAATTTTTGTTCAGTTAGATAATATGGTTGAAGGACTAGTTCATATTTCAAATCTTGAACCAAATATTGTTTATGATGAAACAAATAAAATTTTAATTAAACATGACAATACATTTTATAGAATGGGACAAAAAGTTAAAATTAAAGTAATAAGTGCTGATATTAGAAAAAGAAAAATTGATTTTATTTTAGTTAAATAAAAGTAAGGAGGTTCTTGTTTATGGGTGAGCATGTTATAGCATTAAACAAAAAAGCCAGATTTAATTACGAAATACTTGAAACTTGAGAAGCAGGAATCGAGTTGTATGGACCTGAAATTAAAGCAATCAGAAATCATGAAGCTAATATTTCAGAAGCTTTTATATTAATTAGAAAAAAAGAAGCTTTTTTAATTAATGCAAATATTAAAAAATATGATTATGCAAATTTTGTTAAAGGAATTGATCCTTTAAGAACTAGAAAACTACTATTAAATAAAAAAGAAATTAATAAAATTTTAAAAAGAGTAATGCTTGAAAAATTAACAATAGTTCCTTTAAAA
The DNA here is from genome assembly GCF_002804105.1 of Mesoplasma melaleucae. Lineage (NCBI taxonomy): Bacteria > Bacillati > Mycoplasmatota > Mollicutes > Entomoplasmatales > Entomoplasmataceae > Mesoplasma > Mesoplasma melaleucae. The sequence goes on along the minus strand of NZ_CP024964.1, from coordinate 307,209 downwards.
CTTTATTTAAAAGGTAACTACGCTAAGCTTGAAATAGGACTTGGCCGTGGTAAAAAACTACATGATAAAAGAGAAACTATTAAAAAAAGAGATACTGAAAGAAAAGAACTACGCAAGTTTAAATATTAGGGGGTTTTATGAGTAATAATACAAATAGTGGTATTGCTCAAAACTTCCCTTCTTGAGCAATTGCTATATTAATAATTCTATTTATTGTTGGTTTAATTATTGGTTGTTGAGGATTTCTATCTGGTTTTAAACTTAAAAGAAAAGATAACACTACTTCATCATTTGTTGTATGAAATAAGTTATTTAAAGATAAGAAAGCTGTTAAAGCAGGTCAAAAGTTTGAAACAAATAAAGGTGTATTTGCATTAACATTTGCTAATGTTGATAAAAAAGATTTTTTCTTACCAATTTATATTTTTAAATCAGAAGATTTTGAAAAAGATAGTAATGAAATTATTTTAAAAATAGTTGAAGGTAAATTTGAAATTATTAATGAGTATATGAGTGAAAATAGTAAAACAATAAATGATATGTTCTTTGTTCTATTAGAAAATGATCCAACAGATGATAAAAAAGAGGAATGAATTAAATTAATAAATAGCAAAAGTAGAGGATTTAACACTTAAAGTGGTTTTATTTGGAATTTTTTCCCAAATAAAACCTTTTTTTTGTAATTTTCAAGTAAACTTATACTTGAGGTATAAAAATGAAAACAGAACAAGTAATTGGGTTAATTATAATGATTATTGGTCTACTAGTTATGGTGATTTTTGGTGTGTTAGCTTTTTGGGTTAAGAACAGATCAAAGATACACGATGACTTTTATAGACACAATAAAGAGAGTCAGACAATTTGAGAATTTACCAAAAAGAATTTTCCTATTTTTCTAGCTCTATTCGGATTTGTAATTGCGTTTTCAGGACTAATGATGTTAGTCTAAGTTTTATACTGATTAAAAAATTAAATTATGAAAGGAAAAAAAGATGAAAAGTTTTTCTTCTATTGAATGAAAAGGTAGTGCTAAACGCTCTTGAGACATGTTCAAAAATGGTTGTGGAAATATTATGCCTACACTTTCAAAATTAAGTAAAGCCTTCCTTCTTCCTATTGCATTACTTCCAATCGCAGGAGTTTTCTTAGGAGTAGGAGCGGCTATATCTTCAAATTCAGGTGCAGATAGCTTTGGATATTTCTTTGGTACATTACTAAACAAAATGGGTGATGTATGTTTTGGAAACTTACCAGTGTTATTCTGTATCTCAGTTGCACTTGCATATACTAAAGACTCAGGAATTGCAGCTATTACAGCTGTTGTAGGATTCCTAGTTATGAATGGTATGCAAGCAGCTCTATTACACACACAAGTAATGGATACAGCAACTATTTTCGCAAAAACAAAAGATGGATGACATCAATTAGTTTATGCAAATGGAGGAGTTGATTGAGCTGCTTCAGGAATTAACATGCAAGATGTTATTTCATACGTATCTGCTTCAAGCTTAGAAGTAGCAGAATCAGGAAAAGGATTAGTTGTTAATGCTAACCGTGAATTGATTGATGGAGCAGGATCAGTTTATTACTCATTATTATGAATTAATAAAATTCCTAATGGATTAATTACATCAAACATTGGTGTTACTTCATTAAACACAGGAGTATTTGCTGGTATTTTCGTTGGTGCTATTGCAGCTAAATGTTACAATAAATTCCACCAAACACAATTACCTTCAGCAATTAGTTTCTTTAGTGGAACAAAATTAGTTCCAATCGTAACTTTCGTTGCTGTTATACCTTTATCGTTTATCTTTATGTTTATTTGACCATACGTTGGTATGGGATTAGCAGCATTTGGACAAGCATCAGGTAAATTACCTGGTGGATTAGATTCATTCATTTATGAAGTTGCAGAACGTTCATTAGTTCCATTTGGATTACACCACGTATTCTACGCACCATTATGATGAACAAATGCTGGAGGATCAATTGCTGAAGCATTTAATTCAACAACAACTCCTGAAGCACAAAAAGCATTCGTTGAAATTTGAATGAAAAATCATGTTGATATAGCACAAGCTTGAGGAATTACTGAAGCTACAGAAGCAGCATTTAACATCATTAAAACAAATATTTCAACACAATACACTGATTTATGACAATCAATGGGTGACCAAACTATGGCATATAAAGTTATTGCTAATATTAAAGTATTAAACTTTACTGACTTAGAACACTTAGGATTAAATATTGGTAGATTCCAATCAGGTAAATTCGGATTTATGTTATTAGGATTACCAATGGCTGGATTAGCTATGTGATTAAATGTACCTAAAGAAAACAGAAAAGAAGTTATGGGAATTTACTTCTCAGCAGCCTTTACTTGTTTCTTAACAGGAATTACAGAACCAATCGAATATACATTCTTATTCTTAGCACCATGATTATTCTATGGTGTACATATGCCATTAGCAGCTATCTCATTCTTATTTGCTGGGTTATTCAAAACTCACGTATCAATGACAGTATCTGGAGGATTTATCGATTACATCGTATTCGGAGTAATTCCATTCTTCGGATCAAAAGCTATGACTGCTAAATCAGCATTCGCAATTTTAGGGGTTTCAGCCGCAATGGCACCAGCATACTTCTTCTCATTCTACTTCGCAGTAAAATATGGAAAAGTTATGGTACCAGGGCGTGATGGTAGTGCAAGCGTTGCATTAGCAACAAAAGCTGATTATAAAGCATCAAAAGGATTAAATGTTGATGGAAGCAAAATTGAAGGAAGCAAATCAACTGCAAACAAAGCTGATGCAGCTGAAGAAGCAAGAGTTCAAAAAGCTACAAAAATTATTGAATTCTTAGGAGGAGAATCTAACATTGTTGACGTTGATGCATGTGCTAGTCGTTTACGTTTAACTGTTAAAGACGGTTCTTTAGTTGATAAAGATGGAATTATTTCTTTAGGAGGAGCTACAGGAGCTCTAATTAGAGGAACAAACGTACAAGTTGTTTATGGTGGAGAACAAGAAGCTATTAAACCTCGTATGATTAAAATCTTAGATGAACAAAGAAAAGTTAAAAAATAATTATTAATATAATTAAAGTTCAATAAAAAAGTGCTATCTATCATAGATTGCACTTTTTAATATTTATTTTAATATTTAAAATGAAGTATTTTTTATTTTTATAAAGCATATAATAAAAACATAGTATAGGACAAAATTATGAATTGAAAGAACACAGAATTAAAAATTAAAGATTTTATAAATAATAAATTATTCAATGGAATGGTAATAAAAATAACAAAAGATAACCAAGAAATTTATTTTAATAATTTTGGATATTCAAATATTGAAAAAAAATTAAAGCTCAAAAAGGATAATATCTTTGCGCTTTATTCAATGACAAAGCCTATTACTGCTGCTGCTTGTTTGTTATTAATTCAAAGAGGTTTATTAAGTCTTGAAGATCAAATTAATAAGTTTTATCCTAATTTTAATCAAGAAATTAAAATTAAACACTTATTAAATATGACTTCTGGTTTAACATACTTTTGAAATAACTCAGAAAGTGGAAAAGAAATAAAACATGCTTTTGATAAAGTTGAAAATGAAAACATTTCATTACAAGACTTTTGTGAAATAGTAAGTAATGCTGAGGTAATTTCAAAACCTGGAGAAGAATGACATTATGGTATTTCATTAGACGTTATTAGTGGAATTATTGAAAAGGTTGCAAAGCAAAATTTTAGTGAATTTCTACAAGATAATATCTTTGAACCGCTTAATATGAAAGATACAGGTTTTTATGTAAAAGATTTAACTCGTAAAACAGAAGTCTATGAATTTGCTAAAACTATGCAAGGAAATAAATTAACTTTAAATAAAAATTTTCACTTTTTAATGCCTTTTACTAACAAAGAACCGCATGCTTGTCTTGGCGGAAGTGGTTTGTTTTCAACAGCTAATGACTATACAAGATTTTTAAACTTTTTAATTGATGGTAAGATTAGTGATATTCAATTTATTGAAGAAGAATTACTAAATGAAATGAGAAAAGATCAATTAAATGATAAAAAAGCAACTTTTAGATGAACTTTTAATAAAGACTATTCATATGGTTATGGTGTTAGAGTAAGATTAAAAAATGAACATACACCATTAACTGAAATCGGAGAGTTTGGTTGAGATGGAGCCTTAGGTAGTGCAGGGCTTGTTGATCCTAAAAATAAAATTACTATGACATTTTTAAGTTCAAGTTATCCTGGTAATAATAAAATAGTGCAAACTGAACTATTTGATGCAGTATACAAAGATTTAAGAGAATTAAAAATAATAAATTAAAAGCCTAGTTATTTTAACTAGGCTGTTTTTTTATTTAATAATGGTGGAGATGGTGGGAATCGAACCCACGTCCAAAATACATAATCATATAATTTCTACAGTTTAGATAATTTTCTAATTTGCTATACTAAATAAAATTATCAAAAGACTAATATAACATCCGTAATTGAGTTTCAAAATTATTTATTACGATCATAACTTCTATTGGAATTGGTATACACAATAATTAATAGATTCCAAGACTACTAAAAATTGCCAAACGTTTATATTTTTATATTTAAAGTCAAATTAAGCAAAAGCGTAATTTGCTTGTCCTGCTAAAATAAATGCTGGAACTTCGTTTGTGTTTTCTTCGTTTTTGTTTGCATTTTATCAAACCTAGAAGTCTTATGGTCTACCACACCACTGCTATTATATGACCAGAGTATCCTGTCGAAACCAAGACATCCCCATAAATTTATTATACAATATATTAATAAAATAAGTTCATGAAAGGATTTTATGATAAAACTAGACCATATTGAAGAACAGATAGAAAATGCATTAGCTGAAAAAGATGTAAAAAAACTAAGAAATATTTCGAAGGAAACTCAATTTGTTGACTTTGCTGAAGCAATGGAACAATTTGAAAGTAAAAAAGTGTTAAAAATTTTTAGACTGCTTGAAATTGAAGAAGCAGCTGAAATTTTCACATATTTAAATTCAGAAGATCAAGAATATATTATTGAAGCTTTTACTAATACTGAAATTCAAGAAATCTTAGATGAACTTTATACTGATGACATTATTGATTTAATTGATGAAATGCGAATTGAAGTTGTTAAAAAGATTTTAAAAGCAACTACAAAAGATGTGCGTAAAGAATTAAACAATATTCTTAAATATAAAGAACATACAGCTGGTGCCATAATGAGTATCAATTTTACTGAATTAAAAGCAGATAACACCGTAGAAATGGCAATTAAAGCTATTAAACGTCGTCATGATGAATATGATGAGATTGATGACTTATTTATTATTGATGAACAAAACAAATTGTTAGGGTGAATTGAATTAAAACAATTGCTAATCAATGAACAATCAACTAAACTTGGTGATATTATGAATACTAAGTTAATTAATGTTAATGTTGAAATGGATCAAGAAGAAGTAGCAAACTACTTTAAACGATATGATATCAACACTTTACCAGTAGTAAATAAAAATCAAGAATTAGTAGGAATCATTACAGTTGATGATGTGATTGACGTTTTAGTTGAAGAATCAACAGAAGATATTCAAAATTTTGCAGGAATTGATGCAGATGATGTTGATTCAGATTATTTTGAAACTAATATTTACAAAATGTATAAATCAAGAGTTATTTGATTATCAATTTTATTATTAATTGGAATTATCACTCATGTAATCATGATTTTAATGTTCAACTTAGTGCCAGGACTAAATGATTTAGAAAAAGGAAAAGAAATTATCATGATGTTACCAATTTTAATTGTGGTAGCAGGGATTTCTGGAAACATTGCAAACCAATCATCATTAATGATGATTAGATCACTTGCTTTAAACCAAGTTCATAAAAAAGAAATCAAAAATATTTTAGGAAAAGAACTTGTTGTTGGAGCTTTATTAGGTATTACACTAGCATTTATTAATGTTATAAGACTTTTAATCATCTACGCTGTTCAAGATAATGGGTCAATTAGTTCAACATCATGAATGATCATTTTATTTTCAACACTAGGAATTCTTGTTGTTGCTATATTAGCAAACTTATTAGGAATTCTATTGCCATTAGTATTAAAAAAACTTAAAAAGGACCCAACTATTGCATCATCACCATTAATTACAAGTCTTGTTGATATCATGTGTGTATTAGTATTTATTGGATTTGCATTAATTATAGTTTAGGAGAATATATGAGACTAAGAAATAAACCTTGAGTAAAGGAATATTTAGCAAATAATGAAAAGTATTTAATTAAATGAGATAAAACCTCAAAAATTAATTTAGGTGATTTATTTGAAAATAAAAATCAACCAGTGCATCTTGAAATTGGATGTGGTAAAGGTAATTTTATTACTAAACATGCGCTGCAAGAACACAATATAAATTTCATTGGAATGGAAAAAGAAGAAACAGTTGTTGGTGTCGCATTGAAAAAAACTATTACTGAATTTCAACAACAAAATCGTGAAATATCAAACTTAAAATACTTTAATGATTTTGCAGAAGATTTATCTGATATTTTTACAAAAGAATCAATCGATAAGACTTATTTAAACTTTTCAGATCCATGACCAAAAGCTAGCCACACTAAGAAACGTTTAACATATAGAACTTTCTTAGATATTTATGCAAATATTATTAAATCACATGGTTTGTTAGAGTTTAAAACTGATAACGATGGTTTATTTGCCTTTTCATTAGAAGAGATTGCTGATAATAAAAATTGAGAATTAATTTATCAAACTACAGACTTATATGCAGATGCAGAAGCTTTAAAAAATAATATTCAAACAGAGTATGAAACTAAGTTTCATAATTTAGGAAAAAACATAAATAAACTAATAATTAAAAAAACTTTTTAATTAACTTGGAAAAATCCAAGTTTTTTTTATTAATAATTACTTGAGGTGATTACATGTTTAAAATAATTATTATGATATTTTCACTTTTTACTAACGCTTTCTTTTTTGAAAATAATCATTTAAATTCCCAGTTTAATTCAGTGATTGAAAATAAGAGTGTAGAATACCCTAACAAGGAGTACTCAGTAAACATTTCAAATAGTCAAAACATAAATAACCAAGTGCACTTGTGAAAAGGCAATTACAATTATAATTTTTCAATAAATTTAAAAGATTTTAATAATTATTCTTTTTATTATTTTAGTTTTAAAATTGAATTTGAATTGCTTGAACAAATTATTGATAAAAATGATATAGCTATAACTAATAAAAACTAAATTCAACTTGATTATGACTTTAAAATTTGATTATGACTTTAAAATGACCGCTAAAACAATTATTAATGAACAATCAATACAAGAGTTAAATTCAAATGAAGTTATAAAATGCCAATCGTTAGTTACAGCAAGATTAGACAAAATTGATGATTATATTTTTTCAGTAGAATTGTCTAATAGCAAAGCACAAGATAAAACTTTAATGAATAAAAAGTATTTTAAAAAAAGACCAGTAAGTATTAATAAAATTAAAATTTCAATAATTCCAAAAATTAATTATGATATTTTGAAAGATGATACTATAGCTTTAGAGCATGAGTCAACTAGAACAGGTATACAATTAGAAGAAATAAATAAAATAGTTAATGAACAACTAGTTCAAATAATAGACATAAAAGGTATCAATTCAAATATCTTCTTTTATTTATTTGATGGAATAAACTTTTTACAAGAAGATATTTCAGATTTATCTTCAATTAATCTTAATTTAGAATATAAAATGAATGTTTCTTGTGGTAAGTCATATGTTATTAAAAATGATGCTTTTTTTGAAAAATATGTTAACTCCATCAATTAAAATTAAATTTGTTCAAAAATTTAAGCTAAATAATTTAGGCTTGAAAACAAATATTTATACTATTGATTTATAATTAGTTGATAAAAGATATATTATAAACCGATTTAATGGTATTCATTTTTATTTAATACTATTTTAGATCTTAAAAAAGACACCGAAACTCAATGAACAGTATTTATTAATGAAAAGCATCAAAGAAATATTTCAGGAATTATAAAAACAATATTTTTATAATAAAAGATAATTAAAAGAAAGTAATGATGACGCGACTAAAGATGATTATGTTATAAACATAGAAGGTGAAAAAGATAATGGAGATGCTAAGGTAAATAAAAAGAGTAGTAATAAGTATTTAAAATCTATAATTTTATTTTCTGTAAGTATATTATGCTTTAGTTTGATTTTGTTACCTGAATTATTAAGAAAACTAAAAAAGAAATATAGAAAAAATGATAAAATATAAAAAGAAAAAAGTTGAGGACGTGTAGTTTTATGAGATATAAAATTCAATCATTAACAGACATTGGTAGGATTAGAAAATCAAATCAAGATTCTTTAGGATATGCTGAAAACAACGAAGGTTGTCTTTTTGCTATTATTTGTGATGGTATGGGTGGTCATGCTCATGGTGAATTAGCGTCTAAACTTGCTGTTGATACATTCATTAAACTATTTGAAAAAGAATTATTCTTAAATAAATCAGATGCAAAAATTAATCAATGGTTAAGAGATTCAATTAAAGCTATTATTCAACAAATGAAAGATCATGTTGAAGTATTTTATGAAACACATGATATGGGAACAACATTAACAGCTGTTTTATTTGTTGGTAAAAAGGCTTTTGTTGTTAACATTGGTGATTCAAGAACATATCAAATGAAAGACAAAAAACTTTATCAAGTAACAGTTGATCAGAACTTATGAAATGATAAAGAAAATAGGGAGAAAAGAAAAGAAGAAATTAAAAACTTTTTAGGACCTAGATTTAATGAGATGACATATTGAAAAGTTTTAACAAGTGCTTTAGGTCCAAACAAAAATACTAAAATTGATATATATTTAATCAATGACAACGTAGGAACTTTTGCTTTAACAACAGACGGTGTTCATGATTATATTGACTCTGAAACATTTACTGAAATATTAGCTTCTAAAAAACGATTAAAAGCAAAAGCTAAAGAAATAATTGAATTCGCATTAAATAATTTTTCAACTGATAACTTATCGTTAATAATAGTTGATATGATGGGGGAATAAATATGACTGAAAGTACAAAAAAATATTCAAGAATTGATGATATCCCAGATAATTATTTTGCAAATCAAAAAATTAATGGAAACTACTTATTAATTGAACAAATTGGAAGAGGAACTTTTGGGCTTGTTTATAAAGCAAAAGATATAAATAATCCATTATCAGGAAAAGATAACTTTTATGCAATCAAAATGATGATTGTCCCAAACGTCAAAAGTGAAAGTGATAAACTTCGTGAACAAGAAATAAAAGATGAAATTAAAAAATATTCAACTCAAATCTTTAATCCAAGAGTTGTTAAGATTCAAGATTATTTACAATGAGATAATTTTTTACTAATTGTAATGGAATATGTTGATGGGCAATCACTTCAATCATTATTAAATGGAAAAGATGGTATTTTAACATTTGAAGAAATTATTTATTATTTTAGTGAAATAGCCTTAGGTTTACAAGGAGTGCACGATATGAACATGGTGCATCGTGATATTAAACCAGGAAATATTTTATTAACTCAAGATAAAAAAATAAAAATCACAGATTTTGGAATATCACACATCAAGGGATTTGTTTATGAAGGTGGTAGTGCACAAAGAACAAGAAGACCTACATCACCAGGAACACCTAGATTTGCTTCACCTGAGCAATATATTGAATCAGAAAATTCAAACGAAGATAAAATTTCATTTCAATCAGATATCTATTCGTTAGGTGTTATGCTATATGAGGCCACTACAGGCTCACAAGTAATAAAAATTAATGATCCTAAATTATTTGAACCATCTGACGATAAAGATCGCAAAGATCGTAATGCATATTTATTAAATCAAACACTTGTTTCAGAAATTATTAAACCAAGTACATTAAATCCAACCATTGATAAGAATTTAGAAAATATAATAATGAAATGTTTAGAAAAAAATGCTGCTGATAGATATAAGACAGCTAATGAAGTTGCTGAAATTCTTAAAACAATTGGTAGTGGTGGAAAATATACAATTAAGAAAATTAAAAATCAACCTTATAAAAATGACAACATAAAGAAAATTGAAAATGATGACAAAAAATACACTGCATTTCTTAAAAATTTTCTTAACAAAAAAGTTGTTCCAATTATAGTAGCCATTTTTGTAATTATTGTTATGTTGATGTTCGTATTATTATGGTAAGGGGTCAATATTAAATGAATGGTAAAATAATTCAAATTGATAGCAATGTTAGCTATGTTTTAACTAAAGAACAAGAAATTTATGAAGTTTTCATCAAAGGCAATGTAAAAAAACAAATAAAACCATTAGTTGGTGATAATGTGGAATTTGAATTGATTGAAAACTTAAAAGGGAACATCACAAAAATTGAAGAAAGAAAAAACGAAATATACAGACCCAAAATTGCTAATGTCGATCAAGTAGTTATAGTAACTTCATTAAACGAACCATTATTTGCTTCATATATTTTAAATAAGTATATTTTCATGATTGAAACAAAAAAAATTAAACCAATATTACTTTTCACAAAAAATGAATTACTTGTTAAAACAAAACATTTTCAAGAAGTAACAGAGAAAGTAAATGCGTATAAAGATTTAGGTTATGAAATTGTTATCTTAGATAATATTGAAAATGAGAATTATCAAAATGAAATAAATGAGTTAAAATTAAAGTTGATTAGTAAGGTTTCTTTTTTTACAGGACAAACAGGTGCTGGTAAATCAACAACACTTAATAATTATTTAGTAGACCATCAAATTAGAACAAACGAAATATCTCTTAAATTAAATAGAGGTAAACATACAACAACAAATGTAAAAATATATAACTTACCAGAAAATATATTGATTGCTGATACACCAGGATTTTCAAGTTTCGAACTAGTGAATCTTGAAATTGAAGATATTTTAAGATCATCAAAAATTTTAAATAAATTTAATTCTGATTGTAAATTTATTGATTGTATTCATATACATGAAAATAAATGTGGTGTAAAAAATGCTGTTGAAAACAATCAATTACCTGCTTTTATTTATGAAGATTATAAAAAAATCTATGACGAGATTGCTAGCAGAAAGGTTAAGTACTAATGAAAAATATAATTATTGCACCTAGTTTTTTATCAGCCAACTTTGCAGATTTGAAATCTGAAATTAAAAGATGTGAGGAGGCTAAAATTGAATGAATTCATTATGATGTAATGGATTATGATTTTGTCCCAAATTTAACTTTTGGTTCAAAAATTTTAAAAGATATTGCCAATTCAAGTAATTTTAAAATTGATATTCACTTTATGGTTAAAGTTAAAACTCAAAGCTTTGAAGATTTCTTTACTGATTACATAAAATGTAATCCAGCAATGATGACAATGCATATAGAATCAATGAGTACCGATGAATCAAATAAATTTTATGAGTTATGTAAACAAAACAATATTGAATTTAGTTTAGCAGTATCACCAAAAACAGAAGTCAAAGTACTAGATACTTGATTAGACAAATTAGACAACATCTTAATAATGAGTGTTGAGCCCGGATTTGGAGGCCAATCATTTATACCAGAGGTTTTAACTAAAGTTGAATACTTAGTTGAAAAAAGAAAAAATAATCATTATAAATTCATGATTGAAATTGATGGTGGGATCAATGGAGAAACAAGCAAACAAGCATTAAAAGCTGGTGTTGAAATGATGGTTGCAGGAAGTTACTTATTCGAAAGCGATAATTTCACTAAAAAGGTTGAGACATTAAAACATGGTTAAGAACATTTTAATAGTAACTTCAAAAAGCAATATTGATTTAAATGTCTTTAATAATGACCAAAACTTTATTATTGGTGTTGAAAGAGGTTGTTTAGATTTAATTGAAAAGAATATAAAAATAGATCTTGCTATCTCAGATTTTGATCATGTTTTACAAGAAGAGTTAGCACTTATTGAATCAAAGGCAAAGACAATTAAAAAACTATCGTCTGAAAAAGATTATTTAGATGGTGAAATGGCAATTATAGAAGCTAAAAAGATTTCTAAAACAGCTAATATTTTATTTATTGCAAATCCTACAAGAAGAAACGATATGAACTTATCAATTATTAATCTAGTGTTTAAATATGGAATAAAAATGATTAATGATGATACTGTTATTTTTAAACTTGAACCAGGTGAAACTGAATTATATTTCAGTAATTTTCAAGTTTACACATATTTAAGCTTTTTCTCAAAAGAACAAACAAATATATCTTTAGAAAATCTTAAATATGAATGTAAAAACTTGTTATTAAAACCATGAGAAAATACATGCATTTCAAATTCACTTATTTTAAACAAAAACCCGTTAATTAAAAATAACAAAGAAATCATATGTATTGCAACAAAATAAAAAAAAGGAAGGTTAAACTTCCTTTTTTTCTTGTAATTTAATTCGTTTTTCTGCAGCTTTTAAATTCAATTTTGCTTTCTTTAATCTAATTTTTGCATTTCTAACTTTTGTTTTAAAAGTTATTCTTTCATAATCGTTTTTATTATTTCTTAATTCTTTTTTTCGTTGCTCAAGTTCTAATTTAGCAACGTTAACTTCTGCTTTAGCTAGTTTTAATTCACTAAGTGATCTTTCGTGAATTTCATGTGAGCTGAAAAAACTTGTATAATCAATTGTCATTTCATCTGTTGAATGAGTATTTTCATTTTTATCATAAATTTTAGCAACTAATTTATGTTCTCTTGCTAATTTTTTTGCTTCAATAATTGCTTCTTCTTTTTCTTTAAAAGAACCTAATTCATCTTGAGAAACTATAACTTCTTTTTCATTTTTAACTATTTTTCATGGCATAATATTCACCTATTTCTTACATTAATTATATTAAGTACTTAATATAAAAACAATTTATAATTTAAAGCTAAATAAAAAAAGACACTAAGTCCTTTGCTTATTTATTTTGGTGCCTCCTATCGGGGTCGAACCGATACGAGTTTCCTCGTCAGATTTTGAGTCTGATGCGTCTGCCAATTCCGCCAAGGAGGCATATAACAATTATAATACTTTTTTTGGTAAAATATTTTTAATGACGGAGGTAATATGAAAAAACAAGCTAATAGAATTTTGTTATTAAACATACTAAATATTATTTTTACTATAGTATTTAGTTTAGCGATAGTAGCAATCATAATGTATGTATGTATTTCATTAAAACAAACTTTTGTAGCAGTGTTAGCATTGCTTCCAATTCTATCAATAGTTTCATTAATAGTGTTTTATTTAATCTCGTACAAAAAAGAAAAAATGGGTATTACAAACTTACTATTATTCATGTGTTCTTTAAATATCTTTTCATTATTAGTATCTTTTAAATTAATTACTGAAAAACAAACATTAGATATGTTAAAAAAAGACAAAGAAATAGATAAAGCAATTGTTGAAAAAACTAATTTAATGGCAAGTTGAGAAATTGAATTAGAAAAAGAAAAGCTAAATAAAAAATTATCAAAATTAAAAGTTGAAGATTCACCCAAAAGATTAACTAAAAAAGAAGTTCAACAAAAGAATGAAGAAAGAAAAAGAGAAATATATAAAAGTTATTCGAAATTTGTATATGGAAATATACTTATTAATAATTCAAATGAAAAAAATACATTTAAATTAATTACTTTAACTGTTGAATTTTTAAAGTCTGCTGAATATTTAGAAAAATATTTAAAGCAAACAAAATTAATTAATGAGCTTAAAGCATTTAATTGAAATAAAGAAGAAATTAAAGAAATATTGAATCAAAATGACATTGATCAAATAATTACAACTTTTAAAGAAAATAGAAAAGATTTTTAAAAAAAACACATGCGATATCAGCATGTGTTTTTATTTATTAAGCTACAACAACGTTTTGTTTTTTTAATGTTCTTAAAGTTCTAGCTGAAACTTTGATAGTAAATACATTACCGTTTTCGTCCATAACTTTAACTTTTTGTAAGTTTAGATTTCATTTTCTTTTTGTTGCATTTAAAGCATGTGATCTTGAATTTCCAGATAACGCACTTTTACCAGTTAACATATCTTTTCTTGCCATCTCATTTCACCTCTGTCTATAGTTAAGATTAATAACACTAAAAAAATAATACTAAAATTTAAAAGATATTACAACATATATAAAGAAAGTTTTGCTTTTTTACCCAACTTTTATATAATATTGTTAAAATAATATAAGTGAAAGTAAGGTGATTTTGTGAATACAATAGACAAATCTGTTATTAAAGTTATTAAGGACGCTATAGTAACTGTTCCTGGTGTAGTTTCATTCTCTAATTTCAATGCAGATTCTGCTGATGAAATTGCAACAAGTGATATCAATAATGCTATTGAATTTACAAACACTGATAACATTACTCGTTTTAGAATACATGTTATAATCTTATCTGGTGTTAACATTAAAGATGTTATTAAAGAAATTCAAATTAGAGTAAAATATGAGCTAGAAAAAATTTCAAAATTTACAATGAAATATATGGTAGATGTCGTAGTTGACGATTTAGCTTAATAAAGTAAATAAAGTAATAGGTGAAGGAATACAATGGAAAAATTAATATTAATTAAAGATGCAATGACGAGTGCAGTAAACAATTTATACAACAATTATCCACATATTGATAAGCTAAACGTTTTTCCTGTTCCAGATGGTGACACAGGTACAAACATGAACTTAACTGCAACAAATGGATATAACGATGTTAAAGATATAGAATTTAAAACTATAGGTGAATTTTTAAATGTATTTGCTAGAGGTTTAATCATGGGAGCTAGAGGTAACTCTGGTGTTATTTTTTCTCAAATTGTTAAAGGTTTAGCAAAAGGAATGAATGATGCAACTGAATTAAGTGCAGCAGAATGAAAAAAAGGATTTGCAGAATCTAAAATTATTGCATATAGAGCTGTTATGAAACCTGTTGAAGGAACTATTTTAACAGTGATCAGAGAAGTAGCAGAGCAATCTGATTTATTACCTGATGATATGGATATTAAAGAATTTTGAAATAAGATAATTTCTATTGCTAATCAAACACTTGAAAATACTCCTAACTTGCTACAAGCCTTAAAAGATGTAGGGGTTGTTGACTCAGGAGCATATGGACTAGTTAAATTCCTAGAAGGAATGAACTCAGTAATACAATTAAACGAAATTATTGCAAAAACAGATAAGCTTGAAATTAACGAAGGTGGAAACATAGAAATGGAAATTGAGGCTGAATTTGGTTACTGTACTGAAGGAATTGTAATGTTAAATCAAGAATGAATTGATAAATTACAAACTAGTGCGATTAAAGATCAATTACAAATTTATGGTAATACTTCAATCGTTGTTGTTATTGATGAAGATATTTTAAAAGTTCATACTCATGCTTTAAGTCCAGGACAAGTTTTAATGTTCTTACAACAATATGGTGATTTTAAAACTATTAAAGTTGATAACATGAATTTACAAGCTGATAAACAAGTTAAAGGAACTGAAGGTTCATCATGACAAGAAACAACAACTATTAAACTTGAAAGAAGACTTAATAATGAATATGCAACTATTGCAGTTGTTTCTTCACCTGAAATGAAAAAATACTTTGAAAAAGAACTTGGAATTGATATTGCAATTGATGGAGGTTCAAAAATGAACCCATCAACAAATGATTTCTTAAAAGCAATCGAAGATGTTGATGCTAAAACAGTTTACTTAATGCCAAACAATGGAAACGTGCTATTGGCAGCTAAACAAGCTGAAAAAGAAGAAACTAAATCAAAAATTATTGTAATACCAACAAAAACAATTCAACAAGGTATGACCGCAGCATTATCTTTTGATCCATCTGCAACAACAGTAAAAAATACAAAAGCAATTACATCAGCTATTAAAAACGTGGTTTCATTCCAAGTTTCACAAGCTGCAAAAGATTCTGTTGTTAATCAAATTAAAATTAAAAAAGACCAACAAATGGCTATTGTTGATGGAAAAATTGTTGGAACAGCAAATGATATAGGTATTTTATTTGAAAAACAATTATCAAGATTTATTACAAATAAAACAGAAATTATCACTATTTTCATTGGGCAAGATGCATCAGCAAAAAGTGTTAGTCAATTAAGAAAGTTTTTAGACGAAAATTTTGACGTTGAATATGAAATTATTGAAGGTGGGCAAAAAGTTTACAGTTTCATAATTGCAGTAGAATAATTTGTTAAAACACCATTTTGGTGTTTTAATTTTATAAAATTAAAACAAGGTAGGTATTTAGAAATGTATAAAGTAGCGTTTGATGTAATGGGAGCTGACAATGGAAGTTTAGTTGCAGTAGAAGCAGCAAGCAAATTCATTAAAACAAGAAAAGATTTATATCTTGTTTTTGTTGGTAACAAAAATGAAATTGAATCAGGCCTAAAAAAATTTTCAATTGATGAGTCAAGATATGAAATTTTAGAAACATCTGAGTTTATTGATATGAATGGTTCAATCATGGACATTAGAAGAAAAAGAGATTCTTCAATGGTAAGATCTTTAGAATTATTAAAAGACAAAAAAGTTGATGCAATGATAACTGGTGGTAACTCTGCTGCCTTTATTGCAGGTTCACACTTTATTTTAGGTGAGTTGCCAGGTATAGCAAGACCTGGATTTATGCCAACACTTCCAACAGCTGTAGATAATAAATTAACTTTATTACTTGATGTAGGAGCAAATTTAGAAGCTGATATTGAAGATATCATTGGTTATGCAAAAATGGCTAATATATACTCAAAAAGTGTTTTAAAAGTTAAAAATCCAGTTATTGCACAATTAAACATTGGAGAAGAAAAATCTAAAGGAACATTATTACAAAAAGAAATTTACAAAGAATTAGAAGCAAATGAAGAAATCAACTTCTTTGGAAACCTTGAAGCAAGAGATATCTTAGCAGGTAAGGTTGATATCATCGTAACTGATGGTTATACAGGTAACATGTCTTTAAAAGCATTTGAAGGTGCTTCAAAAATCTTAATGAATGAAATTAAAGCACAATTGTATAAAACAATTTTTACAAAACTTAAAGCTTTAACACTAAAAAAATCATTTAATAATGTTTCAAAAAAATTTGATTACAAAAATCATTCAGGAGCAATTCTTTTAGGTGTAGATGGTATTGCATTTAAAGCACACGGATCTAGTGATGTTAAATCATTTGAAGCAACATTAAGAATGACTTGTAATGCAATTGAAAACGATGTATTAAACAAAATTAAAAAAGGAATTAATTAAATATGACAAATATGACAATGCATGAGTTTTTTAAACAATTTGGAATTAAAATTAATGATTCAAAAATTTTTGATATAGCCGTAACTCATAATTCATATGCAAATGAAAATAAGATAAATGAAACATATCAAAGATTAGAGTTCTTAGGTGATGCTGTTTTACAAATGTATGTTTCTAAATTTCTTTATCTAAACTTTACAAAAGCAAACGAAGGTAAATTAACTAAAACAAGATCTGATGTTGTTCGCCAAGAAACATTAAGTGAAGTTGCTAAAATGATTAATTTAGGACCAATAATAAGACTGGGGGAAGGCGAAATTAAATCAAAAGGTTATGAAAAACCTTCAATTTTATCTGATGTGTATGAAGCAGTAACTGCAGCAATTTATTTAGACCAAACAGAAGAAGTTTTAATTGAGTGAATTAAAGCAACAATTCTTAAATACCTTGATAAAAATGACTATAAAGAATTAAATCATGATTTTAAATCAGAATTACAAGAAATTATTCAAGCAGAAGTAAGAAGTGATTTAGAATATAAAGTTGAAAGCCAAATTCATATCGAAAAAGAAAATAAAATTAAATACACTGTTAGTGTTAATTTAGACGGAAAAAAATATGGAGTTGGTAAAGGATATTCAAAACAAGAAGCATCTCAAAATGCAGCTAAAGATTGTTTAAATAAATTAAAAAAACCAACTAAAGTAAACTAAGAAAAAGCAACCTAAAAGTCTGCTTTTTTAATACCAAAATCTAATCCATTATACATAGTATAAAATGGTTTAAAAATAAACAATTTAGGTTGATTTTTGATATAATATTATTAGTTATTATATTTTATAAAGGAGCCATTAATCTATGTTATTTTTAAGACAAATTAGAGCCGTTGGATTTAAATCATTTGCAGAACCTACAACTTTAAACTTTACAAAAGAAATGATTGGAGTTGTTGGACCTAATGGATCAGGTAAATCAAACATTACAGATTCAATCAGATGAGCTTTAGGAGAACAATCAACTAAATCATTACGTGGTTCAAATATGGATGATATTGTTTTTTCAGGAAGTGTAGATAAACCAGCAGCTGATTTTGCAGAAGTTACTTTAGTTTTTGATAACCAAAGAGATATTTTTTCAACAATCAAAACAGATATTGTTGAAATTACAAGAAGATTTAATAAAAAAACTCGTAATAGTGATTTCTTTATTAACGGTGAAAAATGTAAATTAAGAGATATTCAAGATGTTGCTTTAGAAACAGGATTAACTAAATCAAGTATTGCGATTATTTCTCAAGGAACTATTTCAACATTTGCAGAAGCTAAACCAGATGCAAGAAGAGAAATATTTGATGAAGCAGCAGGATTAGCTAAATACAAAAAAAGAAAATTAGAAGCTTTAAAACAATTGGCAAAAACAACTGAAAACTTAACAAGAATTAGTGATATTAAAACAACACTAGAAAAAAGACTACCAAGAGAAAAAGAAAAAGCTGAAAAAGCTGCTAAGTACAAAGATAAGATTGAAGAACTACAAAAAATTGAGTTAACAATTTTAGCAAGTGATGCTTTAAGATTTGAAACAGAATTATCATCATTAAGAGATAAAAGACGTCAATTAGATATTGAAGTACAAAAATTAGCAAATGACATTAACTTATCACAAGATGAACTTGATGTAATTTTATTTAAAACTGGTGATGCTGATAAAGAAATAACTCAATTGAACTTAAACTTCCAAAAAATTGTTGAAAGAATTGCAAACTTAAAAGCTCAAAAACAACAAGTTGAAGCAAGAGAAAACTCACAAAACGTTAATGAGAATGTTGATGATATTAAAGCAAGAGCTATTAAAAAGGAATTTGATGAAAAATCAATTTCATTAAATAGTGAAAAGGATTTAGTATCAAGTTTTGAAAGACAAGAAATTGATTTAAAAAGAAGATATGACGAAGTTAATGACCAATTTAAAACTTTCCATATGCAATCACAAGAAATTGAATCAGAAAAAAATAAATTACAATATCGCTTAGAAGAACTTGAACATAAACAAAATACTAATAACTTAAACCCAATGTCTGGTGCTAAAGCAATTATTGATAATGAAAAAAGATTATCAGGAATTGTTGGTACTGTTGGATCATTAATTGATGTAAAAGAAGAGCACCAAATTGCGATTTCATTAATTACCGGAAATCATTTACAATCAGTTGTTTTCAAAACAAGTGAAGATGCTAAAAAAGGAATTGAATTCTTAAAAAATCAAAGATTAGGTAGAGTAAATGCTTTACCAATTGATACATTAAATCCTTCACCAATTGCTGGATCACAAAGAGACTTAATTAAAAGAGCGCCAGGGTTCGTTGGATTTGCAAATGAATTAGTTGAAATTGAAGAAAATTGTCAAGTAGTTCTAGATTACATTTATGGAACAACAATTATAACTAGAAACTTTGATGATGCAACTAGACTTGGAAAAAGTATTAACTTCCGTTATGGAATAGTTTCATTGGATGGACAAAGAGTTCTTCCAAGAGGAGCTATGAGTGGGGGTTCTGTAAACAAAGCATCAAATATTTTTGCTGCTAAAAAAGTTGATGAATCATTTGACTCAGAAGCAATTAAAACAAAAATTACTACTTTGGATAAAATCTTTGTTGAAAAACAAAAAACATTTAATGATTTAAAAGAAGTAAGAGAAAAATTAATTGATGATATTAACCAAATAGCTTCAAATATTAGAATTAGTAAAAACTCAATTAACATTCTTGATTCATCATTAATAGATTTATCAGATAACTATAAAATTATTACTGGTAAAGATCTATTAAATAATCAAGCATCTTCATCATTTGATGAATCAGAATCAATTAGATTAGCAAGAGAAATTGCTAAACTTGAAACTGAAAGAAATGAAATTTCAATTAAAGTTAACGGTTTATCAGAATCAAAAACTAAAACAACTGATCGTCAACATGAGTTAAATAAAGAAAATAAAGAAAAACGTGAAATTCTAAATAATTGAAAAGATGAATTAGCAAACGTTAAATCAGATTTAAATATTTTAGAATCAACAAACATTCAAATTCTAAAAAGATTATCTGAAGGCTACAACTTATCATTAGATTCAATTAGAGAAATACATTTTGATGAAATTGAAAACCCAGAAGAAACAAGAACAAGAATTCAAGAATTAACAATTGAATTAAAATCAATTGGTGAAGTTTCTATGGATGCAATTCAAGAATATGAAGAAACTAAAAAAGAATTCGATTACTATGTTACTAACTTAAACGAAGTTCAAGAATCAGCAGATAAATTGAATGAAATCATTTTAAATATTGATATTGAAATGAAAACTCAATTCAAACGTATTGTTGATGATGTAAATGCTGCATTACCAGAAGCGTTCCAAAAATTATTCAATGGTGGTACAGCTCGTTTAATTTACACAAACCCAGATGATATTTTAGAAACTGGAATTGATATTGAAGTTAATCCACCAGGTAAGAAAATTACTAACTTGAACCTATTGAGTGGGGGAGAAAAATCATTGGTTGCATTATCAGTACTATTCTCAATCTTAAAAGTGAGACCATTACCACTAGTTATTCTTGATGAAGCAGAAGCGCCATTAGATCCAGCAAACGTTACAAGATTTGCTCGTTATGTAAGAGACTTTGTTGAAAACACACAATTCATTATTGTTACTCACCGTGAAGGAACAATGGAAAACTGTGACATCTTATATGGTGTAACTATGGAAACAAAAGGAATTACAAAAATTGTTCAATTAGCTTTAGATATTGATAAAATCAAGAAATTAATCAACAAAAATAAAAAATAAGTAAAAAAGTCATGTAAATCATGGTTTTTTTTATTTTTTTAAAAATAATGCTAATGTTGTTATAATAATATTAATTATTTCTAAAATAGGAGAAAAACCATGAGCAAGAAATTCTTTTTAGTAATGGTTATAGTCGTTGGTGCTATTATCGGTTTATGATCATGAACTTTAGTTGCACCAAACAATTCTATAAGTATTGGTGGTAGCGCCAGTGTTCAACCATTATTAAAAAAACTTACTGATAAGTACAAAACTGAGGATGGTAAAAAATTTGTTTATTCTGCAACAGGTTCTGGAGCTGGAATAACTAACGTTCAAGAAGGTGTATACGAAATAGGTTTTATATCAAAAGATGTTAAACCGTCTGATTGAAAATCAAATCTAATAAAAGAAAACACAACTATATTTAATAATTTAAAAACTGAAGACATCAAGAATTCAGAATGATATTGAAATCAGCTAAAAGAAACTAATCAAAATGGTGCAATTGAGGATACATATAGATACATAGAGTTTGCAAAGGATTCAATTGTATTTGTATACAATGATAAAGGCACAGGATTTGATCAATTCTTAGAACAATCAAATTTAACATTCAAATTTGAAATTGATAATGGAAAATTTGTTAAAGATCAAACAAGTTATAAGATTCTTAACGCAATATATTCACCAGATTCTCAAAATAATTTAATATCATGAAATAAATTGGCTATTATGCTTGCAGAAAATTATTCAGATAATGATCAACAAAAAGAAGCTAATATAAAATTAGCTAATCAATTAGTTTCAAGTAAAACTAAAATTACACCTTACTCATCAACAAGTGGATCAGGTACTAGATCATCATTTTTCAATTTAACAGGTATTGAGCCAGGAAGCGCTGTTAAAGAATACGGAGCAAATGGAACAATTTATGGTCAAATTGAAAAATCACCAGGTTCTATAGGTTTTGTTTCAATGTTATATGGTTCAGCTGAGTCTAAAACAGTCAAATCTGTAAAAATAGAACAAGATAAAGTAATTTGAGATCCAAGTAGTGGTAGTTCAAATTTAAGTACATATCCTTTAACAAGACCATTTATAGGAATTTACAAATATAGCAGTGCTAATGAAAAATTAATGCACCAAATAGCTAACTTTTTATTTTGAATGGCAACAAGTGAAGATGTCAAAGATTTTTATAAATCTGTTGGACTAACCCAATATGTTGTAAATGAAATAAAATAAATCCAAACTTAATCTCTATATAAGTTAGAAAGGGGCATAGTTATGTTTCTTAGAAAAAGTAATAATGAAAGTTCATTTAAAACAAAAACTTTTAAACCCAAGCAAAACTTCAATGCAAAATTATTTAAATCAATTGTTTATTCATTAACTTTGGCTGTTTTAGCTATTTTAGTAATCTTGGTAGCTTTTGTTATTTTAAAATCAAATCGTGTTTTTAAAGAGGTGGGATTTTGAAGCTTCTTAACAGGAACTAGTTGAAAACCAGGGAAAAATGGTGCTGAAACAGCTCATTATGGAATTGGATTAATCATTATAATGACAATCGTATTATTAGCAATTGCTATGTTATTTGCAATTCCATTAACTATCTTTTCAACTTTATTTATATCAGAATATCTTTCAGTAAGTATGCAAAAAAAAGTCTTAACTGTTTTTAAACTTTTAGCCAGTGTTCCTTCTGTTGTGTTTGGTTTATTTGCAAGAGATCAAATAGGAGCCTTATTTCAGTTAATGGGAGCGCCAAATAATGATAACCTAATGGTTGCAGCAATAACTATGACTTTTATGGCTGCACCAACAATGATAATTTTAAGTTATAATGCTGTTCAATCAGTTCCTGACAGTTATAGACTGGGAAGTTTAGGTTTAGGAATTTCAAAAGAACAAACAACATTTAAAATTATTAGAAAATCTGCAAATGCTAAAATTATTTCAGCTGTTATTCTAGGTATGGCTAGAGTTATTGGAGAAACAATGGCAATTATGATGATTGCTGGGAACTCGACTGGTGGTTTTATAAAAAATAGTGGGATCAGTGGTATCTTATTCTCATCAATCAGAACATTAGCAGCTACAATTGGTCTTGAAATGACTGAAAATAGTGGTTCAACTCATCAATCAGCACTTTTCGCTATTGGTTTAATTTTATTCATGTTAGTATTTATCATTAATATTATAATTTTATTCATGTCTAAGGTTGACAACATAAAATACTCAAGACGAATCAAAAGAGAAGAAAAAAGAAATAAACATAGTAATATAGAACAAAAAAATAATGTTTCTAAGTATGTATATGATAATAATGTATTAGGAATGATGGTTCATAATAGAACAGAAAATAAGTTATTTAAAAAACTTTATTCATGAATGATGTTAGTTTTAATGTGATTATCAACAGCAATTGTAATTTCATTTACATTTTGAATTTTAGGTGATGTTGTAATTAGAGGATTAATTGGTTTAGCTGATCCGATTGCCTTTATTCATATTGACACTGAAAATAAAACTGGTGGAGGAATATTTGCTGCCTTACTTACAACCATATTATTAGTTATATGTACATTAATCTTTGCAATTCCATTTGCACTTGCAGCAGCAGTTTATTTAAATGAATATGCAAATCCAAATTCAATTTTTACTAAATCATTTAGATTTGGAATCAGTTTACTTGCTTCAACTCCATCAATTGTATTTGGAATCTTTGGTTTATCAATATTTATTGTTTTACTAGGATTACCATTTAGTATTCTTGCAGCCGCATTAACGATGACTGTGGTTGTCTTACCAATGTTAATCACAAACTTTGAAGACGCGTTACAACAAGTGCCTCATCAATACCGAGAAGCTGGATCAGGTTTAGGTTTATCAAAAATTCAAACTTTATTTAAAATCATTTTACCAAACGCAATGGAAGGAATTATTACTGGAGTAATCTTAGCCATGGCAAAAATTATTGGAGAATCAGCCCCAATCTACTTAACATTAGGAACTGATATTCAAATGCCAAGTCAAATATTCCTATCACAAGGAACAACATTAACAACAGGAATTTATATGATGGTTGCTGAAGGAATTCCTGGTCTTGGTGAAAATACAATATATTTAATGGCTTTAATTACTATTATTTTAATTATTGTGTTGAACTTCACATCAGGTACCATATCTTCATTATTGGTAACAAAAGCAAAAGAAATTAAAGCAAGAACAAAATTTAAAGCTAAAACAGCAAAAGAAAAATATAAAGCGAGAGTTAAAAAACTTAAACCTTCATTTAGATTTAGAATTATGAAATTAAAGAGTAAAATGAGAAATAATGAAATAACTTATTTTAAAAATACAAAAGTATCTTATGTAGCTTGAAAAAAACGTAAAAAAGAATATAGAAAGTTAAAAAAAGGAGTGGTAGATCATGAGTAACACAATCAAAAAAGATGAAACCATTAAAGGTTTAGATTTAAATAAAAATATTAAAGAAGATAAACCAAATAAATTACCAGCGTTATCAAAAAGAGCTGATGTAATTAAAATATCTGATTTTAACTTCTTTTATAAAGGCAAAAAACAAGTATTATTTGATATCAACATAGATATTAAAGAAAATTCTATTACAACATTTATTGGACCATCAGGTTGTGGTAAATCAACATTATTGAAATCAATTAATAGAATGAATGATTTAATTAGTGGTTCAAGTATTGAAGGATCAATTAAAGTATTTGATGAAGAGATATACAAGTCAGGAACAGATGTTTCAAAATTAAGAACAGAAGTTGGAATGGTATTCCAAAAAGCTAACCCATTCCCATTATCAATTTATGATAATGTTGTATATGGTCCAAAAACTCAAGGTGTCAGAAATAAAAAAATCTTAAATCAAATTTGTGAGGATTCATTAAGAAAAGCTGCATTATGAGATGAAGTTAAAGACAAATTAGAAACTGCAGCACTTGGGCTTTCTGGTGGTCAACAACAAAGATTATGTATCGCAAGAGCAATTGCAATGCATCCAAAAATTTTATTGATGGATGAACCAACATCTGCATTAGACCCAATTGCTACATTAAAAGTTGAAGAATTAGTTTTAGAACTTAAAAAAGAATATACAATTATTATGGTTACTCATTCACTACAACAAGCAACAAGAATTAGTGATATGACTGCTTATTTTTTAAAAGGTGAATTAATAGAGTATAATACAACTAAGAAAATATTTATTAATCCAAAAGATTCAAGAACAGAGGATTACATTTCAGGAAGGTATGGTGATTAGAATATGGCAGTAAATAAAATTTTAGATAACGATATTAGACAGCTAAGAAACATGCTTGAAAATATGATTTCTGAAACCAAAGTTCAATTTGCTGAAGCATTTGAAGTTATTACTAATAATAATGTTGAAGGTGCAGCAATGATTGTTGAACATGACAAAATCATTAACGATAAGTTAAATGAATTTACCTCAACAGCACTCTGAAAAATTGCAAAACAACAATTAGTGTCACGCGATTTAAGACTTGCTGTTGGTGGAATCTTGTTAGCAAGAGAAATTGAGATTATTGCTGATTATTCTAAAAGATTATGTATCTTTTTCTCAAAGTTTAAACCAACAAAAAAATATACAACATCAATCTTAAATTTATTTCAATTAGTAATTGATATGTTAGATAGTTTCTCAGAATTATTCTTAAACTTTGATACTAACTTAGTAGTTAAAGTTATAGAACTTGAATCACAAATTAATAAAGAATTTGAAGATTTATATGCATACTTAGTTAAAGCATTAAAAAAGTCTGAAACAAATGAAGAAATGATAGAAATATCAGAAGCAATGAAACAAGCAAAAAATCTTGAAAGAGCTGGAGATCATTTATTAACAGTTCAAGAAATTGTTTCATTTATTAGAACTGGTAGATTTGAAGAAACTTCTGAAATTTACGAAAATTTAAAAACATTAATGTAATAAATTAAATTCTGCTCATGCGGAATTTTTTTATTTGTATAATTTGATAAAATAATAATTGTAGATAAGAGGTACATCATGGGTTTTTGAAATAAGTTAAAAGAAAAAATATCAGGAAATACATGAGTAAAAGAAACAAATGTACAACAAGATATTAAATCAGAAGCTGTTCAAGAAAAAAAACAATTATCTGATAAAGAAATTGCTAAAAAACAAAAGCAAAAAGTTAAAAAAGAAAAAGCTGAAAAAGCAATTGCTAAATCAGCTTTAGATTTTTCAAAAGATATTAAAAAACTTTCAAAAAAATATAAAAAAATGGATGATGACTTTTTTGATGAATTAGAAGAAGTATTAATTAAAACTGACATGGGAATGAAAATGGTTTTAAAAATTTCAAATAACATTAGAAGAAAAGTTAAAAATACTACTGACGCTACTGAATTTAGAGAAATTCTTGCAGAAGAAATTTATGACATCTACACAGATGGTTCTAAAAAAGTTGAAGAATTAAATTTTGAAGATGGAAGATTAAACGTTTTTATGGTTATTGGTGTTAATGGAACTGGTAAAACGACATCTTTATCAAAAATAGCAAATTACTATGCTGAACAAAATAAAAAAGTTTTAATTGCAGCAGCTGATACTTTTAGAGCAGGAGCAATTGAACAATTAGAAGAATGGGTTGATAAAAGACTTGATAACAAAGTTGATTTAGTTAAAGGTAAAAAACAAAATCAAGATCCTGCAAGTGTTGTTTTTGATGCTTTAGAAAAAGCAAAAGCAGAAAACTATGATTTATTATTAATTGATACAGCAGGAAGACTTCAAAATAAAGTTAACTTAATGAAAGAGTTAGAAAAAATGCATCAAATAGTTCATAAATTTGATAAAAAAGCACCACATGAACTTTTATTAGTTATTGATGCAACAACTGGTCAAAATGGAGTTATGCAAGCGCAAGAATTTAATGAAGTAGCAAATGTAACTGGAATTGTTTTAACTAAAATGGATGGAACTAGCAAAGGTGGAATTGCTTTATCAATTAAAGATCAATTAAATATCCCTGTTAAATTAGTTGGGGTTGGAGAAAAGGTTGATGACATTGAAAAATTTGATGTTGATCAATATGTTTATAGTTTAGTTGTTGGTTTCATGGAAGATCAGGATCAAGATAATGAGTAAAATAACATTAGAAAAAACATTAGAATTATCTTCATTATTTTATTTATACAAAAATTTATTAACACAAAAACAAGTAGAATATTTTGAATTATATTTTGAAGAAGATTTAAGCTTTCAAGAAATTGCTGATCAATTAGAAATTTCAAAAGCTGCTGCGCATGATGCAATTAATAAAATTATTAAATTATTAAATCATTTAGAAGAAAAATTAGGTTTGAATAAACATAAAGCACAAATAACAAAAGTTGTGGAATCACATGCTGACTCAAAAAATGAAGAGGTTTTAGAACTTATAGAACAATTGAAAGAGGTTATCTAATGAAAGTACTTATGATTGGTGATATCTTTGCCAAACCAGGTAGAGAAATATTTAAAAAAAATATTGAATATTTAATTAAAGATAATGAAATTGATTTTGTTGTGGTTAATGGTGAAAATACAACACATGGAAAATCTATTTCAAAAGATCATTATGATTTTTATAAAGATAATTATGTTGATGTAATTACTAGTGGTAATCATATTTTTAAAAATCCTGAAGTACTTCAATATATTGATAAAACACCTGATTTGTTAAAACCTTTAAATATGTACAAGTCACCTGGAAATGGATATGTAATTACTGAAAAGAATAATAAAAAAATATGTGTTTTAAACTTGATCGGAAATACTTTTATGGATCCATCAAATAGTGTTTATGAAACAATGGATGATTTTTTATCATTAAAACTGAAATATGACATTCTATTAATTGATTTTCATGCTGAAACAACAGCTGAAAAAATAGCATTTGCTTTAAACTACGATGGAATCATTACAGGTTTTGTTGGAACTCATACTCATGTACCAACAGCTGATGAAAGACTTTTACCTAATGGGACAGCATTTATCACTGATTTAGGTATGACTGGAGTAATTAGTTCTGTAATTGGAATTGAACCAGCAGATGCAATTTATAAACAAAAAACAGGATTAGTAAGACGTTTTCAACCAGCAACTGGTAAAGCGCAATTAAACGCTGTTATTATTGAAATTGATGAAAAAACTAATAAAGCAATAAGCATTAAAAGAATAAGTATTTAAAAGCAAATTATTTGTTTTTTTAATTCAGATTTCACAATAGATTTTGTATAATTTATATTGATATAGCAGAAGGAGAAATACAAAAATGAGAAAATTATTTACTAGCGAAAGTGTTTCAGAAGGTCATCCAGACAAAATATGTGATCAGATATCTGATGCGATATTGGATGAAGTTTTGAAACAAGACTCAAACGCTAAGGTAGCCTGCGAAACATTTGTTACCACAAACTATTTGCTAATCGGAGGGCAGATAACTACAACTGCTACTGTTGATTATGAAAAAATTGCACGTGATATATTAAGAAAAATTGGATATAACAATGATGCATATGGTATCAATGCTGATACATGTCAAATTGATATTAAAATTGAACAACAATCAGCTGATATTGCTTTAGGAATTGATTTAGATACTGAAGTAATTGGTGCTGGTGATCAAGGAATTATGTTTGGTTATGCTACAAACGAATCAAAAACTTTCTTGCCTTTAGCTATTACTGTTTCACATGAATTAGTTTATTTAGCTTCAAAGTTAAAAAAAGAAGGAAAATTCAAATGAGCAAGACCTGATATGAAATCTCAAGTAACAATTGATTACACAGATGAAGCTAATCCAAAAATTGACACAATATTGATGTCAATTCAACACGATGATGAAATGGTTGAAGCAGAATTTAAAAAATTCATTAAAATTGAAATTATGGATGTTGTAGCTAAAGAGTTTGGACTTAATACTGATTTCAAAGTATTAATTAATCCAACAGGCAGATTTGTTATTGGTGGACCACAAGGTGATACTGGATTAACAGGAAGAAAAATTATTGTTGATACATATGGAGGATACTCACGTCATGGTGGAGGAGCCTTTTCAGGTAAAGATGCAACAAAAGTTGATCGAAGTGCTGCTTACATGGCTAGATATGCTGCTAAAAATTTAGTAGCAGCTGGTTTAGCTGATAAAATTGAAATTCAAGTATCATATGCCATAGCTAAACCAGAACCAGTTTCAATATTTATTGAAACATTTGGAACTGAAAAAGTTGATAAACAAGTTATTGAAAAAGCTTTAAATGATAATTTTGATTTCTCAGTAAATAAAATCATTAAAAAACTAGATTTAAGAAAACCAGTCTTTTTAAAAACAGCAACTTATGGACACTTTGGAAAAGATGAATTCACTTGAGAACAATTAGACAAAGCTGAAATAATTAAAAAATAAAATCAAACACTTTCATTGAAGTGTTTTTTTATTGTAAAATAATAACTAATAATTTAAAAAGGAGAAATACTATGACAAAAATTAAACCACAAGATAATTTCTATGAATCAGTTAATAAAGAATGAATAAACACAAATGAATTGCCTGATGGATATGCATCATGAGGCAATTTTGAAATGCTACAAAAAAAATCAACAGATGATATTAAAGCAATTATTAATGATGTTGTTGCATCAAGTGATTTAGATAAATATAGTAAAATGATTGTTAACTTACGTGCAAACTATTTAAATGACAATGCAAGAAATGAACAAGGTATTAAACCAATCTTACCAATTTTAGCTAAAATCAAAGGCTTAAACAGTAAAGCAGACTTAACAAACTTATTTGTTGAATTATACAAAGAATGAGGTATTTCATTCTTCCACTCAAAAGGTGTTGATTCAGATTTTAAAGAGAGTAATTTAAGAGCATTGGTGATTGATTCAATGAGTTTAGGAATGTCAGATAGAGATTTTTATGAAACATCTCATCCAAGACATGAAGAAATCAAAAAAGCATATAAAGAATATATTGAAAATGTTATTAAACTTTCAGAATTAGCATTATCAACAAGTGAAGTATTTGCCTTAATTTATGATTTTGAAGAAAAGATTTCAAAATCAATGTTAAAAAAAGAAGAATTACGTGAACCAGAAAACATTTACAACATTGTAACAATTGAAGAATTAAATAAAATTTGCCCAATCATTGATTGAAAAATATATTTAAACAAAACTGGTTATGATAAAGCAGCTAAAATTATTTTAACTGAACCAAAATTCTTTGAAAAATTAAATGAAATGCTTAATGAAATTAGTCTTGAAGACTTAAAAGACATTATGTTATTTAAGGTTGCAAGTTCTTATTCAAAAATTCTTTCAATTTCTTTATATGAAAATGGATTTAAATACGCATCAGTATTTAGCGGTGTTAAAAAAATGAAACCTATCGAAGATAGAGTTGTTGAATTTGTTGATGGAACACTTGGTGAACTAATTTCAAAAGAGTATGTTAAACGTCATTTCTCACCTAATGCAAAAGAAGATGTACTTAAAATGGTGCATGATTTATTAAAAGTTTATGAAACAAGAATTAAAGCATTAGATTGAATGTCAGAAACAACTAAAACAAAAGCAATTGAAAAATTAAATTCATTTACAATCAAAATTGGTTATCCAGATAAATGAGAAAATTTAGATGATGTTGAAATCTTAAGTTATGAAGAAGACGGAAGTCTATTTGATAATATGTTAAGTTTATCAAAACACTACATTAATAAAGAATTAAAAGAAATTAACTTACCAGTTGATAAATCAAAATGATACATGGATGCGCAAACAGTTAATGCATATTATAATCCAACATCAAATGAAATTTGTTTCCCTGCAGGGATTTTACAAAAACCATTCTATGATGTAAATCAATCACATGCTGCAAACCTTGGTGGAATTGGAGCTGTTATTGGTCATGAAGTAAGTCACGGGTTTGATGATGAAGGAAGTAAGTTTGATAAAAACGGAAACTTTGAAAATTGATGAACTGAAAAAGATAATGAACAATATAAACTAAGAACTCAAAAAGTTGTTGATCAATATAATGAATATCAAATTAATGGTTCACATGTTAATGGTAAATTAACACTTGGAGAAAACATTGGAGACTTAAGTGGAGTTGCTGCTGCATTAGATATATGTAAAGCACAAAGCCCTGAAGGATTAAAAGACTTCTTTACTAACTATGCTTTAGTTTGAAGAAGAAAAGCAACTGATGAACAAAAAAATACAAGATTATTAATTGATCCACATTCACCTGAAGAATTTAGATGTAATGGAGTTTTAGTTAACATAAATGAATTCCATGAAGTTTATGAAACTAAACCTGGTGATGGAATGTATAAACCAAAAGAAGAAAGAACTAAAGTTTGATAATAAATTACTTAAACCATCCTTAAAGATGGTTTTTTTATTGTTTTAACTTATAATTTTATATAGTAGTAAAAGGTGAGAACATGCAAAAAGAAGTAAATATTATTGGAGCTGGACTTGCTGGATGTGAAGCAGCTTATTTATTAGCAAACAATGGAGTAAAAGTTAATTTATATGAAGTTAAAAGTTTAATTAAAAACGATATTCAAAAAACAAACGATTTAGCTGAATTAGTTTGTTCAAATACATTAAGAAGTAAATCAAAAAAGAATGCCGCTGGTATTTTAAAAAATGAAATGCAAATGTTGAATTCATTAGTCATTCAAGCAGCATATGAAAATCAAATTCCAGGAGATGATGCATTAAGTGTTGATCGCTTTGGATTTAGTAAATCTATTACTGAAAAAATTAAACAACATAAAAACATTACTTTGGTTGATAAAGAAGTAACAGAAATTGATTACACAAAAGTTACAATCATAGCTTCTGGTCCTTTAACAACCGAAAAGCTTGGACAAAACATTGAATATATTACAGGAAATGAAAAATTATTCTTTTTAGATGCATCTGCCCCAATAATTACTAAGGATAGTATTGATTTTAAGCATGTTTATTGAGCAAGTAGACATAATGATGGTAAAGATGGTAAATATATTTGCATTCCGCTTAATGAAGAGCAATTTAATACATTTGTTGAAGAATTAAGAAATGCAGAAACTGTTAAATTAAAATCATTTGAAAAGGAAATTTATTTTAGAGGTTGCCAACCAATCGAACAAATTGCTAAAACAAGTAAAAAGGTTTTACTAAATGGTCCGTTATCACCAAATAATTTAATCAATGAAAATAATCAAACACCATATGCTGTGGTGCAACTACGCCAAGATGATGCAATTGATTCACTTTATAATTTTGTTGGTTTTCAAACAAATATTAAATGACCAGAACAAAAAAGAATTCTACAAACTTTACCAGGTTTAGTAAATTTAAATATTGTTAGATATGGAGTTATGCATAAAAACTATTATATTAATTCACCAAAATTATTAAATAGAGCACAGCAAGTAAAGAGAAATAAAAATATCTTTTTTGCAGGTCAAATCACTGGTGTTGAAGGATATATTGAATCAGCAAGTAGTGGAATTCTGGCAGGGATAAATCTTTTGGCTTATTTAAATAATATAAAAATAGAACAACCATCAAGAAAAACAATGTTAGGAGCTTTAAACTTTTATATAACAAATCCCAAACATGAAACATTAAAACCAATGAAATGCAATTTAGGAATTTTAGATCAACAAAATAAAAATGCTAAATCTGAATTTTATTCATTTGAAGAATCAGCAAAAGAAATGCAAGCATTTATTAAAAGAATTAATAACTTTGTGAAATTAGGTGAAATTAATGAATAAACAATGAAAAGAATTTTTAAGCAATAACGCTTTAAACGAAAAAATTGATCAAACAATTAATTTAGCTTATACACAAACTGATGTAGTATATC
Organism: Mesoplasma melaleucae; assembly: GCF_002804105.1. Lineage (NCBI taxonomy): Bacteria > Bacillati > Mycoplasmatota > Mollicutes > Entomoplasmatales > Entomoplasmataceae > Mesoplasma > Mesoplasma melaleucae. Next base: position 274,039 of record NZ_CP024964.1, on the reverse strand, counting down.
CAAAAAAAGAAGATTGTTTGCGTTTATTTGATTTGATTAATCCACAGGATGTAAAAGTAGTTATTATTGGTCAAGATCCTTATCATAATCCAAAACAAGCAAATGGAATTGCATTTAGTGCAAGTAATGAAATTAAAACACCTAAAAGCTTAATTAATATTTTTAAAGAATTAGATAGTGATTTAAATATTAATCATTATCAAAATAATGATTTAAGTGGTTGAGTAAAACAAGGTGTACTATTAATCAATACTTGTTGAACAGTAATTGAAAACAACCCAGGTAGTCATGCCAAATTAGGATGACAAGCAATTGTGAGTGACATTCTAAATACTTTAAATAAATCTAATCCAAATATTGTTTACTGTTTATGAGGAAACTATGCAAAAGGTATTTATGAAAACTTAGAGTATAAAACTAATAATGTAATTAGTTCAGCTCATCCATCACCTTTTAGCTATTTAAAAAGTTTTAAAGATACAAAACCTTTTTCAAAAATAAATGCAATTTTGCTTAATAATAAATTATCACCAATTGATTGGTCTAAATAATGTAAAATATTAAATAAGGAGTTACAAATGAAAAAAATTAATGAATTAAATAGCACATTTTCATCAACTGATTTAGTGGTTAGACTTGAAAAAGTGATTGTTTCAACAGCAACAAATGGTTCATCATATTTAATTTTAAATTTATCAGATAAAACTGGTAGAGTTGAAGCTAGAAAATGAACAGTAACTGAAGAAGATAAACAAATGTTACAACCAAATAGTTTTGTTTTATTTAAGAATGCTGCTGTAAACGAATTTAGAGGTGTATTACAGCTTAAAGTTAATGATTATAGTATTCTTAGCGAAACTGAATTAAATAACCTTGGATTAGAAGCAAAAGACTTTATTATTGAAGCACCAATTAACGTTGAAAAGAATTATGCAAAATTAATGAGTATTCTTGAAGGTGTCACAAATGACACTTATCGAACATTAACAATTGGATTGATTAAAAAATATGAAAAAGAATTTTTATCATATCCAGCTGCAATGACAATTCATCATAATGTTAAAGGTGGTTTATTCTGACATAGTTTTACATTAGTTAAAAACGCATTAGCATTAAAACCAAGTTATGCATATGCATCAATTGATTGAGAACTATTAATTTGTGGAGCGATTCTACACGATATTGGAAAAGTAATTGAAATTATTGGTCCAACAGGAACTGATTATAGTTTACAAGGTAAAATTATTGGGCACATTAGTATTGGAAACACAGAACTAAATAAATTAGCTGAAGAATTAAATATCTACAAAGATGATCAAGGAAATATTAATGAATCATTAACTTTATTACAACATATGATTATTGCTAGTCATGGTAAAAAAGAATATGGTTCACCAACAGAGCCTGTAATTATCGAAGCAATTATGTTATCAATCTTTGATGACTTAGATGCAAAAGTATTTAAAATCAATCATGAACTAAATAAAGTTGAACATAAATCATGAACACCAAGAATTATTAGTGTTGATGGAAAAATGTTTTATAAACATAAAAAGTAATGTAATGTAACTTAGGTTACATTTTTTTATATTTAAATTAATAATAAATAAAAGATGACATATGTCATCTTTTATTTTGATATTTCATTAAATACATCTTCTAAACTTGCATATTTTAGATTAACATTTTTAGCATGTAAGAATCCTTCATCTTCTTTAAATTTAGGTAAGATGTGTTCATGATAATGAAAAACTACTTGTCTGGCAATTGCTTCTTGATTAGACACATAGTTAAATCCTTTAACACCGTCTAACTTTTCTTGTAGTATTTCAGCAACTATTTTTTTTGCTTTACCTACTTCAGCTAAATAGATATCTGGAGTTTTAGTAAGATTTTCAGCATGTACTTTTGGAATTACTAAAGCATGTCCATCAGTAACAGGGTGAATATCTAAGAAAGCATATACATATTCATTTTCATATATTTTATATGAAGGGATTTCTTGTTTGATGATTTTACAAAATAAACAATCTTGCATTAATCTGAACTTCCTGAATCGTCTTCTTTAATATATTTAGAAATCTCATCGTATAATGCTTGGTATAGAACATTATCTCCATCCATAATGTATTTAGTATAAAGTTCTTCTTTAGCTTCTGTAGTATAGTCAGTATCACCTGTTACTAAACCATTTTCGATTTCAGATAATAATAATTCTTTTTTAGTTGAACTCAAGTTTTTAACATCTTGACTAGTTTGAGAAGACATTTCTCATCTTTGAGTTAATTCATAAACACCTTTTGGATCAGCGTTTCTTGATAATAATACTGAGTGTAAGATTTTATCAGTATCTTTAACTTTAGCTTGATCATCAGCGCTAAATGCATTTTTAAAAGTAGAATCTTCTTTGTTAATTACTTCATGAATACCTAACATTGTTGAAGTTTCTTTTTCAACTTTAACAGTTACTTTTAATGTAGAAGTATCACCTAAAGTAATTGATCCACCAGCATCGCTTTGTGCTTTAATGTAAATGTTTCTTGTTTTGTCTTTAATAACATCTAATCCTGTTTCATCTTTATATGCATTTACATTGTCAATGTAAGGACTATATTTATCTCCAAGTGGAATTCAAGTATTTTCAGGAATAGTAAATTCTGCTTGTCCATTGCTTGATAATAATGTTACATTTGAACTATCAAAAATATCATTTAAGTATAATGGTAAAACAAGTACTATTTCATGTTCACCAGCATCACCAACTGAGAATCCTTGGTCATTAGCACCAGTTAATATAGTTGGAGCATTAATTGCTTTAGCGGCTGTTTGTGCATCAGTTGAAATACTTAATGATCCACTGATTGCTTCAATACCACTTTCACTATTTTTAACAATACCATTGTATCCAATTAATCCTAAGAATGGGTCTGTTCCTAGTTTTGTAACATTTTCTAATTTATCAACACTGCCTTCTTTAAATTTTTCAATTAAAGTTGCAATGTTTCCTGAGTTTAAAATAATGTTACCACTAGCATCAGGAATTCCTAAAGCTTTTTTATATGCTTTAACTCATTCAGTAGTGTCTGTTGATACATCTGATTTAAATGATCAAATTAATTTTACATTTGAAGTTTTTGTATCTGAGATTAATGAGTTTTGGAATGAAGATACTAATTTGTTTGAAGTATTTAATCTAGCAAACGCATTTGTATAATTTTTTGAAGTATAGTTTGTTGAATATAAATTACTATCTAAGTAAGCTAAACTGATTAATTGTGTGTATAAATCAGGAATAATTTTAGCATTAATATAACTTTGGAATCTATATTTCATGATTTCATTTCCATTGAATCCTTCAACAGTTTCAGATTTTTTAATTAAGAATGGAGCACTTATGCCACCAATAGATGTATCTTTATTAATAATTTTAGTTGTTGTTGGTAATGCAGTTACTGCTGTATCATTGAATGCACCTACTAAGAAGAAATTATTAGTATTACTATTTAATATTTCTAAAGTTGGTGTATTTCTAATAGTTTGATTAAATTCATTTCTAGCTTGTCATCTAGTTAATGTATCTGAACCATCAGCTTTATAATAAATTGAATAATTAACTTTTGCATCATCTTCAAATAAGTTAAATGCATTTAATGAATGTTCGTTCATGTAATCTCAATCATTAACAATACCATTATTTGTAATAATTTTTGATGTATATTCACTATAGAATTTATTAGTTGCTAAACTATCTAATAAGTTAGAAGTAATATTTTCATCAGATGATTTTTCTTTTAGTTTAAGTGTTGAAGCAAGTGAAGCATTAGTTGCTTTATATTCTTCTTCTGATATTCTTTTATCTAAAATTTTAAGTACATCAGCAATAATTTCTGTATCACTAATTCTTAAGAATTTTTCTGCTTCTGAAACACTAATTAAGCCTTGATCTTTCATTTTTATAATAAATGTTTCATATACTGCTTTATCTTTAAAGTTTAATTTGTTAAATCTGTCAACAGGTTTTGAACAAGAAACTACTAAAGAAGAAGTTGTAGCTGTTAAACCAACAGCAGCTAATATAGCTAATATTTTTTTCATTATTTTACTCCTCCTTCATGTTTATTTAAGTTGTTAACGATGATTTCATAAGTTAAATATGAACTTGGCAGGTTGTAAACAAATATTGTTTCTTTAGCTTTAGAAACTAATGTTTTTCAAATTGCACTTTTGTCTAAACTGTCAATGTCAGCTTTTAAAGCATAATTTGGAATGAATTTTTGCGCATTTGGTGTTTTTTCAAGATCTTTCATTTGTTTTTTATAATTACGTTCAGTTGAAGTAACTCAATCATTGTTTTTGATTTCATAGTTAGTTCTAAGGTCAGTAATTTTTTGTTGTTGGTTTTTAATAACACTTATTAATTCAGCTGTTGCTTTAGCATCTACTGAATTATCTGTTGCAAAGAATTTTTCAAATAGTTGAGTGTAGTTACCATTTGTACCAAAAATTTCATCTAGGTAAGTTCATAATCATTGTCCTAACATTCCAAAGCTTTCAGTTGTTGAAACAGCAGCTTTAGCGTCAGCTAAAATATCATAGTTATAGAATAAGTAAGATTTATCTGTATCAGATGTTAATAATCCTTTAGCAATTGTATTGTTAACTAAAAATCTTTCATAATCATTTGTAACTGAGTAGTTTAATATTTTACTGTAATCGTTTCCAAATGTTGTTCCAAGATTATTAATAATATTTGATTTAGAAATATCATTATTAATTGATTCTTCTGGTGTTGATGGAGTACTTTCTCCTTCTGCTAAATAATTACTTGTTTTTCCACCACTTTCAACTGTAAGTTTAGGATTTAATAAATAAGGAATTAATTCTTTATTAGTATTTGAAAGTAGATCATAAGCAATTGATTGTTGTTTATCTTGTTCAGCTGTTTGAACTGTTGCTTTTTCAGTTGATTGACTTTGTAATAAACTGTATCCATCAATTTTCATAAAGTGTAAACCATCAGTATCAATGAAAGCAATAATTCCATCTTTAGCGTTTAATACTTTATAAGGTTTTTTAACTGCAGCAGCTTCTCCATTTTTTTGTTCTGCTTCTGCAAGTCTTCCTAAATCAGTTACAAGGTTAAATAATTCATTCATACCTATTTTAGCTTCAACAGTGAATCTTTGAACTGTTTGATCAAAGTTATGTCATCCAGAAACAATGTTTGTGTTTTCTGAAGTTCAAGTTGATTCTGTTGAAGGTTTATATTCTTCAGGAGTTGTTGTTAAAAAGTCATAAACTGAGTATTTAGCTAAGTTTGAATATGTTCCACTTGCTGTGTCATAATCTAATGTCAATAATTTATCATTCTTTTTAGCTGTTAAGTAAGGAGTAATATAACTTGAGTTTGCTCCCATTTTTCATAGTCTTCCATCAGATGAAATTCCATTTGTTCCATTTGGAGCATTTGATCCACGATAAAAAGTTTCAAAATCAGTAAGTCCAGTTGTAGTACTTGTTTCAGCTTTAGCTTTTGTACTTCCTCCACCACTCGCATTATCGTTATTTAATACGTATAAATTATAGAATTGTGAGAAACCTTCAAAATATCTAATTAGATCATTTGTAACTTTAGAAGTATCTACAAATTGTGCAGGACTTATTTCTTTATTAATATCAGGAGTTGCATTTGCATTAATTTTTGAAAACTCTAAAACAATTTCAGAAGTAGCAACTGGTTTTTTAGTATCAAAGTATTTATCAACTAAAAATCTTTGATAATTTGAAAGAATATTAGTTTTTTGAGTTTCTTTGTTTTCATTTAAAGTTGGAGCAATAGAAACAAGTTGTGTTTTATTTAATTCACTTGCTGGTCTAGCATTATAGTTATAAAAGTCTTTGTATATTTCACTTGATAATTTAATACCTTGAACATCAGTAATTTTAAAAATGTTGTTATTAGCTACACTAATTTGTGAAACTGTCCCTTTAGCTGCATTTGATTCTGGGTTATTAGCAAAAGTTGCACTAATTCCTGATAAGAAAGTTCTTCAAGTTAAAGTATCTAAAAAAGCATCATTTGTATTTTCAATAAATTCGATTGTAAATTTACTTGTAGTTTGACCAAAAGCATTTTTACCACCTAGTGCATTTATTAAATTAATGATTGAAGTAATTTTTTTATTATCTACTGTTGCTTGCGCTGTAACTTTTTCATCTAATTTTCCATTTATTACTGTATCAGCATTAGCTGTTAAGAATTCTGATAGTAATCTTGAGATTTCAGTATCATTAACTTTTATTGATAAATAACCTTTTGCTCAAGTTGAATCTGTTGTACCAAAACCAAGTGTTTTTGAAAGGTTTGCATATGCTGAATTAGATGAATTAGTTAAGATGTAGTTTGAAATTCAAGCATTTTCTAATAATTTTTGATCATTATTAACTCAAGGATATTGCCCTCTTAAATATTTAATTCAAGCTTTTGTGCTTTGTTTTTTACCATCTAAATAAGTTTTTCTAGCACTGATCATTGCATTATTTGCACGTCCATAAATTGTGTTAGGTGCTTTTGAATCTTTCCCATAATCTGTTTTAAGAGTTTCAGCTAGTTTTTCTCCACTTTCATTTAAATATTCACTTGAATCTGCTGCGATACCTTTAAATATGTTGTTGTCCTTGCTTGCTTCTTCATAAATTGCCACAGCAAAAATATTATAGAATTCAACTAAGGTCTTGTGTGGATCCTTACCTAAACGTCCATAAGTATCGTTGTATCAATTCAATAAGTCTTTAGTGGTGATTGTTAAACCACCGCTATCATTAATAAACGTATCTCCATATTTATCATCATTATTGTTTGAACAAGATATTAAAACACTTGTTGCACTTGCTGTTAATGAAAGAGCACCAATTAGTGATAGTAGTTTCTTCATTTTTCTTTCCTCCTGTTTAAAAATTGTTTATTTAACACTTATTATTTATATTTTTATATAAGCATTGGTAATATTATAACCCAAAAGGCATTAAAATTGCCAAACTTTTGTTTCTTAAATAGTATAATTATTTAGATAGAAACGTAGGTTTGTGAAATGAAGGACTTAAAGCATTTTTTTCCATTTAGTAATAAAGCAAGTAATTTAATATATTTTGACAGTTCAGCAACTAGTCTTAAAGTTCAAGAAGTTATTGATGCTGAAATGAAATTTTTAAGCGAAAATGGATCAAATCCATATGCCATTGACTATAAAAAAGGTTTTGAAGCATTTGAATTAATCAAACAAGCAAGAAGCTTATCAAAAACATTTATTAACGCAAATAAAATCGAAGAAATTGTATTTACTAGTGGTGCGACACATTCAATTAATTTATTAGCAAACGGATTAAGAAATAATCTTAAAAAAAATGATGAAATATTATTAACTGAATTAGAACATTCAGCTAACTTATTACCATGAATTGCAATAGCTAATAAAACGGGAGCTAAAATTAAAAAAATAGCATTAAATCATGATTTCACAATTAATATTGAATCATTAAAACAAATGTTAAACAATAAAACAAAAATTGTAACCTTTGCTAGTGTTTCTAACACTATTGGAGCATTAAATGATATTAAATTAATTACTGAAGTAATTAAAGAGTTTAATAATGATATTATTGTTCATGTAGATGCTGCTCAAGCAATTGGCCATATTAAAACAGATGTTCAAGCTTGAAACATTGATTTTATGTCATGATCAGCACATAAAATGTATGGCCCATTTGGGGTTGGGTGTTTATATGGAAAATATGACTTACTTAATACTCTAGAACCAATCTTTTATGGTGGTAGAATGAGTTTAAAAATTGAAGAAAACTTAGTTGATTATACACTTGCAAGTATACCTGAAAAATTAGAAGCTGGTACACCAAATATTAGTGGAATTGTTGGTTACATAGCAGCGTTAAATTTTATTAATAAAATTGATTTACATGAAATTGAAAAACATGAATTAGAACTAAAAGAATACTTTGTAAAAAGAGTTAAAGAAACTAATCTCGAAGACTTTATAACTTTTTATAATTTAGACGTTAAATCACCAATTATTTTATTTAATGTTAATGGTGTAAATCCACAAGATATTACTAATTACTTAGATGATAAATTCAATATTTCAGTACGTGGTGGAGCAAGTTGTGCTAGAAGAATTGAAGGTGTAATTAATACAAAAATTGCAGTTAGAGCAAGTTTTGGAATTCATAATAATAAAGTAGAAATAGACAAATTAGTTGAAGCATTAAAGACTGTAAATAATTTTTTAGATGTCTTATTTTAAGGAGATAAAATGATAGATATAAATGATGATATTTTATTAAGAAAAATATTAATGGAACATTTTACAAACCCTGATAATAAAGGAATTAAACAGCTTGAAAATGCTATTTTAAAAGATGCAAAATCACAAACTTGTGCTGATGAAATGCAAATTGAAATTTTAATTGAAAATCAGACTTTTAAAGCAATTAATTTTGAAGGAACAGCATGTTCTGTAGCAACCTCAAGTGCTGATATATTCTTTAATTTAATTAAAGATAAAAAACTAGACGAAATAAAAACAATAATTAGTGAATATCAAGCGTTTTTAAATACAGGAATCTCAAATAATTTGGCAATTTTAGGCGATTTAGTTGTATTTAAAAACATAAATAAGCAAAAAAATCGTATATTATGCGCCAATTTAGCTATTGATGTTATAAATGAGATTATTGAATAATTTGTTTATTTATAATTATATATGCAATAAATAATTATTTGAAAGGAAAAAACTATGAGTAACAAGAGTCAAATCAGAGACAAATTTTTAAAAACTAGATCTTTTTTATCAAAAGCATACAAAGAAGAAGTTAATAAAATAATTGAACGAAAAGTTAATCATTATATTGAAAGATATAATTTAAATAAAATAGCTATTTATCTTGCAACAGAAAACGAACCAAACACTCTAAACATTATTCAAACAAGTTTAAAAAAGGGTATTGAAGTTTATGTTCCTTTAATTCTTGAAAATAATACAATGGAATTCAGAAGAATTACTAATTTAGAAACTGATTTAGAAAAAAATAAAATATTAAATATTTTACAACCTAAAAAAACTTGTGAATTATTACCAGAAAATAACTACATTAATACAATGTTTATTCCATTAGTGGCTTTTGATCTAAGATTAAACAGAATTGGTATGGGTAGAGGTTTTTATGATCGTTGAATAAATGAAAATGATTATTTAGGATATAAAATTGGATTATCAGCATCTTCGCAATTATCAAATGAAACAATTGATGCTGAAGAATTTGATGTTAGATTAGATAATGTTATTACTGAAAAAGAAATATATGTACCATTTTTTGAATAAGACAAAGACTTTGATTATGATGTAACATACTCAGTATTTAATGACAAAACAATAGTTGGGTAATAAATGGGTTTAAGCCTATTTTTTTATTTTTCTTTGCCGATCAAATTGCTATTTTTTTATATTCATAAGAGTATAATTAGTTTTGTAAAGTAAAAAATTTAAGGAGAAAATGTATGATTAAAGTTGATTTACAACATTCAGGACTAAACGTTGCTAATTTAAATGAAGCAAAAGTTAAAAAAGTTCATGAGATGATCGTTAATAAATCTGGAAAAGGTAATGATTTTTTAGGTTGAATTGAATGACCAAAAACATTTGACAAAAAAGAATATGAAGAAATGAAAAAAATTGCTGCTTCGTTAAGAAATAAAATTGATGTTTTAGTAACTGTTGGAATTGGTGGTTCATATTTAGGAATTAGAGCTGCTGATGAAATGATTAGAGGAATTAATCATTCAGATAAAGTTCAAGTAATTTATGCAGGACACACAATGAGTTCAACATATGTTGCTCAATTATCAGAATACTTAAAAGGTAAAAAATTTGGAATTTGTGTTATTTCTAAATCAGGAACAACAACAGAACCAGGAATTGCATTTAGAACATTAGAAAAACAATTAATTGAACAAGTTGGGGTTGAAGCTTCAAAAGAATTAATTGTTGCTGTAACTGACAAAGCAAAAGGAGCATTAAAAACTCTTGCTAATAACAAAGGTTATCCTACATTTGTAATTCCAGATGACATTGGTGGACGTTTCTCAGTTTTAACACCTGTAGGAATCTTCCCATTATTAGTTGCTGGAATAAATACAGATAATATTTTTGCTGGTGCAAATAAAGCAATGGATGAATTAATTCAAGGCGATTTAACAAACGAAGCATATAAATATGCTGCAGCACGTAATGCATTGTACAATCAAGGATACAAAGCAGAAGCTTTAGTTGCTTATGAATTACAAATGCAATATACAGCAGAATGATGAAAACAATTATTTGGAGAATCAGAAGGAAAAGATAATAAAGGTTTGTATCCAACTTCAATGATCTTCTCAACTGACTTACACTCATTAGGACAATGAGTTCAAGAAGGTGCAAAAAATGTTTTATTTGAAACAATTATTAAAATTAAAGAACCAGTTGCAAACATGTTAGTTGAAGCTAATGCTGATAACTATGATGGGTTAAACTACTTAGCAGGAAAAACATTCCATGAAATTAATTCAACTGCTATTGAAGGTGTAATTGATGCACACGTTAACACAGGTAAAATGCCAAACATTGTATTGGAATTTGATAAAATGGATGATATTCAATTTGGTTACTTAGTTTACTTCTTTGAAATTGCAGTTGCAATGAGTGGATACTTATTAGAAGTTAATCCATTTGATCAACCAGGAGTTGAAGTTTATAAATACAATATGTTTAAATTACTTGGTAAACCAGGAGTTAAATAATAAAAAAACTATACAGAAGTTAAATTAGTCAATAATTTAAACTCTGTTTTTTTTTATTTTCAATACTTTATTTTAAAATTAAAAAAAATATTAAGTTAAAATCAGTAATATAGAATATTAAAAAGGTTAAAGGAGTCATTATGATTAAAAAAGCAACACTTAAGTGATTAAGCGAGCAACAAGAGTTTTTAGATAATAAAATATTAGAAAAGCATAAGTTAGCATTAGACCATGATATGTTTAGAAAAAAGATAATTGCGTTCTGAGTTGAATTAGGTGAATATGCCAATGAAGAAAAAAGTTTTAAATATTGAAAACAAGGTGCGCCTGGTGCTCGCAATGTTCAATTAGAAGAATATATTGATGGGTTACATTTTATTATTAGTATTGGTAATCAAATTAACTTCGATTTTGAGCAATTTGATTTTAATGATTTAGGTTACAAAAATAATATTCATTGTTACTTTGAATTGATTAAAGATTTAACAAGTTTAGTTAATACACCAAATAATCAAACATTTGCAAATGTGTTCAATGCATTTTTACAAATTGCTAAAGTGCAAAATTACTCAGAAGCTGAGCTAATCGAAACATACAAAGCAAAGCATGAAAAGAATCAACAAAGACAAGTGGATAATTACTAATATGGAAAAGATAACATCAGTAACAAATAATAGAATTAAAGATATTGTTAAGTTAAGAGATGAAAAGAAATTTCAAATTGAAGAACAAGCATTTTTTATTGAAGGACTTCATATGGTTGATGAAGCAATTAAAAGAAACCTTGTTAGAAGCATCTTTTTAGAAGAAAGAATGTTAGATAAGATTGATGCATCAATGAATTATGAATGCGTGTTAATCACAGATAATGTATCTAATAAAATTGCTTCAACAAAAACAAACCAAGGAATTTTTGCAGTTTGTGAATTAGCAACACAAAAGCTTAATTTAGATCAAAATATTTTATTACTTGATCAAATACAAGATCCTGGTAATATGGGAACATTAATTAGAAGTGCAGCTTCATTTAACTTTCAAACAGTGGTTGCATCTAACCATTCAGTAAGTTTTTATAATCCTAAAGTATTAAGATCAACACAAGGAAATTTATTTTCAGTTAACTTAGTCAATGCTGATTTATTAACAACAATTAATGAACTAAAAGAAAATGATTACATAATCATTGGGACTGTTTTAAACACAAATTGTAAATCATTAAGTAGCATAACTTTTGATAAAAAACAAAAATATGCATTAATAATAGGAAACGAAGCAAATGGAATTAGTCTTGAGTTACATGACCTAATTGATATTAATTTAAACATTGAAATGAATAATGATGTTAAATCATTAAACGCAGCAATTGCTGGTTCTATTATTATGTATAATATCTAAAATTAAATGAATTTAATTTTTATGTTGCTTTATAGTAGGTTTAATGTTTTACAATTTAATTAAGTCCAAAGGAGGACAATATGAAAAAATTTAAAGCAATAATTAATAACAAAGAAATCGAAACAAAAACTTATTTAGACATTATGGATCCAGCAACTGGAGAAGTTTATGCTCAAGTAAGCGCTTTAGTAGCAGAAGAAATTGATGAGGCTTTCAAAGCAGCTAAAGCAGCTCAAAAAAAATGAGAAGCATTAGGTGTAGAAAAAAGAATTGAATTTTTAATAAAATGAAAAGAATTGTTATTAGCTAATGAACAAGATTTAGCTACAACAATGATGCATGAAATTGCAAAATCTTATAATGATTGTTTAACTGAAGTTCGCAGAACTGCTGAATACATTTATTTAACAATTTCAGAATACAAAGATATGGATGTTTTAACTTACAATAAAGATTCAAAAGGAATTACAGAAGATATTATTGCTAAATACAAACGTATTGCAAAAGGTGTTGGTGTCGCTATTTCACCATTTAACTACCCTATTAATTTAAGTGTTTCAAAATTAGCACCAGGATTATTAACTGGAAATACATTTGTTTATAAACCAGCTACTCAAGGTAGTGTTGTGGGAATAAAAATCATTCAATTAGCAGTTAAAGCAGGAATACCAGCTGGTGTTTTAAACGTAGTAACTGGACGTGGAAGAGATATTGGAGATGTGATTGTGACTAACCCATTAATCAATTTCATTTCATTTACAGGAAGTGTGCAAGTTGGAAAAAGATTAATGCAAATTTCAAGTTCAAAAGATTTAGTATTAGAACTTGGTGGGAAAGATGCTGCTATCTTGTTAGATGATCATAACTTAGAGCATATTGCAAAAGATATTGTTGCTGGAGCTTATAGTTATTCTGGACAAAGATGTACTGCAATTAAAAGAGTTATTACAAAAAATGCAATCGCTGATAAAATTGTTGGATTAATTAAAAATGAAGTAATTAAATTATCTGTTGGTTTACCAATTGATAATCCAGTTATTACACCAATGATTGATATAAAAAGTGCTGATTTTGTAATGGATTTAATTAATGATGCAACAAGTAAAGGTGCTAAAGTGTTACATGGTGGTACAAGAAAACAAAACTTATTAGAACCAACTTTACTAGATTATGTAACAGTTGATATGAATGTAGCTTGAGAAGAACCATTTGGACCTGTTTTACCAATTATTAGAATTGAAGAAATCGATGAAATGATTAGAGTAGCAAACAAATCTAATTTTGGATTGCAAACATCAATTTATTCAAAAGATGTTGATTTAGCTTATAAAATTGCTGAACAACTTGAAGTAGGAACAGTTAATATTAACCGTCGTACTCAAAGAGGTCCTGATGTCTTACCATTTTTAGGAGTTAAGGATTCTGGATTTGGAGTTCAAGGAATTAAAGAAACTATTTTATCAACAACAAGATATCGTGGAATCATAATTAAAAAATAACAAACTATAAGGTTTTATTAGCCCTTATTTTTTATTTTTAAAACAATTATTTTTTCTTAATTTTTAATTTTGAAACTCTAAAAATGGTATAATTAAATAAATATTTTTAATTATATTAAATCAATAAACGGAAAGGGAGTTAATATGAAAAAAATGCTTTTAAGTCTTACTGCAGTTAGTATGATTGCTTCAACAACTGTAACACTAGGATGTACATATACTGCAAAAGCAAGAAGTGAATTTGCTAAAAGTATTCAAAAAATTATTAATGTTGCTAATGTTTCAGCAGAAGCTCAAATATTAACTTCTAGTAATAAAGCAGAACAAGATAAAATAGTTGTTCAAGACTACAAAAATAATAGTAGAAAAATTAATGGTGTTGAATATTCTTCATCAAATGCAAATGTAGATTATTCTTATTTAATCAATAATTTTAGTGGTTTAAAAGCTAGTGCATTTTTACCAAAAAGTGATTTAGTCAACTCAACAGTAAATGAAGGTATTGATGATAATGTTAAAATGGATCGTTACTTATTTAAAAATTATGGAAAAAATTGAGTTAACAACATAACTTCTTCAGCTATTAAAAATGATGAAATTTATAAAGGAACTAAAACAGGTTCAAGTAGTATAACTAAAACAGCTGGTATAGCTTCGTCATTATTAGGAATGGTTTTTGGTAGTGACTTTAGTACTGCTGAAGCTGGATTCTTAAATGATAATATTGCTACATTATTAAACCAAGTTCCAGATGCAACAAAAGAAAGTATTGCTACAACTATTGATGGTATTGCTGATAAAATTAAAACTTTACCTGATTTAAGTCGTGTTTTAGTTAATCCATTAAATGCATATGTTGGAAGCACACGTTATGAAGCATTTACTAAGATTAGTGATACATTCTGAAAAGCTATTTTAAACAAAAATGGAACTGAAACTAAAGCAGACGGTGAAGTAGGTAAAACTATTTCAACAGTAGGTTCTGCGCTTCAATATGTATTTACACTTGTGTGATATGTACAAGAATTTGCTGATTTAACTGATAAAACAATAACAAGTGAAGATTTAACAGATGTATTAACAGAAAAAGTAACAACAGATGATGTTAAAAATTATGATCAAATTAATATTAATAAGTTATTTAAAGTTTTAAACAACTTCTTAGATCCAGGAAGAGATATTCAAAAAGCTAAAAACTTTGTTATTATTCTTTTAGGAATTCCTGCTGAAAGAGGAGATTTTAAACCAAAAACTAACATTATTTTTGATTCATTATTTAATGTTTTAGCTGGCAAAGAAACTACAGGAAACACATTATCGGCAAGTTCAAGATCAACTAACATTTTTGGTCTTAATATTGAACAAATCATTAAATTCTTAATGGGCTTAATAAATTCAAATAACACATTACCAAAAGAAGTCATTAAAGAAATTTATAGATTAATTGATGTTTTAAAAGAAATACTAGCAGATGAAGATAAAAGTATTTATACAATACTTAAAGTATTATTAAATGAAGTATTGTTTAAACCATTAACAGAAGATGGCAAATCAATTTTATTAATTGGAGATGTTTTATATTTTGTAGCTGATTCAATCAATAAAAAAGCTGGGAAAGTAGTGATTGATGCTGAACCATTTAAATTAATTGGAAGTATAGCATCAGTTCCAAATCCTTTTGGGGCGTTAAATAATGGTGGATTATTAAAAAGTATATTCCAATCAGTTAATTACTTTACAAAAAAAGACATTATTGGAGAAGCTGTAATTCAAAACTTTAAAGATTTAAGCTCAATATTTAATACTAAAATGGATATTATATTTACACAAATGTTAAATGTTGATTATGATAATAACTTACAATTCTTATATGGATTAAAAGATTGAACAATTGCAAGTATTTTTAAAGCAATTGGAAATCAATTTAATGAAGCCAAATATGAAAGTAATGAATACTTCTTTGATTTAGGAGCAGTTAGAACAATTTTATTATCGCTATTAAATAAAAGTTTTGAACAAATAACTATTATTGATGAAGAAAATAAAGAAGAAGTTTTAGAAGAACCTAATAACTTATTTGCAACGTTAAAAGTTGTCGCTGCAGCAGTGCGTAATAAAACTGTTAAATTTAATGATGTTGAAGTTAAAGATTCAAAGTCAATAGTTAATGTTTTAGGACTAGATCCTAAAAACTCAAGTAAATTTATTGATGGAAGTATTTTTGATGCAATTGCACAGGCATATGGTCATGGTGTTATTCTTAAAGATGCTGAAAAAAATGAAACAAGAGTTGAAATGCCTGAAAAAGGTGAAAATACAATTAGATTAATATCATTGTTGTTTAAAGGAATTTTATGAATGACAAACGTATCAGAAAAAAAATATTATGACGATCAATTTGGGCATTTTGTGGATCAAAATAATTGAACATCAAATATTTTAAGTTATACCAATTTTGATAAAATTCATGAAGAAGCAAATATTAAATATAATTTAATTTATCAAAATAAAAAATACAAAATTAAAGAAGTATATCAAGTAACTTTAATTAGAGAAAAAACACCAGAAAACGAATGACTAGGAAACAAATATTTTGCTGTTTCAAGTATAATCAGAAAATAAAAATAGAAGGAGGGAATTATGAAAAAACCAAGCAATTGATTGCTTTTTAAACAAGGTTTAAAAGGTATCTTTAAATTTAAAATTCAGTTTATCATTATTTTAATACTTTCTTTTTTATCAATTTTTATTTTAACTACATCTATTTCTTTAAGAGACAGACTGAATAATACATATAATCAGGTTGTTAAAAATGTAGATAAATTTGATTATCAGTATGATGATGAACTTTTTACTAATAACCCAGAATCAAATGCTAATAAAGTATCACAAAATTTAATGTTGATGTATACAAATGATAATTCTTACTCATTGATTAACAATAAAGAACAAAGATTTAACTTAGCTTTTAATAAAGTTTATAGTGGAGAAACATTTATTACAAAAGCATTTGAAGATCAAAGAATCAAAGATTTATTTAAAGCTGATTCAAACGTTGAACCTCAATCTAAAGAATTCACAATCAATGTTAGAAACATATTGATGGGACACTTTTATGAAGCATTAATAAAAGCACTAAAAGGTGAAGATACTAATTCAGAATCAATTAAGAATTTATTAAATACTCCAATTTATGCATATGCTAAAACTTTAAATACTGAAGAAATATTTAAAGATAATGAGTATATTCAAGCTGAATCAACAACTATTGATAAAGGTCTGGATATCACAAAAATAAATAGTAAAAACTTATTTACTTTTAGTTATACAGCATTTACAGGGGTAGTAGCTTATATTGCTAATGTAAACATTCTACTTAACCAAGCACAAAATGAAAACTCATCTATTACTGAAACTGCTATTAAAAGTGCAGTTACCCCAGAGTTATATGAAATTATAACAGGAAACCAACAAGGCCACCAATCTACAAATGAAGGTAAATATATCGTTAATGAAAAAAATAAATACTCATTAAATGTTATTAGTAATGAACCAAACAATATTATTGAAATTCCTTCAAGTGATGCAAATAGTATTATTGCAGCAATTAAAGAAAATGGTCTAAAAGGGATTTCCACACCTACTTTTAAAATAAAAGATATAGATACTTTATCTAATAAAATGATTAGCATTTCAAATTTTAGTTTAGAATCAAATGCTACAAATGATGATTGATCTTCAAGAATGACAGTATTTGATAATCCAAGCATGCCTTCTTGAGATTTTGACAATATTTATAATAATTCTTCATTAAATTGAATTTTAGAAGGGAAAAATCATTCAGCTTATTGGGATGAATACGTCAGAATATCTCAAGTTTTAATATTTTCATATCAAATGCAATTAGAAATAGCTGCCAGTGCATCTAATGTTAAATATGAGTTAAGAAAAGATCTTTCAGTTTTTGATAATGTTTCACAAATTGAATATAAATTAGTAATGCTAGATGATATGAAACAATCTAATTTAAAAATTCTAAATCCTGATAAAGGAGGAAGATTACCTTTAAATAAAGGAGAAGTTTTAATTTCTGAACAATTTGCAAGAGCAAGAAACATTAAATTATTTTCTGAAATCAAGATTAAATCACAAAACTTTATTGTAACAGGTTATGCAACAGATACATTTTCATATTATCCAGTAGTTAATGATGATCTTCCTGTACCACAACCAAAAAACTCAGTGATTGTTTATGGTTCTAGAGATAGTTTAAGTGTTATAAAAGATAACGCACCATCTGGACAAGCTGGATCAATTACAAAAACTTTTTCAAGAAGATTCATTTGACTAAATAAAGATTCAAATTTTGATAAATTTAATATATTATTTACACCATCACAAAAAGCTAAAGGTTTTGATGAGTCAGTTTATAGATATTCATGAATCTTACAACCACAAGTTGTATTAGTTTATAGTTTATTTACTATTATTGTGTCAATGATCATAGGTATTATTGCACTGGTTGGATTAATTATTTCATTGAAAAAATCAATTAAAGCGAACACAAAACAAATTGGGATTTTAAAAGCATTAGGAGTAGAACCTCATAATATTGCTCTTTCATATATAGCACAATCAGTTATTATTGCTATATTTATTATTCCTTTAAGTTGATTTATTGGACTATTGGTTCAATCAGGATTTATTCACTTATTTATTCCTTATTTCAGTATTCAACTATATCAAATTCAAGTTTCTGTCTTACCATTAATTTTAGGATTTGTATTGTTTGGAGTTTTATCAATCTTAATTTCATTCTTTACAGCTTGAAGATTAACTAACAAACCTGTAATGGAAATTTTATGAGTTGAAGAATCAAGAAAAAAACATTCTTGATTATTAAATAAACTTAAAAACACAGTATTTAATAAATCTAAATTTACATTAAAATTCAGTATTACTTTAGCTTCTGCTAACAGAAGAAATATTTATTTAATGACTGTTATTATTTTCATAACTTCATTCTTAGTTTCAATTGGATTCTCAATTCCAGCAATTGTAAGAACAGGTGGAAATGCATATTATAAAAATGTCGATTATTCAAATAGTTATAATTATTTAGAACCTGTTTCAAACTCACCATTATCAAAAGGTGCAATTAGTTATTCAAAAAGCCCAAGTGAAATTGATAAAGATTATGTATTGCATGGTAATACACTTTCATATTCAAATGCTTCAAATTATTTTGAATCAACTTATGATACATCACCGATTTCAAAATACATTTATAAAGGTATTAGAGATGATAAACCACTTTACACAAACACATTTAAATATCTTGTATCAGATTCTGCTAACAATAAAAGTTCATTAGGAAGTGAAGAAGGCAAAACTGGACTATTCCAATTAATTGTAGAACAATTTGGTAATAACTTTGCTAACGGAATTGGATCTCAATTTTCAATTGGAACAATTGAACAAGTTCTTGGTTTAATCTCAAACTCTTTATATGATGCAACTAGTTTAGATCCTTTAACAGGAGAAATGTCTAAAACATATTTAACTGATGCACAATCACAACAAAAATATGATGTTATTACTAAAAACCTTACTCAAGCAATTCCATTAATTTTATCAAGTATTTTAGGTTCAAGCGGTTCAAGTAATGGAGATTGAAAAGCACAGATACTATCTGTTATTGTTAACTCAGCTCCTGCATTTGTTCAAAGTTATATTCAAGACCCTTCAAGAATTCAACAATATTCATTTGGATTTGGAGTTAAAAAAATCTTTAAAGACAGTGAAACTTTTGCAACTAATATCGCAGTTTCAAATGATAAATACAAAATTAAGTTAACTGGTTTACAACAAAATCAAAAAGCATTTAATCTAGAAGATAAAATATCTGATAAATTGTTTGTTTCAAGTGATTTATTAGAAGAAATAAACAAGGTATTTAATGGTCAAGAAATTGACCATGATATTGAATATAATGATTTTAAATATTATGATAAAGCAACAAATACTTTAAATGTGCCGATCTTACCTAATAAACAATCATTAAACACATATAAATTAAGTAAAGAAAAAACAATTTCAGATATAACAACAGCTCAACAACAACTATTGTTTGAGGCGAAACAAAAAGGCCAAACAAGTTATGATGTTTTACCAAAAGATGCTTGAGTTTATAATGATAATGATTTTATAAATTCTGATTACTTTGCTAATTCATGAAAAGATCAACAACAAAAAAATCAAATTAAAGAATCTCGAACAGGAATTTATAATACAGATTCAAATTATTTAAACTTATATAATTTAGACAATAACAAATTCACTTACAAATACCTTTACAATGATGACAATTCACTTGTTAATGATGCATATTTATTTAATGATTTTGCAGTAAAAGATAATCAGGGTTCTTCATATATTAGACCATACTATCAATACTCAAATATTGAATTATATTTACCAAAAGCTTTATTAAGTCAAGATCAAATTAATGGTTATGATAAATGAGCAAACTATAGTAAAGATAATAAAAATAAAAACCCTGATGGTTATTATAACAATAATGTTAGTGCTACAGATATTCCTGAAACAGCTAAAAAAGCATGAGAGACAATGTACGGTGCTAATGTTAGTGAAAGTGGATATATCAGAATAAAACCTTATTCATATGAGTACAGTATTACAAAAGAACAAGCAAAAAATTATGGATTAGGAAATATTGTTGATTCTTCAACAGGCTCATGATATTTAGACTCAGTTAGAGCTGGATTATTAAAACAAGAAACAACACAAGTTAAGTATGCAAACAGAGTTTTAAAAATTAATTTAGAAGCAGTTGGAAACTTAGATTCATACAATGGAACTACTACTCTTGTTGATCAAGGATTAGCAAACTTAATTGCTAATTATGCAGTGGCTAAAAAATATGATGTAAACTATAATTTCTTTGAACCAGAAGTTGAATATAAAGCTGGAGAAAAAATTAAAACTCCTAATGGTTCAATTGTCTCTAATTATGATAAATATCTAATGCATAATGATCAGAATGATTTATATGTCTCTGATTATACAAAAATGTTAAATAACGGAGCTAATTCATTGAATTACACACAAATGATGTGAAACAATGCGAAGTTCTCAAATATTAGTGAACCTGTTGATTTAACAACTGGATTCTTACAAACAACATATGAAAATAATGGATTATTACTTCTAGCACATGAACCAATTGGTAATATATCATTTAATGAAATAGTAATGGGAGTAGCTAATCAAAAATTATTAAGTATTGAAAAAGACTTAATTGCACAAATATCTCAATTAGCTATTTCAATTGCAATGTTAATTATTGTAAGTGTTATTATAACCTCATCATTATTGATTATTTTAATTGGTGATATTTATATAACCCATTATCAAAGATTTATGATTTTAATGAAATCATTTGGATACTCAAACTGAAAAGTTCAAAAATACTCATTTGGAACTGTAACAATATTATCAGTACTAGGATGAATATTAGCGACTCTACTAGCTTGTGGTATTCTTGGATTGATAATTGTATTACTAAAATTTGCAGGATTGGCTGTGCCATTTATAATTTCATGGTGACCGTTTGTAGCAAGTTTAGCAGTTGTAGCTATTTCTTATTTTGGAAGTTTAATCTTAATTTCTAAAAAATTAAGAAAAGGTGATCCAGCTAGTTTATTAATGGAAACAAACGAATAAAACGTTAAAAAAACTTATTAATTATTTTTGAAAAAGTTCGAAGATAATTATACAGTTTTTTTTTTTTTTTTTGGGAGTAAAACAAAGTTGGGGGGTCTATAAAAAGTGGGCATTCCCCACTTTTTTATTTGTTAATTGACATAGATAATTAGTGTTTTCTATTTTTGTATACATGCAAAATACTCTTGAGAGCCTGATTTAATATTTCTGTTAAATTAGGTTTTTACTATATATATCTATATATCTATATATCTCTCTCTCTATATCTTATATATTTATATAAATTTATTATCTATGTTAACTAAATTAAGTTTAAGAAAGGATATTTAAATAATTTATGAATATAGATTCAACAATATTTCTTACAAATATTAAGATTGAAGAAATAATATTTTCAGATTCTACATTTAATAAAAATAGTAAGTGAATAAAAATTAAATTTAGAAAGAAAGAAGTAAATATAAAAATGGACTACTTCTGAAGTTTTACAAAAGATAAAGAAACAATAGATAAGGCTTGAAAGCTATGAAATGATGGAAAAAGAGATGATATATCTATTTCAATAAATTTTTGACCAAATAAAAAAAACAAATATTTACAAGAATCGGATATATCCTATAAATTTTACTTGGTTGATATAAAGGATGCTGATGAGTAAAAAATATTTATATCCTTTAAGTACAAAAGATTATCATAGCCTAGAAACTTTAATTAGAAAATATACTTTTGAAACTATTTATAGAATTTGTGATCAATTGAATAAGGAAATTATTAGTTCAAGTATTTACTATAAAAAATATAATATTGAAAAACCCATAAAAAATTTAACTGTTCTTGAACATGATCACTACTGAATTTTAAAACAAATTATTTCTGCAAATGGTAACGATGAAACTAAATTTGTTCTTCGTTATATTAAAAATAAAAATGTCAAAACTAAAGAAAGGAAAAGTAATGAAATCAATAAAAGGCAATTTGATAGTTAAAAATAAACTATTTAAAAATGCTTATTTACACGACAAGAAAATATATAATTCTATTTTTATAAATTGTGTATTTAGAAATATTACTTTTTCTGCTGAATTTTCAAAAGTCAAATTTAAAAATTGTAAATTTCAAAGTTGCATATTTGAGTTTGATTCTGAATGAAGAAAGATAAGATTTATTGAATGCTCATTTACAAAAAATTTATTCTTTCCCAAAACTTTTAAACATATTTATTTCAAGTCAAATACATTTTACAAAAATTTAACAAGTGGAAATATATTAGAAAATAATAAGTTTGTATATAAAGTTAAAGGTATTAAGGATATTTCCCAAATCACGTGAGGTGATCATTATTAAAAATTATCCTACGTTAGTTGATATAAAATATGTTTCAAATGGAATACCAAAAATAAGTAAAAAAGCAAATTGATATAAGTCAGGTGAATATTTAAATTATATTTCCAGAGACGAAGCTGTAATGAAAATTGATTTCACAAAAGAAGAAATTGCTTTGTTAAGTGAAAAAAAGAAACAAGCTGAAATTAAATTCAAAGAACAAATTAATGAATTAAACAGTTTATTGGGTACTCTAGATTTAGATGATAAAAAAGATTTAATTAAAACAACAAGGAAAAAAAGTTTTAAAGATTATTATTTAGCATTAAGTGAAATTACTGCACAAAAGGAATATAAAACTGGTCTTTATGATCTAAATGGTGAAATAAGTAAGAAAGCTTTATATTGAAAAAAACAGGCGTTTAAAAAAATTGACGCTGAAAATCAAATTGTTTGATCAGGTGTTATTTCTTTTTCTAATGATTTTATGGAGAAGCAACAAATTTACAATGGACATGAATTTCATAAAATTGTTTCAAATAACTTAAAAGAATTTTTAAAATTTAATGATTTTAACATTAAACAAATGGAAACTGTTTTGGCTTTTCATAAAAATACAGACAATACACATTTTCATTTTTCTTTCTTTGAAAAAGTTCCAACAAAATGAAATGGAAATAAAAAGGAATTTAGAAAAATGGGAAAACTGGACAAAAATTCAATAAGAGATTTAGAACTAAATATAACTCATTCTATAAAAACAAGAAAACAAACATTTGATGATTTATTTAAAAGTAAAGACAATGTCAGAGAACAATATAATTTAAATTTACTTGATTACAAAAAAGTTTTTGATGATTTAGTAAATTCTACTCAATTACCTAATAAAGTGATTAATAAACTGAGTAATAAAATTAAAAAAATTTCTTCAGAGAATTTTAATTTAACTTTTGGTTCTAAAAAACTTAGTCATAAAACAAGAAAAGAAATAGTTAATTTAACTTATACATTTATTGATTCAGTACCAGAATTAAAATCATCGTTTGATGAATTTCAAAAAGAAAATACAGTTTATGCTGAACAAGAGTTTAAGCGTTTTTTGAAAACTTATAAAAATGAGTATAGTGAAATTGATAATATTAAGAATTTTGATTTAACAAATGAAGAAAAAGGTTGAGATTATAATTTCAATTTAGATGACGAAAAGGAATTTTTAAAATTTAAAAAAAATCAGTTTTTTAATAAAAATATTTTAAGCAAAGATGAAAATAATAATTTTCAAGGAATAATACCTAATTTAGCAAACATATTAATTCAAGAATTGAAAGAATACGATAATGCAAAAGCAAAACAAAGGAATTTCAATAATAAAAAAAATAAACTTGATTTTACTAAAAAAGATTATTCTGAGGAAAAGTGAAAGCAAAACAAAATAAATTTTCAAGTTAATAATGTGATTAATAAATATTATTTACAGGCAAAAAGAAACGCAAATTTATTACAAAGAACAATTGATTACAATAAATCAACAAATAACAAACTTTTTAATTAAGGAGATCTATGGCATTTATTAAAACTAACGGTCAAGTGATATTAAACATCAAAACAGTGCATTTAAAAAACACTTTTAAAATTACAAAAACATTTGATAATGAAACAGGTAAGGAAAAAGAAATTAAAGTTTTTTTAGTTAAAATCCCTTCATCATTAATACCCATGTCTGAAAATTTTTGTTGAATAAATGTTAGTGAGTATTATTGTCAAATGCAAGAACTTGAATGAGAAGCTAAGACAAATAATAAATCATGAAAATTAACTATTGATCCACTTAAAAAATATAGTGTATATAAAAATATTCAAGGCGATGTTAAGGAAATATATCAGTTAAGTGGCGAATCAATCATTAAATATTTTATTGAACAAGAACAAGAAAGAAAAATTTATACGTCAAAATTTTATATAAAAAATGATTAATGAAAGGAGAAAAGAATGAGCGGATCAATGACGATATCAATAATTTGTTTAATTGTTCTTTCGTTTGTGTTTTCAATAATTCTTGGAATATTAGCTATCAATAAATATAGATTT
This sequence comes from Mesoplasma melaleucae, assembly GCF_002804105.1. Classification (NCBI taxonomy): domain Bacteria; kingdom Bacillati; phylum Mycoplasmatota; class Mollicutes; order Entomoplasmatales; family Entomoplasmataceae; genus Mesoplasma; species Mesoplasma melaleucae. Next base: position 249,136 of record NZ_CP024964.1, on the reverse strand, counting down.
TTTAAGAAAGAGTCAAAAGAAAAAGATTTTTCAACAGATAGGAATGACATCAAAACTAAAAATAAAAAAGAGTTTAAAAAACTCTTCGAAATATATTTAATTATATTTTCTGCAAACGTTCTTCTGGTTAATGTCTTAGTTATGATTGGTTTTTTAACTCAGATTTAATTTTGAAAGATAAATACATATTTCAACCACCAAAAACAGTTAGTTGAATATATCCAATTGCAATTATTATTGTGGTCATAACTTCGGTTAAAAGTTTTAATGAAAAATTATAAAGCTTAACAAGGAAATCATCATTTCAAGCAAGGGTATATAAACCTAAGAAACCGATTGCTAAAATAATGAAAATATTTATTCCTCAAACAGTGAAAAATACTATAATTTGTTTTTTAAATAATTCCAAAGATCAGATCTCTATTGGTCAATCATATTTATTACTTAGCCAGTAAATCAATCCTATTAAAATAATGAAACCAATAGATATAAGAATTGGTATGTACATCATTGAAAGTATTTTCTCTAAAAAAATTCAATACATAATAATATTCTCCTTTCCATAATCATTATACCAATACAAATAGGAGATGATGTTTATCACAAAATTAACCAAAACAGAATATATAAAAGACTTTGCAACTAAACACAATATAAGCCAACGCAAAGCTAAAGGCTTAATAAATACAGTGTACGCACACTTATTAAAATCCATGAATGAATATGATTGTGTATTTACACCACTAGGTAAAACTATGGTGGTTAAAAAAGAAGAATGCTCAACGTATCAGAACATTACAAAAATAGAAATCAAAATGATCGAACAAAAGGAGAAAGTTGATGTCAAAAGAAATCAAAAAAGATAAAACAATAGATAATGTAAAAATTGATTTTTTCGATGTTAAAAAACAAGAATCAATTTTAAATCATACAAATAAAATAGATAAAAAATTATTAGAAAAAGAAGTTATTAAAATAGTTCCTTGTAAATCTTATAAGAGTGCTGAAATAACTTTAATGGTGAAATAAAATGGAAAATATAAAACCACTGTATGTCTTATCTAAAGAAAAATACATAAGTCATATTGATAATTTAGTAAAACAACTTAAAAAGGATAAAACAAATCCAGACTTTACAAAAATTGTTAAAAACGGCAGAGAGTACGAAGTAGCTATACAAAATGGTTATAAAAACTTAAAAACAATGCCAAACTTTTATGTTTATGGAAATGTTGGTGCTGGAAAAACATTTAATTCAAGAAAACTTGAAGAACTAGGAATGTTTGTTAAATGATCATATTTTTGAAGACAATTTAATGAACAAACTTTTATGTTTGAAAAAAGTAAAACAATTTTAACTCCACTTTTGATTATTGATGATATAGGTTCAAGTGCTCTAACTCCAATTCAATTAGAAATATTGTTGGAAATAATTGATATGCGAATGGATAAAAAATTAAAAACAATTATAACTACAAATTTATCATTAAATGATTTACAAAATAAAATGAAAAAAATTGATTTAACTCAAAATCAAAGAATTGCTGATAGGCTAAAAACCTTTACACATGTTAATTTTGACAATGAAAGTTTAAGAGTCTAATAAAAAATAAAGAAAAGAAGAATAGAATAATGGAAAAAGAATATAAAGAATTGTGTTTAGCACAAGCAAACTTAATTAAAATCAAACAAGATTTTTTAGACCAAATAAGAAGTGGAATTAAAACTTTTGAATTAAGAAAAGACCCAAATCTTGAAGGAATAAATGAATTAGTAGTTATAGAGCATATATGCTCAAATGATATTACAAATAGAGATAATTGTGATTATGCAAATTGTCCTATAATCACTGATGACTGCATAAGTGATAGATTAACAGTTAAAATGACTAAAAAAGATTTAAGTGTTTATGAGATAGTAAGAAAAATAAACCAAAGATTAAATTGAATTTTAAATCTTGTAGGTTATGCTAAACTTTCTATTGAAGAAAATAAAGAAATGTTAATGTTAATTAATGTTGATAAGTTTTTAATAGAATATACAAAAGATAATAAACCTTTTTATTGATATGATGTTGAAATTATAAAGGAGTAATATGAAAGAATTTGAAGCAATTATAACTGAATGTGACAGCGGACATACAACTTTATGAAGCGAGTATGGTTTAGGTAAAAGTGAAGGATGAGAACAGATAGATACAACTCATATTGACACTTGTAAATTATGTGGTAATCAGATATGTCCACAATGCGAAAATGATGCAGATAAAAATGAAGAATATTGTTCAAAACAATGTGAACATGATTCAAAAGATTATAGCTAAAGAAAGAAAAAGAAATGAAAGAACAAATTAAAGAATTTAACATGGATAAGCAACTAAACATTAGTATTTATGACAACGAAGATGTAGATTTATGTTCTGAATGTGATGAACCAGCAGAAGACTGCATTTGTATTGATGATGAGGATGAAGAATAATGGAATTAGTTAAATATAAAGTATTACCAAAATACTTAGAAAAAATAGAAAATGGAATAAAAACTATTGAACTTAGAAAGTTTGATGAAAAAACATTAAAAATATTACAAGAACTTAAAGACAATGAAATTAGTAAAATGATATTAACAAATATTGATGATGACAGACATTATATTGAAGTTGATATTACAAAGGTTGTGTTATTACCAAAAAGATACAATTTTGAAACAACAATGGAAGATTACTATTGCAGAACTTCAATTAAAAAAAGATGTAATTGAACTTTTGCTTCTGAGTTCATGGGGTGAGTTTATGATCAAGATAGTAAATTAGATGTGGATTTTATTCAATGAGCAGAAGATTACTATAAAAATGAAGATTATATTGTTATATATGTTTTGGAGGCTTTAGAATAATGAGAATGCCAACTTAAGAAATTATTTGAAAAGGTAATATGCCTTTATTATTTATGAAATGTTTAGAGTGTAAAGAAATTATTGAATTAAAAATGAATAAATGTGCATTATGTGAATGAGCTGAACATTGTTGTCCTGGATATATAACAACAGCAAATGCTAAACATTGTGAATTTTATAAAGTAGCAATTTATTTACCATATATTTTAAATGAAAAAAGGAGAATAGAATAATGCAATGTGAAATATGTAAAAAAGTATTACCTTTAGCAAGAGAAAATAGCAAATGAGTATGCATTCAATATTGCTTATCTGAAAAAACTAAAAAGAAATTTTTTAAAACTAATCTTGTTGGTAACATAACACTTCTAGAAAAAGAAGAATGAGTTGAGCATAGTGATCATAGAGCTCACAAAGAATTAAAATGTTTAACTTGTGCAGGTATACAAAATGAATAAATTTATAAGTCCATTAACTTGACCTGGAGGCAAATCTAAACAATGAAACTTAATAAAATCTTATTTTCCAAAAGAAACTAAAAACCTTATCTACATAGAACCATTTTTTGGCGGAGGATCTGTTGGTCTTAATGCTTTAAGAGAGGATATGTTTAATAAATATTATTTTAGTGATTTGGATGAAAATTTAATATTTTTTTGAAAATCTTTATCTAACTCTGAACAATGAAATAATCTAAATTTAGAAAAATGATTTTATCCTAATTCATCTCTAGAATGATTAAAAAATAATAAGAATGATGCCTTTGACGGATTAATCTTCTTGTTAAAGAATAACTTAAATTTTAATGGACAAAGTAAAGGAACTTGAACTCAACAACGATTACAACAAAATTGAAATTTAAACAAATATAAAAGAATTATAGTTTGTAAAAAACTTCTTGAAGAAAATAATAATAAAATTCATTTTTCAATAAATGATTTTGGACTTTTATGCTCATATAGATGAAGTGACAAATATAAAAAAATGTTTGTTTATTTAGATCCTCCTTATTACCAAAAAAACGTCTATAAATATAATTTTGTAGAACAAGATTGAAAAGACTTAATAAGAGTTATTGGTGAACTAAATGAAAGAGGAGTAAGATTTTTAATCAGTATAAATGATTGTCCTGAAACTAGATACATGTTTAAAGATTATTACATATATGAAGCGGAATGAAAATATACCTCATCTAATACTAAAAAAAGCAAAGTAAGAATGGGAAAAGAACTTATAATCACAAATTATAAAAAGGAGTTTTAAAATGACAATTTATTTTCCTAATAAAAATGATGAATGATATACATTGCCTTATGCAGTTGAACCTATTTTAGAATTTTTAAAGCCAAATTCAAATATATTATGTCCTTTTGATACTAAAGATAGTGAGTATGTAAATGTATTAATGAACGCAGGACATAATGTAACTTATAGACACATTAAAGAAGGGTCTGATTTTTTTGATTTAGAAGATAAGGATGTTTTATTATTTGATTATATTATTTCAAATCCACCATATAGCTTGAGAAAGCAGGTTTTTAATAAATTAGAAGAATTGAATAAACCATTTGCGATGTTGGTTCCTTTAGTTTCAATTGCTTTAAAACCAATAAGGGAAAAATTACAAGATAAACAATTATTACTTTTTGATAAAAGAATTAAATTTAAATCTGAAGAAGGAATGATTTGTAAAAATCCACCAAGTGAAACTGCGTATATATGTAAAAATATTCTACCTAAACAGATTATTTTTAAAGAATTGAAGTATACTTAATTTTTTATTGCAAAAAAATAAATATTTATTTGTCAATGGTATAATTAAAAAGTATTTTTAAGTATATTTAAAGTAGAAAAGAGGCAATCTTAATGAACATAAAATTGATTTGTCCTATTAGAGGACCATTAAATATTAATGAAAAATCCAAAGATGGATTATCTTTTACTGAAGAGAGACAGAGAATAGAATTGGTTAGATTTTTATTAACTAAAGGTTATACAAAAGAACTTTTTGAATTTGAATATAACATTAAATTTGGTTCATCTAAAAAATATTTAAGAGCTGATTTAATAATTTGAGAAAATGAATCAAAACAAAATATTAATATTGTATGTGAAGTAAAAAGAGACAGTAAACATAAAATTGATGCCTATGATTACCAATTAGAACCAGCAATAAAATTAACTAATTCAAAATATGGAATTTATTTTGATAATGCTGATAATTACTTAATTTATAGTAACAATAAGTACTCTTTAAATAAATTACCTACTTATGGTTTTGAATTTAATGCTAAAAGCATTTCCATTAATGACTTAAGAACAATTACAAATATTGATTATATTTATAATAAATTAGACCAATTAACTCATAATAACGGAATAAGTAAGGAAAAAAGATATGAAGGAATATTTCAAATTTTATTATCTAAATATTATGATGAAAAGTATAATGAATCTAATTTAAAGTTTTTAATTAATAATAATACATTCTCAGAATTTAAAAAGCTTTATGATCAATCTTTAAAATACTATAATATTAACTCTCAGATAAAGTTAAAAAAAGAAATTGTTTTACCAGAAAATATAGTTATTGCTATTATTGCGTTTTTAGAGGAATATTCTTTTATTAAATCTGACATGGGGATAATTCAATCGTTTTTTATGAAATTTGGTGCTATTTTTTTAAAAAAAGATCTTGCACAATATTATACCCCTATACCAATAGTTAAGTTTATATCTTCTCTTTTAAAGGTTACAAATAGTGATAGAATTATTGACCCCGCTGGTGGTAGTGCTGACTTTTTGGTAGGAATATTGGAAAAATATAAGAATAGTAAGATAAAAAATTTAATCAAGGAAAATCTCCATTATTGAGACATTAGTGAAGATGCACTTAAAGTCGCATTTATAAATATGGTTTTGCATGGTGATGGAAGAACAAATATAGAACAACTGGACTCAATTGAGAAATGAAATTATAAAAATGAGCAATTTGACTTTGTAATAACTAATCCGCCATTTGGTTCAAAAACCAAATGAGAGAAAGACCCCAAAATCATGAAGCATTATGAACTTGCTTCTGAAAAAGAAAATCAACAATTAGGTATTTTATTTTTAGAAAGATCAATAAATTTATTAAAGGCAAATGGAATATTGGTTATTATATTACCTTCAGGTTATTTAAATAATTCTTCTTTAAAATATATTAGAGAATTTTGTATTAATTATAGAATTGTTGCTGATATTTCTCTTCCCGAAGGTTCATTCAAAGGAGCTGAAACAGGGGTTAAAACAGATATTTTAATAATTAAAAAGCAAAAAATAAAAGATGATTATAGAATTTTTGTTTCAGCTCCTCAAAAATTAGGATTTGATTTTAAATCAAAAAAATTACCTTCAATATATAAACGTGATATAAAAACTGGAAAATATATTTTAGATGAATATAATAAGGAAATATTAGATTCTGATTTAGAAAATGTTATATCAGAATTTAAAAAATTTGCATATGATAGTAATTTAACAGAATTTGAACAAGAAAATATTAATATAAAATACAATTTTCTTTTAAAATCAGAATTAGTTAATGATCCAATGCTAACTTTAAAGCCGGAATTATATTTGAATTCTTATAGAAATCATATGACGGAAATTGGAAAGAATACAGTTTCTTTACGAGAATTAAAAGATTCTGGTTATTGCGATATTGAAATTCAAAAGAATGAAACAATTAAACTAGTAGAAGGAAAAATGTATAGCTATATTGATATTTCTGAGGCTAAAAAAGGTGATTATTCATTAGACAATAAATTACATCATTGAGAAATAAAAAACATTGGTAGAGCATCTCAAGCTGCAGAAACAAACGATATATTTTTAAGTTATTTATTAGGAAGTAAAGATAAATTCTTTTTGATGTTAGAAAAAAATACAGATAATATAGTTGTCACAAATGGAATGTACAGAATAATAATAAGTGATGAAATTGTTAGACTATCATTTTATAATTTTTTATTCACTAATTCATTTTCACTTCAATTCAATGCATTATCAACCGGACATATTCAAACAAATATTTCATTAAATAAAGTATGAGAATTTAGATTTAAATTATTAGAAAAAGATGAAATATCTAAAGTTAAAGAAATGATAGAAATTCATAAAAAATATAAACAAATATATTCAACTATTTTAGATTAATAAACTAATCTCTTCTAAAAAACCAAACCTCTTTAAAAATAAAGAGGTTTTTTTATACTTAACTTATTGGTACTCGCCAAATGTCAAAGGAGAAACAAATATGACAGAAGAAACAAAAGTAGATGAAATTAATCAGGAAACTGCGCCTGAAACTTCTGATGAATTAGATAAATCAGAACCTTCTAACGAAGAAGAAATTAAAACTGAAGAAGTACAATTTAGTGATGAACAAAAGTCTAAAATTAATGAAATTATTAAAGAAAATATTAATAATAAAAATACAGAAATTTTAGCATTACAAGATTCGTTAAAAGATAAAGATTTTCAAATTCAATCTTTAAATAATCAATTAATTCAAAAAGAATTATTATCACAAAATTTAGATATTACAGATACACAATTAGAATTTATTAAACAAATGGTTCAAAATTTTACATTTGCAAATACTGAAGAAATTGTTAAATCTGTAAAAGAATTAATTGGCAAACAAGTCGAAATAGTTGATGAACAAGATTTTGGCGGTAAAAAAGAAAAAAAATATATAAATCCAAGTAATCCACTTGGATTAGAATAGGAGAAATCATGGCATTAAAAGATTTTAAAAATCAAAAAAGTTTTATTGATTTAAATAATGAAACTTCAAGAACTGAAGTTGTTCAAGGAATTTATAATGAAATGAATAAACAATAAATTATATGTAACTGTAAAAAGAGTGTTATAATAATATTAACAAGAGAAGAGCATGTTAAACACATGTTCTTTTTATTTTGTTTTGAATGTGTTTAAAGTTTAACAATGTTTTTCTGCTTGATTTTAAGAAAAGGAGAGAAAACATGAGTAGAAAAAGAGCTTATATACCAAAAACATTAAATAACGTTATTAAAATGAGTAAAAATAATAATTGATTTACAATGTACGATCTATTATTTTGCTTTGTATTTTTAATAGTTGCTTTAATATTTGTATTTACATTATCTATTTTAGGAATAATAGGACAAATATTTGTTGGAATAATTGTATTTTTTGGATTATTTAGTATGTTGTTACCAACTAAAGTTGGAAGAAATTTAAGAGTTTATCAAGTTATTTGAAAGACATTTAAATTCAGTTCTGAAATTAAGAAGTTTAAAATTAATACTAGTAATGACACAAAAAATTTAGTTTCATTTAAAAAAATTATCGATGATGGAAATGACATTTCTAAATTTGTTTTAACAAAATCTAGTGTTGGTGGAAAACCATTTATGGCATCAGCTGTAAAAATAGTTGGGTATGATTTATTTAGATTTTCAGAAGAAGAACAAAATTTATTGATAAATAACATGCAAAACTTATTTATGAATATTGAAAGCAATATGTCATTAATTAAAGTTGATAGACCATTAGATTTACAAGCTAATAAAAAGTTTTGAAAAAGAAAACTTGAGTTATTAGAAAAAAACAAAAAAGAATACACTGATATTCAATACCAAACTCGTAAAGAACAAATTCAGGGATTTATAAATTTACATGAAAAAGAAGGAAGTTACTTATCAAGTGATAACTTAGATAAAGAATTTTATTTTGTTATTTATTCAACTATCAAAAAGAAATTGATGAAAAACATTTATGAACTTATGCAAGCAGCTTCAACTGTTAAGTTAAAAGCAGAGCACATAAATGCATGTGAACTTGTAAATGTATATCTTGGCTTAGTAAATCCAATGCACCCAAAATTAACTGATCAAGAAATAATGGATCATAGAAATGACCTAGATAAACTTTTAGCATTTAATGATTTAAAAGTTAATGGAAAATATTTATGTGCAAATAATGATAAAGATTTAAACAAACTTTATTTGAATATTTCAAATATTAAGCAATATCCAAATTTTCCAACAAGAAGTTGACTAGCAAGTCTAGTATATTCAAATTCAAATTTTGTTATAAATATCAATGACATATTCAAAGAAGATATTTCAAAGAAATTATCTAATCAATTGCAAGTTTTAAATTCAAACATTGTAACTCATTCTAAAAAAGACTTGATTGGTAAGTCTTCTCAAGAAAAAGATGCAGAACTTATTTGAGAATTAATCGATGATTTAGCAAGCGGAAATGAAAAGATAAAAAAAATTAATACATACATCATTTCTTATTCTAATAATTTAAAACAACTCCAAGAATATAATCAAATGTTAAGAAAAACATTAAAGAATGAAAGAATACTTATTGATGATATGACTTTTAATCAACTAGAAGGATTTTCAGGTGCTATTATCAAGCCAACTGATGAATATGGGGCTAAATATGCAACTTATACACCAACGCTTGCCCTTGCTGAATCTTTTCCATTTTTATCATCAGATTTAAGAGATGAAGAAGGAACACCATTAGGTAATAATGAATTACAAGATGTTGTAGTTTTAGATACTTTTGTTAAAACAAGAAGTAGAATGAATCATAATGCATTTTTAACCGGATTTTCAGGTGCAGGTAAAACTACAGCACTTAAGGTTTTAATGAACGGTCATTTAGCTAAAGGGGGAATAGTTAGAGCTATTGATCCTGAAAATGAATACTCAAGCATGGCAAGAAAATATGGCGGCATAGTAATTGATGCAGGAACAGGAAGAGAAGGAAGAATCAATCCTTTACAACCTTTAATTCAATTGATAGATGATGAAAATCATAACTTGACTTCAAATCAAATAATTCAGTATCATATCGAATTTTTTGAAACTTGATTAAAAATTTTATTTGGAGATAGAAGAAACATCAATGAAATGGCACCTTTAATTTCTTTTGCTTTAGGTGATTTATATCAACAACCAAAATATAAAAAAGTAGAAAATATTTTAGACCAAAAAGCTGAATGATACCCAACTTTTACAGATCTAATAAAATTTATTCGAACTGAGCAAAAAGCAAATAAAAAATATCAAACTGATGGATATGAAGAATCAGTAAACTTGCTAGAAAATTCATTTGTAGATTTTGGAAAATATTCAGAATTATATAATGGACCTTCTGTAATAAGTATTAAAAATAAAAATGACTTAATTGTATATAACATTCAATCATTATTAGAGAAAAGTAAGAATCTACAACAAGCTCAAATGACTTTAATTACTGCTGTTATCCAAAATGAAGTTAAAATTAATTCTTTATTAAGCGATAAAAGAATCATGGTATTAATTGATGAGGCGCATTTACTTATTGATGAAAGAAATACTGCAGCTTTAGATTTTATTTTCCAATTAGTTAAAAGAATTAGAAAAAGAAATGGTGGAGTTGTGCTAGCTACTCAAAATCTTGAAGACTTTTTTTCAACAAAAGAAAATAGTAAAAAAACAATGGCAATTGTAACAAACTCACTTTACGTATTTGTTGGTAAAACTCCGCCACAAAATATTGAAACAGTTGAAGAAATGTATAAATCAATTGGTGGATTAACAATAAGTCAACGTGAATTTTTATTAAAAGCTGAAAGTGGTCAATTTATTTTAAGAATTGGTTCAGATGAAACACACAATATTAATTTTGTAGTAACAAAAGATTTAGAATCAGTTATTGATGCAAAAGTAGAATTTTAAAAAAGGAGAAAAATGATATGACAGAAATTATGCAAATTGTTGCTTTTATAAGCATGGGCTCACTATGTATCACATTATACTTTCTATATCAAAGATGCAGACTTAAAAAAAGTACAAGAAGTATGAAAAAAACTAAAATAAATTTAAGAAATTATTTGAAAAAACAAAAAAATATTAATAATGGTTTAAGTACTGAAATTGAAGAGAATATTTCACTGGATAACAATTACAAAATATTGCACAGAAAATTGAAAATTGAATTTTGAGTATTTTTTGGAATCACAATTTTATGTTGAACAATTATGATAATTTTAGGAATATCTTCAGGCTTCTTTTCAAGTATTAATGATCAATCAGGTCCACAGAAAGAATTAAGTACATTTTTATGTTCAAAAATATTTTAGAAAACTTAAAAAATAAAAAGAAATGAATACTATTTATTTTTGTTTCATTAATAATTTTGATTATTTTAAATTACTTTTGTTACATAATTATATCTTCAATTATTTACTTATTTACAAATAACTTTACTTTAAATTTTAGTGTAATATATAAAATTAAAATTTCATTTTCATTTTATATGTCTTTAGTCATTTCACTGGCTTTTGAACTTTATTCATTTATCTGCTTCTTTTTAAAAACAAGCAAAAATAAGAACAAGCATGTTATTAAAACAGACAGTAGTGAATATGGTTGTGGGAAATGAATAATCGATGAAAGAAAGCCAAATAATGTTGATTTAAAAGAATTTGAAAAATATTATTGCAAAGATTTTAAAACACCTAGTTATTTAACTAGAATTTCAATAATGGGAAAAAAGTTAGTTTATCATGGGATTAGTGTTATAAAGGTTGTGCATCAAATTATTATAGGATCTACAGGTTCAGGTAAAACACAAAAAATTATATTACCAACAATTTGGTTGAATTCGCGATTAAAAGACAAAAAACTTGATAATGGAGAATATGAAAATAATAAGCCTAGTTTTGTAATTACAGATCCTAAAGGTGAAATTTTTGCAACAACAAAAATGGATTTGGAAAAACAAGGATATGATGTTAAAGTATTAAATTTTAAAGACCCTTCTCAATCTATGGGCTGAAATCCACTAACTCAAGCTTTAAAATATTTTGAAATTGCTATAACCTATGAAAAGGAAAATATTCATAAAGTTAAAATTAAAAACAGTTCTAGTGAAGAAACAAAAAATTACATTAAAAATAATTCATGTTTAAATCACACAAAGAAAAACTGTTTAGTATGTTTAGAAAATTTTAATAAATCAAAAAATAAATGATTTTGAATAGACAAATTTGAAAAATATATTATTTATGATGCTGATATTTTTAAAAAACATTTAATTTCTCAAATAAAAAAGTTTAAATCATTGTCAAATCAAGAAATTACTGATTTAACTGAAATTTTAATTAAGTCTAATGATGTTAAAGAAATAACATGACCTAATGGTGCTAAAAATTTGATTAAAGGAGTTTTATTGGCTATGCTTGAAATTAAAGAAAAAGATTTTAATGCAGTAAATGAAAAAAACTTTAATATGGTTACAGTACAAAAAATCTTGGCTAATAGAGCAAGTTTAAACGAGTGATTCAAAAAGTATGGAAAAGAGTTTCCTACAAGTTCAGCATGAACAACTTGCTCATCACAAATAGATTGTTCAGAAGCAACAAATTCTTCATTTTTTAGTGCAGTTTCTAATGGGACAAGAATATTTGCAGATGATTCTTTACAAGACGTTTTATGCAAGAACGATATTGATTTATTTAATATCTGTAGCAAAGAAAAACCAACAGCTTTGTTCTTAATTATTCCTGACCAAAGAAAAGATAAACATCCCTTAGCTTCATTATTTGTTAGTCAATTATATTTAGCTTGTTCTTTTGTGGCAGATAAAAATAGAATTGAACGTGGAAAAGAAGAATTAGATAGGGATTTATTATTCTTATTAGAAGAATTTGGTAATATGCCTGCTATACCTAATTTTGATAATATTTTAAGTGTTTCTAGATCAAGAAGAATATTCTTTACTTTAATAGTTCAAGATTTGGATCAAATTAATAAAGAATATAGCAATTCATCAACAACAATTAAATCTAACTGTTTATTAACTGTTTATTTAAAGTCTGATAATGAAGAAATTAATGAAATGATTGCCAAAAAATGTGGTAAAGAAACTATCTTAACGCAATCGATTTCAAAGAATAAAGAAGTCTTAGAAAAGGCAGCAACTTCAATGACCGGAAAAGATTTAATATCAGCTTCAGACTTGTTTAAATTAACAAGCAATGATGATGAGTTAGCTGTAATACTTCTTGTTGGTGATCAACCTTCAATTTCTAGATTAAAACATTATTACAAATTAAAAAAAGAAAACTTAATGAATTTTAAATCTGGATTAAGTTATAGTTCTATTCCTGATCCAATAATTTATGATGAAACATATTTTTTTAATCTAGCAAACTATGTATTTAAGAAACAAAAAAATACAATAACTAAACAAAATGTAGAATTTAGTGACAGTTTTAAAACTGAATTAAAATACAATGATAAATTAGACAAAGTTGATAAACAAATTTATAATGGTTTAAAGCTTAAATTTGAAAACGAAAATGAAGTTAATAAAATACTTTCAATTAGTAAATTAAAATCTACAATAAATAAATTAGAAAAAGAATTAAACATTTTAAGAAAAGCAGATGAACCAGATGCTAAAAAAATTAATGAAATTAAAAAAGAAATTAAGAAATATAAAGTTTTAGAAGAAGAACAAATTGCAAAAGGAATAGTAGGATGATATGATGAATTAGGAGGTAATTTATGGCAAAAAAAGATTTAAATTCAAATCCTAAACAAGCATGAAATAATGCACCTAAATGTAATTGTGGAGCACAACAAGATGAAAGTAATTGAGGCCACAAAGAATGTTTTAGATGTAACGGGATTCTGGAATATGGAGCTTATGAAGGATGACAACCAAATAATCCTAGTTCATGAAACGTAGAACATATTAATCCAAAATCACAAGGTGGAACAAATAAATCAAAAAATTTAATAGCAGTACACAAAATGTGTAACAAATAAAAAATTATTAACAATTATTACTATTATGTTATATAATTAGATTAACAAGAGAAGAGAGCATGTTAAACACATGCTCTTTTTTGCGTTAATTCATAATTGTATATAAGTGTTGTGTTTGACAAGACTTTTTTCCTTGAAAGAAGGGAGAAACTAATTATGACATTATACGCTAGTGATGGTACTATTGACTGAACACAACTTATGGGTCTAATTAATAATTTATTTGGATCATTCTTAATGATTGTTGGTTTTGCTGTTGCTGCATTTTCAATTTGAGCTATTGTGCGTGTTGGAGCAAAAATAATTGCACTGTCAAATGATGAAGATGCTGATTCAAGCGCTAAAAAGAAAATGCTTGTTCAATTGGGTTGAATTGTATTTGGGTTAATAATATCACTTGGAGCAGGCCTTTTTGGAACAGTTATTGTGGCTACAGGAATGCAATTATTCCAACCACCAGAAATTCCAATACCCTAAAATAAATAAAATGCTTTAGTTAGAAAGTATAGAAAGGAAACAAGAAGATGTTAGATTGATTATTTGATCTCATAAACTCAGCACTACAATCTGGTTTATTTGGATTTATATATTCTGCTATCTGATTAATTTTAATTGGTCCTGCTTTGATGATCATTGAAGCATTCGAACAATTATTTGTATATTTAGCAGGAAACTTAGTTTTACAATTATTATTTGGATTTGGTGTTGATGCTAATGGAAAAGAAATTAATTTCTTTTCATTGCAAAATATCCCTCCAGCATTTATTGGCTTCTGAATTTTATCAATAACTCTTACAGTAATATTTTTTATGATAAATTATTGTACAATTTCTGTAAGTGATGATTTAGAAGTAAAAGCAAGACTTATTAAAGCTATAAAAGCTTCATTAACTGGTGTAGTTGTTTCATTATTAATGCCTGTTGGAATATTTATTGCTGCAGGATTTACAATGATAATGATTCAAGCATTGTTTGTTATCTTGTCTGGTGGTAATGAAGTAACATCTATAGCTAGAATTTTATATCATATCGGAGATATGGATTGAGATGGTGTTGTAACAGTTGGATCTGGGTCTGCATTATGAGCACCACCATCAAAAATGTTAAGTGGAGATTATAATATTTTTATTGAAATTGCTGCTGTGTGTGGATTATTTTATGGGATGTCTATTTCGATTATTTCAATGGCTGTTAAATCATTTGAAATCTTTTGATTATTCATTAAAGGACCATTAGCTGCTGCTACAATGGTAAATGATGACGGTGCACGCTTAAAATTATGAAAAGAACAAATTATTAACAAATTTGTATCTATGGCAATTGGAGTTTCAATATTTTTAGTATTTGGTATTTTATTAAATACACTAATTAAAATTCGCCCAAGTGATGTTATAAGCGGAGCTGGTGCAATGGTAGATATTGCATTCTTATTAGTTATAATTTGAGCTGGTGCAAGTTTCTTAATTATTGGCCCAAGTTTAGCATCACAATTTGCAGGTGGTGAGCGTTCAATTGATAAAGATGTAATGTCAGCTGCAAAAGGAGTTGTAACAGCATCAGGAGTTGGAATGATGGCAGCAACAAACATTGGTTTAAAAGCTGCAGGAATGTATAATACAGCAAATAGAATAAAAAGAAAAAGCAATCTTAGTAGAAATGTTCCAGGCATGGGTGGTAAAGGATTAAGCGATGTATCAACTGGTGAAGGAAGTATTTCAACAAATGCATTGGGACACTGAAAAAATAGATTTAAAATTGGTGCTAAAATAGCTGCTGGAGTTGGAATTGGTGCTGGTACTTTATACGCAGCAAGTAAATTTAAAAACAAATCTTATAAATCTGTTGCTGCTAGAGGAAAAATTAGAAAAGGTTGAGAAAATCTTAAAACTGGTGCTATTCAAAAAGCAAGTAACGTTCTATCTGGTGTTAGACAAATTGATGCTGATGGTAACATAATTAATGCTAAACCATTGTTTGAAACAAAGCGACAAGCAGCAATGAACTTGAATGCCACTTTAGAAAGAAAATATGATAAAAATCCTAAAACTCAAAATATTGATATGAGGTTGAAAGAAAATAGACAACTTAAACAGCAAAAACAAGTTGCAGAACAAAGATTAAACGATCAACCAAAACTTAAAAAAATTATTGAAACTGATAAATATCGTCAAAGAAGAATGGAACTTCATGAAAGAAATGTTCAAAGATCAAAAAATAAAAAGGAAAAAGAAAAAGTTGCTAAACAAGAATCTAAACAAGCTAAAAAAGGTTATTAAAACTCTTGTATGATATGATATTTATATAAAAGGATGTGAAAAATATGGGACTAGGTAAGTGATTGGAAAACAAGAGGGAAGATAAAGCATTTCATCAATCTTTTAAAGAGAACGAAAAGAAATTTTGATTAAATGAAGAAAAATATGGTTATGGTACTTTATGACGATACAATAGAACAAAAACTTGGATTGTTTATTTAGCACTTGCTAAAAATGAAAATCTCTGAACTGAAGATATAAATTTGGACATTTATTTAAAAGCGTTTAAGAAATATTGTACAGGGAAAAATGAATATGATAAAAAATGTGAAAAGCATTGATTATGTGAGTATACAAAAACCCCAATATGAGAAAGTTATGCGTATGATTACAATAGAGGTTATCCTGATGAAAAGCGATGAAAAGAACCAAGAAAAGATCCTTATATTTGACCTTTAGAATTACTTTCTTTTGGACACCAGATATTAGTTAATGATTTGCCTAGAACTGAAGATAAATGATGAAAAGCAAATATTAAGCCTATTGTAGACTATTTAGATGCAAACCCAGAACTTTATGACAAAGCTGCTTTAATGGCTCAAATTGAGTCTGAATTAATTGTTAAAAGAGCTGACGCTTTGGTTAAAGCATTAATAACTGGTAATCTTGAAGATCCATTGATACAAGAACTTGTTGAGAATCCTGAGCAATTTGGTTGAGAAAAAGAAACTTGAACACCGCAATGAATTGCTAGAGAACAAGTTTGATGTAAAAATAACAATATTAATTTAAGTAACTATAAGGAAAAACATCCTTTATATAATGCTTCATTAAAAGATGTTTGATTAAATTTAAAATTTGCTCCAATGGATGAAGCAATTCATAAAATTCTTCCAGAAATGAAAAAACGACAAGATGAAACTCAAAATACAAAAAAATTACTAGATGAATTAATCTAGTTTTTTCTTGTATAATTTTATATAAGAATAAAGAGGCAATTAATAATGATAGAAAGCATAACAGTTTATAACTATAAGAAAATACAAGAAAAAAATTTTAATTTTAAAAGAACAAATTTACTTATAGGTGAAAATAATTCAGGTAAATCAACTTTACTGCAATTAATTAATGATATGTTTAATTATTTCGAAAATGGAAAATTAAATTACTTTTCTAAAGACAAAGAGAAAAAAACAAGATTCAAAGTTAAATTTAAAGAACAAGAAGAACTAAATTTAGAATTTAATGAGAAAGGTGTTTTAATTAATTACGAAAGTGATTTAGAATATTTAAAAATTAAAAAGATTTTGGAATCTAATAACGTTATTTTTATTGATTCAGAAAATATTGATTATACCAACGTTGTTAGCAAAATTGTTGGTAGTTATTTTTATAAAAAAATTGATGAAGATAAAGAACTAAATGAAGCCTATGAAAAACTTAATAAGGCATATCAAAATAGTATTTTTGATGTTTCAACTAATTTTTTAAAAGAAGATATTTTTTTATTTGACAATAAAGATGTTATTTTAAAGAATTTAAATTTAAGCTCATCATCTGATATTTCAAAATCTTATAAAGTAGTTAAACCAAAAATTCCAGATCATGAATCTATTGACCAAATGGGTTCAGGAACAAAAAAAAGTATTGTTTATTCACTTTTATGTATGCAAGAAAATTTGCATAAAACAACATTAATAGTTGATGAAATTGAAAATAATCTATCTTTAAATAAAGTTGAAAGTATAATTACAAAAATTTTTGCAAGTAAGTACGAACAAATATTCATTTCTTCTCATTCTCCAATAGTAATGAATATAATTATAAATTTAAAGTTTGATGAAACTGAACTTATATTTTTAAATGATAAATCAGACTCAAAAAATCAAGAATTAATAAATTCGATACTTTTAGATTCGTTTAGTTTAGCTTCAAGTTTTGGACCCAAATATTTTGTTTTTGTAGAAGGTAATGAAGACATGAATATTTATAAACATATACTTAATATTTTTTGTGAAAACATTGATGAAAATAAAAAGAAAAAAGTTTTTTTCATTCCATTAAATGGTGCGGATAATTTTGAACGTGTATTAAAAAGAAATCAAGAATTACTAACATCAAAAATACCAATTTTAAAGATTTTAGATGGAGATAAAAGTCATAAAAAATATACTAAACCTGAAATAAACGAAACAGTTTATTGTTTAAAAAGAAAATGTATTGAATTCTATTTAGATTTTTCTAAACCTGAAATTGAAAAACTTATAAAAAATAAATTAAAATTACAAAAAGCAATATTAAATCAAACACAAGAAGCCACAAATTCTATAATTGATAAAAAAGCATGTTCTAATATATTATTGGATGAAATTCTAAACGATAGAAATAACCAATTAGTAAATGAAATAGAAGAAATATTTTTTAATTTTTTAAAGTAATTAAAAAATATAGTAAAATTAAATTATCAAGAGAAGAGCATGTTAACGCATGCTCTTTTATTTTTTTAAATAGCTTAAAGTTAACTAACTCTCCTTGAAGAAAGGAATAAAATAATGGCAAAAAAACAAAAAAGAACAAGAATTTTTATTGATTTTTACAATAAAGATGAAATTGATTTAATTATGACTCTTAAAGCAGTTTTGAAAGAATCAGTTCCTAAACAATCTATAAATTCTCAAATAAGAACATTGTTTTTACAAACAATTGAAAATTACTTAAAAGAAGGAAAGATTTTAAATGATTTAGAAGAAACATTTATAAATGTTATTAATAATAAAAATTCCGATATGAAAATTTTTAATGCGTTAACTTTAAAAAAATCATTAATAGATCCAGCAATTGATTTAGCACAAATTAAAGCTTGTTTAATTTTATTAACAAATTTAATGGCAGAACAATTTAATTTAACTGAAAAAGTTGAAGTCCCTGATGAAAGTTTATTACAACCATTTGCTTTCCAAAACACGATAGCAAAAAATATTAAATCAGAACAAAGAAATCTAATATCAAATTTTAATAAAAAGAAAGAAATGGAGGAATCATAATATGTCATTAATAATTATGTTATTTAAAAAAATAATTGATTCAATTGTTATTAATATTGGTGATCAATTAGGAGTTAATATTAAAAATCCTTTAAATCCTAAATTAAAAAATAAAAAATGTTTTCAGAGAAATTGTAAACATTGTAAGAAACCAAATAATAAAGGAGCTGATGAGTAATGAAAAAAATAAAATGAATAGTACCATTAACTTCAATTCTTTTATTTAGTCCTTTATTTTTAACTTCAATGACTACAAACAAAAATCACTTTGTAAATAATTTTATGAAAGCTAATTATGCAAATTCTAATATTAACCCAACTTTTCCTGGTCAGTCTTTTAATTTAAATCTTTCAAGTAATGAAATTTATTATCAGAAAGCAAATGCACCAGGTGGTGAATGATACCGAGAAATTGAAAATTCAACTACTCTTGATTTGTCTTCAATAGCTGAAAATAGAAATCAGTTAACCACTAACTATAAAAACATGGAAATTAACTTCAGCTCTTGATTTGATGGTTCAAACGCAAACTATACACCAAAAACTTTTAATACAAATTTTAATTTTAGCCAAATAAATAATTCTTGAATTCAAGTTGGGCATGATAATGGATGAAATAATTTAAGAAATGAATCTTGATATTACATAAAATTAAATTGAATATCTGACTTAAAAATTTCTGTTTCTTTGAAAACAAAAATTGTTGTAAGGGGTAATATTTTTACTAATCACTGAACTAGAGCCTCAATAGAGTTGAATACAGTTAAATTTGTAAGTAAAAACAATTGAATATCTCAAAATAGTAGTTTTGCAAAAGAAATGCAAAAAGACTTAGTTATAACATCACAAACTTCAAAGTGATTAGATTCAAATATGAAGGTTAACATTTGAGGAGAAGATCAACCTAAATCTAATAAAGAATTAATAATTGATGAAATCAAAAAAAGAAGTAAAACCTTAAGCAACTATGAATTATGAAATACTCATATTGATTTAGACAATCCTATTATTTCAATTCCACATGATACAAATGGAATTGTAAATGTTAAGTTCAATAAAAAACAGAATTCAAGTGCTGCTAATTCTTTTACAAAAGAATATGCAATAAGTACATCAATAAAATTTGATGCCGTAGGTATTTCTAAAAAAATTAATGATACATTTAACAAAAAATTTATATTAACAACTAATACATCATTAGATTCATCAAATAATACTGTAGTTGATAAACAAGACTCTCTTGGTAATATTAAACCAAATCCTAATAAGGGTATGACTAATTTACAAGTTATTAATAGGGAAGTTAATAACAGATTTGATAGTTTATTCTCAAAATCTCCGCAATTAAAAGATTTAATAATTATGAATCCACCAACTTTTAATGAATCAAAGGATAAAATTCAGATTAAATTTAGTGATAAAGGCGATAGTGGACTTATAGCAAATGGACAGTGAGTTCAAGTCGTAGAAATGCCTATTGAAATCAATCCAACTGATATTGCTTTGCAAAGAAGTTTCTTGGAAAGAATTTCATTATCACCAGGTTTAATGATTAATCCTGATGACCCAATGGGTGAATTAATAGATGATCAACCTGAAATGATTTATGAAAATAGAAAAAGAATTTTTATTTATCATAATTATTTAGATTTTTCATTCCAAACTTTTGAAGGTTGAAATGAAAGCGTAACAATTAATGGAGAACCAATTGAAGTTTATAACAATATTTATCGAAAAAGACTAAATGACTCTAGAATAAATGATAAAAATCAACAAAAAGAAGTTAAATATGAAATTGAAATAAATGGAACAAATTATGTAAATGGTAAACCTGAACCAATTAAAACAAATTTTACTATTATGATTAGGTCAAAAGTTTCTAGGTCAACCTTTAAATGATTAGGTTGAAATCCTGATTCAGATCCAACTAACAAAGAGGGTTATGCACAGTGAATTGTAACACAAGAGAAAATAGCAAATGCTGAAGGTAGTCTTGTTGATAATCCAAAATATGATCCAACAATTGATCCTGAAACAGGAATTAGAATTCAAAAAATATGAGTTAATTCAACTAAAAAATACATAGAAGATAATCCTTTTCCAATTGATCCAATTGACAAGTGAGGGAATGTAATAAAGGATAATGAACAAAATAGTTATGAATATGGTTATTTTGCTGAAACTTACGTTGCAAACTCTGGAGTAGCTAATATTTTAGATAAATCCTTTAAAGATACTATAAGTAAAGTTGAAAGAGTCAAAATTGATTCTAAAAGTGGAAATGAAATAGGAACAAGAAAAGAAGTAGATTTAGAAAAAGAAACACAATTTTCAACTAAAGGACTTTATGAATATTTATTTTTTCTAAAAGACAAAACTCCAATTTATAAAAAAACTGTAATTGATGATGAAGGTAACATTGTCATTGATCCAGAAACTGGGAAACCAAAAAAGGTTAAACTTAATCCATCAGATGTTGAAACATATCCACCAAATGGTGAAAGCATAATTGCTGAAAGTGGAAATGTTCTACATAAGTTTGTTTATATTTCAAAAGATGAATCAGATGCACCTTATCAGCAATTTTTAAATATACCAGATATTCAAAGTAATAAAAAATTTACTGAGTTTTCTAATACCTTTTCTTTAGCTTCTTCACACTTAAAATGATATCTTGTTAATGAGTATGGGTTTGATCAAACAAAACTTGATTTGTTAAGTTTTGAAGGAATGTTTTCATATTGAAAACAGTATGTTTCAGAAATGAAAGCACAAACTATTTCTCCACCAATTGAACCAGTAAGCACAGTAAACTTAAATGGTTTAGATATTGATTTTTTAAAGATAAATAGTACAAATCCAATAGAATTATTTGCAGAAATAAAAAATTACGTAATTAAAGAAGTTAATTCTTATTTAACTAAAAATAAATCAGATGCTCAATATCGAAAAGATTGAAGTATTTATTTAAATAATATTGAATTAACTGACACTAATGCCGAAATGTATTTAAAAGAATTTGCCGATATAGAAAAAGTACGTAAAACTGAAATAATAACCGTCAAAGCTATTGATAATAGCACAAAATTAGTTGGACAAAAAAGACTTAAAATTATTAATGACCCTGAATATAATCCTACTAAAATGCTAAATCTAAATTACATTAATTGAAAAACTCAAAATTATGATTTTTCTAACGTAGAAAGTCAAGAAGAATTTACCAATAAGTGAGTTGTGAATTTAATTAAGGAACAATTAAATTTAGCTGTTGAATTAGTTAATCCTAATCAACCTAATTTAAATACTGATTATAATATAACAATAAGTAAAGAAATTAATGGTGAATTAAAAATTTATGATCAAAATACAGAGGAATTTCAAAATGAAATTGCTAGATTCTTAAACATAAATAATTCTGAAGAAAATAAAAAACAAAAACTAAATTTGAAAGTAAGAGCAACAGAAGAATCAAATATTTTGTTTGGTATGACAGAGCAACGATACATAAATGATCCTGAAAGTGAAATTTCTCCACCAATTCCACCAATTGATAAAAGCAAAAACATTAATTCCTTTTTAAATGTTAAAAATTTTGGAGTTATTGATTTGTACAATAAAAACAATAATCCTGAAGAATGAGATGCTGAAACAATTTGATTCAAAAATAATGAAATACTTTGAAATAAAATTATAGCTTTACAAAAAGAACAAAATAATACCACTTGAAATTCAATAGACCCAGAATTTGCAGATAAATTAAATTCATTCTTAGAAAAGTTAGAAATGAAAGATTTTGAGCTATTCTACAAGGATTTAGGTTACAGGCCTATACCAAACCCAGAAAATCCTGAAGAATTGCTTTATACAAACAATTTCACTGTTAAATCAGCAAATAAAGACCTGTATCATGGTTCAACAATATCAAAATTCTATACATCTGAAAAACTTGATGAAATACCTGAGAAATTTAGACCTGATCTTAGTGATTTATTTAAAATAACAAATATTGGTGAAATAATAAATGTGTCATCAATTGGAAAAGTTTCAGAGCAAACTGTCTACGATAAATTAACCTTAATTAATCAGATAGATATAAATGAATACACAAAGGATTTATTTACTTTTAAATGAAATTGAACAAATAATGCAGAAGGAAATAGATATTATCATTCTGTTAAAATAGGTTTAACAATAAAAGGTGAAAAAAAACTTAAAGGTGAAAAAATTGATGTAACATATTGAACATTAAATAAAGACCCAGAACCAAAACCAGACCCAGAACCAAAACCAGACCCAGAACCAAAACCAAAACCAGACCCAGAACCAAAACCTAAACCAAAATTTGATAAAGTAAATTTAGCTTGAATTATCCCTTTATCAATAATAGGTGCTGCTATTATATTTTTCTTAATAAGATGAATATTAAATCGAAGAAAGTCAAAATATTTAGGTAAAAAATAAATCTAATTAATGTTATAATTAATGTAACAAGAGAAGAGCATGTTAACGCATGCTTTTTTTATTTTTGTGTTAACTTATTCTTTGATTGTAAAAAAAGATAGGAGAAAATAAACATGACAAGAAAACAGCAAATAGATTTTTGTATTAAAAATCATAATAATAAAGATACTACAGTTACACTTTCAAGTTGTAGTTATACAGTTTGTTTAAATTGCGCTCACAAAATTAGAAATAATATGTGTTAAAGGTTTAAAATATGAAATATTTAAACATGCTTAAGATAACTGCAGTGGGTTTATTAATTATTGCAATTCCAGTTGGGGGGATAGCGTCATATAATATTTTAGTTAAAGCTAAAAAAGACAATGAAAATTCAATTAGTGAAAAATATAAACCTTTATCACCTTTTTCTTCTGAATTTAAAATTGAGCCAAATAAATTCAAAGAAGACATTAATGAAATATTAAAAAATTTTACTCCAAGCAGCGATAATGAAATTACAAGTGAAGAAACTTTTAATGATTTTATTAAAACTAAACTTATTGCAGAACATGGTGTATATAAGTCATTTAAACAAGGAGATAATTGAAAAACAACAGATAAGTCTGGAAATCAATATGAAATAACACAAAAGGATTTAATTAAAATTATTTCTAATAAAAATGATATAACAGATGAAGAATATCAACTTTTTAAGCTTTTAGGAGTTTCACAAAGTTTTATAAGCTACATGTACTATAAAACAATTTATGATTACAATAATTATAGAATTTTTCAAGAAAACCCTAAGTACAATGATTTTGAAAATATTGAAATTAAAAGTATTGAAATTTTTAATGATTATTTAAATTTTTATAAAGCATTAATGTCAACAATTACAAATTCACAAACAATTGAAAGTTATTTAAACAGCAAAGAGTGAATTAAAGCGATTACTCTTAATGGTGGAAAAGAAATGTCAAAAGATAATAAAAATTATATTCAAAATTTACCTTTTTTCTTTTCTGAATATACGAAATTTGATTGAAAAGATAATTTAATTAAAGCAACAAAATTATTTAGCAAATTAAGCAGCTATGCATCTAGCAATAAATTACCAATAAATATACAAGAACCAAAAAGTGAATTAGAACAATCTTCCATCTTATTTGATTTAAATAATATAAGTTTGACTTCAAATGAATATAATTTAACTAAAATCAAAAATGCAGAACAAGATAAAAATTTTATAAATTGAAGTAACGCTCAAATTCAAAAAGCATTTAATGATATATATACTCAAGTATGAAAAGAAACTAATTTTGATGAGTGAAATTATCAAATAAATGACCAAATGATTTCAGGAAAATCTTTAAAACAAGGTATTGATCCATTTGGAGACAGAAATAATATCCCTATGTTTAAAAAAGATTTTGATATTATTATAAAACAAAATTCAAATAATGATATAACTATTACAGTTTCTGCTATTGAAGGTTCTTACTTTTTAAAAAGTAATACAATTCTTTATTTAAAAAACAATAATCAAGCAAAAGAATGAAATTCTAATTTGAATATTAATTGAGTAAATAATCAGCTAAAGTAATTAAAAAAATGTTATAATATATTTATCAAGAGAGACAAGCGTGTTAAATACAGCTTTCTCTCTTTTTTAATAATATAATATTAAAATTCATAAAATTTCCTTTCTTAAACAATAAAAGTTGGAGAATAGCTTATTTAATTATTTCTTGCTTTTCTTGAATAAAATAGGAGGACAAAAATGTCAAAAGTACAAATAAAAGATAAGAACTCTACAAATTGAGCATCAGGAATCATTTTTAAAAATCAGTTATCTAAAATTCATGAAATAACAAAAGAAAATGGTGAGAAAAAAGAATTAGCTAATATAGAATTTAAAACGATAGATAAAAATAATGAAGAAAAAAGAATTTGAATTTCTATTTCTACAAAAATGTTAACACCTTTAAAACCTAATTTTAAAGATGAAAATAAATACTTTAAAGAAGTTACATCACTATTTGATAAGCAATCATTCTTTAGAATAAATATGCCTGAAACAAAAACTATTAATATTTCAGTATTAGAAAAATCAGAAAATGATACAAAATCATTCATTCGCGAAGAAATCTCTTTTTTTGAATTCGATAAAATTCTTAAAGCAAATACTCAGGAAGTAAAAAAATGAGTAGATGATCATAAAAAAGATTTAGAACAGGAAGATTCTAAAGAAATCCAAGAAAGTTTAACTTTATAGAATAAATAAAAAGAGACAATTATGTTATTTTAAATAATTTGCTATATAATATTTATGAGTGAAGACAATAATGTCTTACACAGGTTTGGGGAAGTTCCAAACACGTGGCATTTTAATATTTAATGGTTAGTGCATTTATTAAAATGAATCCCCCTTTATTTTGACCACTAATAGTCAAAATTAGGAATGAACATAAGTATTTAAGAGCAATATTAATTGCTCTTTTTACATTTAATGTATGAATAAATCAGAAAAAATATGAAAATTTGGTGAATGAGTTTGGGTCAAGTCCCCGTTAGATAATGATTTTGAAAAAAACAAGAATACTAAACAAAAAAGAATTGCCTGCATACTAAGCTATAATCCAGCGAATGCTAAATTTAAGGTTCAAATGTTGACTAATAGAGATTTAAAAGATTCTAATTGAATACTAGTAAGAAAGAATAATGAAATTATTAGTGGTAGAAAACACTATAAAGTAAATATTTGAGAAAAGGGTATTGTTGGGAAAAATGAATGAGCTTATGAATCTGATTTAACAGCTAAAGAAATAAATATTTTACTTAATATCAAAGATAAAGAAGTATATAAATATGATGGCACTTTCTTAGGTTATAAAGAAGAACTTGGTTTATTTACAAAAACAGTATCAAATAATGTAAATGATACTATATATAATTCTTTAAAAGATAGCCCAGAAATAAATAATTTAAGTTTTGAAAATAATTCAATAAATGATGAAGATATTATTGATGATCATGAAATGATTATGAGTTAAATGATACAATTAATGTAACAAGAGAAGAGCATGTTAAACGCATGCTCTTTTTATTTTAGTGTAGTTTGACTGCTTATTTCTTGTATAGAAAGAAGGCAAAAAAATGTCAATATTAAAACTCAAAATTGAAGTTGATCCAGTTTCAACAGAAATTAATTCAGAACTTTTTGGTAATCTTAATAACTATAATGATAAAATTAGTTTATTAAGTGATAAGGAGAAATTAAAAATGAGTCAGCAAATAAGAACTGCTACAAATCAATTAACTAATCCATTGAAAATTACTAGCATAAAAACTTCTAAACCAAAGGCTAATGTTGAAAGAATTAATTGAAAAGCTGAGTATTTTAAACTTAAAAAAGAATTTGATGAATTTAAAGAATTTGCTATGAATGCCATAAATGAGCTTAAAGCTGATAATGCACAACTGAGAGCTGAAGTTGCTGAACTTAAATATGAGAACGCGCAACTAAGAGATCAAGTAAAATATTTTCAAGATAAATATGAACCTGAAATGGAAATGTAATAACTATAATACAGTCATTTAATAATGACTGTTTTTTTATAATAAGTTAGTCGGGTAGACGTTTTAAACATAGTGGTACCTGTAAAAAAGACTTTATATAAGGCCTTTTTTCTTAATTTTTAATTAAGTGGTACCTCACTTTTTAAAAAAGGTACCATATTTTAAGTTTGAAAAAACTATAAAATATGCTTATTTTTATAATGTTTTCCACAGGAAAATATGTAAAAAGGTACCTTCCCTTACCCTGCTTACCTTAAAAGGCAAGAAAGGGGGGTCTGGGGTACTTTCGTTTGCCAAATATTTGGCAAAGTCTTTTACAGATTGCGGAGAGCCATCGGCGATATAGCTTTGATTCCCCATTTTTTAGAAACTTTTGGTTTACAATAATTATGGAAATGTCAAAAAAGGAGAATATTAATTTGTCAGAAGGTTTTAACATTTTTACTAATGAAGAATGAATTATTAAACATGGTAAACAATTTCTTGAGGAATATAAAAAGAAATTAGAAGAGTTAGATTTAAAATTGCTTAATGAGAGGGATAAATCAAAATACAAATTAAAAGACATAAGACCAAGAATTATAATAACTGAATATGGTCCAATTATTTTTTTCAGAAGAAGATATATAATTGTTGGCAAAAAAGGCTATATTTATTTGCTAGATGAGCATCTGGGTTTAAAGAAACATTCTAGAATATTGCCAAGTTTAAAAAAGAAAGTTTTAAATTACATCGGCACTGGAAAACGCTATCAAGATATAATCGACACTTTAGGTTATACTAATATTTCTAAAACTACAATAGGTAGAATTTTGAATAGTATAGATAATACAAGCAAAATTTTTGAAATTGAAAACAAAGTAAATTTATCAATCGGACAAAATCTATATATTAATATGGATGATGGATATATAAAGTATAGAATCAATAAAAAAGTATTAAAGCTTTCAGTTAGAATTGTAAGTTTTAACACTGGAGTTGAGTATAAAGAAAGTAAATCAACTAAAACTAGAAAAAGGGGAGTATTACAAAATAAAAGAGTTTTTTATATAATAGGTAATAAAACAAATCCAATAACTTGGAAAAAAACAATTAAAATGATTAATTTTTGGGCAAATAATTATTACGAAAATTTTGCTAATACTAAACTAATAGTTGGTGGAGATGGGGCTAAATGGGTTAAAAAAATAGCTAGAGAAATGAATGCTGAATTTCACTTAGATAGATTCCATGGCATAAAATATTTAAAAGATTTATTTGTCAGAGGTAAGAAAAAGTATGATTCTAGTAACTGAGATTTATATAAAATTGCTGTTAATCTTTTTAAAAATGGTAAAGCAGATCAACTTATTAAGTTTTTGAAAGAATCTGGTTTATCAATTTCAAAACAAATAATGAACTATTTTAAATATAATCGTGATGGAATTGTTTCACAAGCAGAACAAAGTTATATTGGAGTTTCTGCTGAAACGGATATTTGTAATGTTCTTAAAGCTCCTTTAGGTTTTAAAAAAGCAACTTATACATTAAGAAACGTAGTTAATTTTTTATCTCAAAGGGCATTTGAAATAAATAACAATTTTAAATTTAATAACTAGTTTAGATCAAACTAAAAAATTGAATACTTCAACTTTTTAATTATATTAAAAACTTTTTAGCGTTGATTTATGAAAAATAAATTAAAAAATTACACATAATATGTAATTCTTGCTATAATGAGATTGACATATAAAGAAGTCTTTGTCTGCTTTAAGCTAGACCCCCCATAAAATTTTTACTCCCAAAAATTTAATTCGTCTAATATAAATGATAAAGAAATAATAAAACAAGCTAAGTACAAAAGTTCTAAAAAACTAATGTCATATGATTATTTAATTGTTCTTTTTATTCCTTTGGTTTATGTATTAATAACATATTTAATTGCTAAATTTGCAATGAGTAGTGACAAGAACTATTGAGAGTATTTCATTACTCTAGGTTTTGCAATAAGTCTAATTGTTTCAATTGCTGCAGGTTGATTAAGAAACAAACAGGTAGTTATTATAATAATAAGACTAAAAGATAGGATTCTACTTTTTTCAGAAAATGAAGGTATTCGTAGAAGAATAAATAAAATTCTTTGGGTGCATAACACTTTTGCCGGAGGTAATATCCTCTGGTTTTTTATTTGCTAATTATTGAAAAGGAGAACACATATACATAGATATACATATATATAAACATAGATATACATAGACAAAACACAATATTAGCAACATAAACAAAAAGGAGTTATACAAAATGAATATTCAAAATAACATTATACAAAAAGAACTTATACAAAATAACAATAAACAAAATAATAAATGATTATTACTAAGTTTAATAAATAATTTACCATCAGAAATAGATTTAATAATTGAAACATTTAAAAATACATATTCAGAAAAAGAATTTAAAGATATTTGAGAAGATTTAATACTTGATATAGCAAAAGATACAAATAATTTAAAGCAATATAACATTTTAAAAGATTACATACTTGATTGTGCTATTAATGAAGATTTAGTAAAAATTTTAAATGAAGGTTATTATTATGGACAATACATTGAATTAGATGATGAAGTAGTAAAAGAATTAATAAATGATGATTATCATTTGGAGTTAATTTAATGAAATTAGAACTTATAGAAACATAAAAAGGAATAAGCTTAGGTTTATTGGCTATGAAATTATTAAAATCAAAAAAGAAAACAACTTATAAAATACCAAATGAAATTATTAATGAATATAAATTTCAATGTGAAGTAGATTGTAAATTTTTAGCAGATTATAGTACAGATTACAAACAAAATTATATTAATTACACTTGTTGATACCATAAAAGATATTTAAGAAAGAAATTAAAGTAATGAGAAAAGAAGAAGCAAAGCTACAAGATAAATTTATAGCATTATTAAAAAAAGAAAATATACTTTATATTAAAACAACTGGGGGTTTATCTTATTTACCAGCAGGAGAAGTTAAAAGAACAGATAAAGGTACTTATACAGGTGAATTTAGACCTATTAAAAATAAAGAAGGGTTTGCTGATGTAATTGTATTTAAAAATTATGAAAAATCCTTTAAAAATTCACAAACATTTTTTATAGAAATTAAAACAGATACAAGTAAATTAAGACCAAGTCAAATTGAAAAGTTTAATGAACTAACAAATAAAGGATTTGATTGTTATATATTAAGACCTAAACATTGAAAAGAAGCAAAGAAACAAAGTAAATTAAATTTTTTAATGTTATTAGATAAAATGGAATACTATAAATGTTTCATAAAAATATAAAAGTTGATGAATTAACACATAAATATTATATTGATTTACCAAGTGTATCAGCATTATTAAAATTATTACCACAATATAAAAATGATTACAAAGATTGTAGTGTTGAATTTTTAAAGCCTTACCAAGAAAGAGGAAATTGTTTTCATAAAAGAGTTGAGTTTTATATTAATAATAATTTTGACTTAAATTGTAATTGTGAATATAGTAAAGAATTACATAATAATTTATTTAATAACTTTTTATTTTGATATGATGATTACTTTTTAAATATAAATAAACCTCAAACTGAAATAAGTTTAATTAATAATTATTTTTTAGGTACATTTGATTTTATGTATTTAGATAATGATAATAATTATCATTTACTAGATTGAAAAACAAATAAAATAACTAATCAAATTAAAACGTTAACACAATTAAAATTATATGAAATTTTAATAAAAGATAACTTAAATATTAATAAAAATACAAAGTTTATTTTTGAATGTTTTAATCCTAATGAAAATAGATTTATTACATTTACAAATAAACAAGAAAAACAAGCAAATAAAAATGTTAAATACATTTTAAATATATTAAAAGGAGAAATTACAAATGAGTAATATACAAGAAATTAAACAATTTGAAATAGATATAAATAAACTTACATCTAATAAAACTATTAAATTAAATAAAGAAGCAGAAATAGCAATTAAAAATAATATTACAGCACTAAAAGAAATGAGTATTAAAGGAGATAATGCCTTAAATACAATTTTAAGTAGTGAAAATAAAGAAATTACATTATTATCTATATTTAATAATTCATTATGTAATTTAGTATTAAATAAAGATTTTTATTTAATAAAATTTAAAAATAAAATGGTTGAAATTAAAAATGCTAATGCTTGAAAACAATTAGCTTTAAAATTTGGAATCAATAAATTTAAAAGCATTAATGTATTAGTAGTTTTTAATGAAGATAAATATAAATTTGGAATTGATGAATATGGTAATCAAGTTTTAATAGAATATGAACCAGATTTTACAATTGATAGAAATAATTATAATAATATTATTTTTGCTATTGGAACAATTAATTTTGAAAATAAAATTAAAAAAACAAGAGTTTTAAGTAAAAGTGAATTAGATAAAATTAAATCTTCATCACCATCAGGAAATAGTGAATATTCACCTTGAAATAATTTTCCAATTAAAATGATTGAAGCAAAAGTTATAAGAGATATGGTAATTAGAGATATTCAATTTGATAATACTAAAATGTATAGTTTTGGTTATAAATTAATTGATGATGAAATGGTTTTATCAGTTAAAGATGAAGTATTAGTAGAACAATATGAAGAACCTTTAAAACAAGCAAATATAGAGCAATTAGAACCCATAGTTATTAATGAATTATTAACATTAAAACAAGAATTACAAAAAGCAATTAATAATGATATTAATTTTAAAAAAATAGTTATTGATTATTTAAAAGATAATAATTTTAAAATTTCAGAATTAAATGAAGAACAAATAAAACATTTATTAACTTTAAAAGATTTAAATATAGAATTAGAGGAATTAAATTAATGTTAAATATAGGACAAATTGAAGGGTATGTAATATCTAAAAAAACACTAACTAAACAAAGAAATGATGGAACTTATTTAAACATGATTGTTGGTACTATTGAAAATATACAAGACCATAATCAAGCAGAAGTTAAATTTGATTTTGTTGCTTTTAATGAAGTAGTAGATAAAATTAATAATTTATATGAAAAAGAAACAGTTATTTTTGAATATCAATTATGTAAAATGAAAAATAAACAAGCAAAATATCAATATTTAAATGCTCATGGAGTTTGACAATATATAACTGATAAAGATGGAAAAGAAACTGGACCTTGAGAAACAAAGCTTAAAATAACAAATATTATTAAAAATCAAAATGACAAAAATAATCAAAATAAAGATATTTTAACAACATTTAATGAAGAAGAAATAATATGAGATTAGAAGATAAAGAATGTAAATGTCATAAAGATAAGCAAGGAATACAAAAAACTATTAATACAGGTATTAAATTTGAAATATTCTTTTACACTATTGGTTTTATACTAGCAATAGCAATATTAATTTTTATAGCAATTATCATTAGCAAAGCATTATTTTAAATAAAAATGATATTATTAAAAATATAAATATAAGGAGTAATTATGAAAAAGAAAGTATGAATACCTATATTATCTATTTTTGCTGGTTTAGCATTACTAGGTGCTGGAATAGGTGTAGGAGTTTTAATTCCTAGAACAACAGCAACAATAAAACCAAATTGAGAAAAACCATTCTGAGTAAAAATAAATGACTGAGAAATAAATAAAAACGCAGTTGAAAATATTAAATTAGTTAACAAAGAAGAATTGAACGATTTAAAAATGAGCTATGGTTTGTCATTTACTTACAATCTTGGAAGTGTTATTGAAAATTATAAAATATTTTTTACAAATGATTACGGTGATGAAGCAGCAAATAACTTTATAAAATTACAAAATATTTTAAATAAAGATAGTAAAGAAAGTAATGCTACATTTAAACCATGAGGTCAACCTATAAAATTATATTTAAATAATGAATATTTAAAAAATATTTAAAATCAAATATACATTTTTAATTTTTATTGATATAATATAAGTATAAAATAAACAAGTATTTTTCTGAAAAGGTTTGCCAAAACGTTTCATTGTACTTGTTTATTTTTTTATATTTAAAAGAAAGGAATTAGAAATAATGTCATTACAAATTATAATTGGTATTGCTGCTGGAATAGCAGGAGCAGGTTTAATGTCAGGTATTTTATTAATGTTATTTTCTTTATCTATTAAAAAACAAAATAGAAAAAGAATAGCAAAAGAAATTGTTGATGAAAGACAAAATAAAGCATACAGAAATGCTGTTATTGAGTTAATGAATAGAAATAGTTTATTAAATTCAGCATTAGGACAAGAATTAACAAAATACAACTTAACTGATGAAGAAAAACAAGCAGCAATACTAGCAATCAATGCTGACTTAGTAAAAGGTATCAGTGATAGCAAAGTAAACAAAAAATTTAAACTAAAATAAAAGCACTCAATTAAGAGTGTTTTTATATATTTATGATTCTAATAAAAAATATACATATTCTAAATTTAAATTTGATATATATTCTGCTATGTTAAAAAAAATATTGTATAAATGTTTTTTAGAATTTAAAATTAAAAAAAAATCTTTAAAATCATTATCAAATATATCTAATGAATTATTGTTTAATTCTATATGAAATATAATATTTGAATTAAATAAAAAATCAGAATTGTTATTTTTTAAACAATTTGGTATGTTTTTAAAATTGATTTTTTCATAAATGTTCAAAAATATAATAAAATTATCAAAAGAATAAGATTTACTTATTCCGTTACCAATATTAGATAAAATTTTAAATTTAGTACCATCAATTTTATAAGTATTTTCAGCTTTTCAATTTATTAAATCTAAATAATGAAAATTTTCAAAAAAAGATTTTTTATTTGAATATAAATTTGATTTGTTAGCATTGAAAATTAAATATTCTTCATAAAAAGATTTTATTTCATTTTCATTTTTCTTTTTTTTATTATAATAATTATCAAAATAATTATTATATTTGTTAGATTTATTATTTTTTAATAAAAAAAGCCAAAGAACAAAATATTTATCATTTTTATTTTTAAGATTTGAAATTATATTTTGATATTTTTCAAATATTCTAAAATTTAAATTATCACTAAAATGATTAATTAGTTCTAATTCAATTTCATCTAATTCATTTTTAAAATTATTTTTATATATTTCATTACTAAATTTAGTAAATTTATTTATATCAATAATTTTTTCAAAAACTTTTTCAATATATTCTTCATCTTTATATTTTAAAATACTAGCAATTTGATTTTTGTTTATTATAGTAACAAAATTTAAATTATTTTTTGAGCATTTTATTAAAACATTTTTAATATAGGTTAAAATTTTTATAATATTTAGTTCTGAACATCTTTCTAAATCTTCAAAAATTATTAATATTTTTTCTTTATCATTTTTTTTAAAATATTCTGAAAAATTTTCATTCATTAAAAAAATTAAATAATCTATTTGCTTTTTATTAAAAATAATTTTTTGATAATTTTCAGAAAGTTCATTAAATATAGAACTTTTAAAAATATTTCTAATTGATTTTTTAAAAACTTCTAAAACTTTATTTAAATTATTTTTTTCAAAAAAATTAGTTAAAACTGATTCTAAAATAGCAACAGGAACATCTTTGGCAAATAATTTAATTGAATTTGCAAAAATATTTTTAAAGTTATTTTCATCAAAATTTAATCCTAACATTATATCTAAAATAATTTGACAAAAAACTTCTTCTTCATATAATTCATAGTTTCATAAATCTAGTTTAATTATTTGATAATCTTCTTTTAAATTATCTGCTACTTTATCAATAATAGTTGTTTTTCCTGAACCTCAAAGGCCTGATAATGCTATATTATTATTTTCTTTATTTCTAATATATGTTTCTATATTTTTTATTAATTCATTATTCATATTTTTTTACCTTTTTATTATTATATAAAAAATACATCAAAAAAAGATGTTTTAATTCTTGTTCTATTTATCTACTTGTATGTATTGGATCAAATTCTAATAAATAAAAGCAATTATTAGAACTATCTAAAACACCAAAAACTCTTAGAGGGTGATTGCCTCTAAAAAAATCATATATTTTACCATTAAATTTTTCATTAAAAACTTTATCACCTAATTTTGCTATAGCTTTTTCTTTACAGCTTGTTGCTTTTTCTAATATTAGTTTATTTGTTATAATAATTTCATTTGCAGGAGAGCCATGTAAATCAACTATTTTTTCTAACATTTTTTTAAAATCTTTTTTATAATTATTTATATATGTTTTATCCATTTCTTTAAAATTAAAATACTTTAAACAAAAATACAATTGATTTTTATTACTAAAAGTTATTTTTTGAAAATTATTCATTTTATTTAATTGAAACTCCTTCAAAATATGATTTTAATAAATTGTTGCTTATTTCTTGGTTATTTTCAGTTTTGTCTCAAGGCGATAATGATGAATGACTCATTTCAACTAAACTTCAAGTAGAAATTTTATCCAATTCAAAAAGAATTTCTCGTAATTCATAAAAATCAAAATCTTCGTTATTTAAATCTATGTTATAAGAATTAAAAATATCAAATTTTAATTCTTTAAAGTTTAGTTCATTATTATTATATTTTTGTTTTTTTATTTCATTATATATTTTTTTTAAAACAGGCCCATATTGTCATGCTTCAAATTGATCTTCAAACAATAATTTACCAGTTTTAGAATAATATAAACCTTGCAAAAAATACATTATTTTATGAAATCTCAAAACAGTAAAATTTTGTTTTAAAAAATTTGAAATTTCTTTTTCTTCTTTGTTATATTTTTCTTCATAGTATTTAAGGACATAATTTGCTACTTGAAAAACTTTGTTATTTTCCATAATAATTCACCTATTTTTTATTACTTTCTTATATTTTCTTATAAATCATATTATCATATAAAAATATATTTGTAATGAAAAAAGCAGATATCACTCCATACCTGCCCCAAAAATCATTTAAGATTTATTTTGATTTATATTATGCTTAATTATTATAACATTAATCTTTAATATCTAAAACACTATCTATTGTTTCTTTCAATATGCTTATATCTTGTATCTTTGCTTTTTTATATTCTTTGTATTCATTTTTATTAAATTTACCATCAGAATAAGAATTATAATATTTATCTGGTATTTTAATTAAAATAATTATATACCCAATAAAATAAATAATAATAGGTATTAAAATTAATATAGTAAATAATATTCCTATTTTTGATTTTTTAATTATATTATTACCATTAATTTGTTCTACTTTATGAACTTTTGTTGATGTTATTTTTGAAAATATTAATTGTCCTAAACCAACTGAAAAATGACCTATACCTAAAATAATTGTATTTACATTATTTCCAATTTTATTAATTATTTCATTATTATTTTGATGAAAATGTGTATATCAACCAATACTAAATAAACCATTTCAAATAAAAGCATACATTAATAAAGTTATTAATCTTACAATTTTTCTTCAATTAAATAAAGCTCTTTGTCTATCACTCATTAATGCTAAATCAATTTTAGGTTTTTCACCAAATATTTTAACTCATAAACTTACATATTCTTTTTTATTCATAATGATTATCCTTTTTAAAAACTGATATTTCTTTATCAGGTTGTCAGTAAAATAAATATAAAACTAAATTTGAACTAATATTTAAGTTTGATAATGAATTACTTTGAGAAATATTTGTTAATGCTACTTTTGTTATTTCAATTCCATCAGTTGTAATAATTGGTTTTCCATCATTATATGCTCAGACAAAATCATTATCATATCCTACTTGTAAACCATAAATATAAAATTCAGGTGTATAAGTGTAAATAGTTGGTGAAATAACTATATTACCACTTCTACTTTGTCCAATTTTAAATATAAAAGGTCTTGTAAAATCTAAATTACTTGGTTTAAATTTTGTTCCTATACGAAAACCATATTGATTAAATTTTTTATTTTCAAAAATATTTCATAATGAAGTATTATTTAAGTGATTAATTTGATTTTGTAAATTTATAATAGTTTGATTTGATGAAAGATTTATATCATTTATATTACTAATAGTTCCATCATTTCCTTTATCACCTTTATCACCTTTTAATTCCTGTTTTAAAGTAGCATCATTTTTAATATTATTAATACTATTATTTGAAATATCTGTAATAAATTGTGTATCAGTTTTTAATTCATCTTTAACTTGTGGATAAATACCATTAACAATTAATTTAATAAATTCATTATCATTATTTATTAATTCTTTAATTTTTTCAGATAATAAAGATTGTAAATTATTATCTAATTCTAAAGCTGCTAGTAAAGGTTGTCAGAAATTATTTTCATCTTGTAATATTGCTATTGCTACATCTTCTTCTAAACCATTTTTTATTACTTCATTAATAATATTTTGAATAAGATTATCAATAATTCAATTTCCTATTAATTCAGGGTTTAAACCTATTTTAATATTTCCATAACCCATACCATTTATATTTTGACTTATTTTAACATATAATGGTTCATCCCCAATAATTTCATTTTTACTTATTAAATTTCTTTTTGCTCAATCAAAACTTACATTATTTAACATACTATCATCAATTGTATTAAAAGGTGTATGAATACCTGTATTAGTATAAGGTTCAATATTAACACCTTTTAATTTAACATATAAACCTAAATTAATCATGCTATCAATTACACTTAAAGGAATATAAAATGGGTCTTCTGGGTTTGTTTGTGAAACATTAATATTTCCCATATTTACACTTGTAGAACCTCTTAAAAATTCATCAGCACCATAATCTAAAACTTGTTTTGCTAATATTGCTACACAATTTCTAATTTCTTCTTTTTCATAATTAGTTAAATTTGGTGTTTCTTCAAATGAATAATTACCTATTTTTTTACTTAATCTACCACCACTAAGATTTTTATCTAATGTATAAGCACCATATATTGTTGCTCTTGTTATAACTTCACTAGTTAAACCAACTTCTTTATCATCAATAAAACCAATTGCTTTTAATTCTGCTTCTGATATTCAATTTTTATAAAAACTAAATAATTCTGCCATGTTTTTTTCCTACTTTCTTATTAAAAATGCTATCTAATGAATGTATTTTCTTTGCTATATGTCTTCTTTTATCAGGTGTTTTACTAATTCCTATTGGTGTAATATTTCAATAAGAATAAAACTTTTTACTTACATTTTCTTTTATATATTTTCTTTTATTACTTTTTAATCAACCATTAGGTTTTAAATAATAATTTCAAAATATACTACCAGCACCAGTTCCATTTTTACCAATAGCATTTTTCATTTTATTTCATATTTCTTTATCAACATTAGGGTAAATATAACTTTTTGCTTTAATTGTAGTTATTTCAAGTGTTTTTGATGATTTTGAATAACTACCAGCAATTAATCAACTACTATTAAAATTTCATTATCTCATTCATCAAAATACTTAAAATGTATTTGTTCTATTTTATTTGGGATTCCTAATGCTTTTAAATAATCTCTTTTTAAAGTATTTTTATTATTTTGTAAT
The DNA here is from genome assembly GCF_002804105.1 of Mesoplasma melaleucae. Lineage (NCBI taxonomy): Bacteria > Bacillati > Mycoplasmatota > Mollicutes > Entomoplasmatales > Entomoplasmataceae > Mesoplasma > Mesoplasma melaleucae. Next base: position 210,454 of record NZ_CP024964.1, on the reverse strand, counting down.
GTTTTTGAAATATTTTTATTAATATTTATTTTATTAAATTCTTTTTTAATTAAATTAATTTGCTTAGTTTTAAATTCATATTTTAAAAATGCTTTTAATGCTTGTTTAAAGTTATCATCAGTATATTTATTTATAACTTTACCACCACGTATAAATTCTAATAAATCTTTTGCTTGTGTAGTTGATGAAAATGCTTCTAATAATGTTAAAAATCACATATATTTTCCTTATATAAAAAGAGGCAATTATTGCCCCTATTTTTATTTTTTAGTAGCATTATTAATTAATTTATTTTGTGTATTAATGCCTTGTTTTTGTAATTCTTTAAAGTCTTCTTCTTGTCCATCTGCTAAAACTTTATTAAATTCATTATTTTCTACACCAGTAGCAACATTTAAATATTTATTAAGCACTGAACCCCTATTTTAGGACAAAAAGTTGTTTGAATTTTAAAAGCAGTAATTACTGCTTTTTTTGTTGTCAAAAATAAAGCAGGTAAAAATTAAATATTGTGGTGCTTTGTTTTGTGAAAGATGCAAGATTTAAATTTTTATAAATTGTATAACATTATATAATTTTTTAACCCCAAGATACCATTTTAGATTTTAAAATCAGTAGCAGGGTTGGTCTGAGCAAGCTCATGTTCTAGTGAAAGCTATTAAAAAATGTGCTCCGGTTGAAATTTACGTTAATTTTTGGTGATGACAACCAAATAAGGTCTGGTTTCTATAGAGTTGCGTCTATAGATCTATTGAAGTTTTTTTACTTCAAAGGAAGATTTTATAGTTTTTGTAGCTATAAAATGGAAGTCTCAATTTAGCAGTAGCAAATCCCTTTTAGATTTTAAAAGGTTGGTGGGGTGAGATGCCGTAATTTGTATTTGCCGAAGTGATGGGGAAATGTTCGACGGAAGTTGATTTTTACTTTACTTACTTTGTTTGCCTTTCTATAGGGCAAACTCTGTTCCAAAGCAAAAATTCTCTGGAAGTTTGCCATAAAATAAATCAAAATTTCATTTTTAAATTAAAATAATAAAATTTTAAATAATAAAAAATTATATAACCTTATACAACACTATTTAACTTTTTTAAGAAAGGTCTATTAAAAAATGACAAAAATAAATATATATAAAGAAATTATCAAGCAAGTAGATGAAAAATTATCAAAATCAAGAGTTAGAAATCCAGAAGCTAGAGAGTGCTTGGCAGAAAATCTTTGTTATGATTTAACAAAAAAATATATTCAAAAAAATAAATTAGATTTAGATATTATAAAGACTTCAGGGGAAGTTTTAGATAAATATTATAATTTAGAAAGGAATAATTAAATGCCTGTATTAAAAAACATTATTTCTCTATTTAATTCAAAAATGCTAACACTAGAAATACTTAATGTTGAAAATAATAAACTTGTAATCAATTTTTTCATTCCTATTTCTCTCCTTTTTAATTTAAATTCAAAACAAAAAAAGCAACCACTTTTTAGTAATTGCTTTTAAAACTCCATATTAAAAAACTCATATTAAATAAAAGTATTTTAATATGCAGTTCTTTGTTTTGTTAAAATTATTATAACATTAAAAATTTTTAAATTAAAAACTAATTTGAAATAAATATTTTTTATATATTATTTAATCATAAAAACCGTTAATATTTTTATTATATACTTCATTTACAGCTTCTATATAACATATATAAGAAGGATGATTAAAATCGTTTCTTTTTAAATATAAATTCTTCTTATCTAAATAAGTTTGACGTAAAATTTCTCAACACCCATCTTTCTTTAATTTTTTAATCTTATTTTTTATTTTTTCTAACGATCTTGTAGCTGTATTTCATTCTCAATTATCATAATTAGTATTTCCTGTTTTTTTATGTATTAATCTAGAAACAGTCCCATCATCTCATTCAATAATTATTCCTAAATCTATACTGAAATAAGGTTTATTTTTATAATCTAACTTTATATTTTTAACAGTTAACGAAGATGTTGAATCTTTACAATCTTGTAATCCATTTTTATTTAATACTTTATTGAAAGTTTTTTTTATTTTTTCTTTGATTTCTTTTGGTTTATAATTGCCATCTTTACAATGTAAAATCTCAATATTATAATCAAAATCTATATCACCACTTCCATTTTGAGTTATTAAATTTTTAGCGCCACTCCCAATTTTACAAAATTTAGTATTTATTGAGTAGTCATCTTTAAGTGTTTCTACTAATTCTGAAATAATTTTACTACAAAAAGATTTAGACTCTTTTAAAAACTTTGTATCATCTACAAATTTATACATATTCTTTTACCACCTTTCTTATGATTGTCTATTTTTTTATATATTAAATAACAATCATATTATTATATATTATTTTTTTAAAAAATATAAATGATATTATTAAGAAAAATAGAAAGAAAATAATTAATATGAAAATTATCTATAAAAAAGAAATAAAGCTTAAAGCTTTAAAAGAATTAAAATATAATAATTTTAAAAATATTAGTGAAAAAATGAATATAAATATTAACACTTTAAAGAGTTGATATTATAAAAATAAGAAAGAAGAATTTTTATTTTCTAATCATAAAAAAGATTCTGAGCAATTAATAATAAAAACATCACAATTAATAAATAAAATAAAGCTAATTTTCAATAAAAATAAAGCTAATAGTATTTTATCTATTGAAAAAATAAGAAAAAAACATAATTTATCTTTAAAAATAATTTTAATCGAACTAAATATTTCAAAATCAAATTATTATTATAGACTTAATAATTTCAAAAGAAAGAAAGAAAGAAATAGAAGAAAGAAAAATTCATGAAGTGATTTTAATCTATGATATTTTCAAAGAATCTAGAAAACAATTTGGTTATAGAAGAATTAAATCTGAATTATTCAAAAAACATAATATACTAATGAATTTTAAAAAAATTATAAAATTAATGAAATCATTTAGTATGATTGTAGGTTATTTAAATAGAAGACAAAGGAAAAATAAGCATTTAGTAGGTAAAAATAGATTTAATGTCCCAGATTTAATAAAAAGGGGATTTAATAAAATTAAAAATAGATTTATTATATAAGATGTGTTTCAACTTTCTGGTAATGTTTCATAAAGTTGATCTAATGTAGTTGAATCTTTTTTTCTTTTTGCAATTTTTTCTAATTTAGAATTTCCAGCACATGAAACTGTTGCAAGAGATGCACTTGAAACTACTAAACTTAATGCTAGTAATCCTTATAAACCTTTTCTTGAATTAAATTTTGATTTCATAAATTTTTTCTTCTTTTTAAATTATCTATGTGTTTTTGGATCTAATGAGTCAGCTAAAACTTTACCCATTAAATAAAATAATAATGATACTCCACCAACAAACACTAGTGGCACTATTAATAAGTGTGGATTAACTTGCCATGATGAATCTGATAAGACTTCATTTAAATTGATCCTAATGATGCTTTTGTTCTATCATCTGGTGAGATGAAACCAAATCCTAAGTATGCTAATGATGAATCAATAGCAATTGCTTCTGGAATTGCAAAAGCACATGTTTGAATTACGATTGGTAAAATTTTTGGCATGATGTTTTTTCAAATAATTTTTGGTCCTTTTGAACCAAAAATTTGAGATGCAACATTATATTATGTATTTTTAGTTAAAGCAATTTGTGTTCTAACTAAACTAGCTAAACCAATTCAACTAGTTATAGATATTGCAAACATAACTAGACCAATCGTCTTAGCTCCAACTATAAAAATTATTACAAGCCATAAAATCAATGCGGGAATTAAAGAAATAAATCTAGTTAATTCAATAAAAAATAAATCATATTCTGAATAATATCCTCATATTGCACCAATTATAATTCCGATTGTAACTTGAATAACAAATTTTGCTGCTGCAAATATAATTGTTGTTCTTGAACCTATTTATACTTTATTTCACATATCTTCACCAGTCTTGCCAGCACCAAATCAGTGTTTTCAAAAAGGTGCTTGTGGTGTTGTAGGTGGTGATCCAGGTATAACAGCGGGTTCACCTACTGCGATTGTAAACGACATAATAAGAAAGACTACAATTAATATAAAGATTATAAGAAATGTTGGATTTGTAAATGCTTTTTAAAATACTGTATTTTAATATTTATAAGGTTTTGAATAAATATGTTTAGCTTCTTCGTTGTTTGCACCAACAACTTCAAATAATGATTTATCTATTTCATATTTTTCTAAAATATTTAAATTATCCATATTAACCTTCTTTTCTACGCCAACTTAACCCTTTGATCTAATATAGCTAATAATAAATCTCCTGCTAAGATACTTACGATGCTAGCAAAAGCTGATAATACAACAACACCCATGATTAAGAAAATGTATGATGCACTTATGGAACTTATAACAACATTACTCATTCCTTGAATGTTTCATGTTCTTTTAATTAAAAGACTTGATCCGAAGACAGATGCAATAAAGACTGCAGGTATACTTCTTACCATCCTAATAAATGAATTTCTAAATACGTGTACAAAGAATATATATTTTTCACCTAATCCTTTTGATAGGGCAAATTTTCTATAATCAGATGTCATTTCATGAACAACAAATCTTCTTGTTATAATAATGATTCCTGGAGTTATAAATAATAATAAATCAATTACAGGAAAGATTTTTGTACCAATTTTACCAAGTTGTCATTGAGTACTTGCACCCATTTTTAATGAGAATTCATATAATATTTTTATTAAAACTAATGCTGGTAAAGCAATAATAACTAAGGTTAGACCATTTATTAAACCATCTTGTTGTTTGTCTTTTTTGATAGCAGCAAATATTCCTAGTGGTATTCCTATTAAGTAGGCAAGTATTTTTGCAACTGTGCCAACAATAAAGGAAACTCCCATTGTTGAAGAGAAAACTTCAGTTACCGGTGATCTTACCGCTTTGATATTTCCACTAAGTATTAAACTTAAATAAAACATTTTTGTAACAGGTGTTGAAACTATTTCTCCTGTTTCAGTTAAAGTTGGGTTTGTTTGAATAATTTTAGGAATAAATGGACTAATGTTTCTTAGATATATCAGTATTTAGTGTAATAATGTACCATCAACTCCAAGTATTTTCTTTCTTGTAGCTAAAATCTGGTTATATTTGGCATCACCAACTTGAATACCTAATTTAGCAAATATTCCACTAATATCCATCAAGTATGTTTCATCTTTTACAATAAAACTGATCATACAATAAATTACTATTACTGCTGCATACATTGTTATTAAAGCAAAGAAGATTCTTTTAATAGAATAAAATAGTAATGGGTATCTTTTCTTAAATTCATAAAATATTTCAAGTAAATTGTTCATGTAGAACTTTGATTTAACAAAAATATTTTTTCTTTTTTTTGATGAAGTAACCGTTTCACTAACGCTTTCTATTAGTTCTTCAATACCTAATTTCTCTTTCTTTACCACAATTTACAACACTTCCTTTTTGATAAAATACAAATTTAAATATAAAAAAATAGTTTACCCCTAAACATATTTTTAAAATTTGTATTAAATTGTGAATATTTTATACCTAAAAAATATTCTAATTTAATATCCTGCAGCCTGTTTAATGCGCATTTTATTAAAATTAAAATTTTTAAAAAAACACTTGGTTATTAAACAAAGTTTTGAGTGAATCTAAGTATCTCATAGGCTACTACTTATCTTAAGTAGGTATTAGCAAAAAAATACTTAAGATGTGTAAAAAAGTTAATTTTTTGTAAATTTTTGTCAAAAAATAGAAATTTTTGTACTTTTTTAATAAGATTTTATAATACTTTAAGGGTTTTTTAACTTTTAAAAATACTAAAATATATGATTAAGTAGCAATAAATATATAAATAATTGAATAAGTTATTAAATAATCTATAAACTGACAAAAAAAATCTACCTTGCGGTAAGTTTTTTATTATTTTAATTAAGCAACTGTGATTTCACGAATATCTTTGTTTCTTACAACTAAGATTTTTGATCCAGCTTTTGCTCCTCATAATTTTGCAATTTTTGAGATTTCTGCATTGTTTTCTTCTAATTCTAATAAGTTTGGAGTTTTGTTCATAAAAATTGAGTGTCATACACCAAATGCAGTTCATAATCTTTCTGATTCACTTACTCCTAAAATTGTTACATTAGGTCTAAATTTTGAAATAGTTTTTAATAATGCTCCAGTTCTTGATAAAACAACAGCAAATTCGTATTGTCCATCACGAGTTCTTTCAGCTAAGTCCATTGCAATATCTGCACGTGGACCACTTGTAGTTTTTTTAGCATTTTCTAATTGAGTTTGGTAATATGCTTTTTTGTAGAATTCGATTTCAGCACGTTTGTTAATTGTAGCCATAGTATTTACAGTAATAAATGGGTAATCTCCAGCTGCTGATTCACCAGATAACATAGTAGCATCTGCTCCTAATTCAGTTGCAAAGTAAACGTCAGTTACTTCAGCTCTTGTAGGTGCTGGGTTTTCTGTCATTGTTTCTAACATTTGAGTAGCAACAATAACAACTTTACCAGCTTCACGACATTTTCTGATAATTATTTTTTCTCAGTATGGTACATCATAGTAAGGAATTTCTAATCCTAAGTCTCCACGAGCGATCATGATTCCATCTGATGCTTCAATAATAGCGTCAATGTTATCAATTCCAACTTGTGATTCAATTTTTGAAATAATTTGAATATCTGCTCCATTAGCTTCTGCTAAAATTTCACGGATTTCTTTTACGTTTTCTGCTGTATTAACAAATGATGCAGCAATGTAGTCAACACCTTGTTCAACTCCATATTTAATATCATTTACATCTTTTTCAGCTAAGAATGGCATTGAGAAATCAACACCTGGTAAGTTAACACGTTTGTTTATTTTAACTAAGTGGTTGTTGAAAGCAACTGCTTTAACAATTCCTGGTTTAATTTCTTCAACAGTCATTTCTAATTTACCATCGTCAATTAAAATTGTATCTCCAATTTTTAAATCAACTGACATATCATAAGTAACAGTCATTTCTCCTGATAAACATTCTTTATTTTTAAATGAATCAGCATCTGTGTAAATTGTTATTGGTTGGTTAGCGTGGAATTCTTGTTTTCCATCTATAAATTTTCCAACACGAATTTCAGGTCCTTTTGTATCTAATAAAATAGAAATTGGTTTCCCTAATTCTTTTCTAATTTTTTTAGCTCCTTCAATTCTGTAACCTTGTTCAGCATAATCACCATGTGAAAAGTTTAAACGAATTGTTGTCATACCATTTTCAAACATTTTTTTAATTTGTGCTGGTTCATTTGTTGATGGACCAGTTGTAGTAATAATTTTAGTACGTTTTACACGTGCTTGTAATTCTTTCTTGTTCATTCTTTTTTTCTCCTATGTACATTTTCAATATATATTTTAAATTATTTTTTTCTTATTTTGATATTTTTGCGTTCAATAATCTTATTTTGTCAATAAATTCAGTTTTATCTGCTTTTGGCATATTTAATGTAGATTCAATATCTCTAGCAACTAATTTGTTGTCGCTTAGTCCAATATATAATCCACCTTTACCTTCAACAAGTTTATCAACCGCATAAATTGCAGCAGTAAATGCTAAGTAACGATCCATTCCAGTTGGACGTCCACCTCTTTGAATATGCCCTAAAATTGTCGTTCTTGTTTCATATCCACTCGCTTGTTCAACTTTTTTAGCTAACTCATGTGCATCAAGTTGTTTTTCACTTATTAAGATAATTAAGCTTCTGTGTTTTGCATCAGCAAATTTTTTAGCTTGTTCACAAATTTGTTCAACTGTTAATTTACTTTCACTTGGTGAAAATATTTCTGCTTGAGTTGCGATAGCTGCATAAGTTACTAAATCTCCACAACCATTCCCCATTACTTCAATAACAGCAGCACGATTATGTGATTGCATAGTATCACGCACTTTTTCAACTGCTTCAATAACTGTATTTAATGCTGTATCAAATCCGATTGTGTAATCACTTGAAACAATATCATTATCAATTGTTCCAGGTAAACCAATACAGTTGATTCCCATTTCAGTTAATCTTTGTGCTCCCATGTAACTTCCGTCTCCACCGATCACAACAAGTGCTTCAATTTCATGTGCTTTTAATTGCTCAACAGCTTTTAGTCTTACGCTTTCTTCTTTAAATTCTGGTAATCTAGCTGAACCTAAAACAGTTCCACCTTTTGAAATAATTTCTAAAGCAAATTTAGAATCTAATTTTTCAAATCATCCATTGATTAAACCCTTATATCCATCTCTTACACCACAAACTTCAATCCCTTGTGCTTCAGCTGCTTTAACAACTCCAGCAATGGCATTATTCATTCCAGGTGCATCTCCTCCTGAAGTTAAAACTCCAATTTTTTTCATATTATCCCTTCTTTCATAAAAATAAGAATACTTACTTATTATACTAAAAGTCAATTTTAATTGCTCTATTGTTTTACTAGAAAACACGAAATAAATAAATAAAAAACCAACATAGTTGGTTCAAATTATTTTACATGTAAATATGTTGCTTCTTTTTCAAGTGTTTTCATATCTTCTTTAATTTTAGAGATTTTTTCATTTGCATAATTAGTGATCCTGAACTTAAGAAGTTTGTTCTAAATCCTCCAGGTTTAATACTTGAAACTGTAATTCCTAATGGTTTTAATTCATGACTAATTGATTCTGTTTATCCATCAGTTGCAAACTTAACTGCTGCATAAGTACTATTGTATAGCACTCCTGTGTATCTTCAAATTGATGAAGTTGTGAAAATATGTCTATGCTTTTGTTTACGCATGATTGGTAAAACTGACAAGTTACATTTAAAGTTCCAAAGAAGTTAACTTCGAAACAATCTCTTATTTGTTGATCAGTTGATTCTTCAAATGTTCATAATTGTTCATAACCTGCGTTGTATAATAAGATATCAATTTCCCCAAATTTTTTAACTGTTTGGTTAACTGCATCATTAATTTCTTCTTTATTTGATAGATCAACTTTAACTGCTAATAAATTATCATTAGCGCCTAGTTCATCAATTAATTTTTGTGAATTTCGAGTTATTACAGTTACTTGATGTCCTTGTTCTAATAGTTTTCTGGTAATTGTTAGACCAAATCCTTGACTATCTCCAGTTATAAATCATACTTTATTTTTTATTCTTAAATCTCCTTTTTAATAACATAGTTTAATTGTAAAACATTATAGTTGCTATAAGGCAAGAGTTTTTATTTTATTTTTTCTTTTATTATTTTTGCAAAGTTTACTGGGTTTCATTCGTCTGTAACATTTTGATCAAATACCATTTTATAATGTTCTTCTTTTGTTGTTAAAATCTTTAATTCATTTTGCATTTCTTTAATTTTATTATTTAAAGCATTTTTTTTGATTTTTAATAATTTGTAATCTTTGAGTTACAGTAGAATCACCTTCCATACATAAATTAATTTATTCTTTGATATTCTTAATTTCCATTCCAGCAGTTCTCAGTAAAAAGACAATTTTAAATCATTGCAAATTTTCAAATGTTACATAACGATAATAATTTTTTTCTCCTTCAAAAAAAGGAAATAATTCTTTAGCGTCATAAAATCTAATTGTTTGTTTTGAAACATCAAATATTTTTGCTATTTCTTTAATTCCTAATTTTTCTTTATTCATGTTTAAAAGTTACTTGTTTTTAAGATTACGTAGTCAACACTTTTAATTGCTTTTAGTGTTTTACCACCAGCATAAGAAATAGATGATTGTAAATCTTCTTCCATTTCTTGATATGTTTCCATTAACTTACCACGTACTTGAATAAGTTCTTTTTTTCCCTCTACATATCTTTTTTCACCTTTGTTATATTCACTAGCACTTCCATAGTACTCTTTAAATAAAACATTATCAATTGTTACATTATTACCTGGTGATTCTTCGTGAGCGGCAAACAAACTACCGATCATACACATAGTTGCTCCAAATCTAATTGATTTAGCAATGTCTCCATTAACTCTTAAACCACCATCTGCAATAATTGGTTTTGTTGCAGCTTTACTACATCATTTAATAGCACCAAGCTGTCAACCACCTGTTCCAAATCCTGTTTTAAGTTTTGTAATACAAACTTTACCTGGCCCTACACCAACTTTAGTGGCATCAGCTCCTCAATATTCTAAGTCTCTTACAGCTTGAGGTGTTGCAACATTTCCTGCAATAATAAAAGTTTTATCATTCATGTGATTTCTAATATGTGCAATCATTTTTTTAACACTATTTGCATGTCCATGTGCAATATCAATTGTGATATAGTCTGGTATTAAATCTAATTTTGTTAATTCTTCAATTAATTTATAGTCTTGTGGTTTAACCCCAACACTAATTGATGTTATCAAGTTTTGACTTTTCATTTTTTTAATGAAAGCAACTGCATCAAAATTAAATCTATGCATAACATAAAAATAATTACCCTTTGCTAACATTTCACTTATCTCTTCATTTATAACTGTTGCCATATTTGCTGGCACCACTGGCATTTTAAAAGTATGTTTACCTAAAGTTACAAATGTGTTACATTCACTTCTTGAATTTACCACACACATATTAGGTATAAGTTGAATATCTTCGTAATCAAAAGCGTACATTTATTTTCTCCCTTATTTTATATTTTATATAGTGATTATAATATTAAAAATGAAATAAGGGTAGACCTTATTTCATTGTATTATTTTATTTTTTATTTATAATTTTTTCATTAATGTATCTAGCTACTCCATCTTGGTAGTTTGAATATTCAGTTATATCATATGCATTTTCTTTTAGTTCATGTAATCCATTTTGCATAGCTACTCCATAATCAACAGCAGCAATTAGAGCAAAATCATTATAACTATCACCAAAACCATATGTTTCATATTGTCCTGTATTATTTAAATATTTGTTAATAACTTCAACTGCATAACCTTTGTCAACATCTTTTGGTGCAATACTAATAACTCTATTATGATAGTTATCAATTCTATATTCTTTGCCATAATTTTTTTTGATTTGATTGAAGTGTTCTAAATAAGTATCAAGATCTGTACCTTTTTTAGTTACGATAGTAATACTTACAATATCTTCAATAATTTCAATTGAATTTCTAACAACTTTAAATTCTTGTTCCATAATTTCTGCTCATTTTTTAGTGTTTTCTGATTCACCAAAAGAATAAACAATGTTTTCAGAAGTAAAGTTTACTTTACATTCTTTTTCTTCGTCTGCTTCAGTGAAATATAAATCAAATATTTCAGCAATCATTTCTTTATTAATAGTTTTATTTAAAATAAATTGATCTTTTTTAAAATCAAATATTTGAGCTCCGTTGTTTCCTGCAACGATACCTCCAAGTTGATCAATTTTTAATTGTTTTGCAATTGTTCTTAAGTTTTTTAATGTTCTTGCTGTAACTGGAATTAAATAATTAGCACTTTCATAAATTTCTTTTACTGTGTTAATTGTATAGTCTGAAAACTTGTAATCATCAAATAATAATGTGCCATCACAATCACTAAATGCTATAAATTTCTTCATTTTTTCACCTTTCTGATTTTTCTTGTTTAATTGATTTTATCAAATAAACAAGAAAAAGAATTCTTTAAAATTCTTTTCATTTTATATTTACTAACTATTTTAATTTTATAACTTCATCAAACATTTGATTTTTAATATCAGAAGTATGTGAAATAAATAAGACTATTAAATCAGGATTTTTTAGAATTAAGTTTTCAATTAACTCAGTATTACTTTTATCTAAACTAGCTGTTGGTTTATCTAAGTAGATAACTTTTTATTTGATAATAAAGATCTACCAATTGCAATTCTTTGAGCTTCACCTTTAGAAATATCTTTACATTTAAATGATAAAGTATTGTTATTTTTAGTTAAAAGTTCTTCTAAATTAACTTGCTTAACGACTTTAAGCACTTTTTTATCAGTTATTGAATTATCAAATAATGTAATATTTTCTTTAAATGTACCTTCAAAAATAGTTGCTTCTTGTTGAACATAATAAATTTGCTCTCATATTTTTTTACGATCAATTTCTAAATAATTTAATTCGTTATTTCATTTTATTTCACCTTGATAATCTAATACAGTACCAAATAAAATTTTCATTAACGTACTTTTACCAGCATCACTACGCCCTGAAATTAAATATTTTTTACTTTTATTAATTTTTAAACTTAAGTTTTTGCATAAAGTGTTTCCATTTATATCCAAACTTAAAATCACTAACTGTTATTGATTTGAATAATTTTATTTTTTTATCATTATGTTTTATTTTTTCATAATTAAATTTATTAAATAAATATTTACTTCCTAATAATCCAAGTAGTGATCCTAATGCACGTTGAGCATTTCCCAATAATTTTCCTGCTAAATGAGTAACAGCAAAAACTAAACCTATTGGTGCAATCCTGTATGAAGTTAATATTACAGTTAATATTAATAATCCAATTTGACAAAAACACCAATTGAATTAATTCCAGTAATTTGTAAATTTTGAAGACTTTTATTTTTTGTTTATAATTTTCTAAATCAGCACTTTTTTCATTAATCATTTGATTAAAAATTTTAGTTTTATTATTATAAAGAAGTTCTCTATAACCTGAAACTGTATCTTCCACTTTTGAAGAAAATTCTTCTTGCTTTGATGATAATTTATTAAAAATTTTAACCATTGATTTATGTAAAAGTGATGTAATAATTAATAAAACAAAAAAGCAAATAATTGTTACTAATTCTGTAATTCAATTTAGTAAAAATATCGCAATAATAGCTAATATTCCTGTTAAGAAAGTTTCAATAAAAGAAAATAAGTTTTCAAAGTTTTTACTTTCTATTTGATTTATATCATTAATTAATCAACTAATAAAATCTCATTATTTTTAGTATCTAAATCTTTTATATCTAAATTAATAATTTTATTTGTAATTTTTGTTCTTAAATATAAATTGAAATTTTTTATTATTTTATTTTTTTTGCTGTGTTTGAAAATAAGAAAAAACAAACAAATTCCAAATGATGCAGCACAAATAGCTATTTCAATAAAAAGCAAATTCATTTTATCACTGTCACAATTAACTACATCAACTGCAGTATTTATTAGATAACTGATAACATAACCAGAAAAAAACTAATCCTGCAGCTGAGATAAATGCTAATATAGAAAATAAAAGAATTCCAAACTTATTTCTTGCATAAACATTTTTAATATTACATGGTTTTTTTCTATTTTAAAAATAATTGTATTAAAAAAATAAAAAAATAACCCTTATAGAGTTATTTTTCTAAAAAACTGGCAGCGTTCTATTTTCTCGCAAGGCAATATTTTCGACGCTGTAGAGCTTAACTTCTGTGTTCGGTATGGGAACAGGTGTGACCTCTACGCTATGACCACCAGATTATTTTTATAAATTGTTCTCTGAAAACTGGATACTAGATGTTATGCATATTCAATTGCTTCTTTTTTCTAAAATTCTCTCGATCTATTAGTAATGGTTAGCTTAATGCCTCGCGACACTTACACATCCATCCTATCAACCTCATAGTCTATAAGGGATCTTACATTCTAAAGAAATGGGAAAATTCATCTTAAAGGAGGCTTCTCGCTTAGATGCCTTCAGCGATTATCCGTTCCACACATAGCTACCCTGCTGTGCCACTGGCGTGACAACAGGAGCACCAGAGGTGTGTCCATTCCGGTCCTCTCGTACTAGGAACAGCTCTCTTCAATTTTCCTACGCCCACAACAGATAGGGACCAAACTGTCTCACGACGTTCTGAACCCAGCTCGCGTACCGCTTTAATGGGCGAACAGCCCAACCCTTGGAACCGACTACAGCTCCAGGATGCGATGAGCCGACATCGAGGTGCCAAACCTCCCCGTCGATGTGAACTCTTGGGGGAGATCAGCCTGTTATCCCCGGGGTAACTTTTATCCGTTGAGCGACGGCCCTTCCACACGGGACCGCCGGATCACTAAATCCTACTTTCGTACCTGTTCGACTTGTAAGTCTCACAGTCAAGCACCCTTCTACTTTTGCGCTCTATGCATGATTTCCAACCATGCTGAGGGTACCTTTGAGCGCCTCCGTTACATTTTAGGAGGCGACCGCCCCAGTCAAACTACCCACCAGACACTGTCCTTAACCCGGATAACGGGTCGAAGTTAGAAATTCAATATAACGAGGGTGGTATTCCAAGGTTGACTCCACTGGCCCTAGCGGTCCAGCTTCAAAGTCTCCCACCTATCCTCTACACCTTATACCAAATTTCAATATCAAGTTATAGTAAAGCTCCACGGGGTCTTTCCGTCTAGTTGCGGGTAACTGGCATCTTCACCAGTACTAAAATTTCACCGAGTCTGCAGCCGAGACAGCGAAGGGATCATTACGCCTTTCGTGCGGGTCAGAACTTACCTGACAAGGAATTTCGCTACCTTAGGACCGTTATAGTTACGGCCGCCGTTCACCGGGGCTTCAATTCGAAGCTTCGCTTGCGCTGACTTCTCCTCTTAACCTTCCGGCACTGGGCAGGCGTCACCCCCTATACTTCGTCTTGCGACTTAGCAGAGAGCTGTGTTTTTGCTAAACAGTTGTCCCTCCCTCTTCACTGCGGCTCAACATAGTTGAGCACTCCTTCTTCCGAAGTTACGGAGTTATTTTGCAGAGTTCCTTAGCTACAGTTATCTCGCTTACCTTAGGATTTTCTCCTTGACCACGTGTGTTCGTTATAGGTACAGGCTACTAGTTATTAAGTTAGAAGCTTTTCTTGGAAGCGTAGGGTCATGTACTTCGTTACTAGGCGAACCGTTCACTCCTCATAACACTTCAGCGTTTAATACAACACGGATTTGCCTATGTTGCCGCCTTTGTGCTTAACCCAGGACATCCATCACCTGGGATACACTACCTTTCTCCGTCACTCCATCACTAACTAGCAGGTACAGGAATATCAACCTGTTGTCCATCGACTACGCCTTTCGGCCTCGCCTTAGGTCCTGACTAACCCTGGGTGGACGAACCTTGCCCAGGAAACCTTGGTCAAACGGTATGAATGATTCTCACATTCAAACGTTACTCATGCCGGCATAATCACTTCTAATCGCTCCACCAGTCCTCACGGTCTG
Organism: Mesoplasma melaleucae; assembly: GCF_002804105.1. Taxonomy (NCBI): domain Bacteria; kingdom Bacillati; phylum Mycoplasmatota; class Mollicutes; order Entomoplasmatales; family Entomoplasmataceae; genus Mesoplasma; species Mesoplasma melaleucae. The sequence goes on along the minus strand of NZ_CP024964.1, from coordinate 195,252 downwards.
ACTTCATCGCAATTAGAACGCTCCCCTACCACTGTATTAAAAATACAATCCGTAGCTTCGGTATTAGGTTTAGCCCCGGTACATTTTCGGCGCAGAATCACTCGACTAGTGAGCTGTTACGCACTCTTTAAATGGTGGCTGCTTCTAAGCCAACATCCTAGCTGTCTGTGCAATTCCACATCCTTACACACTTAACCTAAATTTAGGGACCTTAGCTGACGATCTGGGCTGTTTCCCTCGCGAGCATGGACCTTATCACCCATGTTCTGACTGCCGAGTATCCGACAATGGCATTCGGAGTTTAATTCTATTCAGTACCCCTAGGTGGGGCCATCATAGATTCAGTGCTCTACCTCCATTGTGGTAAACCTCGACGCTATACTTAAATATATTTCGGGGAGAACTAGCTATCTCCGGGTTCGATTGGAATTTCACCGCTAGCCACAAGTCATCCGCGGTCATTTCAACGAACGTCGGTTCGGTCCTCCATTTGGTTTTACCCAAACTTCAACCTGCTCATGGCTAGATCACCCGGTTTCGTGTCTACTGCAACGTACTAAACGCCCTATTAAGGCTCGCTTTCACTACGGCTCCGCATATTCTGCTTAACCTCGCACGATACAGTAACTCGCCGGCTCTTTCTACAAAAAGCACGATATCACCCATTAACGGGCTCTATCTTCTTGTAAGCACATGGTTTCAGGAACTATTTCACTCCCCTCTCGGGGTACTTTTCACCTTTCCCTCACGGTACTGGTTCACTATCGGTAAAATGGGAGTATTTAGGCTTGCCGAGTGGTCTCGGCGGATTCCGACAAAATTTCACGTGTTTCGCCGTACTCAGGATACATCTAAGAGATTAACACATTTCGTATACGGGGGTATCACCCTCTATGCCACTACTTCCCAGTAGTTTCTACTATATGTTGATTTTGTAACTCTAAAAAGATGTCCTACAACCCCAGCCCGTAGACTGGTTTGGCCTCTTCCGCGTTCGCTCGCCGCTACTAACAGAATCATTATTTATTTTCTTTTCCTCTTGGTACTAAGATGTTTCAGTTCCCAAGGTTCCCTTCTCATAAGCTATGTATTCACTTATGGATAATACGAGATTAATCGTATTGGGTTTCCCCATTCGGACATCACCGGATCTAAGCTCACTTCCAGCTCCCCGATGCTTTTCGCAGGTAATCACGTCCTTCTTCGGCTCCATTTTCCAAGGCATTCACCATGTGCCCTTACTATTTTTTAGAAAAAATCTTAAAGCAATTGAAATTGATTCAGTAAAATTATTTTTATGTTTTGTTAAAAATTGTTGATTTATTTAATCTTTTACAATGCTTTTCATCTAATATTCAGTTTTCAAAGAACAATTTTCTTTCAGAGATTATATTTAAATAATCCCTGAAAACTAAATAGAACATATAATAGTCAATCTGTTTTGTTTTTATCTCCATAGAAAGGAGGTGATCCATCCGCACGTTCCCGTACGGATACCTTGTTACGACTTAACCCCAATCGCTAGTCCTACCTTGGGACGCGCCTTCCTTACGGTTAGGAAACGTACTTCTGGTATTACCGACTCTCGTGGTTTGACGGGCGGTGTGTACAAGACCCGAGAACGTATTCACCGCGACATAGCTGATTCGCGATTACTAGTGATTCCGGCTTCATGAAGTCGAGTTGCAGACTTCAATCCGAACTGAGACCGACTTTTTGAGATTAGCTCCCCCTCGCGAGATTGCGACTCTTTGTATCGGCCATTGTAGCACGTGTGTAGCCCAGGACATAAGGGGCATGATGATTTGACGTCATCCCCACCTTCCTCTAGCTTACACTAGCAGTCTCGTTATAGTCCTCAACTTAATGGTAGTAACTAACGACAAGGGTTGCGTTCGTTGCGGGACTTAACCCAACACCTCACGGCACGAACTGACGACAACCATGCACCACCTGTCTCAATGTTAACCTCCACTACATCTCTGTAGCTTTGCACTGGATGTCAAGCCCTGGTAAGGTTCTTCGTGTTGCTTCGAATTAAACCACATGCTCCACCACTTGTGCGGGTCCCCGTCAATTCCTTTGAGTTTCACTCTTGCGAGCATACTACTCAGGCGGAGTACTTAATGCGTTAGCTGCAGCACTGAGGTAATCCCCAATACTTAGTACTCAACGTTTACTGCGTGGACTACTAGGGTATCTAATCCTATTTGCTCCCCACGCTTTCGTGCCTCAGCGTCAATAATCAGCCAGTAAGCCGCTTTCGCCACTGGTGTTCTTCCATATATCTACGCATTTTACCGCTACACATGGAATTCCGCTTACCTCTCTGATATTCTAGTCTCACAGTTTTCAAGGCGAACCGGAGTTGAGCTCCGGGCTTTAACCTCAAACTTGCAAAACCGCCTACGCACCCTATACGCCCAATAAATCCGGATAACGCTTGCCACCTATGTATTACCGCGGCTGCTGGCACATAGTTAGCCGTGGCTTTCTGGTAAGGTACCGTCAAGATAAGAGCATTTCCTCTCCTATTTTTTCTTCCCTTACAACAGAGCTTTACAACCCGAAGGCGGTCATCACTCACGCGGCATTGCTTCATCAGACTTTCGTCCATTGTGAAAAATTCCCTACTGCTGCCTCCCGTAGGAGTCTGGGCCGTATCTCAGTCCCAATGTGGCCGATCAACCTCTCAGTTCGGCTACGTATCATCGCCTAGGTGGGCCATTACCCCGCCTACTAGCTAATACGCCGCATCCTCATCTTCTAGTGATCCAAACGGATCTTTGAATATTTTCTCATGCGATAATAATATCCACATGCGGTATTACCTTTCGTTTCCAAAAGTTATCCCCCGCTAGAAGGTAGATTAGATACGTGTTACTCACCCGTTCGCCACTGAGGTGCAAGCACCTCCGTTCGACTTGCATGTATTAGGCATGCCGCCAGCGTTTATCCTGAGCCAGGATCAAACTCTCATTTTAAATTATTGTTTTGATTCTGACTATTATATTTTTTTGTATATTAAATCTGTACTCAATTTGAAATTGTTACAGGATTGTACAATTGTTGTTCTATTTAGTTTTCAAAGATCATTTGGTGCCAATTTAGGGCACAATAATAAATATACACTTTTTTAATTTTGAAAGCAATCATTTTTTGATAAATTTTTATTTATTTTTAAAAGTGCTTTTTTCGTATATTTTCAAATAAAAAAACTAGCAATTTTTTACACTAGTTTTTGTTCTCATATGGTACGGGATAAGGGACTCGAACCCTTACGTCGAAGACGCTAGATCCTAAGTCTAGTGCGTCTGCCAATTCCGCCAATCCCGCAGATGGTGACTCGCCGGAGGCTCGAACTCCGGACCCACTGGTTAAAAGCCAGTTGCTCTACCGACTGAGCTAGCGAGTCATAAACTTTTGGACAATAAAAATATTATCATTATTTTTTTAATTTATCAATGTAAATAAATATATATTAAGATATTAAGAAAATAAAAATAAAAGCACCAATGGTGCTTCTTTTATAGTTGATAATGGTGCTGACTAGAGGATTTGAACCCCCGACCTACTGATTACAAGTCAGTTGCTCTACCAACTGAGCTAAGTCAGCACAAAAAAAATGGTGGAGTGCAACGGGCTCGAACCGCTGACCGCCTGCTTGTAAGGCAGGAGCTCTCCCAACTGAGCTAGCACTCCAATAATAAATGGTAGCCTGTACGGGGTTCGAACCCGTGTGTCCACGGATGAAAACCGTGTGTGTTAACCGCTTCACCAACAGGCCAAAAGTAATGGCGGCTTTTACAGGACTTGAACCTGTGACAAACCGGTTAACAGCCGGTTGCTCTACCAACTGAGCTAAAAAGCCAAATACAATTTTATTGGTTAATATTAAATTGTTCATTCCTTAAAGGACAATAAAAATCTTATCATATAAAAAATAAGTTGTAAATAAGTTTCTATAATTTTTAATTTTTTTTATTTTTGACACAAAAAAGCACTTATTAAAGAAGTGTTTTAATCTATTTATTAATATGTTTTTCGTATAAATTAAATGTATTTTCCATTAGTGTTATGACAGTCATTGGACCCACTCCACCTGGAACCGGAGTAATGTAACTTGCTTTTGTCTTAACATTTTCAAAATCAACATCTCCAACTAATTTATTAGTATGTGGGTCTCTAATGATCCCAACATCAATAACAATTGCATCTTGTTTAATCATGTCTCCAGTAATAATGAATTGTTTGCCTGTCGCACTAATAATAATATCTGCATTTAAAGTATGCTTTTTAATATCTAATGTATTTTTATTACACATTGTAACTGTCGCTTTTTTATTTAATAACATCATTCCTAATGGTTTACCAACAATATTACTTGTCCCAATTAATGTGATATCTTTATGCTTGATTGCAATATTATATTCTTCTAATAAATTAATAATACCTAATGGTGTACATGGGTAAGTAGTTTCATAACCTTGTAAGATCTTACCTTGATTAATATAATGAAAACCATCAACATCTTTTTGGGGAATAATTGCTTGTAAATAATCTTCTTCAATAAAATCAACTGGTAAAGGTAATTGTAATAAAATTCCATCAGTTTCTTGATTATGATTTAATTCATTAATTTTGTCATATAAAGTTTCTTTTTTAATATCTTCAGCAAATCTTAATAGTTCAGATTCAATTCCGACTTGACTAGCAATTTTAATTTTATGTGAGACATAAACTTCACTAGCAGGATCATTACCGACCATAATAACAACAAGTTTTGGTTTTCTTAAACCTTGATTTTGATATTGTGAAATCTTTAAAGCTAGTTCTTCTTTACGTTTTAAAGCTATTTTTTTACCGTCTAAAATTTTCATAATATCACCTATCCTATCGTTACATCTTCTTCTAAGTATTTAAAGTTAGTTTTCTTTGAAGGTTTAATAAATGCTAATAATGTATTTGAAATCCCTAATTGTCCTAAAAACATACATAGAATAACTAATAATTTAGTCAATACACCAAAATTATACATTTGAACTTGAATAAATGGGTTCATCCCCACGGTTCCATAAGCACTGGTTATTAACGTTAAGATCTGGACAATACTTGCATCACCTTGATTTTGTACTAATTCATTATCAATACTTGGAGTTAAATAAGCATTAGAATCAAAATAAATTAAAATGATAACAATTGCTAAAATAAAGACTGAAATAAAGAATACTGAAAAACTTCTTCTAACTGTTTCTGCTGGGATTACTTTTTTAAATGCACTTGTATAACTTTTATTACGTACAATTGCTCAAGTTGATAATAGAATAATTGCAAAAGTGGTAGTTCGAATTCCTCCAGCTGTTGATGATGGTGCTGAACCAATAAACATTAATGAAGATAAAATAACTTTTGATGAAGCATTAAAATCATTAATTGGAACTGTTGAGAACCCTGCATTTCTACATGCTGTTGTATTAAAGATAATATCCATAGCTACAGCATATCCAGGTTTTGCTCCAGTAATTGTTACATTAATAGGCATTTGAGTTAATTGATCAACTTCATATGTATAGTAATTATAGATTAATGAGTTTGCTTGATTTAAATACTCACTTGCAAATACTAATAAAGGTCCAACAATTGCTAATGATGAATATACTCAGAAGTTTAATTTAGTAAATAAACTCAATCTTACTTTTTGTCCAACTCTTCTTGCTTTAATTTTTCTTTTTATATCATGGAATGTTGGATAACCCAATCCTCCAATAACTCATTCTAACAAGAACACGATTTGAATAGCATATGCTTGGTGTCCTTCAATATTATATGGTTGTAAAGAACTTGTAGATAATAAATCAAAACCAGCATTATTAATTGCACTTGTTGAGTGAAAAATTGCAAATCAAATTGACTTTATGAAATTATGATAAGGTGACACTACATTTAATTCTGTTCCATTTAATGATTGTGTTGCTGGATCAGAAAAGAAGAATAAGAAGAATAAAACTCCCGCAGCTAATAATTGCACAAATGTTAAAAAGATAAATCCATCTTTAATTAATTCAATGGTTGATGACTTAACATCATTACCACGTTCTGATTGCGCAACAATGGTATCATTAAGTGAAATCTTTTTGTTAATTGAAACAAATAAAATAATTTTTAAAGTTAAAACTCCAATTCCACCCATCTCAATTAAGATAAGTAAAATCAATTGCCCTCAAAATGAATAATCATGTGAAGGATCAATAATATTAACCCCAGTATCACTAAAGGCACTTGAAGCAGTAAAGATTCCAGTTAGATAATCTCATCTAAAATCAAACCCATTTAAATCATTATTAATTACTATCCCTGGAATACATAATAGAAATCCACCAAATAAAACGATTATAAAATAGATTAAAAATATTTTTCCTGAAACTTTTGATAGCGGTCATCAAGTTTTTAGTTTATAAAATGCTCTTTGGGGGTCAAATTTATTTTTATGATTATTGTCTTTTTTAATTTTAAGTCAATTAGGTTTCTCAGACTTATTTTTCTTACTAGTCATTTGATCACCCCCATTCATAGTAATTATTATACAATTTAATATTAAAATGTATAATAATTAAAGTAATAAAGAAGGTGTATTTAATGGCAAAGAAAAAAAGTATTGCAATTATTGGGGTATCAAACTTCAGTTTATCTGTAATAAAAACACTTGTTGATAAAAAACAACAAGTTACTGTTTTTGACTATGATGAAGATAAATTAAATTTACAATTATCAGAATTTGAATATGGAGTTGATGTTGTTGTTTTAGATTCAACTAACAAAATGGCATTAGCTAAAAATGGAATCAATGCATATGATGTTGTAATTGTTGGAGTTGGAACAAATATTGAAGCAGGGTTAATGACTGTTTTAAATTTAACCGATTTAGAATGTGAAAACATAATTGTTAGAGCACGTGATGAAAAACACAAAAGAATTTTGACAGCTTTAGGATTAAGCGAAAATCAAATTATTTTACCTGATGGACTGGCTGGAAACATTGTTGCTGCTAGATCTATGTTTAATATTGATTTACATGTTGATGTGCAATCAATTGATGAAGACTTTGTTTCAACAACTTTAAATGTAACAAATCACAATATATTTAATAAAACAATTTTAGCTGCTGGACTTTCTACAACAAAAGATTTTAATATTATTCAAATTCGTCGTAAGGGGAAAGTTTTATTACCTGATGACTATACTGAATTAAAAGAAAATGATGATGTTGTAGTATTTGCTAAAACAACAATTATTAATGAATTAGCTGAAAAAATTCAAGGTGGAGCTAAAGATAAAAAAGACGCAAGTGATCAATTAGTGATCTTTGATGAGTTAGAAAATGATAATCTTAAACATGCAAATAAAACATTAGATAACAAGAATAAAAATGAAGAAGCATTTGACACAACTGAAGCTAATGATTTATTTGATTCAATTATTTTTGATGACAATGTTAACGAAACAATTGACGCTTCTAATTTTGAAAAAAACAAAAAATCATTAAAAAAATAATTAAGTAGTAGTAATTTTAAACTACTATTTTTTGTTTAAAAATTTAAAATATCATTTATAATCTTTTACAAGGAGGAAGAAAAATGAAAGAATGAGCTAAAAAGAATTTATGATCTTTATTATCTGTAGTTTCAGCTGCTGCTTTTGCAATATTAGTAATTATTACAATTTTTGGAATTGGTTTAGGTGCTAAAAATGGTTTTGGAATTATTAAATATGGATCAGATATAATGTCAGTGTATGAAACGCCAAAAAATCTTGTTTCAGCCGCTTTAGCATTATCATGTATATCAATTCTACCAGTTGTTGTTAGATTGATATTAGGTCTTTTAGGAATTGATGCTTTTGCAAGATTATTCAATTCAGCTTCTATTGGGCTTGCTTTAATTTCAGTTATTTTATTAATTGTTGCTAACGTAACATTATTATCAAGTGAAGGAACTAAAGTTTCAATCGGATCAATTATTGGATTCTATATTGTTATTATTTTAGGTTTCTTAATTTTAACTGGACCAATCGTTAGAAAATAATTTGATATAAATGAATATAATAAAATGAAGCGCTTGCTTCATTTTATTTTGCTTTTAATTCAACTAATTTAATAATAATTTGCATTCCAGCTTCAGGATTTACATTTCCACCTGTCACTTTCATTAATTGACCCATAATAGTTTTAGTTACTCTTTCTGGTCTTTCATTATATTGTTCAAGTAATTCTAAATTACTTTCAATAATTGGATTTACCAAGTTAGTAATCTCAGTTTCATCACTAATCATTTTAATATTTAATTCTTGAACAATGTGCATTACTGATTTTGAATTATCTTTCATAATGATTGGTAAGATTGCTTTTGTGTGTTTTGAAGATATTACTGATTTATCAACTAAATTTATTATTTCAGCTAAATGAGTTGGAGATAAAGCTAATTTATCAATTGAAATATTTTGAGTATTTAATTGTGCTTGAATATCACTAATTAAAATATTTGCTAATTTATTATAGTTATTTGTATATTTAATTGCTTCTTCAAAAAAGTCTGTCATTTCAATACTTGTTAAAATAATGTTTGCATCATTAAGTGATAATTTATATTCATTTGTATACTTATTGCGTTTAACATCTGCTAACTCAGGTGAATTTTGAATACATTCATTTACTCAATTTTTATCTAATTGAATTGGCATAATGTTTGGTTCTCTGAAGTATTTATAATCTAATGCATCTGATTTACTACGCATTGAAACTGTTGAATTAGTTGTATCATCGAATCTACGGGTTTCTTGCATAATTATTTCATTGTTTAACATTAATTTAGTTTGACGTTCAACTTCAAATTCAATTGCTCTTTTGATATTTGAAATTGAGTTTAAGTTTTTTACTTCTACTTTGTTTGAAAATTCATTTGTACCAAATGGTCTGATTGAAATATTAACATCAGTTCTTAAACTTCCTTCATTCATTTTTACATCACTAACTTTTAAGAATAATAAAATTTCTCTTAGTTTTTCAACATAAGCACAAGCTTCATCTGCACTTCGCATAACTGGTCTTGTAACAATTTCTACTAAACCTGTTCCAGCTCTATTGTAATCAATAAAAGTTAAATCATCTTTATGAATTTGTTTAGCCGTATCTTCTTCCATATGCAGTCTTTCAATATCAACTGTTTTTTCAACACCATTAACATTAATAACTAATGCTCCATTTTTACCAATTGGATTATATTGTTGTGTTATTTGATATCCCTTAGTTAAATCTGGGTAAAAATAGTTTTTACGATCAAATTTAACTAATGTATCAATTTCCATGTTTAAAGCATGACAAGTTCTAATTGCTAATTGAATTGCTTTTTTATTGATAACTGGTAAACTTCCAGGATAAGCCATATCAACTTCATTAACTTTTGTATTTGGAGTTTCACCATAACTAACTGGTGCAGATGAAAACATTTTAGTTTTTGTTTTTAATTCAACGTGATTTTCAATTCCGATAATTATTTCAAAATTTTTCATCTTAATACTCCACTATTTCGTTCTTAATACCAATTATGTCTTCAAACATTTTAGCTGCTTGTAAACATAATAAGTCATTTTTTGGTTTAGCGCTTAAGTTAATCCCAATTCCTAATTTGTGTTCTTTAATAAAAGGAATTGTAATTGATGGAGATCCATTGAAGTTTGCTAAAGTAAGAATATGATCTAAATATTGCTTTTCAGGTGCAGTCTTAATTTTCATTTCACTAATTAATGGTGGAACTTTATCTGTTGGTGGAATTATTAAAATATCAGTTTTTGCAAAAACTTCTTTTAATTCTTGAACAATCAATCTTCTTACTTGTTTAGCTTTATTTAAATAAACTGTTTGATTTTCTTTATTTAAATTTAATGCTCCAACAATAAATCTTTGTTTAACTTCATTTCCAAATCCCTGAGTTCTTGAATTTGTAATGATTTCAACATAATCTGCGCCTTCAGCTCTTTGCCCAAATTTAATTCCATCTAAGTTTGAATTAGTTGACACTGATTCACTATATGAAATCATTTTATAAATTGCAGACAGTGCATTTAATAAATCTTGGTTAAAGTTAACTTCTTCAACAACATATCCTTTTGACTTTAACAATTCAAAAAATTCATAATAGGCTTTTCTTGTTGTTTCAGTTAAATCATCAATTACTTTTTTAATATATCCAAATTTAGTGTTTTTATCTAAGTCATTAATGTTTTGATAAATATCTTTTGAATCATTGTGATGACTTGTTGCATCTTTATTGTCATAACCAAAAGTAGCATCACAAACGATTGCCATATCAGTTACATTTCTGGTAAAAAAACCAACAGTATCTAAACTTGGTGAATAAGGTAATAAACCATATCTACTAATTGCCCCATATGAAGGTTTAAATCCAACAATGTTATTAAAAGATGCAGGTTTTCTGATTGAATCACCAGTATCACTACCTGTTGCAAAAGGCACTATTCCTTTTGCAACTAAGTATGCACTTCCACTACTGCTTCCTCCAACAAGCCTTTTTTCATCAGCTGGGTTAGTAATTACTCCATTACATGAATATAATCCAACTCCACCCATTCCAAGTTCGTCTAACGCAGCTTTACCAACTAAAACAGCTTTATTATCTGCTAATTTAGTAATAGAAGTAGCATTAAATGGAGGAACATATCCTTTTAAAATATTTGATGAAGAAGTTGTTTCGATATCTTTTGTTGCAAAGTTATCTTTTGCAAAATATGGGATTCCATATAATAAAGTATTTTGATCAATATTATTGTCTAATTCTTTTGCTAGTAATAATGCCTTGTCTTCAACTAGTTTATTAATTGCATTTGATGATTGAAGTTTTTTAGCTTCTGTTAAAACAGCTTGAGTTAATTGTGAAACTGTAATTTCTTTATTAACTAATTTTTCATGTAATTCAATAATTGATAATTTTTTATAATTCATTATTTAACCACCTTTTTAATAGTTACAAAATCACCAGTTGCTGTTGGTGCATTATTTAAAATAACTTTTTGATCTATCACTGTTATTTCTTCATCATCTCTTAAATATGTATGAATATCATCATATGGATAAAATAAAGGCTTAACATTAGTTGTATCGATTTTTAAAACATTTTCAAATTCTTTTTTTAGGTTTTCTTCCTTAGCTACAATTTCATCAATCTCTGCATCAGTAAAACTTAACATGCAATCTTCAGCTAATTCTTTATAATACTTTTTATTGTTCATCCTATTCTCCTTTTAAAATTTCAAAAAATTCTTTTTCATTAATTACTTTAACATTTAATTCTTCTGCTTTAGTTAATTTACTTCCAGCATTTTTACCAGCTAATAAATAATCAGTTTTTTTAGAAACATAACCAATTACTTTACCATTATTCAATTCAATTATATCTTTATAATAATCTCTTGAATTTGATAATGTACCTGTAATGACAAATGATTTATTACTAATTAGAGAATCAGTATTTTTAGCTTCTCCTAAATATTCAAAATTCACATTAAATGTTTTTAATTGATTTATTAATTGTAAATTAGATTCGATTTTAAATCAATCTACAATTGATGCTGCTAAAACTTCTCCCAAAGAATTAATTGCACTTAATTCTTCATAAGTTGCATCTTTAAGATTATCAATGTTTTGATATATTTCAGCAAGAGTTAAAGCTGTTTTAGATCCAATATGTCTAATCCCTAATCCAAACAATGTTTTTTCAAGTGAATTATGTTTTGCCCGTTCAATTGATGCAACTAAATTCTCAAAACTTTTTTCTCCAAACTTTTCAAAATTAATAATGTCTTCTTTATGCTCTTCAACTTTAAATATATCTGCAATATTTGTAATTAATTTTTCTTCGAATAATTTTTTAATTGTTTGACCGCCTAAACCAACAATATTTGCGGCACCTCTACTTGCAAAGTGTTCTAAACTTCTTAAGATTTGAGCAGGGCAATTGAAGTTAACACAAAATTGATCAACTTCAGTTGCTGTTTTTTCTAATCCCTCACCACATGCTGGACATTTTTCAGCTTTTTCTCATTTGGGTAAGTTTTCAAAGTCATTATCTTTAATTGCATTAATAACTTCTGGAATAATATCTCCAGCTTTTTTAACTTTCACTTTCGCATTAACTCTTAAATCTTTTGCCATGATATATTCAGCATTGTTTAATGATGCTGCTGAAACTGTTGTTCCGGCAATTTGCACTGGTTCTAATTTTGCGTTGTATGTAATTTTACCTGTACGACCAACTGTTGGGAAAATATCTAGTAATTTAGTTTCTTTAACTTCTGCTGAAAATTTATAAGCAATTGCTCATTTTGGTGTTTTTGCAGTATATCCAACTTCTTCTTGTAAATTTTTATCATTTAACTTAAATACGATTCCATCAATTTCATAATCTAATTCATTTCTTTTTTCAGTGTAATATTCAATATATGCTTTAATTTCATCTAGTGATTTACATATTTTTGTTTCTGGATTTACTTTTAAACCTAATTGTTTTATTTGGTTAATTGACTCAAATTGTGTGTTAATTGGATTTGTTTCATTAAAGTAATAATACAGATAAGCATCAAGATTTCTACTTGCAACAATCTTTGAATCTAATTGTCTTAAAGTTCCTGCTGCAGCATTTCTTGGATTAGCAAATAGTTGTTCACCATTAATTAATCTTTCTTCATTAATTTTTGCAAATTCAGTTTTAGATAAGAAAACTTCTCCTCTAATCTCAATTTCATCTTTTACAGGAATTGAAAGTGGAATAGATTTAATTGTTTTAACATTAGTTGTTACACTTTCACCAACTTTACCATCACCACGAGTTACCCCATTTTGTAAGACATTGTTTTTATAAATTAATGAAATTGATAAACCATCAATTTTAAGTTCAGCTGTGTATTCGTTATCTTTAGTACCGGTGATTTTAGCAACTTGTTTATTAAAGTTTAAAAACTCATCTCAACTAAAAATATCTCCAAGACTTAACATTGGATATTTGTGGGTATATTTTTCAAATTTATCACTAACAATACCCCCAACTTTTTGTGTAATTGAGTCTGATGTAATTAATTCAGGGAATTGTGTTTCAAGATCAATTAATTGATGAATTGCTTGATCATATTCTGTATCATCAACACTTGGGTTATCTAACACATAATATTCTTTAGCTCATTTATTAAGTTTTTTACGTAAATCATTAATTAATATTATTGCTTGTTCCTTAGTCATGATAACTCCTTTATATCTATATAATTATAAACTTTTTAAAAGTTTTTTGGGTTTAAAAATTTATGTCATTTTTAATAGTTATTCATCATTTTTTAAATTTCTTTGCACAGTGTTATATAGACAATTTTTAAATTCTTATGGTGCAAAATTATCTAAAAAAGTGTAAAATTATTCTATTATAGTAGGAATAAAAAAATTAATATCACTTATTGGAGCAACATCATTATCAGTAATACCAGTAATGGTTGTTGTTTCATGTAAGTATGTAAATACAGTTAAAAAAATATAGATAAAAAATTAGAAGAAGTTATGTCTTCAACATCTAATTATTTTAAAGGTGCAATTTTAGCAAATTCTCAAGGTTACAATGGGCAATCTGTTGATAAATATATTTCAAATCTTAAAGTTAGTGAAATGATTAATAATACAAATAGTTCAAAAACAATGGGTGAATTATTTAAAGAATTATATAATATACCTAAAGCTAATGATTATTTAGAAACAATTATCTATTCAAAAGATAAATTTAATAAGCCTGTTTAACAAAGTGAAATTAGCAAAATAATTAGTTCTATTCAAAATTCTTTTGACAAGATTAATTAAATGTTTGGAGATAGTTTTTATCCAACTTCAGTAAGTTCAATTTTACCGCTTTTATTAAACTCATTAAGTGATAAAAATATTTCATCATTTCAAAAAGTTATGCCTAAAATTTCTAACGCATTGACATTATGAAAGATGTTAAAGTACCTAATTATAAAGATCTAATTAAACTTGCAATTAAAACAAATTTAGATTTAAAAGTTTACTTTTCTTATCAACTAACTTTATTTGTTGCTAATCTTTTTGGAATAGAAGTAAAAAAAGCTTTTGATTTTAAAGAGCAACATGATGATATCAACTTAGATTACTACAAATACAATTCAAATATTTGAAAAAAAATTATGACAAAACTAAACAATAAAGAAAGTAAACCACAAATTGCTTTTACAAGTGAAAGTTTAGGTTTACTAATGAACGCTTTATTTGAAATTAATTGATATATTCAAAATTTTACAACTGATGATTACAATTTAGATTCAAAAGAGATGTTAGATGACAACTACATTTTTTCTAAAGACAAAACTGATCTAGAGATAATAAAAGAAGTAAACGCTAAAATTATTGATGAAAGTATAATTAATGCAACTAATATAGACGCTTTATTAGAATTTTTTTATGATTTATTTTCTGGTGAAACTGACAAAAACTCATATAAACTTTTAAGAACATTTAAAATATTATTTCAAGTTGATGATGACATTACAACAGGTAATACTAATTTAAGTTTTAATAAAAAAATATTAAAAATAAATAAAACAACATTATCATTGAACTTGGTGATTGATCAACAAATGGAAAAACTGAGAATGGTGAATTGAATACATTCTTAAGTTCAACATTTGATGGAGTTATTAAAGGCTTAGCATCTGGGATTGACCCTGATGATGGAATTCTTGATTTCCTTAACAGAATAGGAATAGGTTCTGAACAACTTGGTGGAGTAGCATCTGGATTAGTTAGCTCAATTTTAACTGGAATAGATATTGATAATTTCTTTAAAACACTAGTAGATCAACTTGTTGAATCATTTAATAATTTAAAAGAATGATCATTTATAAATGATAAATTAAAAGAGCAGATTAACAATATAATTACTAAAGTTGAAAGTTTTAGAGTTACAATTGCTTCAATTGTTGATTCTGAAGCATCATATACTAACAAATTTTTAGGTTATTTAGTTAATCAGATATTAGAAAATTAATGCAAGTATTTGGTCTAGAAAATAGTTTACCTGTTGAACTACCAAAAATTTCATTAAAGCAAATTATTGATCTTCAATCAACAAAAACTATGAAGCTAAGTGATTTACTTAAAACATGAACAAAAGGCCTAAGTCATGTTATTGCATTACTAGCTAAAGGTGTTGCCCCAAAACTTTCAAATATTGCTAATGAATTTAATAATACTTCTTTAACACAAGATTCTGAATTTAAACTAGTTAAGGGAGATTCAACTTCAGTTAAAATTTCTGATTTAGTAACTAGTGATTTATTATTAGGAGAAAGCGATGCTCAATATACATATTTATTAGCACTTGCTACAAAATTGTTTGATGAAAAAAAATACTGACATTAAAGTAACAATACCTGGTAAAAAAGAATTTGGATTATCTAAGGCAAAACAATTTAGCAGTAAAGATGTAGCTAAATGAATGCTTAGTTTAGGTGTTGAGCTTGAAGATGGTACTATAGATTGATATTAATTTAGAGAAAACACTATACTATATTCAATTAGCACTTTATGAAACGATGAAACTGGAAATTTAATTAAAGGTATATTTGCGGGTATTAAAGAAATACTTAGATCATTAACTGAAATATTTGATGATAAGCAAAATAAATTATAAAAACGCTGATGTAAATAATACTTACTTAGTTAAATTAGTTCTTTCTGGAGCTAGAAAAAAAGCTGTTGAACCAAAGCATCATATTGAATATTTTGAAACTAAATAAAAAAGTGAATCATTTGATTCACTTTTTTATATTCTGTTAAATGAGCTTATTTTATATTTGTTAGTTGTGAATTCTTTATATACTGAAACTTCATATGTTGCATAAACACCTTTTTTAAGTTTGTATATAATATCGTATTTTAAATTTTCTTGATTCTTGTCTTCACTATAACTGATTAATTCAGTTGTGAATAGTTCTTTATTTGATCAATAAGTCATTTTTTTATTTCTATTATAATCTACGCCACTTAAATTATTTTCTACATATTTTCTTGCAAATTTAATTGGTACTTGAACAAGTTTAGCTGCTAATTTGTTTGATAGCAGTCAGTCAAGATATCCTAAAATAGAATTTGGTACGTATGTTTTATTTTCCATATCTAAACCAAGTAGATATTTCCATGCTTTATGTCCTCAAATGATCTCTTCAGAAGTATTATTAGAGTTTTTTTCTCTTATTCCTATAGCTTTATTTTTCCCATCATCTGATTTTACAAATTTCATCATTGATCAAATTAAAGCTATATCTGAAGTTCTACCATTTTCTGGTGTATATCCTAAAACTTTATCAATTGATATTAATAAAGGTTCATTGTTTTCTTGTATAAAGAAATCATATTTAGTAGCTGCTTCATCACTTGTTATTGAACCTAATAGTCCAAACACTTTATATATTTGGGGTAGCATTGAATTAACCCCTTTTATAAGGTTTGTAAGTAAATCACCAATTGTAGTTCCAAAAATATTTATAGCAAATAAATCTTTTAATGATTTATCAGACATATCAATTGGTAAAGAAACACCAAGTACATTTAATAATGATTGCAGTCTACCTTTTTCATTAATAATTTGATTAAAGAGATTATTAAATAAGTTTCATGTTTGATCTTCACTATCCTTAATTTTGATGTTACTAAACTTTGTCATCATTTTATCTAGATAATCAATAAAATCATCTGTTGGTTTTTCTTTAAATTTATCTTGTAAAGGTTTATTAGGAGTGTCTTCTGTTCCAAATTTCATTTTAGTTAATTGTTTTTCAAGCGGTTTTTTGATTTGGTTACCAATAATTCCACCAAAACCTCAACCATACATATTTTTTAAAGTGGTTCCTAATTGTGATGAAAGTTTAGAAAAGAAGTTTGACATATCAATACCTGTCAGAAGTGAACTAACTAAACCAGCAATTATACTACCTAAATTTTCTGTTGATAGCCCTATAAGAAATAATAATGAACCAATTGCACCTGAAACTTGGTTATCTAAGAATCCTTTTGCAAGTGAAGCTAATAAGATATTAAATATACCGTTTGATCCAGTTGTATTTTTTTTTCATTCACCAACATCAACACTAACAAATTTACTTTTATTTGCTTTTAACACTTTTGTGTTTAAATCCAATCTTTCATTCCCATCAGTAATATCATTATCAACTTGAAATAAAATTTTAAGTGTTCTTGAAGCCTTATAACTTTTTGGGTCATTTACTGAACCAATTATGTCATAAAGCAATGTAAGTATACCTTGAAGACTACCTTTTTGAATATCTTCTTTTGATATATCTTTTTTATAAACCTCTGAGATAACATCAATATTTGATTTTGTACTACTAAATAAATGATTTTGATCTTGAATTTTTTCTATATCAGGTTTATATTCTGGTGCATTAAATGCGTCAAGATAATAAGATAAAGAATAAATAAAGTTAAATAAGTATTTTAAACTGTCTTGTGAAAATTTAAAGCTATGCTTAGATGCATCTCCTTCTTTAACAAATACTTCTTTATAAAAAACAGATGATTGGTCAAAAAAGTTTCTTGCTGTTTTATCTGATTCTTCAATTTTGAAGTTTCAAGCTCCATCATTTGCTGTTAATCCAAAGTTTGTACTCATAAAACTATTAAAGTTTGATAGTGCGTAAAATTTTAGACCCATGTAAGTTTTTACACCTTCACTTAACAATTGAGTATAAGTAGGTGCTGGGGAGTTTTTAAACATTTTAATAAATGATATCTTATCAGCAAATTTTAAAATACCTGAATCAAATTTATCTGCTTTTAATTTATCACCAGTTAAAAGTGAAATATAAGAAATTCAATTAAATGCTTCATTAATTCCATCAAATTTTAATCCATTATCATCAATTAAATTTTCTAGTAAGTTTAATCCTTTATCAGCTACACCATGTAACATTTCTTGTAGTGCATCATCGTTTTTATATTTATAACCATCTTGTTTATAAATTGTACTTAATGTTTTATTAGTTGAATTCATATCATAAGTTTGTTCGTTAAATTGAGCATAACTTAAGCTACTATCAATATGACTAATATCACTTACTTTTTGATCATTTAATCAATTAGTTGTTACATCAGCATTTTGCTTTTGACCATTAGTAATAATTGGTGCTTTAAATAATAAAGCTGATTCATCAATTTTCTTTTGTATCTTTGATGTTACTTTTGTTATTACATGTTTTTCAGTTGAACTTAATAAAGTTATGGCTGGTGTAGCTCCAATAGTAAGAGCACTTAAACTTAATAATATTTTTTTCATGAGTTAAATACTCTCCTATCTAGATATCGGTATTTTGTAAAATTAAGACTGAGTTTGTTTTTGTAATTCGTTTGTATCCTGCATAAATGGCAATTGCATAAATTCCAACAATTCCTATGAAAACAACAATTGGTAATCATATTGGGAATAGTAGTGGTAGAGCAACACCATTCATTAACATTATATTAATTACTTTAACAAAAATAAACCATCCAGCTGCGAATCCGGCTGCAAACATTGTTGAGATAACAATCATATACATACCCATTACAGTTTTAACAACATATGCATCATGATAACCTAAAACCCTCATTGTTGATATAAATCTTATGTTATCTGTAATGATTACTGATGTAGTTAATAGAATAATTACAAATGTTAAAGATAAAATCAAAACAATTGCAATTGATATTAATAATAGAATCAATTGTGAGATTTCTTCTAACATATCTTTTGATAAATCAATTGGTAAAATTCATTCTACAGTTCCAATTCCACTACCATCAAATGCTTTAAAGTTTGAACTAAATTTAGCTTCTAAACCATTTAAAGCAGTTGGTGAATAATCTCCAAATGTGCTTGATACACTCATTACTGTATTGTAATCAGCAACATCAGTTTTATTTGAATATTTATAGTTAAATACAGGATATTGATTATCAAAGATTTTTAAAATTAATTCTCCTAAGTCTTTTTTATCTTGACTGTCTGGGTAGTAGATAAATTGATTTTTAAATAATTCAATATCATCTAAACCATTTTTTGTTAAATCTAAGTTCTTAATTTTTTTGTATATTTTTAATTCTTCTTGGTCCTTATCTTCAATAATTATTTTGTTATTAAATGAAGTTGTATAACCAAATTGATTATTTCATTGTTTAGCAAAGAAATTTTTTCACATGTAGTTTTCTACTTGATCATATTGAAGGATTTTTTTAGCATCGTCATTTTTAATTCATGCTTGTGCTGTGCCAAATCCTTCATGGATACCAACAATTTTAAATTTTTGATTTGTTGTTTTATTTCGAATGATTGTTTCATTTTTTAATATTGATGAATAGTAGTTTGTTGGAGATGAAACACTTGTTAAGAAGTCAATTGATTTTTTTTGATCAATCCCTGGTTTTTTAACAACAATATTAGCTCCTAAACTGTTTGTTCTTGAGTTTTGTTTAAATCCACCAGTTCCATTTCATAAACTACTTGTATCTCAATCATTTAATTCATATGGTACTGCTCCATCTTTATATTCATCTTGAAGTTCATTTTGAATTACATTAAAATCAACTTCTTGACCTTCTTTTAGGTTTAAAGTTTTAGCCAATGATTCATTAATTACAATTCCATTTGAATATTCAGTATTAAATAATTTTTCAATTAAATTATTATTATCTCTTAAATCTAAGAATCTATCATCATTGTCAATTCCATAAATTTTAAAGTTTTTACCATCTTTTTCAGCTTGAATTTTTGTTCCTAATGCTTCAAGAGTTGGATCATATGAAACTAAATTAAAGGCCATTGAATAGTTTTTTTCAGTTGACTTAAATGCATTAGTCAATGTTTGTTTAACAAAGTAAGGGGGTCTTGAAAACGCAGATTGAATAATTGCTTGATCAACACGGTTATTAAATAAGAATGTAAATCATTCTCACATATCAGTAATTGCTTCTGTTGCTATTTCTTTTGAAGCATCATCATTTTGTTCACCTAATTTATCAAAATTTAGTCCTAAATAGTAATCATTAGATGATTCTTTGGTATTATGTTTTGAAGCAATTCTAAATTCACCTAAATTGTCGTAATTTGAGTCTGTAAATTTAAATTTGTCTTCACCAGTTTGATCATTAATAACAACATCATTTGAATTTAATAATTGTTTTAACATAGTTACATTTTCATTTAAGTATGATTGAGCTAATATTCCATTTGATTGATTAAACACGTTAATTTTTTCATTTGGAGTCATCTTAATTCATTGTTCATCTGAAATACTATCTTTATATCCACTTCTAAAATCATTTGTAATTGATAATCCAATTGATTCTGAATACTTAGTATAGAATGTTTGTAATGCTGCACCTTTTTCATAAAGTGAATTTGTAGATTCAACTTCTTTTAATAGGTTTTGATAATCAAATCATTGTTTTAAAATTATTGGGGAAATTAATTTTCCAAGTTGATCATTTTTGCTTGCAGCAGGGATACCATATTTAGATAGTTGTCTGAAATAGTTACTATCAAAGATTGATCCTTCTAAGTTAAGTAGTTTCATATTAGCTAGTGATAATTCAACAAGATTGGGGATAGCGTATTGATTATTACTTGAAGCTGTAAATAAGTTTTGAATAAAGATTGAATAGTATTTTTCACTAATTTCATTATTAAAGTAGTCTGTCATGATTTGGTCATAATCAAAATTACCATTACCAGTTAATTTTAAGTTTGTTCATCCACCAGCAGCTTCTGAATAAACCATGTCTTCTTGAGTTGTTGATGGGTTAAATGTTTTTGCAAAAGTTAGGGGGTTATTATAACTTGGTTGCGCATATTCAACAACTTGTTTGTATTTAATTCCTGTATATGTAGCTTTTTGATTTCTTTTTAAAATGTCTGGAGCTGCAAATGAAACAGTAAATAACATTGATGATAATAGAACAACAAATCCGATTGCCATCATTTTTCCAAAGGCATCAACTAATAATGCTTTTCTTAATTTAGCACCAAAATATTTTCTAAAATGAATATTTCTCATTTTAGCTTTAAATGCACTAGTTTTTTCATTAAATGTTGCTGAAATTAAACTTAATGCAGATTTTCTCATTAATAAAACTGAAATACCAAATGAAATTGCAGATAAGATTATTCACATAGTTAAAATCATTGCCACGATTGAAATTCAATCAAAATTAAATGTTGAGTAATTTAATGAGAAGTACTTACCAAATTCACCTGTTAATGTATTTGAAACAGATATTGAAACAATGTATCCAAATAATCCACCAATACTTGATGCAATTACTGGTAACATAACAAAGTTTAATACAAGCACACGTTTTCTGTAACCTAATGCTTTCATTGTTCCAAGTTGTTTTGATGCTTTTTCAATTTGTTTTTTTGTAACTAAAGCAATTGTATATAAACATACAAATAATATTAAAATAAATATTACAATAGCAGCTAATGTGTACATTTTAATTGTTTGTTTAATTAAACTAATTCTTTTACTAAATCTGTAACTTGGTTCTTCTTTTCCATACACTATTTTACTATTTGAGTTTCTTCTTATTAATTCTTTAAAATCAGTTTCAAATTGTTGCAATCCTGTATTACTTACTTTACTTGTTTCAGTGAATTTAATTGAATAAAATGATTCCATTTCAACATTTGATGAAACAGTTAAATTACCATTTGAGTTCATATTGTAATCATATACATTTGATTCTTCATTAAGTTTTAGTCCAAATGCAGCTGGATTAACATAAATCATTACTTCTTTTGAACGACTTGGTAGGATTGTTGACGCATTGAAAATTGGAGCCATAAAGTCAGCAGAGCTACCAAATCCTACAACTTGAAATCACTGGTAATTTGAATAGTATGTTGTGTAAATACTATCAATATTATCAATTTTATCTATACTTTTTTCAATTTCTTTAACATCGGTTGCAACTTGTTCACTTTTTGAATCTCTAACTAATAATGAGTTACCTAAATTATCTGCTTGAATTCTAATAACATCTCCAATTTTAATGCCATTATTTTTTGCATAGTTTGGATCAATCACCACTTGATGGTGTGATTGAATATCATGCCCTTCAAAGATAACAAGTTTATCTACTCCATCATTGTTAAATGAATTACTTTGTGTTGTTTTAGCAATCGCTTTAATTGTTAAATCTTTATCATTTTGTTTAACTTGTGAAAACTCTCTTGCTTCTGTTCTTGATCATTGAAATTGTAATTCATTTGACTCTTCAAAGTATTTTTCTTGTAACTTATAAAGTCAGTATTGTTGAGCAGCAACTAAGTTTTTTGGAGCTTCTTCTGATTCTTCATTTTCTCCAGTTGTAACTTTATCATAAGGATTTAAATCAACAATAGCATCATGAACTCTTGAGTGTTCATTCATGTCTTTATATTTCTCAAGAACACGAACGTTCATTGAAACAACTAAAGTTAAAACAAGAGACAGTAAAAAAGCTAAAACCGTAACACCTATTAATTGTGTTTTGTTTTTAGTTGCATTTTTAAATGAATTTTTTAATATTAAGTAAAATTTTTTAAAATGCATGTCTTTTATACCTTCCTTAAAAGTTAAAATGTATTAATATAATTTTACCAAAATAAAGAAAAAAAAGACAAAAAATTGTCTTTTTTGGGGTGTTTGTTTTGTAATAAACTCATAAATAAATCGTTTTCCTTCTTGCATAAGCTTATTCAAAAACAGACGATTATTTTATCAATATATTACTATTTAGTGATATTGTTTTAACAACACCCTTAAACATATAATACACTATTTTATGAATTAAATACAACCTTATTTAGTTTTAGGCCTTTAGCTGGTGCATTAAATGGTGGTTTATCTCCATTACCCAGCAATTTGTCTTTTATTTCTGCTTGCGTAATTCGTTTATCTAAATAGCAACTTAGCGCTGATTGTACAATCATTCTAATTTGATATCTGATAAATCCTTTAGCTTTGAAATTAATAATTATTCGATTGTTTGTTCGCTCAACATTGATTGTTTCTATTGTTCTAACTGTTTTAATATCAGAGTTTAAAAAATCTTTTTCATTTAAACCAGAAAACAATTTGAAATCGTGCTTACCAACAAATAAATCAAAAATAGTTTGTAGTTTATTAATATCTATTTTTGCATATTTTCAATTAAGTTCAAAACGATTTGTTAATAAATTATATTCATGATCATTGATTGTATAAGTATATTCTTTATACATTACATTTTTTATATTAAAGTCATCATTAACTTTAACAATAGAAGCTATATGGATTGTTTCAGGCAAAGCTTTATTAATTGCTTTTTCAAACAATTCAATTTTAGGTTCGAAAGCTAATTTTAAAATTACTTTTTGATCTACTGCGTGAACTCCAGCATCAGTTTTACTAGCACTAATTGTTTTAAAAGCAGTGTCTTTTGTTACTTTTTTAATTGCTTTATTTAATTCACCTTGAATCGTTTTAGCATTTGGTTGATCAATTCATCCATGAAAGTCAGAACCATCATATTGTAATGTTAATAAGAACTTAAACATTATATTATTAACTCTTTACTCCAATAATAGTATCAAGTCTTGGAATACCAATATGTCATAATCCTAAAACACTTGCTGAATATAGAATTAAGAATAACATTAGACCAAATCCTACTAATAACAAGATTAAGTCAATTACTCTAAATTTGAATTGAATATATCTTGTTCTTTTTGCATAAGGATCATATCCTCTTGCTTCCATCGCATATGATAAATCTTCTGCTTTTTGGAATGCTGAAACTAATAGTGGAATAATTAATGATGTTAATCCTTTTAACTTATCTTTAAATTTACCATTCTTAATATCAATCCCTCTTGATGATTGAGCTTTCATAATTCTTCCTGCTTCATCAATTAAAGTAGGAATCATACGTAAAGCAATTGATATAATCATTGATAAAATATAAACTGGGATTCCAATTCATTTTAATGGATATAAAATATCTTCAATTGCTAATGTTAGTTGTAAAGGTGAAGTTGAAGCAGTCAGAATACAAGTTAATGAAATCATTAAATAAATTCTAAATGCCATGATTAATGCATTATATAAAGCTTTTTCACTAAATCAAATAAAACTTCAGTTGTAGAATCAACCAATGTTTTGATATTGACAAGCTAATTCAAAACCATTTAATACACTTGTGTCTCTTAAATATAATTGACCTGAATATCCACCAGGTAATTGAGTAACTGATAATCCTTTTATATCTTGTCCTTCTAATCAAACTGATAACTGCTTAATAAAAGCTGCATCTGGATGCGTTAAGAATGCATTCATAAAGAAGATTACTAAAAATACAAATAGTACGGGAGGCAATAATCCAAGTAACATTCTGAAACTTAACTTAGATAATGCAAATAATGATAATATGACAACTGAACATATAATATAACCTGTAAAACCAATAGGTAAGAAAATACTTACGATTAACAGAATAATCATAACCAGTTTAAATCTAGGATCCATTGCATGGACAATAGAATTTTTTGGTAAATATCTACCGAATGTTACTCTCATCTTACTTCTCCTTTCTTACTTTTTTAAATGCTTCGGCAAATTCATCAATTGTTCTAATTTCTTGATTTAATAAATCAGTTCCTTGTGCTTTTAGTTTATACATTAGCTTGTATAACTTTGGTGGTTCAATTTGAATCTTTGCTAATAGCTCTTGGTTAGAGAAAATTTCAAATGGTGTACCTTTTGATATAACTTTTCCTTCATGCATAACAATTACTTCATCAGCTACTTTTAAAACTTGGTCCATATTATGAGTAACCATAATAATTCTTTTACCTTGTTTTTTATTCAATCTTAAGAATAAATTCATAAAGTCTTCTTCACCTTTTGGATCTAATCCTCCAGTCGGTTCATCAAGCACTAATGTTTTACCATCCATTGCAATGATTCCTGCAATTGCAGTTCTTCTTTTTTGTCCACCTGATAATTCAAATGGAGATCTTTTTGCATAATCTTTTGGTAATGATACAAGATCTAATAATTCAGGAATTTTTTTATAAACATCTTCTTTATTAGCTCCTAAATGGATTGGTCCAAATGCGATATCTTTTTCAATTGTATCTTGGAATAATTGATATTCAGGGAATTGGAATACTAATCCAACTTCTCTTCTTAAATCTTTAACTTCTTTAATCTTTTTTAACCCAGCTGGAATTTTATAATCCCCAACAATAGTTTGTCCAGTTTCAGAAATTAATAATCCGTTTGTTAATTGAATCATAGTTGATTTACCAGAACCTGTGGTTCCAATTACACATGTAATTTTTTTGTCAGCAATTGTTAAGTCAGCGTTATCAAGTGCTCTAAATTCAAATGGAGTTTTCTTTGAATATGTATAACTTACATTATCTAAAATAATATCTCCTGTAAATGAAAAGCTTTCAATATTCTTTTTCTCATCATTTCATTTTTTTAAATTTTGTTTTATTTCTTTTTTGTTTACTTGCATAACTGTTTCACCAACTCATCCATATTTTGACTATGTTTAACTTTAATCCCTTGATTACCTAAAGCTTCTTCAACTAATGATAAGAAAGGAATTTCTAGTTTAATAGATCTTAAGAATTCTTTTTCTTTTAATACTTCTTCTGGTTTTCCGATTTTAACCATCTTTCCACCATTCATAACAATTACTTTATCTGCATTAAGAATTTCATCCATATCGTGTGTAATTGAGATAATTGTTTTTCGCATTTTGTCTCTTAACTCAACCATGATTTCTTTAATTTCACGATTTCCCTTTGGATCAAGCATGCTTGTTGCTTCATCAAATATTAAAATATCTGGATTTAATGCAAGAGCACTCGCAATTGCAACACGTTGTTTTTGTCCACCTGATAAGTTTAAAGGTTCTTTATCTAAAAAGTTTTCCATTCCAACTTTTTTAGCTGCTTCATAAATTATTTTTTGCATTTCTTTTGGATTAACACGTTTGTTTTCTAAACCAAATGCAATATCTGCTTCAACACTTGAACCAATAAATTGATTATCTGGGTTCTGGAATACTATACCTAAGAATTTACGCGCTTGGTCTAAATTATCTTGAGTTACTACATTACCATAAATACTTACATGTCCTTCTTGTGCAGAAAGTACACCAATTAGCATTTTTGATAGTGTTGATTTACCACTACCGTTATGTCCAATAACAGCAACATATTCTCCATCATTAATTTCAAAAGAAACATCATTTAAGGCATATGGAAAATCAGGAGCATATTTAAATTTTAGATTTTCTACTTTAACAGCAACTTTGTCCAGTTTAGTTAATTGAGCACCTTTACCATGATCTTTAACAGAATCAATAAACTCTCTTTTTAAATTTTTAGCTTCTGCTAACTCTTCTTTAGCTTGTTCTAAAATAACTGAACTATTTTTTCTTGTTGTAGAATTATGGATTTTTAAAATTATTTTGTAATTATTAGTAAATGATTTATCTTTACAAACATCTTTAAATTCTTTTTTTGCTTCTTTTGATTTTGTTTTGTATTGAACTAAATCTTCTTTTGAGATCTTACCTTGTTTTTCTTCTTCTTTAAATTTGAAGAATTCATTGTTAGCTTCAAGCATTTGAATATATTTTGCATGAAGTTTAATTTTAAAATCATTAAGGTCTTTTGTAGTTAACTTAGTCTGTTTAAATTTTTTTAATGAATCCATGTGTCCTCCTGTTTAAAAATTATTTATAAATATTATAAATTAAAATAAGCAAAAAAGGCGAAAAAAATAAGGTAATTAACCTTAATTCTTTATTACTAAACTAATTCGATAATAACCATAGGAGCATTATCACCTTTACGGTTATCTAATTTTAAGATACGTGTGTATCCACCATCTCTATCTTTATATTTTTTAGCGATAGTTGTAAATAATTTTTGTAGAACATCTTCTTTTGAACTAGCTTCAATATTTCTTAATCATGAAGCAGCTTGACGTCTAGCGTGTAAATCACCACGTTTAGCTAAAGTAATCATTTTATCTAAATGCTTTCTTAATTCTTTAGCTCTTGTTTCAGTAATTTCTAAACGTTCTGAAACAATTAATTCACTTGTTAAGTTACGCATTAAAAAATTTCTTCATGCTGTGTTCTTACCACGTTTTTGAATATATGACATATACATTTACCTCCCTTTAAATATTTTAATTTTGATTGAATGTTAATTCTAAAGCCGCAACTTTATCTTTAATTTCTTTTAATGACTTACGTCCTAAGTTTCTAATATCTTGAATTTCATCTTCTGTTTTAGAAACTAATTCTCTTAATGTACTGATTCCAGCACGTTTTAAACAGTTTAAACTTCTTTGAGTAAATTCTAATTCTTCAACAGGTTTGTCTAATTCTTTTTCTTCCACAGTTTCAACACCCATGATTGCTACTTCTTCAATTTCTTCAGCTAAAGTTGTAAATACATCAAAGTGTGAAATTAGAATTTTTGATGCTAATGAAACAGCATCTGATGCTAAGATTGATCCATCTGTTTCTACTTCTAAGATTAATTTTTCATAATCTTGAGCTTTACCTAAGTTGATTGGAGTTGATCCATAAGCAACTTTTATAATTGGTGAGTAGTTTGAATCGATTGTAATCATTCCTGGTACTACATCTTTTAATTCTTTGTTTTCCTTGAAAGTTTTGTAACCTCTTGAGTTTTTAGCATATAATACTAAATCTAAATTACCACCTTCTGCAACATTAGCAATGACAAGGTCTTTATTTAAAACTTCTATTCCTGCTGGTAAAACTAAACTTCCTGCATTAACTGGACCTACAGTAGATGTTCCTACTTTTAGTTCAACAGTTTCATCATCGCTATAAATTGCGTTATCAATTTTTAAAATTAATTTTTTAATATTTAAAACGATACGTGTAACATTTTCTTCAATACCTGCAATAGAAATAAATTCATGTTGTGCTCCTGCAATTTTAATTGCATAAACACTTGCTCCTGGTGTTGAAGATAGTAATGTTCTTCTTAAAGCATTACCTAAAGTTACAGCAAATCCTCTTTCAAGAGGAGCCACTTCAAACTTACCATAAAATTTATTTGGTGATTCTTTTACAATTCCGAATTCTGGTTTATTAAATTGTTTCATTCGCTAAAACTCCTTTGTTCTATAATTATTTTCTTGGGCGTTTTTTAGGACGAACTCCATTGTGAGGGATTGGTGTACAATCCTTAATTGAAGTTACTTCCATCCCAGCAATTGTTAATGCTCTAACAGCAGCATCACGACCTGGACCTGGACCTTTTACTTCAACTTGAACTGATTTAACACCTTGATCCATTGCACCTTTAGCAGCTGCTTCTGAAATCATTTGTGCAGCATAAGGTGTTGATTTTTTAGATCCTTTAAACCCGATCGCTCCAGCACTTGATCAAGAAAGTACGTTTCCTTTTTCATCACTTATAGTAACAATTGTGTTATTAAAAGTAGAATGAATATGAGCGATACCTTTTGGTATATTTTTCTTAATACGTTTTTTTGTATTATTTGTTTTTGGTTTTGCCATGTTTGTTTATCTCCTTCTACCTTCTATTTTTTCTTGTTAGCTACAGTTTTTCTTGGACCTTTAACAGTTCTTGCGTTTGTTTTTGAAGATTGTCCTCTTACAGGTAATCCTTTACGGTGTCTTAATCCTCTGTAACATCCTATTTCCATTAAACGTTTAATGTTTAATGAAACTTCTCTACGTAATTCCCCTTCAACTTTATAGTTTGAAATTTCTGTAGAAATTAATTTAATTTGTTCTTCAGTTAAATCTTTTGTACGTAGATCTTCACTGATGTTTAATTTAGCTAAAACTTTTTGAGATGTTGATAATCCAATACCATAAATATATGTTAATGAAATTACAACTCTTTTTTCGTTTGGGATTTCTACTCCACTAATACGAGCCATATCTCTAATTCCTTTCTTAAATGATTTAATCTAATAATTTTTAAGTTAGACTAATTAACCTTGTCTTTGTTTGTGCTTTGGTTGTGCACAAATAATCATTACGCGGCCTTTACGTCTAATAACACGACATTTGTCGCAAATTTTTTTGACTGATGATCTTACTTTCATCTGTAACCTCCGTATTTGTTCTCTTGTTTTTAAACAATATAAATCGACACAAGCCGATTTTTTTTATAATTACATTTCTGCTTTTTTAGCAATTTTTCTATATGTAATTCTTCCACGTGTCATATCATATGGTGAAATCACGACAGTTACTTTATCTCCAGGTAAGATGCGAATGTAATGCATTCGGATTTTACCTGACACGTGTGCATCAATAACTATGTCGTTTTCTAGTTGTACTTTAAATTTTGCATTAGGTAAAACTTCGACAACTGTACCTTCAAATTCCATTTCTGCTTCTTTAGCCATAAACTACAACTCCTATCTTTTTGATTTAGTTAATACTTCATAACCGCTATCTGTAATTAAGATAGTGTGTTCAAAGTGAGCAGTCATACTCTTGTCAGCTGAAAGAACTGTTCAATTGTCTGCTGCAAGTTTTGTTTTGTAAGTTCCTATTTGAATCATTGGTTCGATACAAATAACCATTCCAGCTTGTAAACGCATTCCTGTATCTTTTCTACCATAATTTGGTATAAATGGATCTTCATGCATTTGTGTGCCAATTCCATGCCCTGTATAATCTCTTGGAACTCCAAACCCAAAGCTTTCAGCATGAGTTTGCACAATATTTCCAATTGTTCCTATACGAAGACCTGGAGCTAAAGCTTTGATCGCTAAGTCCAGGCATTCTTCAGTGACTTTTAATAGTATATCATGTTTTTTATCTTTTGCAATACCAACTATCATAGTAAACGCACTATCTGCATGATATCCCTCAAAAATGCACCCAGTATCAACAGAAACAATGTCTCCTTCTTGTAAAATACGATCTTGTGGAATTCCGTGAACTAGTTGTTCATTAATCGAAACACAAATAGTTTTTGGGTATCCGTGATAGCCTTTAAAGTTTGATTGGCATTTTTTTTCAGTAATAAATTTTTCAAATTCTTTATCTAAATCTAAGCAATTTACACCTGGTTTAATCATTGATTTTAGCATGTCAATTGCTTCAGACAAGACTTGTCCAGCAACACGCATTTTTTCAATTTCTTGTGGTGATTTAATTGTAACAACCATTTATAATGCTCCTAAAACTTCTTGATAAACTTCTTCAGCAGTTGTGTCTGCATTATCAACAATATGTACAAAACCTGGTTTGTTTTTGTAGTAATCAACAAGTGGTGCAGTTTCATTTGCATATACATATAATCTTACTTTAACTTTTTCTGGTGCATCATCTGGTCTACGTACTAATTCAGTTTGATCATTATCACAAACTCATTCTGTTTTTGGTTTTCTTGTAACGATATGATAACTTACTTTACATTTTGGACAAATTAATCTTCCACTAATTCTTTCTAATAAAAGTTCTGTTGGAACATCAATATAAATCACTTTATCAATTTGTGAGTTTAATTCTGATAAGTTTTCTTCTAATATTTTTGCTTGATTTAATGTTCTTGGAATACCATCAAAAATTAATTGATTATGATTGTCTTTTAAGAAGTTTTTAACAATCTCCATTGTAACTTCATCTGGTACTAAATTTCCTTCATTCATATATCTTGCGCATTCAATTCCTAATGGTGTTTTATCTTTAATTTCTTTACGCATTAAATCACCAGTAGACATTTGGTTAAATCCTTGATTTTTAATTAATTTTTCAGCTAATGTACCTTTTCCTGACCCAGGGGCACCTAATAACATAATATTCATATTTTTCTCCTCTTTTTTATTTTAAAATTTGTTCTGGTTCAAAAGCATATGGTAACAACTCTTTAATATTGGTTTTAATTTGAAAACCTTTTTTACTATAAATTGAAATTGGTGTTGATCAATCTATTAATTCTGAAATAAACTGACGACATACTCCACATGGAGATCCTAAAATTTCAGAATCAGTATATAGTTCTAAAGACTTAATATCTGCTTTTTTATAACCCAAAGCATAAACTTGTGATAAAGCTGTTCTTTCTGCACAAATTGTTGCAGGATATGAAGCATTTTCAACATTTATTCCTTTAATCACTTGTCCATCTTGTAAATAAATTAAACAAGCAACTTTAAAGTTAGAATACGGACTATAAGAATTTTCTTTTAGTTTTAATAATTCTTCAAATATCATTTGATTGCTATCCATTCTTTATACCTCTTTCATATCTATTATAATATATTTAAAAAATAATTTTAAAGAGATAGAAAAAAGACTCAAATGAGTCTTCTATCAAATATGTGTTGAACATTGACTTGAAGTTTCTTCAGTAAAATTTTGTTTTTTACTTTCGATAAATTTATGTTGTGTAATTCGACCTTGTAATTGTTGAGTTGTTTGAATTGCAACTGAGATACAAATAATCAGCCCAGTACCCCCAATCGCTAACTGACTAGGTAAATTAGTCACTTTAGAGATAATATAAGGTAATGCAGCAATTAAGGCTAAGAAGATAGCTCCAAATAGCGATAATCGATTAATTGTGCCTTTTAAAAAGTTTGTTGTATCTTTACCTGGTTTAATTCCCGGAATAAAGGTTCCTGATTTTTGAAAGTTTTCACTTATCTTTTCAGGATTAATTTGAACTTGTGCATATAAGAATGTGAATAACACAATCATCACAGCAAAGATTCCTATTCCTCACCAAGTATTAAATGATAGATAATGCTGTGTAAACCTTACAAAGCCATTGATTGAATCAACTACAGACGTGCTAGCTGTTGGATCAATAATTTGTGCAATTGTAATTGGTGTTGATATCAATGCAGAAGCAAAGATAACCGGAATAACCCCAGCGTTATTTAGTTTTAACGGTAGATATGGAGTATGATCTTTTGAATCAATCAATCCACTACCGGTTTGTTGAATTGGTACTTTACGTTCCGCTTCATTCATAAGTACAACAGCAAATATAACAATAAAAAACACTAACAAATAAATTGAGAATTTAATGATTCCATCAAAGAAAACATTAATACTTTCATTTGAAGGGATTCAGAAATCATATGTAGCTTTCATTTGATTTGGTAATTGAACAATAATTCCAATGAAAATTACAATTGAAATACCATTTCCAACACCTTTGATTGTAATTTGATCAGCAATTCATAACATAAAGTATGAACCAGCTAACATAACTAAAGGTACTAGTACATAGTAGAACGCAGGAGAAGCCATTACATTATCACTTGATCAACCCGGTTCAATAACACCTTGTTGTTGTAATGTAAAGATTGTTGCTATTCCTTGCATCAGTGCAAATGGTATCATCAACACTTTAGTAAGTTTATCTAATTTTTTTCTTCCTCTTTCCCCTGATTTGTTTCATCTAGTTAAGATTGGAACAACATCAGTTGAAAGTAATTGAACGATAATTGAGGCTGTAATATAAGGAGATACTCCTAATGCTAAGATTGAGAATCTTCCAATAGTACCTCCCCCTAATGTTGAAAGTAACTGAAAGAACTGTGAATTGTTAATAGCATTTTGATAATCAGAAGTTAATCTGATACCAGGCACTGTTATATATACTCCAATTCTAATAATCACTAATAATAATAAAGTAAAAGCGATTCTTATTAAAATATCTTTATTTTTGATAAAGAAGTTGCCAGTTTTTAAATCACTATTATTACTTTTTGATTTTTTGGCATAATATTGTTTGCTTTTTTTAGCGAACTTTTTTGCCATACTAAATCACCTCTACTTTTCCTCCAAGTTTTTCAATAGCAGCTTGCGCTGATTTTGAAACTTTGTTTAATTTTACATCAATTGTCTTAGTAATTGAACCATTACCTAAAACTTTTACTAATTGTTTTTCGTTTTTGATAACTTTTTGTTCAATTAAAGCTTTGTGATCAACTGTTGATAAATTCAATCTTTCTAAGTCTGAAAGATTTAAAATAACATATTCTTTTTGGTTTGGAGAAGTGAATCCAATTTTTGGTAGTCTTCTGTATAAAGGAGTTTGTCCACCTTCGAATCCTACACGAACTCCCCCACCTGAACGTGAGTTTTGTCCTTTGTGACCTCTTGTAGAAGTTTTCCCTTTTCCAGAAGCCATACCTCTACCTACTCTAGTAACGTCTTTTTTGCTACCTTCAGTATATTTTAATTCATGTAATTTCATAATCTGTGTATGCTCCTTTCTTATTTAGTTTCTTCTACTTTTGGTTTTTCAGTTTTAACAACTGGTTTACCAAATCTTAAGTCATTTACTTTTTTAGCTGTATGCATTGATGTTAAACCATCGATTGTAGCTCTAATCATGTTAATTGGATTATTTCTACCTAATGATTTAGCATAAACATCTGCAATACCTGCTAATTCAATAATAGCACGAGCTGGTCCACCGGCAATAACTCCAGTACCAGGTTTAGCTGGTTTAATTAAAACTTGTCCTGCTCCAAAGTGACCAATCACTTCGTGAGGTACAGTTGTTCCTCTTAAAGGGACTCTAATTAAGTTCTTTTTAGCTTCTTTAACAGCTTTTTTAATTGATTCAGGAACTTCGTTTGCTTTTCCAGTTCCTAAACCAACTTGACCTTTTTTATCTCCAACAACAACAACTGCTGCGAATCTAAAGTGACGTCCACCTTTTGTAACTTTAGTAACGCGTCTAATTGATACTACTTTTTCTTCAAAATCATCTTTTTGGAATTGTTTTGGTCCTTGAGGGCCACGGTTTGATTTTCTATCAAACTTTTTTCTTTCAGGTTGAGTTTGATTGTTAGCGTTTTTAGCTACTACTACTTCTGTTTTATTTTCCATATTTCTCACTCTTTACCTTTCTAGAATTTCAATCCGTTTTCTCTTGCTGCTTCAGCAAAAGCTTTTACTTTACCATGGTATAAATATCCACCACGATCAAATACTACATCAACAATGCTTTTTGCGATTGCTAATTTAGCAATTTCTGCTGCAACTTTTTTAGCTGCTTCAACGTTTCCTGATTTTAATCCCAAGTTTAATGATGATGCTGAAACTAAAGTTGTTCCAGTTGTGTCGTCAATAATTTGTGCGTAAAAATTAGTATTTGATTTGAAAACATTTAATCTTGGTTTAGCAGCTGTACCAGAAACTTTACCTCTAACACGGTAATGTCTTCTTTTTCTTGCTTCTTGTTTAGTATATTTCATAATTCTATAACCTTAAGCTCTGATATTATTTACCAGCTGCTTTCCCTTCTTTTCTAATAATGATTTCATCTGAGTACTTAATTCCTTTACCTTTATATGGTTCTGGTTTTCTGTATGATCTAATTTCTGCTGCAACTTGTCCTACAACTTGTTTATCAATACCTGAAATAATGATTTGAATTGGTTTTGGACATTCTAATGTAATTCCTTGTGGAATTGCATATTCAACTGGGTGTGAGTAACCTAGTGAAAGATTTAATTTACTTCCAGCTAATGCTGCTCTATATCCAACCCCGTTAATATCAAGAGTTTTTTTGAACCCTTCACTTACACCAGTTAACATTCCTTGTAATAAAGAGTTTGTTGTTCCGTGTAATTGTTTTGTATGTTTAATTTCATTAGCTCTAGTTGTTGAAAGATTTGCTCCATCAACTTTGATTGTGATAACTTCCGCGAATTTTTGAGTTAAAGTTCCCTTTGACCCTTTTACTGTAACTGTGTTGTCTGCTGCAACACTAATTTCAACACCTGCAGGGATAATTAAAATTCTGTTTCCTATACGTGACATATTTTACCTCTACCTCCTATTATCAGACAAAAGCCAATACTTCTCCACCAATATTTGATAGACGTGCTTTTTTTCCTGTCATGATTCCTTGTGATGTTGAAACTATTGCAATACCTAAACCGTTTAATACTTGTGGGATTTCATTTGCTGGTGCATAAACTCTTAGACCTGGTTTAGAAATCTTTTTAAGTCCTGAGATTACTCTTTGTTTTCCTTGATATTTTAATTCAATAGTAATAATTTTTTTAACTTCACCTTCAACAGTGAAGCTTGAAATGAATCCTTCTTCTTTTAAGATGTTAGCAATTTCCAATTTCATTTTTGATGAAGGAATGTTAACAGTTTTTAACATTCTTTGGTTTGCATTACGGATTCTAGTTAACATATCTGCGATTACGTCTGTTGTCATTCTTTATTTCCTTTTCTTTCTATTTCCTATTATCAAGAAGCTTTTCTAACCCCAGGAATTTGTCCTTCGTATGCATATTTTCTAAAGCATAGACGGCAAATTCCGAATTTTTTAAGCACAGCATGTGGTCTACCACAGTTATTACATCTTGTGTAATTTCTTACGCCAAACTTTTGGTGTTTAGCTTGTTTAACTTTTAATGATTTTTTAGCCATTTATTCTAATCCCCTTTATTATTTAGCGAAAGGCATTCCAAATTTTTCTAATAATTTGTATGCTTCCTCGTTTGTTTTTGCAGTAGTTACAATTGTGATATCCATTCCGCGTAATTTTTGAACTTTATCATAATCAATTTCTGGGAAGATAATTTGTTCTTTAACTCCCAATGTGAAGTTTCCAAATCCATCGAATGAAGTTTTTGGAACTCCTCTAAAGTCACGCACACGTGGTAATGCAACGTTTGTTAGACGGTCTAAGAAGTCATACATCTTTTTCCCTCTTAAAGTTACTTTTGTACCAATTGGCATTCCTTCTCTTAATTTAAATACAGCTAATGATTTTTTTGCTTTTGTTACTAATGGTTTTTGACCAGTTAATTGTTCTAATTCAACAACTGCTGCATCTAATTTTTTTGGATCTGTTGTAGCATCTCCAACTCCCATATTAATAACGATTTTTGTAAGTTTTGGAACTTGCATCACTGATTTATATCCTAATTCTTTAAATAATTCAGGAGCAATTTGTTCATTGTATCTAGTTTCTAATCTTGATTTCATTTCTTCTTGTCCCTTTCTTATTTACTTGCCTTTTTTAATGGTGAATTAGATTTTTTAGCAACTCTAATTTTTTTACCATCTTCAATTTGGTATCCAACTTTTGAAATACCATCTTTATTTTTAGGATCTTGTAATGCTACGTTTGATAAATTAATTTTTGATGAAACTTCTTTAATTCCACCTTCTGAATCAGTTTGTGAAGGTTTAACATGTTTTAAAGAGTTAATTCCTTGAACTGAAACTCATTTTTTGTCTTTTGAAATTCAAGTGATTGGTCCTAATTCACCTTTGTGTGAACCAGCGATAACTTTAACCACGTCACCTACTAAGATTTTTGATTTGCTCATTCTCTGGTTCCTCCTTATAATACTTCTGGAGCTAAAGATGCAATTTTTGCAAATCCAGCTTCTTTAATCTCACGTGCAATTGGACCGAAAATACGAGTTCCACGTGGAGATTTATCTTCTTTAATAATTACTACAGCATTTTCTGAGAAACGAATATATGTTCCATCTTCTCTTTTTAATTCTCTAGTAGTTCTAACAATAACAGCTTTAACAACTTGACCTTTTTTAACAGCTCCTCCTGGAGTTGTTGATTGAACTGAACAAACGATGATGTCTCCAATTCCTGTAAACTTTCTAACTGATCCACCTAAATTACGAATAACACGAACTTCTTTAGCACCTGAGTTATCTGCTACTTTTAATTTTGATAATGTTTGAATCATATCTTCTTATCTCCTATAAAACAGCTTTTTCTACTACTTTTACTAATCTGAAGTTTTTAGTTTTTGATAAAGGACGTGTTTCCATAATTTGAACTTTGTCCCCTATTTTAGCAACTTGTTGTTCGTAGTGTGCCTTATATTTTTTAGAATACTTAACACGTTTTTTGTAGATTGGGTGGTTTTTATAAGTTTCAACTAGTACAGTAATTGTTTTATCCATTTTGTCAGATACAACTCTACCAACTAGTATTCTTCTACTATTTCTTTCCATTATTTAGTTTCTCCTTCGTTTACATCATTTTGTTCTTCAACTACTGCATTAGCCATAGCTTCTGCAATAGCGTCATCATTACCTGCTCCGTTGTTTTCATATTGAACTTGTAATTCTTCGATCATTTTACGTTGTTTTGCTCTAACTTCTTTTCCAGCTTTTTCAGCTTCAGTTACAGCTTGGTTATAGTTTGTTTTAACAGTTTTATTTACTTCTTCACCAGCTTTAGCTTTTTCAGCTATAACTAATTGAATTCTTGCAATTTCTTTTTTAATTTTTTTAATACGGTGTGTTTGTTCTAAACTTCCAACAGCTGCTTGAAATTTTAAAGCGAATAACTCAGCTTTTTTAGCTTCGTTTCTTTCTAATAATTGTTCTACTGAAAGCGCTTTAATTTCTTCCATTAATTTATCTGCCATTATTCTTCACCTCTTTTAACGAATTTGCAACGAACTGGTAATTTGTGCATTGCTAAACGTAAAGCTTCTCTTGCAGTTTCTTCACTAACTCCAGCAATTTCAAACATAACTGTTCTTTCTTTTACAACTGCTACTCATTTTTCTGGGTTACCTTTTCCAGATCCCATACGAACTTCAGCAGGTTTTTTTGACATTGAAATGTGTGGGAAAATTCTCATTCAAACTTTTCCATCACGTTTCATGTAACGTGTCATTGCAATACGAGCTGCCTCAATTTGACGGTTATCGATTCATGCTCCATCTAAAGACATTAATCCATATTCACCAAAGTTGATTGTTTTAGCTCCTTTTGCTTTTCCTTTAAAACTAACTTTATGAGGTTTACGATATTTTGTTCTTTTTGGTAATAACATTATTTACGTCCTCCTCTGTTGTTGTTTTTGTTGTTGAATCTTCTGTCATTATTCATTGGTGCTTTTTCTGATACTCGTTGGCTTTGACCTCCGATTATTTCACCATGATTGATTCAAACTTTAACACCGATTTGTCCATATGTAGTTGGAGCTTCATATAAAGCATAATCAATGTCAGCTCTTAATGTAGATAGAGGCACTGATCCTTCGATGTACCCTTCTGTACGAGCCATTTCAACTCCACCTAAACGTCCACTTACAGAAGTTTTGATTCCTTTAACCCCTGCTTTTAAAGCTTTTCTAATAGCTAATTTTTGAACTGTTCTAAATGAAGCACGGTTTGTAATTTGTTCTCCGATTCATCTTGCAACTAATGTTGCATCTGCATCAGGGTTTTTTACTTCAATTACTTTAACTTCAACTTTTAAGTTTCTATCTTTAGCAATTTTTTGAACTGTTGTTGCGATATTTGAAACGTTTTTACCTTCTTGACCAAGCACAATAGCTGGACGAGCAGTTCTAATGATTAAAGTAATGTTTGAGTTTGTTCTTTCAATTTTAATTTTTGATACAGCTGCATCTTTTAATAATTTAAGAACTCCTTCACGGATTTTGATATCTTGATCTAATCATTTAACGTATTGATCTTTTTCAGCATATCATGTGTCTTCTCAGTCTCTAACGATTCCTAAACGTAAAACATTAGGTGATACTTTTTGTCCCATATATTCTTCTCGTCCTCCCTATTTTCTTTCATCACTAACAATAATAGTTACGTGTGATGTTCTTTTTAAAATTTCATATGCTCTACCATGAGCTCTTGGTCTAAAACGTTTTAAAGTTGGTCCTTCGTTAACAAAGATTGTTTTTACAAATAATTTATCTGCGTCCATTCCATTGTTGTTAACTGCGTTTGCGATTGCTGAGTTTAATAATTTTAATACTGGCTCAGCTGATCTTTTATCTAAGTTGTATAGTGTTGCAATTGCGGCTGCAACTGGTTTGTTTCTGATTGTATCTGCTACTAATCTAACTTTTCTAGGAGAGATACGAATCATATTTAAATAAGCTTTTGCTTCCATATTGTGATCCTACCTCTTCTATTTTTTACCTTTGTCGTCTCCGTGTCCACCGAATTTACGAGTTGGGGCAAATTCTCCTAATTTGTGCCCAACCATATCTTCTGTTACATACACGGGAATAAATTCTTTACCATTGTATACTCCGAAAGTTTTACCGATGAATTCAGGGAAAATAGTTGATCTACGTGATCAAGTTTTTATAACTTCTCCATCTTTTGCAACTTCAGCTTTTTTAAATAAGTTTTCGTCTACAAATGGTCCTTTTTTTAATGATCTTGCCATGTCTTCTATTCTCCTCCCTATTTCTTAGCATTACGCTTTCTTACAATAAGTTTTTCTGATGATTTCTTACTGTTTCTTGTTTTAACACCAAGAGCTGTTTTACCTCATGGAGTAACTGGGTTTTTACGTCCGATTGGAGTACGTCCTTCCCCTCCTCCATGTGGGTGATCGTTAGGGTTCATAACTGAACCACGAACTGTTGGACGAATACCTCTTCAACGGTTACGTCCAGCTTTTCCTCAATTAATTAAGTTGTATTCTTCGTTTCCAACTTCACCAATTGTTGCGTAACAATCAGCTAGAACTTTTCTAACTTCTCCAGATGTTAAACGTAAAGTTATATACTTACCGTCATCATCTTTCCCTAAGATTTGTACTGATGTTCCAGCACTTCTAGCCATTTGTCCACCTTTTCCAGGTTTTAATTCAACGTTGTGAATTAATGTCCCTTCAGGAATGTTTTTTAATGGAGCTGCATTTCCAACTTTAATATCTGCATTTTCTGAAGCAACAATTTTCATTCCAACTGTCATTCCTTTTGCAAATAAGATGTAACGTTTTTCTCCATCTAAGTAATTAACTAAACAAATAAATGCATTTCTGTTTGGATCGTACTCGATTGTAGCGATTGTTCCAATAACATCTCTTTTGTTACGTTTAAAGTCAATAATTCTGTATTTTTGTTTGTGACCTCCACCTTTGTGACGAGTAGTAATTAAACCACGGTTGTTACGTCCAGCTTTAGCGTTTTTAGCAGCTAATAATGATTTTTCAGGAGTACTTGTTGTTAAAGTAGCCTTGTAATCAATAGTAGTCATATTTCTACGGCCATTTGTCGTAGGTTTATATTTTTTAATTGCCATAATATCCCTTTCTATAGCTTTATTTAATTTGATTTATAATAGTTTCGCCTATGGGCTAGGTTTTTTCTATAAATCACTTAAGATATCTAATGATTCACCATCTTTTAAAGTGATGATTGCTTTTTTGTAGTTATTTGTTTTTCCAACAAATCTTCCCATTCTTTTTTCTTTTCCGTCGTAGTTCATTGTTCTTACTGATTCAACTTTAACTTCAAAGATTTCTTCGAATGTTTTTTTAATTTGAACTTTATTAGCTTTTCTGTCAACTAAGAAAGTATATACACCATTTGCGTGACCTAAAAATGATTTTTCAGTTAACACAGGTTTTTTAATTACTTCTGTTAAATGCATTATGCGTATACCCCCTCAACAGCCATTGCAGCTTCTTCTGTCATAACTAATTTAGTAGCGTTTAAAATATCAAATAAGTTTAATTTAATTGATGGTAAAGTTTTTACCCCTTTAATGTTATTTGAAGATTTAATTACTAATTCTTCGTTTTGTTTAGTAATGATTAATGTTTTTTGATCATCAATTTGTAAATTTTTCATTACGCTTACCATTTCTTTTGTTGATGCTTTTGCGAAATCGAATTTATCAACGATTACAAGATTTTGTTCACTAGCTTTAAGTGATAATGCTGATTTAAATGCTAATGCTCTTACTTTTTTGTTTACTGATTTTTTGTAGTTAATATCAGGTGTTGGACCAAAAGTAACCCCTCCACCTCTTCAGTGTGGTGCTCTAATTGATCCTTGACGTGCACGTCCAGTTCCTTTTTGTCTTCAAGGTTTTTTACCTCCACCACGTACTTCTGCACGAGTTTTAGTTTTTTTAGTTCCTTGTCTTAAAGCAGCTTGTTGAGCAACAACAGTGTCATAGATAGCTTGTTGATGTGGTGTCACATTTCAAACACTATCATTTAATGAAATTGTTTTAACTTCTTGTCCTTGGACGTTTAATACTTTTAATTCCATATTTGTCTCCTTATTACTCTTCTGTAGAAACTGCTTCTTCAACTACTGGAGCTTCAACTGTTTCTTCAACAACTGGTGTTTCAGTAGCTACTGGTGCGTTTCTTACTAATAATTCTGCTGCTTGTGCGTTTTCTAAACCTTTAACATTGGCTTTGATTGTTACAAATCCTTTGTTTGGTCCTGGAATTGAACCTTTAACTAACATGACGTTGTTATCGATTGCAATAACCTCTAAGTTTTGAACTGTACGTTTAACATGTCCCATGTGACCTGCCATTTTTTTAGATTTGAAGATACGGTTGATAATAGCTCCCATTGAACCTATACCACGGTGGTATCCTGACCCGTGAGCCATTGGTCCAGTTGAGTAATTATGTCTTTTAATTGCTCCTGCAAATCCTTTTCCTTTTGAAATTCCTGTAACGTCAACGTATTGACCAGTTTCGAAAATGTCTGATGCTGAAATTGTTGATCCAACTTCAAACCCTTCCATGTTTCTGATCTCTTTTACGAAGCGCTTAGGAACTGAGTTAGCTTTTTTGAATTGTCCTAATTCAGGTTTGTTTACTAAATTTTCTCTTTTGTCGAATACTCCTAATTGAGTAGCAACGTAACCATTTGTGTCAAGAGTTTTAACTTGTAAGATAGTGTTTGGTTGAACTTCAACTACAGTAACTGGTACTAATTTCCCGTTAGCTGTAAAAACTTGAGTCATTTCAACCTTACGTCCTAAGATTCCTTTCATCTTTTTATCCTCCTAATTGATAATCATGTATATTTCGTTACTTTAATTTTTGTGTTTAATTTTTTATAACTTGATTTCGATGTCTACACCACTTGGTAATTGAACTCTTTTTAATACGTCCATTGTTGTTGGTGTTGGATTTAAAATCTCTAATAATCTTTTGTGTGTTCTCATTTCGAATTGTTCACGTGAGTCTTTGTACTTGTGAACAGCTCTTAAGATGGTAATAACTTGTTTATCTGTTGGTAATGGGATTGGTCCTCTAACCTTTGCCCCAGTTCCTTCAGCAGCTTCAATAATTTTTGAAATGCTTTGATCAATGATTGCGTGATCATAGCCTTTTAATTTTATTCTCATTTTTTGTTCTGCCATTGTAACCTCCATTTTTAATATTTTTTTTCATTCATCAACAACCCCTACTGGTGTGTTGTAAATGAGCACACAAAATACACATGCTAAAATATTATATTCTAAGAGCCTTATAAAATCAATTAAAAGTCATTCTTTAATAATAAAAGCTACATGAACTAAACATTTTTAATTAAAAAACAAGTGTATTTACATAATTTTCATAAATAATAAAAAACACAAGTTTAGTAACTTGCATTGTTTTTTTCACCTTTAATAATGGCTACACCACCGCTTGTTCCTA
This sequence comes from Mesoplasma melaleucae, assembly GCF_002804105.1. Taxonomy (NCBI): domain Bacteria; kingdom Bacillati; phylum Mycoplasmatota; class Mollicutes; order Entomoplasmatales; family Entomoplasmataceae; genus Mesoplasma; species Mesoplasma melaleucae. Next base: position 152,655 of record NZ_CP024964.1, on the reverse strand, counting down.
AGCGATCAGCACCTGCTTCAATCATTTTTTGAGCATCTTCAAATGTTCTAACTCCACCTGCTGCTTTAACTAATGCGTTATCTTTAACAACTGATTTCATTAATTTAACATCTTCAAATGTAGCTCCTGATTTTGAAAATCCTGTTGATGTTTTAACAAATTCTAATCTAGCTTCAACAGCTAGTTCACAAGACTTAATGATTTCTTCTTTTGTTAATAAACAGTTTTCCATAATACATTTAACAACATGTTTACCTGCTGCTTTTTTAACTGCTTTCATATCTTCAAGTACTAATTCATAGTTCTTATCTTTTAAAGCACCAATATTTACAACCATGTCAATTTCATTTGCACCGTCTTTAATTGCTTCTTGAACTTCAAATGATTTTGTAGCAGTTGTACACGCACCTAATGGGAATCCTACAACATTAGTAATTCCAACATTTGTACCTTTTAATAACTCTTTACAATAACTTGTTCAACATGAATTAACACAAACTGTTGCAAAATCAAATTCAATTGCTTCTTTACATAATTGTTTAATTTCGGCTTTTGTAGCATCTTGTTTTAATAATGTATAATCGATATATTTATTTAATTCCATAACTTCTCTTATATGTTCATTTTAATTTTTAACTCTTCAAGTATTTTATTAACTTTAGCTTGTGCTGCTTCTACAGTTTCACCAACTCCAATAAAATAAATTTTTAATTTTGGTTCTGTTCCACTTGGACGCACAGCAAATCATGATTTATCTTCTAAATAAAATTTTAGTAAATCTTGACCTGGCATGTTATACATTCCATCAATATAATCTTCTACTTTAATTACTTTAAGTCCTGCTATCTCAGTTAAAGGAGTTGCTCTTAATGATTTCATCAATGGTTCAATTTTTAATTTCTTTTCTTCAGGTTTAAAGTTTAAGTTTAAAGTAAATGTGTAATAAGCACCCATTTCTTTAAATAAGTCTTCTAGATAGTCAACTAATGTTTTATTTTGTTTTTTATAGAATCATGCCGCTTCTGCAATTAAAATAGAAGCTTGAATTCCATCTTTATCTCTAGCAGAGTCATCAATAACATATCCATAACTTTCTTCATAAGCAAAAACAAAGTTTAATCTGTTATCGACTTCTTTAGCAATTTCTCTACCCATTCATTTAAAACCAGTTAATGTTTTAACAATTTTAACTCCATATTTTTCATGAGCAATACGATCACCTAAATCACTTGTTACAAAGCTTGAATATAAAGCTGGGTTTTTTGGCAATTTATTTAAACGTTTTAAGTTAGCTAATTTTCAATCAATTAAAATAGATCCAGTTTGGTTCCCATCTAATCGTATGAATTCTCTGTGATGTTTAATTGCCATACCAAATCGATCAGCATCTGGATCATTCATAATAATAATATCTGCATTATGTTTAACACCATATTCAAGTGGAATTTTTCAAGCAGAATCAAACTCAGGATTTGGATTAACTACATTTTTAAATGTTTCATCTTCAAATGCATGTTCTTCAACTTCAATAACATCATATCCTGATTCACGTAAAATTCTAGGAGTAAATTTGCTACCAGTTCCATTTACTGCACTAAAAATAATCTTTAAAGCTTTTTTAGATTTTTCTTCACCTATATAAAATTCTAGGTTTTTAATCATTTGAACATAACTATCAATAACACTTTGATCAACAACTTTAATTAAAGTTTTATCTGTTTTACATTCTCAATTTAAAATATCAGTAATTTGATCCATTCTATTAGCAATGATAGCTGTTTGTTCATCTTGTAACTGAGATCCATATGAATCATATATTTTATAACCATTATATTCTGATGGGTTATGCGATGCTGTTATCACAATTCCTCCAATACAGTTTAATGCTTTAGTTGAATATGAAACAACTGGTGTTGGCATCATCTCATTGTCTTTAAATAAATATGCTTTAATTCCAAAACTAGATAATACTTCTGCAACAACTTGTGCGAAAGCTTTTGAGTTATGTCTGTTGTCATGTCCAATAACAACTCCATCATTTAATCTATTTGCATAATTTTGTTTTAATAATTCTGCAAAAGCAATTGTTACTTTTTTAATAGTGTAAATGTTAAAGCGTCCAGGTCCTGCACCTAAGACTCCTCTAATTCCAGCTGTACCAAATTCTAATTCAATATCTTCAAATGCTGCGTGTAATTCTTCATCATTAGCATTCTGTAAAAGATTTTTCATTTCCTCATCTAACTTGTTATTATTAAATCATTCTAAATAAACTTTGTTATTTTTGTTAAAAACCATTTGCTCTCCTTACATATTTATATGATACTTCTATTATAATATAGTGGAAAGGCTATTGTGTTAAATATTTTTTACTCAATACAAAAAAGTGACTTATGAATTTTAGTTTTAACGAAATAATTTAAAAAAAACATTCTATCGAATTGACTAGTGAAGAAATAAAATGCTTAATTAAAAGCTATGCAAACAACAATGTTAAGGATTATCAAATGCTGCATTTGCGATGGCCATTTATTTTAATGGATTGACTAAAGCTGAAAGATTAGCATTAACTCAGGCTTATCTAGAATCTGGATATGTTTATGATGTTAGTGAAGTTAAAGGTTTAAAAGCTGATAAACATTGAACTGGTGGAGATGGTGATAAAACAAGTTTAGTTTATTCTCCACTTGTAGCTAGTTATGGAGTTAAAGTTTGTAAACTATCAGGGAGAGCTCTTGAAGTTACTGGTGGAACTATTGATAAACTTGAATCATGTAAAGGTTGAACAAGTGAATTAACTAAGGAACAATTTATTAATACAGTTAATAAGGTTGGAATTAGTATTACAGGGCAATCAAATGATATTGTCTCAGTTGATAAAAATTATATGCATTAAGAGATCTTACTAGAACAGTTGATTTAATTCCTTTGATTGCTGCTTCAATTATGAGTAAAAAATTAGTGATTGAAAGTGACAGTTTAGTATTAGACGTTAAAGTTGGAGCTGGTGCATTTATGAAAGATACCAATACCGCTGAGCAATTAGCAAATCAAATGATAGAAATTAGACATGATTATGGTAGAAAAGTTTCAATTCTTTTAACTGATATGTAAAAACCTTTAGGAAAAGCAATTGAAAATGCTATTGAAGTAAAAGAAGCATGAGATACGCTTAACAATAAAAAACCTGAAGATTTAAAAGAAGTTTTTTGTACAGCTGCTGGTTTAACTTTAATTGATTTAGGCATCTTTAACAATTTAAATGATGCAATAAAAGATTGTTATAAAAAATTGGAAACTGGTGAATGTGCACATTATTTAAAAGAATTTGTTGAAGCACAAAATGGGGACTTTAGTTTAATTGAAAAATTATGGTAAAAACTTTACAACTAAAAACGTAATTGAAATAAAAGCTGAGTCAGATGGTTACATTTCTTCACAAGATGTAGAAACAATTGGATATTTATCAATGGATCTTCCGTCTGGTAGAAAAACAAAAGAAGATTTAATCGATTTCTCTGCTGGAATTTATTTAAATAAAAAATGGTGAAGAAGTTAAAAATGGTCATGTTGTTTTAACTCTTTATACTAATCATGAATTCAATGATGAATCAATTAAAAAAGCAAAAAGTAGTTTTAACATTTATAAAACAAAAGTTGATTCAAAAAATATTATTAAAATTATTAGATAAAAAAAATAGTAAATCAGTGTTTCATCGCTTTTACTATTTTTTTATTTTAATGAATAACCATATCTAAATTAATTGAATAATGTTTAACTGCCTTTTCATATTTTAATAATTCTTTTTTAGCAGTTTTAGTTAAGATTAATTTTGTTAGAATTTCAAATGATAAAGCATCTTCTTTTAAATTATAAAGTGTCATCGCATAAAAATAATGTAGTACTAAACTTGATGGAAAAATAAATAAAGCTTGTTCAAACGTTTCTTTTGCTGCTTAATACTGACCTAAAATTCGATATGAGCTGCCTAATCAAATATAAGCATCAACTTGATCATTTTTATTAAGACCTAAATTAATTGCTCTTAACTAGTGAAATACCGCTTCTTTTTCTTTATCAATAAGATCATAGCTTCAAGCAAGTTGATAATTTATATTTGCAGTATCTTCAAGTGTAACTAAATCTTTTAATAGATTATTAGATTCAATATAATCATTTTTCTTTCTTAGAACTAATGCATTTTTTAAGATCTTTTTTGTTTCTTTTTTCATTACAATATTTCTTTTTCTAATAAAAAAGTAAGCAAAACATTTTTACTCACTTTTATAATTCAAATTTATTTTTTCAAATGCACATTAACTTTAACATTGTTTCTTAAAGCTTTTGAATACGGACAAACTAAATCTGCCTCGTGAATTAATTGTTCAGCAATTTCTTTATCCGCTCCTAAAATTTCAACTGCTAAATCAACAGAAATATTAAAGTTTAAATCTCCATTATTATGTAAAGCAACTTTTGCTGTTACAGCTGTTTGAAAGACTGTTTTATTTTTATGCATCACTGCTTGTAACGCTCCATTAAAACATGCACTATATCCAGCAGCAAACAATTGTTCTGGATTAGTTGTTCCTTCAACTTTTAAAGTTGGTGAAGAAACTTTTAAATTAAATTTTTTATCAGGTGAAAAAACTTCCCCAGTTCTTCCTCCAATGTTTTTTATTTCAGCTTCATAAATCTTAATCATAGTAACTCCTTTATATGTTTTAATTATATGCTTAATAACTAAAATAGCAAAATAAAAGCTTTACCACATCAAGTAAAGCTTTTTATATTTAATTTAATTTATCTGGTGTAGGTAGTTTAGTACCACTCTGATCAACCAAATATAATCTTTCTGTAATGATCTTACATTCTATTGCGTTAATTATTGCTAGGCCTCTATGTAAGTGAATTCAATGAGTTTCGTTATTAGCTTTAAAATTCATATTACCAATTTTTAAAGCTGTAACCAAAGGTGACATATTTCCTAATACTCCAATATCTCCATCAATAGTTTTTAAATTGATAATATCAACTTGTTTATTATCAATGAACTTCCCATTAGGAGTTGTAATTATTAAATTAATTGCCATTACATTCACCTACTTTTTACTTTTTTTTGATTCATTATATGCTTGAATAACATCTTCAGCTGTTCCTTTGTATAAGAACAAGATTTCTGGGATGTCATCCATTTCACCATCTAAAATCATTTTAAATGATCTTACAGTGTCAGATACTTTAACATATTGTCCAGGACGACCTGTGAATTTTTCCCCTACAAAGAATGACTGTGATAAGAAGTTTCTTATTTTACGAGCTCTTTGTACGACTAATTTATCTTCAGCACTTAGTTCATCCATCCCCAAGATCGCAATGATTGATTGTAAGTCTTGGTATTTTTGTAAAGTTCCTTGAACACCTAATGCAACATTGTAGTGTTCTTCTCCAATAATTTCTGGATCTAACATTCTTGATGAAGATGATAATGGGTCAACTGCAGGATAGATTCCTAAACTTGCAATTGAACGGTCAAGAACAATTTTTGCATCCAAGTGAGTAAATGTTGTTGCAGGTGCAGGGTCAGTTAAGTCATCAGCTGGCACATAAACAGCTTGAACTGATGTAATTGATCCTTTATTAGTAGAAGTAATACGTTCTTGTAATGCTCCCATTTCTGTTGATAAAGTTGGTTGGTATCCAACAGCTGAAGGCATACGTCCTAATAAGGCACTAACTTCACTACCTGCTTGTGTAAATCTGAAAATATTATCAATGAATAATAACACGTCCATGTTTTTTTCATCTCTAAAGTGTTCAGCAATTGTTAAACCAGTTAAGGCAACACGCATACGTGCTCCTGGTGGTTCATTCATTTGTCCGAATACTAAACTTGTTTTATCTAAAACCCCAGCTTCGATGAATTCGTGGTAAAGGTCATTCCCTTCACGAGTTCTTTCACCAACCCCAGCGAATACTGAAACCCCGCTATGAGCTTTAGCAATATTATTAATTAACTCTTGAATTAAAACAGTTTTACCAACTCCGGCTCCACCAAATAATCCAATTTTTCCCCCTTTTGCAAAAGGTATCATTAAGTCAATAACTTTAATTCCTGTTTCCAAGATTTCAGCGTTTGTAATTAATTCTTCATAAGCTGGTGCATCACGGTGGATAGGCATTCTTTTACCAGTAAATTCAGGTTTTTCATCAATTGCATGCCCTGTAACATTAAACATACGTCCTAATACATCTTCACCAACTGGTGCTTGTATTGGAGCATTTGTGTTAGTAACTGGTAAACCTTTTGATAATCCTTCAGTTGGTCCCATCGCAATTGTTCTAACAACTTCATCACCCATGTGTTGTTCAACTTCTAAAACTAATTCAACTCCATTGTTATCTACAACTAAAGCATCATAGATCATAGGAATATTATCTTCGCTAAATTTAACATCAACAACTGGTCCTAAAATTTGAAACACAAAACCAGTTGCTTCATTAACAATTTTTTTACTTGTTGTTTTTTTTGCTGCCATATTTTTCTCCTATTCCATTAAAGCATTAGCACCAGAAACAATTTCTGATATTTCTTGTGTAATTGATGCTTGTCTTTCACGATTGTATTTAATACTTAAATTATATTCTAATTCTTTTCCGTTGTTTGTTGCATTTTCCATCGCTAATCTTCGGCTTGCTTGTTCACTAACTTGTGATTCAACAATTGTTCCAAAAATAATAGTACTTAAATACAATGTAACAGCGTTATTTAAAACTTCTTCAGCACTTGGTTCAAAACTATAGTAGCTGCTTGAAGTTATTTCTTGAGTATCATCTTTAATAATTGGAAATACTCTTAAGATTGTTGGTTCAAATGTTACGTTATTAATAAACTTAGTGTAAACAATTTGAATTTCATCAAACTCTCCACTTGAATAATAACTTAACAATTCGTTTCCAATTTGTTTTGCTTGTTCTAGTGTGAAATCAATATCAACACTAGCACATTCATTTTTAATTTTTAATTTTTTACTATTGTAAGCTGAAACAGCTTTTGATCCAATAGCATATATTTGATCTTCTTTTTTGAAATTACTTATTACTAATTTATTAACGTTAGTGTTATAACCACCACATAAACCTAAATTTGAGTTAACAACAACTCATAAAGTTTTTTTAATATCATTAGTAGAATTTTTTAAATAAATTGATTCACTTGAATGTTTAATTATTTCATTAAAAATTGAGTAAACTTCAAATACGTATTCTTGAGTCTCAGTAACTTTTTTACCAATACGACGTAATTTTGCACTTGCAACTAATTGCATCGCATTTGTAATTTTACCAATATCTCTTGTATTTAAAATTTCTGTTTTTAAATTACTTAAATTTGCCATTAGTTACCTATTTTTTTAAATTCTTTTACATCCCCAAATAAAGCTGAGTTGTAGTTTTTTAAAGAAGAAGTGAATTTTACAACTAATTTTTCAATTTCTTTTTGAATTCCATTTTCAAGATCTGCATTTCATTCTTGTAATTTAGTTAATTCTGCTTTTAATTTTTTGGCTTCTTTTTCATTGTTGAAGCATGTAATTATTTCTGATTTAAAATCTCTAATGTTTTCTAAAGGAATTCATTTAATTAAGTGAGATTTAATTGCAAATAAAATAATCGCTTGATCAATTTGACTTAATGGTGAATATTGACGTTGAACTAACATTTGAATAATTCTTGCACCATGATCTAAAGTTGCTTTTGTTGATTCATCTAAATCTGAACCAAATTTTGCAAAGGCTTCTAATTCATAGTATTGTGCTAATTCTAATTTCAATGTTCCTGAAACTTGTTTAACAGCTTTAATTTGTGCTGAAGAACCAACTCTTGAAACAGAAGGACCAATATTAATAGCTGGTCTAATACCTGCCATAAATAAATCACTTGATAAGAAAATTTGTCCATCAGTAATTGAAATAACATTTGTTGGAATATATGCTGAAATATCACTTGCTTGAGTTTCAATGATTGGTAAAGCAGTAATTGAACCACCACCAAATTTTTCATTAACTCTTGCTGCTCTTTCTAATAAACGTGAGTGTAAGTAGAATACATCCCCAGGGTAAGCTTCACGACCTGGTGGTCTTCTTAATAATAGAGACATTTCACGGTAAGCTACCGCATGTTTTGATAAGTCATCATAAACAATTAAAACGTCTTCTCCATTTTCCATTCATTCTTCCCCAATAGTAACACCAGTATAAGGTGCTAAGTATTGTAATGGTGCTGGATCACTAGCTCCTGCGTTAACAACAGTAGTATATTCCATTGCACCAAATTTTTTAAGTTTTTCAACAACTTGGGCAATTGTTGAATCTTTTTGTCCGATTGATACATAGATACATTTAACATTTTTACCTTTTTGGTTAATGATTGTATCAATTGCAACAGCTGTTTTACCAGTTTGACGGTCACCAATAACTAACTCACGTTGACCTTTACCAATTGGAATAGATGCATCAATTCCTAAAATTCCTGTTTCTAAAGGTTGACTAACTGATTTACGTGCCATAACTCCAGTTGCGATTCTTTCAACTGGTTTAGATTTTTTAGTTTTGATTGGTCCATTATTGTCAATTGCTTGACCTAATGCGTTAACAACTCTACCAACCATTGCATCACCAACAGGTGTTTCAACAACTTTACCAGTACGTTTAACAGTGTCACCTTCTTTGATAAGTTTGTAATCCCCAAGAATAACAGCACCAACTGCTCCTTCTTCAAGACTTAAAACCATACCATAAACATCGTTAGGGAAAATTAATAATTCACCCATTAAAGCTTTGTCTAATCCATAAATTAAAGAAACACCATCCCCAATAGTAACTACACTACCTTGCTCTGCTTCGATAATATCTTTACCATAGTTCTTAATTTGTTTTTCAATTACTTCAGAGATTTCTTTAATATTTAATGCCATATATTAAACCTCCTATTTTTCTTTCATTACTTGATATTTCATTTCATCAAGTTTACTTCTTACTGAGCCATCATAAACTTTGTTATGAACAACTACTTGAATACCTGCAATTAATTTAGGGTCAATTTTATTTATTAATTTAACCTCTTTATTAATTTTCTTAGAAATTTTTTCTTCAATTTCTTTAATTTGAGCAGCTGAAATTTCTTCAGTTGATCAAATAACTCCATAAGTCATATTGTCTAATTCAACAAGTTTTCCTCTTAATCTTTTTAAAATATCTCTTGCATTAACAAATGCTTGCATATGCACTAATATTTTAAATGCATTCATGATATCCTGATCAATTTTAAATTGCCCAAAAGTATCATCAATAATTTTTATTCTTTTTTCTTCATCATGTGCTGCTTTAAAAGTAAGAATGTCAACAAATTCATTTTTATTTTTAAGTGCTTCAATAAGCACGTGTGATTGTTCAAGCATTTTTTTGACTTTGTTTTCTTTTACAGCAATTTTTGTTAAAGCATTCGCTCAATTATCAATAACGTTGTCTTTTAAAACCATAATTATTTATCTAGGTTTTCAATAAACTCATCAACAATTTGTTTGTTTTTTGTTTTATTAATTTCTTTTTGTAATATTTGTTCAGCAGCATCAAATGCAACATTTACTATTGTTTTTTTGATTTCTGCTTCAACTCTTGATCTTTCTTGAGCGATATCTTTTTCTGCTTGATTCTTAATAATATCAGCGTATTTGTGTGCTTCAGTGATGATGTGAGTTTTTTGAATATCAGCATCAACTTTTGAAGTTTGAATAATTAATGAAGATTCAGTTTTAGCGTCTTGCAATAATGCTTCGGCTTTTTTAACACCAATATTTGCTTCTGTTTGTTTTTGCACAACTTCGCTTAATAATTCATTTATTTTATTTCTTCTATCTTTAATAGTTTTTCTAAATGGTTTATACATCAATTTTCATAGTATTACTACTAAAACAATTGTAGCTATAAAGTGCGCAATAAAATTTGGGAAGTTAGGAAATAAAGATGTTATGATTTCTGGAACTCCAGCTGTTTGTGTTTCTGCGAAAATTGTCATTTAAAACACCCTTCTTTCTTCTTTTATTTCTTAAGCTACGAAAATTAATAAGATAGCAACAACTAATGCATAAATAGCACCTGATTCTGCAATCCCTGCTGCAATAATCATAGTTGAAGTAATTTTTGGTGCCATTTCTGGGTTTCTTCCAATTGCCATACATGCACCTTGTCCTACAGCTCCTTGTCCGATTCCTGCTCCAGCAACCCCAACAATAGCAACTCCGGCTCCTAATAATTTAAGACCATCTCCTGTTGTTGTAGTTTCTGCTAATAAAGGTAAAATACTTGATAATACACTAAAGTATCCTACTAAAAAATTTGCCATGTAATCTGTAAATAACATATATAATAATCTCCTTTTATTTTATTTTTGTAATTCTATTTTTTTTAATTTATGAGTTTTTTTTGAACTATTTTTTCCTCATCTTTATGAGTTAACTCTTGTTCTTCTCCCATACCTTCTGCTCAGTATGAAAGTGATAACATTGTAAATACAACAGCCTGAATAACAGCGTCAAACATATCAAAGTACATATGTAAGAATGGTGTTATCACACTTGTGAAAATGTTAACCCCTGATCATCAGTATGTATACTGCATCTTTCAAGCATCTCCACCTAAAGCAGCGGCATTTCAAATACCAAAGCTTGGTCAGTGCATTCCTTCGTCACCAAAACTAATTGTTCCATGTGCTCAACTACTTTGGAATCCAATGAACATTGCGTACACTAATCCTAAAATAATTGATCCCCCTAATAAGTTTCCAAATAGACGGAATGACATAGATAACAATGGTGTAAATTGTGTGAATATTTCAATTGGGTTTATATATTTTTTTAAATAAGCTCATTTTTGATACTTAAACGCAAAGTAATAAATCATCACAAAAGTAACGAAAGCCATTGATAAAGTAATTGTATATGAAGAAGATGGTGATTCAAAACCAAGTAATGATACCAGTGAACCAACTACAATATACAAGCAAATGTATAAGAAGTATGGAGTTAATTTACGATAGTTTTTTCCCATAATTGAAACAACTAAGTTTTCAACTGATAAAATAAACATATCAACAATAACAATTAACCCTGATAGTTCTTTGTCTTCTTCTTGTCCTCTCACTTTAATGTTATAAGTAATACAAATAGCACAAATAATAATTGTGGTTATGATAATTGCACTAAATTGACTAGTAAATTTTCATACTCCTTCAAGCATATTGTCCAATTTGAACCCTCCTTAAATTTTTAATAACTTGTTATATTCAAGATCTTTTGGTTAGTAAATAGTAATAGTAGAATTGGGCTAAGACCAATTAACACACCTTTGTAATCAAAAATAACGTTGTTATTAAAAAAAGCAATAAATAACGGAGCAGCGTAAATGCCTAATCTTAATAAAAAGAAAAAGTAAAATAAAAAGTGATTTTCATTCTCCAGCAAAAGCTTAACTGACTTTTTGCTAATAAAAATACCAACTAAAAATGAAGTAAAACCTAAAATTCAACCTGTTAGTCAATTATAATTAATAATTTTTAACGCAAACAACAACAAGATTGTTATTCCCGTTAAAAAAATCATTGTTATTATAATAAATCATGTTGAACTTTTGACTCAGTTTTTATAAATACTTTTTAATTCCATATAAGTAGTCACCTCGTCTACTACGTTCTATAATATTCTACTCCTATATGAAAAAAATGAAACCAAATCATGAAAAGTAAAAAAACTCCAATTATGGGAGTTTTTTTGAAAGAAAATTTCTATTTTATTTTGTACCAAATATTCTATCTCCAGCATCTCCAAGACCTGGAACTATATAACCTTTATCAGAAAGCTTCTCATCTTTTGAAGCTGCATATATTTCTACATCTGGATGTTTCTTTAATACATTTGAAATTCCTGGTTCAACTGCTACTAAACAAACAAACTTAATATTTTTAACCCCTCAACTTTTAACAATATCAATTGCTTTGATTGCACTTCCACCTGTTGCAAGCATTGGATCAACAATAATTATATAACTCTTATCGATGTCTTCTGTTTTCTTTGCAAAGTATTGGTGAATCTCTAAAGTTTCTTCATCTCTATATAAACCAACGTGAGCAACTTTTGCTGTTGGAATTAATTTTTGAATTCCATCAAGCATTCCTATTCCTGCTCTTAAAATTGGAACTAACACAATTGGTTTATCAATTGTATAACCTGTTGTTTTTGTCATTGGTGTTTCAATTTCAATTGGTTCTAATTCTAAATCTCTAAAAATTTCATAAACCATTAATTGAGCAATTTCATTAAGGTTCTCTCTAAAATCTTTTGATGATGTTTCCTTTTTACGCATTCTTGATAATTTATCAATTATTAGCGGATGTTTTAATTCTGTAAATGTCATATTTATTTCCCCCTATTTGTACAAATTATTAATATTATAAAGCATTAATATGATAAATGTTCTGATAAATGCTCATAAATTGGGAATGACTTACATAAACTTGCTACTTCTTTTGCAAGCTTATCTAAATTACTTTGTGATTGATCTTTTAAAGCACTAGCAATAATTCTTGCAACTTCAATAAATTCTTTTTCTTTGAATCCACGCGTTGTCATTGCAGCTGTTCCAACTCTAATACCACTTGTTACAAATGGTTTTTCAGTGTCAAATGGAATCATATTTTTGTTTGAAACAATTCCAATGCTTTCAAGAATTTTTTCTGCATCTTTACCTGTTACATTTAACGTGTTTTTAACATCTAAATTAATTAAGTGATTGTCTGAACCGTTTGCAATTAAACGCATTCCATTATCTGCAAGGGCTGCTGCAAAGGCTTTTGAATTTTCAACTACTTGTTTTGCATAAGCTTTGAATTCTGAAGTATCAGCTTCATATAATGCTTGTACTTTACCAGCGATTTGATTTTCTAATGGTCCACCTTGTGTACCTGGGAATACAGCAGAATCAATTTTTTTACCAATTTCAGCTTTTGATAAAATCATTCCTCCTCTTGCTCCTCTTAATGTTTTATGTGTTGTTGTTGTAACTACATCAGCATATTCCATTGGATTAGGATGAACTCCACCAGCAACTAAACCAGCGATGTGAGCCATATCAACCATTAATAATGCTCCAACTTCGTCAGCAATTTCTTTAAATTTTTTAAAGTCAATAATTCTTGAGTAAGCACTTGCTCCAGCCACAATCAATTTTGGTTGATGTTCTAAAACAACTTTTCTTACTTCATCAAAATCAATTTCTTCTGTTTCTTTGTTTACTCCATAAAATTTAAAATCATAATTGTTTCCTGAAAAATTAATAGGATATCCATGTGTTAAGTGACCACCAGCATCTAAACTCATTGAAACAATTTTATCGCCATTTTTTAATAGTGCACGATAAACAGCTTCGTTTGCTTGACTACCTGAGTGTGGTTGTAAGTTAGCATGTTCTGCATTAAAGATTTTTTTAGCTAACTCAATTCCTTGTTTTTCAATTTGATCAACAAATTCACATCCACCATAATATCTTTTATCTGGGTATCCTTCAGCATATTTATTAGTTAATATACTTCCTGATAATTGTAAAACTGCGTCACTAACATAATTTTCACTTGCTATTAATTCAATATGTTCTTGTTGTCTTTTTAATTCTTTTCTTAGTGATTCTAAGATATTTTTATTTATTGTACTCATCTAATGTTCCTACTCTTTCATGATGTCTTCCACCTTCAAATTCTGTATTTAAGAAAGTGTCAACTAATAAAATTGCTTTATCAACTGCAATTAATCTTGCTCCTGTTGCTAAAATGTTTGCATTATTATGTTGTCTTGTTAATTCAGCTGTTTGAACTTCATAAACTAATCCAGCTCTAGCTCCTTGAACTTTGTTAGCTGCAATGCTTATTCCAATTCCTGTTCCACACAATGCAATTCCTTTACTATCCTTATCAGCAACAACTGCTTCTGCTAAAGTAATACCAATATTTGCATAGTTACATGAATTTCCATCATTATTACCTACATCAACAACTTCATAACCATTTTCAATTAAATGTTTTTTAATAGCATTCTTCATTTCAATTGCTGTATGATCATTTCCGATATATATTCTTTTCATAAACCCTCCACATTATTCTTTTAATTATTTTAACTTATAACTGAGATAATATTTATATAAAAAAGATTTTAATATGAATAATTGCGAAATAAATAAAGATACATTTTACAAATTAGTAGATGAAAGTTATAAAGTAATTGATGTTCGTAATCCTAGCGAAGATAAAATGACAGGATTAAGTTACGCTGGTTCTTATAATTCCCATATCACAAGTTATCCATAAAGCTGATACTTTCTTTCCAGATAAAAATGAAAAATTAATTATTGTTTGTAATTATGGTTGAAGAAGTAGATTAACAGCAAAGACTTATCATCAAAAAGGCTATGCAAATGTTTATGTTCTGCTTGTCAGATTATACGGGATAAATTAAAAGCAGGTATTGCTACCTGCTTGTTTTTTTACTTAATGGGGCGCCGAACGGGAATTGAACCCGCGAATGTCAGAGCCACAACCTGATGTGTTAACCACTTCACCACCGGCGCCATAAAAGATAACGTTTTTATTATCTTAAAATTAGTTTGCTTTGTCAATTGAAAATCTACTTTTTAATAAATATTTGATAAACCTCATTTTTTGATTTATTTATCTTAGCACCAATAATATCACAAGCTTGTTTTAACTTGTAACCTTCTTTAATTAGTTCTTCTACAAGTGTGATGATTTCTTGTTCATCAATTTCAATGTTAATTTGTTTTTGAGCATCTATCACAATTACAAATTCACCTTTTAACACAAATGCTTCACTTTGAATAAATTCGTTAACTTCAATAATATTTCCTTGAATGTATTGCTCATTAATTTTAGTTAGTTCTCTTCCAATTAAAACACTTTGTGCAGGATTTAAAATTTCTTTTAATTTTGCAACTGTGTCTTGAATTCTATAAACAGATTCATAAAAACTAATAATAGCATTTGAATTTTTATTAATAATTTCTTTTAACTCATTCATTTTTGTTTTTTCAGATTTTCTATCTAAAAAACCATGAAAATAATTCTCTTTTGTCATATAACCACTAGCTACTATTGCATGAATGTATGCTGGTCCAACGTTTACACTTGTTACATTACAATCATAAACTTTCAATATTTCATTAATAAATGTAGCACCTGGATCACTAATTGCAGGACAACCAGCATCACTAATAATTGCAATATTATTTTGGTTCTCTAAAACTTGAATTAATTCTTTAATTCTTTCTGTTTCATTAAACTTATGTAATGAAATTAATTTTTTATTAATATTATATTTTTTTAAAAATGTTTGACTAGTTCTAGTATCTTCACAACAAATAACATCAACATTTTTTAATGTATCAATTGCTCTAAAACTTATATCTTCTAAATTTCCAATTGGTGTACCAACTAAATAAATAGTCGGTTTATTATTTTTAAATGTTGATTGATTTCTCATAATACTCCTTGAAAATAAAAATACCCTAAAGGGTAATCATTAATTAACTTCTTTGATTTCAATTGAGTAAGGATTGTTAATATCTTTAACTTCTACTGATTCTCCAACTTTTTTACCCATAATTGCTTTTGCGATTGGTGACTCATTTGAAATTAAGTTTTTAAATGGATCTGCTTCAACAGCTCCTACGATTTTAACTTCTCTTTCTTTTTTAGTATTTAACATAATAAATTTTACTTTTGAACCAATTTTAATTGCTCCATCAGTTGTAGAAGCATCTTCAATTAATTTAGCTTTACTTATCATTGCTTCAAGTTCTTTAATTCTTGCTTCAACTTCAGCTTGGCGATTACGAGCTGCATCATAATCTGCATTTTCACTTAAATCACCTTGGTTACGTGCTTCAACTAATTCTTCAATTACTTCTGGTCTAACAACTTCTAATAAGTGTTTTAATTCATGTTTTAATTCTTCAATACCTTCTTGAGTTAAAATAATTTCTTTTTCCATGTTCTTCTCCTAGTAACTAACTTTTTTAATTATATAATAATTGTTTAAAAATTTGTATCTATTTCTTATTCTTTAAATAGTTTAATAAGTTATCCAAAGTCTTTTTATTTTTTAATATTTTAAACAGATCTACTTCACTTGCTTGTCGAATTTCGCTTATTGTATTATAGTTTTTGAATAAATTTTGAATTCGTTTTTTACCTAATCCTTCAATTTGTTCTAACTCAACTTTTAAAAATGAATTATTTTGCTTTTTTTTAAAACCTGATTTTGCATACTCATCAACTCTGATTTGAATGCTACTTAATCAGTTAAATAATTTTGGATAATCTTTAATTTTTACATCATCTTCATTTGTATTAATTAAGAACGAAGTCTTATGATGATCATCTTTTACTAATCCAATAATTTGAATATCATTTAAGCCTAATGCATTGATAATTTCTTTAGCTGCGTGAACTTGAATAATTCCACCATCCATAATAATTAAGTCAGGAAGCATTCTTTGTTCCAATAAAGCTTTTTGAAATCTACGATACAACATTTCTTTCATACGATCATAATCAGATGTAAATTTACTTTCAATATTATATTTTCTAAATTCATTTCTAACAGGTTTACCATTAATGTAAACTACACAACTTCCAACAATGAACTCATTACCAATATTGGAAATATCAAACATTTCTAAACGATATGGTTCTTTGTTTAACTTAGCAACTTTTTGTAATTGAATAATTAATTCATTTTCATTACCAATATTTGTTGTTGTTGATATTTTTGATTTTCTAATTGCTTCTTGAGCATTCTGTAATCCAATGTTATAAATAATTTTTTCTTCTTCCTTAATTGGGTGAGTTGTTAGATTTTTATACTTATCATTTAGTTCAAACAATTCAATTTCTTTATCAACAATAATTTTGTGAGGTAAGATATTTTTTTCATATATTTGAGTCATAAATGAATCTAATAAATCAGTAATGTCTTGCTCAAAATAAAGTTGAATATGTTCATCTTTAAATAAAAGTTTTCCTGCACGATAGAATAATGTAACAATCGCTATTTTGTCATCTTCAATAAAATAACTTATAACATCAAGATCAGTTTGACTTTTAAACTCAACATTTTGTTTAGTAGTTGTAAAATCTAAACTTATTATTTGTTCTTTAATTCTTTGTGCTTCTTCAAATTGTAAATTTTCTGAAGCTTTTAACATTTGATTAGTTAAAATTGTTTTCACTTCATTAATATTTCCTTTAAAGAAATTATCAACTCTTTTGATTTGTTCTTGGTAATATGCTTTATCAACTTCTTTAAAACAAGCTCCACTACATTGTCCAATAAAATAATGTAAACAAGGTTTTCTTAAATTCCCTTTACATCTTCTAAGTGGAAATAATCGTTCTAATGTTATTAATGTTTCTCTTGCATTAGAGCCAATTGGTAAAGGACCAAAGCTTCTTAATGCTTTTTTATCTAATTTTCTAACGTATTTATAGGTTGGATCTTTTTCATTGGTAATGATTATATATGGATAAGATTTGTCATCATTTAATAAAACATTATATTTTGGTCTGTATTTTTTAATTAAATTCTCTTCAAGTAATAACGATTCTTTTTCATTTGAAACAACAAAGTATTCAATATCTGCAATTTCTCTAACTAATCTAGTTGTTTTAAGGTTTTGCACTCGATCAAAATATGTAGAAACTCTTTTTTTCAAATTTTTGGCTTTACCAACATAAATAAAATGTTTGTCTTTATTTAAATATAAATAACATCCTGGTTTATTTGGTAAATTACTAACTTTACTTTTTAAATCCATATAACTAAATCCTTTCTATTATTTTAGAAAATAAAAACCCTAAATAAAAGGGTTTATTTCTTAATTAGAACTTCTCTTCGCCCTGAAGCATTTTTTGGTCCAACTATTCCTTCATCTTCTAAGTGATTTAAAATATTTGTTGCTCTAGCATCAGCAATTCTAAATTTACCTCTAATTGCAGATGAAGATGCATCTTGTTTTTCAATTACAAATGCTTTAGCATCTTCATAAAATTCATCAACTAAACCAACTGATTTTAAGTTATCATGGTCAAACTCTTCTGAGTACATTGGTTGTTGTTGAGCAATTGTGAAATCAACAATTTCTTTGATTTCTTCATCACTTAAATAAGCTCCTTGTGCTCTCATTAAGTCTCCACCACCTGGAGGCATGAATAACATATCTCCTCTACCAAGTAAGTTTTCTGCACCGATTGAATCTAAGATTATTCTTGAGTCAATTCCTGTTGTGACAGCAAACGCAATTCTTGTTGGAATGTTTGTTTTAATTGTTCCTGTAATAACATCAGTTGATGGTCTTTGTGTTGCAACTATTAAATGAATTCCTGCAGCACGTGCCATTTGTGTAATTCTCATAATTGATTCTTCAACTTGTTTTTTATCACCAGTCATCATTAAGTCAGCTAGCTCATCAATAATAATAACTTGGAATGGCATTTTTTTAGATCCTGAAACTTTTCTGTTATACCCATCAATGTTTCTAACTCCAAGATTCATGAATAATTCATAACGTCTTTCCATTTCAGCAACAACCATTTTTAATGCATTGGCTGCTTGCTTCATATCTGAAACAACTGGAGCTAACATATGTGGAATTCTTGAATAAACTGAAAGTTCAACTTTTTTAGGGTCAATCATTAAGAATTTAACTTCATTTGGTTTTGCTCTTAACAGAATTGAACAAATTAAAGCATTAATCATAACTGATTTACCACTACCTGTTGATCCGGCAACAAGTAAGTGAGGCATTTTGTTTAATTGTGCAGTTAAAGGTTCACCTAAAACGTTTTTACCTAAAACGAATAATAATTTTTCACCTTCTTGTTCTTTTGAAATTGATTCAATAATTTCACGCATTGAAACCATTTCAGAACTTGCATTAGCTAATTCAATTCCAATTAAGTTTTTTCCTGGAATTGGTGCTTCTAAACGCATGTTTTGAGTAGCTAAAGCTAATTTTAAATCATTCTCTAGGTTTGTAATACTATTAACTTTTACACCAGGTTCAGCTTCAATTTCAAACTTCATAACACTTGGTCCAATGATTGAGTTAATAACTTTTGCTTTAACTCCGAATTGGTTAAATGTTTCATTAATTGCAAGTGCTTTTAATGCAGCATTCTCTTTATTAGATCTTTCTTTGTTGTAATCTTTTTCCATTACAGCTAATACATCGAGTGGTGGAAGTTTATAATTTTTATTCATTATAATTTTTGGTTCTTCAACTGTTTCTTCATTTATTTCTTCAAGAACTGGTGTTGGTTCTACTACAGTTTTAGTAATTGGAGTGCTTACTTCTTCAACAATTGGTTCTTCATTTATATTATTATCTGAAATATCATATTTACTTAAGGCATCAAGTGCTTCTGCTGTTTCACTTTTTACTTCAACTTCATTTTCTTGATAAATTGCATCAAAGAAAGTATCATCACCATCAACTGTTACTTCAGGTTCATTTTCAATGATTGGTTCTGAAATAACTTGTTTAATTTCTGCACTTTGTTCTTCTTTAACAACTTGACTATTTTGTGTAATTGGTTTTAGATCGGGGTTTTTAACTAGAGTTTCAACTTGATTGTTTTCTTGAACTCTTCTTGAAACAAATCTTCTACGGTTTGGATCATTAAGATTTTCATCCATCAATGAAGATGAAGATAAGTTGTTTGAAATTAGTTCTTTGTTTTTAACATATTTAGCATCTATTACTTCTTCGGGTAATGAGCATTCTAAATGTTCTTCTTGTTTAATTTGATCTAATAATTCTTTGTCATCTTTTTTAACATATGAAGGTAGTTGAATTGTTAAATCGCTAGTTCTAGTTTCTTGTTCTTCATCAAAATCCATGTTTCCAAATACATTAATTGAGTCCCAACCATTTTTTTCAAGTTTAGGTTCAGTTGAAACCTGGTTAGCAACTTCTTTCATTTTTTTAGTATTTGGATTTCTTTTTGATTTTAAAGTTAGAATTCTTAAAGCTTTACCTTTTCTTTTTGATTTAGATTTAAATAAGAAAATTGGATCACCTGTAAATATTCACATTCCATTAATAAACATTAAAGCAACAAGTAATAGGTATGATCCTACAATTGATAAATAAGAAGTAGTAGCAACCATTAAAGTTCCAGTTATTCCACCACCACTGTATAAGTTAAAGTATCCATCTCCACCAGTTTTTAAGAAGTAGTCAATTACTTCTTTATAATACTGTCCAGAAAAAATTGAGTGATTAAATCATTCTGTAGCATAAACGCCAAACATTTGACCAAAAAAGTCTTTTTGTCATAGCTTATTTAAGTGTTCATTCTTTAAAGCTATTATTTGTGTGAACAAAATCAATGAAATTAATCAACATAATAATATAAACGAAGACATTACCATTAATAAGAATCGTTTTTTAAATTTAAATCTAATTCCTGAAAAAATTGATAAATCTACAATAAATAAAATTACATAGATAAAGTATTTAAATCAACCAAATAAAAAGTTGAAAATAACATCATCAAGAAATTGTCCAATTACTGTAATTCTTCCTAATGAAAAAACAGTTATAAATAAAATAACTAATCCTGTAACCATTCATGAAATTGAGTCACTTCTTCGCTTTTGTTTAGTTGTAACAAAAGCAGCAGTTTTTTCTTCGTTTCATTCGTAGTTAGCTAAAAACTTTTCTTCTTTCTTATTTTCCATCTAATCACCCTTTGCAATAATATAATTATACCAATTTTGCTTAACTTAATGTTAATTTTATATTTACCATAACTTTATTAAAAAACAACAAAATATATTAATCTTGCTGTTTTGTATTAATAATTGAATTTACAAATTTTATAACATCTTGTTCGACTATTTCTTTATCATTATCAAATAAGATTTCATGACGTTGGTTATCATAAAGTTTTAATTTAACATTTAAGTTTTGTTTTTTAAATTTCTTATAAGTTTTTTCAACCATTTTTCCATAGTTACCAACTGAATCATCACTTCCTGACACAAGTAAAATTGGAAGATTTTTATTTACCTTTTTTATGTTCTTAGATTTTTGATTATATAGTAATCCTGCAAACATATCTTTAAATGCTGAAGACGTAAAGATTTGACCAGTTAATGGATCATTTAAGAATCCATCATTATTTTCTTTGTTATTAGAAAGTCATTCAACACCAGTAGTGTTAATAGATTCATATTTTTTGTTAAGTGGTTTATAACTTAATTTTCAAATAAAATCATCTGGTCCATCAGTTTTTCTAAAAGTTTGTCTAATTTTTGCAATCAATCAAGATGTTTTAAGTAGTGCAGTACTATGTCATGCTGTTCCACTAATAATAAACCCATCAATTGTATTTGGATAATCAATCATAAAAGTTCTAGTCATAAAACTTCCCATTGAAAGACCTAACATAACAATTGGTAAATTTGCATAGTTACTTTTAATAAATTCATTAACAATCTTTAAATCATTAACAATTTTGTTTCAACCATTTTTTGAAGAAAAATAGCCAAGCGGTTTATGGTTTAATTCAGCTGTCTTCCCGTGACCTCGGTGGTCATTGGCAACTACAATAAATCCTTGTTTATTCATTTCTTTTGCAAACTCATCATATCTTAGTGCATGTTCGCAGCTTCCATGCACTAGTTGAATTATACACTTACCTTCTTGTACTTCATCTCAAATATACAAACTAATGTTTTTGCCATCTAATGTTCTTAAGTTTTCATTTTTCATATTACAGTTTCCTTTTTTTACTTATTTTTATTTTACACTTTAAAACGAAAATAAAAAAAGAATGCATTTGCACTCTTAATTTTTAAATTATTTATTTGCTTGGTATCCCTGAATTTGAAGCAGTAACAATTCCATCTGATTTAGGATCATAAACATATAATTTTTTGTACTCTGCAACAGAGTTATCTGATCCTTCATTAAATTGTGCTTGTGCTTTTAAGAATTCTTCTTTATTTCAAAGAGATTCAATCATTTTTACACCAAATAATCTTAAGTTAGAACTTCCAGCAATAAATGAAGATCTTGTAAATGGATCTAAATATGAAAGTTGAATAGTTTTCATTGGAGTTTTGTTGTATAAAGTAGCTGTGAATCCAACATTATACAATGCATAAGTTTCTGCTTTAGATAATTGAATTAGTCTTTGAGTAAAATCAGATTCACCTTTTGCAGTTTCAACTATTCCAGTATAATTAGCAACAGTATTTCTTAAATCTTGATAAACACTATCATATTCTTCGTATCCATCATTCATTATTAATTTAGGAACGTTCTCGCTTCCTTCACTAGTACCATTAGATTTAACTACAGTTTTTAGTTTTGTATATGAATTATATTCTCCACCAAAAATCATTGTATGTAAGAAGTTATATGGATCAGTATAATCTGGTCCTCATCCACTAACAAGGATATCATATTCACCAATTTTTGATTTATTTACATAGTCTGCATTATCATTTGAAACTGTTGCAACTAATTTAATTGGACTATTATCACCAACAGTACTGTTAAATTGTTCAACAATATATTCAACTCTTGGATTTAAAGTTAATCTTGAAAGTCCATTTAATAGTCATTCAAGTGATATTGATTGATTTTTACCTTTTTCAAGAATTTTTTTGCTTTCAAGATCTTGTCTAACTACATCACCAAGAATTTTTGCTTTAGCTTTTTCGTTAGCTTGGTCAACAGATTTGTCGTTTTGTTCTCTATCAATAACTGATTTATATGCTGAATCAGCAAATTTTTTCAATTCATCTTCAAGTTCTGGTATAACATCTGTTCCATCATCTTTTAAGAACATTCCTAATGCCATTAAGTCATTTTGATAGAATGCATCATTACCATCTACTAATGAACCAAATTGTTCATTGTAGAATTTTTCTAATTTTTCTTTGTCAAAGTTAGGAGTTGTTATATTTTCTTCTAAGATTGCTAATCTAGTTTTTGAATCAGTATCTGCAGTTGGAGCTGTTTCAGTTGGTTCTAATTCCATGTTTTTTGTTCCATACATTTTATTATAATCTGAACCAACATTTTGAATTGTATAGTCTTTAACTGAAACTCCTCTGATTTCATCAGGAGCTGATGATGCAACTGCATCTTCTTGTTTATCTGTATTTACAGCTAATTTTGGAATTGTAAATACGTTTCTTAGTAAAGTTGATGATCTTGTTTTAACATTTTTGTCTTTATCTCATGCTAATGACTCTTTAGTATTTTCATTATTGTCTAATTTACCAGCAATGTATGCAGGGAATTGAGTTCTTTGCATAATGTAATTCAAGTATAATCTTACAGATTTTTGAGCCATTGCTTTTGATGACGCTGATATTATTTTTTTGCCATCTTTTTGACTTACTCTACCATAGTTATAGAATGTTGTAAAACTATATTGACTAGGAACTGTTGATGTTGCATGAGTACCTTCAAATGCAAATTTTTGTTCATCAGCATTATAATCATCACCAACATATTTTTTTCAACCACTAGCATCGTTTGGTGAAATAGCAACTTCAGATGCATCTCCACCTTCAAATCAAAGTCTGTTTGAGTCAACTGATGCTGTTCTAGTTAAAGTATAAGTTGCTTTTTCAATATATGTTCTGTCAGCTTGGTAGTAATGAGGATTTTTTAATAAAACTGCATTAGTACCTGCTTTATATGATTGAACATAATAAGCACCAGAGAATCACATTTCATTGATACTTGGTTGATATCTTTTTGAAAAATTATATCAAGATCTATTTTGAGTATCTGAATAACTAACAGCATAGAAAGGTAGTGGTTTTAATGAACCATAACCTGCTGCTGAAGTAAAGAATGATGTAGAAGGATTTTGTAAAGTATATCTTATGTTATACATTTGTCCAGAATCTGCTTTTTCTGAAGTGGCAGTTCCTAAACCTTCAGTTGCTAATGAAACAGCCATCATTCCACCATTTTGTGCAGAATCAGTAATTAATTGTTGGAAGTTTGCTTCAGTAGTATAATATTTGATTTCAGTAATTAAATTATCAAATTCTTGTATTCTATTATAACCTGTTATAACTTCTTTTCCATCTTTCTCTTCTGTAATTGCATCAATTTTAGCTGCTGCTAATTTATTAATTTTAGCTTGTCCTTCTTCTGTAGCAGATCAAAGGTTTACTAACATGATGATAATATCAAAGTTTCTAGTTGAAATAGCTTCTTGAGCAATATTTGATGTTCCACCTTTTTCAGTTGTTCTACCAAAGTTTTTTCCTTTGTTTAACAATGTATCATACTCTGTAATTGTTGGTAAAATCCCATCAACTAGCGCACTACCATTTTTAAATAAACCATTTGTTGGTGCAGCTCCATCAGCTGAAGCATTAGGGTTGAAAGTAAATCTGAATGCATTATAAAAATCCATTGGAGATACATTTTCTGTCCCTGTTACTTTTCCATCTTTAGTTATTGTTCATTTTGGAATTCCAGTTTTTCTTCCATCTTCTGAAGATGTTTCTTTATCTCTTAAATGGAAGTAGTATTCTGTACCTTCTTGATTATGTCCTCATCAGTTTGCCATTTGACCTTCAATTTCATTATGTGCGTTAGGAGTTAATAAACCATCGTATAAGTTTTCCCCAATAATTGCATCACTATTTTGGTTTGAAGAACCAGGTGATCAAGTGTTAAGAGCGGCAGTCATGAAACCTTTATACTCTTTTGTATTTACTTTTCTTGCCATTAGTTTTGTTGCAGACATTCCACATGAAACTAAAGTTGAACCTGCTGTTATAACTAAAGTACCAGCAGCAATTATACTAAGTAATTTTTTCATAATTATGCTCCTTTCTCAATTTTTTTAGCTTTTCTTTTACTTGCTTTGATTTCAGCAATTTCTCTATCATTTGCTAAAATAAAGTGACCTTTCTGAACTTCTTTTCATTTTGGTGAATCTGTAATGTAATCAAAATGTTGTTCTTCTGGATTATATTTAATACTCTTTTTCTTTTTTTCTAATTCTGGATCTGGTAATGGCACAGCAGATAACAGTGATTGAGTATATGGGTGTAATGGGTTGTTGAATAATTCATCAGCATCAGCTAATTCAACAATATCACCACGATAAATAACTGCAATTCTATTTGCAATAAATCTAACTACACTTAAGTCGTGAGCAATAAAGATATATGTTAAATCAAACTCAATTTGGAATTTTGATAATAAGTTAATAACTTGTGCTCTAATTGAAACGTCAAGTGCTGAAATAGGTTCATCACAAACAACAAATGAAGGTTTCATAACTAATGCTCTAGCAATTCCAATACGTTGACGTTGACCCCCTGAAAATTCATGTGGGTAACGAGATAAATGTTCAGGTAACATACCAACAGTAGTTAATAATTGTAAAATTAAAAATTGTTTTACTTTTGAATATCTAATGTTTTGTAATGTAATTTTTCCTGCTTTACTTGGATTGTTTAAATTAAATCAATCAATGTATGTTTGAGCTGCTTGTTCATTTTTATATAATTCAGGAAAGTTATCTAAACCTTCTGCAATAATTTGTTCAACTGGCATTCTATCATTTAATGATGATGCTGGATCTTGGAAAATCATTTGCATTTGTTTTTTTAGTTGATGTCTTTCTGAGTTTGTAGGTAAGCAATATTTTGGTGATTGTTCTAATGTTTTTTGAATATTATCCATTGCCATGAATTCTTTAACTGCTTGTAATTCTGCAATTTTTTCTTCATCACTAATAGTTGCTAATTTTTCACCAATTCATTTTAATCAATCTTTTTTATCGCTTCCTTTTGAAACAATCGCAGAACTTAATTTTTGTGTTTGTTTTAATTCTACAATCATTGGAGAAACTAATTTATGTTCAGTAATTAATATTTCTAATAATTTTCCTAATTCAAAGAAGAATCTTTTAACTGATTTATATTTACTTTTTTTAACATCATTTCTAATTTTTTCAATTTCTTGAATAATTAAATACATAGTTGATTCTGATTTTCTAATTTTTAAAGTTAATTTATTTGTTCTTGTGTGTAATTCATTAACTTTTTTTAATAAATCTTGATTAATAATTCCATCAGCTTTTAACATTTTTAAGAATGATAATGATTTATCTTGAAGTTTGTATAATTTTAAAATTCTTTTAATATTTTTTTTAATAGCATCATCAACTAATTTTAATTTTGGATCTCTCGCTTTTGAAACTAATTTGTGTTCTTTTAAATCTAAACCTTCTTCAATTTTTCTAATTTTGTTATCAGAGTAATCAACTGTTTCTTTTGATTTTAAATCGTAGTATTTTCCTTCAACATATTTAAAGTAAACACGTTTGTAATCTTCTGAATAAACTTCTAAAGCTTTAGTAATTGCTGTTTGATTAAGTTTCATTACTTTAATATGGTGTTCCATTTTTTCATTCATTTTAATCAAGTTAGGTATTTTACCAAATGCTAAAGTATCTTGGTAGTAAACAGTTCCATCATTAATTGGTTCAATTCCCATTAAGGCTTTACCAATTGTTGATTTACCAGAACCTGATTCACCTACTAATCCAAAAGTTTCTCCTTTGTAAATATCAAATGATACTTCTTTAACTGCAGAAACTTTGTTTTTTCCGTGTCCATATTCAATTAAAAGGTCACGTACCTTTACTAATGATTCTTTAGCCATACTATTCACCTACCTTTGCTTCGCTTACAGCTTCTTTTAAGTTGTCTAACATTTTAGGTTTATTAACTTGAGGGGCTCTTGGATCTAATAATCAAGTTTTTGCACCATGTGTTTTACTAATTTCAAACATTGGTGGGTTATATTCAAAGTCAATTGCTAAAGCATATTTGTTTCTTGGTGCAAAAGCATCACCTTTTATTTTGTTGAATAAACTTGGTGGTGTACCTGTAATAGCAAATAATTCTTCACCTTTTGTACCTAATTGAGGTAATGATGATAATAATGCTCAAGTATATGGGTGTCTTGCATCAAAGAAAATATCTTTAGTTGTACCATATTCAATAATTTGCCCAGCATATAATACTGCAACACGATCAGCAACGTTAGCAACTACTCCTAAGTCGTGAGTAATGAAAATTACAGTTAAGTTAAATTCTTTTTTAAGATCTTTAATTAATTCTAAAATTTGAGCTTGAATAGTAACATCAAGTGCTGTTGTTGGCTCATCACAAATTAAAACTTTTGGATTACATGCTAATGCAATAGCAATAACGATACGTTGTTTCATACCTCCAGAGTATTTACCTGGAATATCGTGATAACGTTTTTCAGCATTTGGAATACCTACTTTGTTCATTAATTCAATTGCTTGTTGTTTTGCAGCATGTCTAGAAACTTTATTATGTAATCTGATTGCTTCTGAAATTTGGAAACCTACACTTAATAATGGGTTTAATGAAGTCATAGGGTCTTGAAAAATTGTAGCAATTGTTCCCCCTCTAACTTGTTTTAATTTTTTAATAGCTTCTCTTTTGTTTACTCAAGTTGGTTTTGTTTGGAATTTTCATGCAGCTAATAAAGTATTAACTTCATGTTCTTCAACAACTTCAGCTCTTTTTAATTTTTCTAAAACTGATTTTAAGTTTAATTCAAACTCAGTTAAAAATTCTTGTTCAGCAAGAATCCTTAAACCAGCAAGAATTTGTCTACCTTTCATGATTGAAAGATTTGTTTTTTTAGCTGAAATTTCTTTCATTATTGGAGTTAAACGTAAAACAGTTCTTTTTCTTAATCTTGAGAATGTTGAAAGTTCAAAATATGCATCATGAATAATTTCACTTTCTTCTTTAATTTTTTCTAAAACTTCATTAGAATCTGCACCTTTAATTCCTAAACGTGCGTTTAATGCTTCTAAACGAATTTTTGCGTTATTAATTGTTTTGTAATTACTTTTTTTAATTTTTCTTCTTGTGTCAGAAGTTAATGAACCTTTGTGGTAGTTTACTAAGTTAACATCTTCTCTAATTGCTGTTTCAGGATTGTTTTTTGATTCTTCAGTTAGAAAATACATAATTGTTCCATTTGAAATGTAACCATTATTTTCTAACATGTTAGTTAATGTTTTAGTTAAAACTGATTTACCTGACCCAGATTCACCAACTATTGCAATTGTTTCTCCATCATAAATATCAAAAGAAACGTTTCTAATAGCTGTTAACATTTTTCCACGAACGTTGAATTTTACAACAACGTCTTGAAGCGAAATAATTTTTTCTTTATTTGTAGCCATAAGTTGGTCTCCTATCTATGATTTTTTGGATCTAATGAGTCAGCAAATACTCTAGCAGCTAAAAAGAATACAACTGAAACAACCATAATAACTGCCATTGGAGCAATTAATAAGTTTGGATAAATTTGTCATTTTGTTTCGTTCATAACTTGGTTTAAGATTTGTCCAAGTGATGTTTGTCCTGCTGGAATGAAGTCAAATGCTAAGTATGCAAGTGATGCTTCGATTGAAATAGCAGTTGGAATTGCAAACGCAGTTGTTTGAACAATAACTGGTAAAATTTTTGGCATAATGTTTTTGTTAATAATTCTGTATGAACTTGAACCTAAACTAATTGATGCTGTATTGTAGTCAGTATTTTTAACTAGCATAATTTGTACCCTTACCATTTGAGCAATACCAACTCATGCTTGAAGTGATATCGCAAAAACAATAACTCAGTAACCTTTACTATTAAATAAGAAAACCATTAATAGTAATAGAATGAATTGAGGAACAATTGTAATAATATTTGCTACTTGAATGAAAATTAAATCTGATTTTCTAAAATAACCTCAAATTGAACCTAAAACAACCCCAACTACTAATTGAATTGCTGCAATTAAGAAAGCAAACAATAATGTTGTTCTTGTTCCAGCTCAAACTCTTTGAAATAAATCTTCACCATTCATACCGATTCCAAATAAGTGCTCTCATGATGGTAATGCTGGATCACCAATTGTACTTGCTCCATTTTTATAACCTGTTACTACTGGAACAATGAAAGCTAGCAGTACAACTCCAATTAAAACTAAAATAGAAATCATAAAAGTAGGAGATGTAATTAATAATTTACCTACAGATTTTCAATAACTATATGGTTTTGAATTTAATCTTTCGCTTTCGCTAGTTTGTTCTTCGACCATTTCAAACATTTTTGAATCAATATTATCAAAATCAACTTTGTTTTCTCTTTCGAATTTTTCTCTATCGATGTTTATCATAATTTCCCCCTCTTTCTTATTTACCGCTTAATTTAACTCTAGGATCCATCAATACCATAAATAAGTCTGATATTAATGTTGCAGCAATTTTAATTAATGATGCAAAAGTAATAAATCCTAAAATAACAAATGAGTCACGGTTGTTTACCCCACTAATAATTAATTGAGACATACCAGGTATGTTTCATTGAGATTCAGTTAAAATTGAAGCTCCGAATAATGTAAATGCTAAGTCTAATGGTAATTCACGTAAAATTCTTACTCCAGTGTTTCTAAAAATGTGGATATAGAATACTTTTGATTCTCCTAAACCTTTTGCATATGCAAATTTTGTATATTCTGCAGTCATTTCATCAACAACATAACGTCTTGTTAAAATAATTGTTGTTGGTGCCATTAAAATAATTAATGCAACAACTGGTCAGAATCTAGTTCAGAAAGAACCAGAACTAAAAATTGATGAATGTCCGAAAACTAAGATTGATGTTAAGTAAACAGCAATAACAATAACTAATGAAGGTATTGCTAATAAAAATGTTGATGCTCCATTAATAACACCATCTGCTGTTTTACCTTTTCTTTTAGCTGCTTCAATGCCTAGTGGAATACCAATTATGTATGAAACTAAAACTGCAATACTTCCAATTCCAAATGAGTAAGGAATTGCGTCTGCAAATAGAGAAGTTACCTCAGTTGAACCTGGCATTCCCATTGAATTTGATTTAACAATTCCTAAATATACTCAGATAGTTTTATAGTTTGCATGAACTTTTACTAAATCAATTAGTTCTTGTGAACCTGATCTAAGAATTCAATCAACTTGTCCACCAGTATAAAAAATTGTGTTTTTAATAATAGCATCTGTTGTTGAACTTTCAGGAAATTCAACTGCTTGTCCAACTAAAATGTGTTTTGGAATAAATGGAATAATGTTTTTGAAATATGTTAATAATCTTTCAATAGCAGACCCACTAACTCCAAATAATTCTAATCTTGTTTGTAAGAATGCATCATAACGTGCACCAGAGTCACCTATTCCCATTTTTGCCATTTCTTGAGGATCAGGTAAGTATGATGAGTCAGGTGTTACAAAGTTAACTAAAAAGAAAACTATTGCAATACTTACAATTAATGTTAATAACCCATAAACAATACGTTTAAATGAGTATCCAATTAGAGGATGTCTTCTAAAATATTTTGAAGTCTCTTCTTTTAATTCTTCAAGTCTATATGAAACAGTTCTTAAGAATGTTGGTTGAGCATAAATTAACTCTTCATTTAGATCTAAATCCAAAGCGTCTAAATTAAAGTTTTTTAATGTACTTTTGTTTTTTGATTTAATCACGGTCTTTGCCTCCATATTTATATTAGTTTTTAATATGATAAACTAAAAGAGTATGTAAGTCAATTGAAAGGAGCAAATATGGCAAAGGACGAATTAAAAAACCTTAAGAAATTAAGAAAAGAAGGGCTAGACAAGCACTATAAGGATGTTAACAAAGAATTAAATAGTGATTTAAAAGCAGCTGAAAATTACACAAAAATGAAAAATTTTCGTGAAAATAAAAAATTAGATTGAATTAGTTGAATTGCAATTTTTTTAATAACTTTAATTGGGATTGGTTTTAGTTTTGGATTAGGATATGCCCTTAGAAATGTTGCTAGTATTGCTCCTAACCTAAGTAGTGATAAAAGATTTTTACAAGCAACAGCTTTTGTTGCTACAGCATTTTTATTTATTGAAATCTTAACAATCTTTATTATTAATTATGTGAGAAATAAAAAAGCAGTTAATTATTTTAATGATAAAAGATTAAGATACCAAAAGACTTATACTAAAAGAGAATCTATTTTAATTAAATGAAGAAATACTGTTACAATCTGTTTAATGTTATTTATAATTTTCACAATTGTTATGTATTGTGTATAGAAAAAAGGATCAATTAATTTGATCCTTTTTTATTATTATTATTATTATTATTTTTAAAGTTATTTCTATTTGAATTATTTCTTGGTTTAAAAACGTAGTCTTTTCCTTCATATTCATTTACGATAACTAATACAATTGGTTGTTTACCTGATTCTTGTTTAATTAATGATCTAACTTTTGTTGCAATATCTTTTTTAATTTCATTTATATCATATTTATTTGGTGATTCTTTAAATAGACTTTGTCCTTGTTCTAAAAGTAATTCAATTTCTTTTTGAATGATCTTAAAAATTGGATTTTCTTCTTTAATATATAAAACTCCACGCATTTGAGTATCGATCATTGAAATTAATTCTTTATTTCTTGTATCAATAGTTGCTCCAATAATCATTACACCATCAGTTGCTAATAGTTTTCTTTCATTTAAAACTATTGCTCCAACGTCTCCAACTCCTGCTTGGTCAACATATGAATTACCAATATCAACTTTTTTGTCAGCAACAGAAATTCCTGATTTTGAAATATTAGCAACTTGTCCATTGTCTAATATCACAACATTTTTTTCATTAACTCCAGCTTCAATTGCAGCTTTTTCAGCTTTTAATGAATCTTTAAATAATGATTTAACTGGGATAAAGTATTTTGGATTTAACATACTTGTAAAAACTTTTACATCTTCATATGATGCATGCATTGATCAAATGTTTCTATCACTTAAAGCAATTAATCTTGCATCTGTTCTTGCTAATTCGTCAAGAATTTGAGCATGTCTTTTTTCAACACCAGGTGCTGGAGGTGTTGCTAAAATAATTAAATCTTTTTCAGTAAACTCAACAACTTCATCATTCCCTGTAGCAATTTTTGCTAGTTTTGAATAAAGTATATCTCCTGTTCCTGAAATAATTAATAACCCATTTTCTGATTCCATGTATTCTTCAACTGTGATTAAATCATCTGAAACTATTTTCAAGTTTTCATTGATTAAGTTTGAATTAAGAATTTCAGTCATTGTTCTTCCATAAACAGCAATCTTACGATTGTTTTCTTTTGCTGCCATGCATATTTCACCTAATTTAAAAATATCTTCTTCAAAAATTCCAATTGCAATTTTTGTTTTCTTTTCTTTAAATGAAGTAGAAATAAAATTCTCAATTTTATGATTAGGTACAGTGAAACCACTTCTTGAAGCATATTCACTATCAGCAATTAATGCAAGAACACCTTTTTTTCCAATTTCATTAATGTGATTAAAATCTGTTGAAAAGTATGATTGTTCTTTACCATCAATAATGTAATCACCTGCATAAACAATAGTTCCTTCTTCTGTATGGAAAGCATAACCATAAGATTGTGGTGAAGCTGATGTTGTTCTAAATACTTCAACTTTAATATTTCCAAAGTTTAAGATTTGTTTATCTTTAACTACAACAAAGTTTTGGTCTTTTGTATTTTTAATACGCATTCTAGAAATTTTAATTTTACCAACTAATTGAGTAATTTCGTTACAGTAAACTGGAACATCCATACTTTTTAAAATAAATGGAACAGCTCCCATGTTGTAACTTGCTGAGTTTGTTAAAAAAATTCCTTTGATTTTTTGTTTATTATTTTTTAAATAATCTAGTTTTGGTGTAACAATATCTACACCTAAAATTCCTTTATCAGGATATTTAACACCGGCATCTAAAATGAGTAGGTTGTCATCAATGTCTAAGACATAAAGATTTTTTCCTCGTTCATCTTGTCCACCAAGTGCCATAAATTTAATTTTTGACATTTAGTTTCTCCTTATTATTAATTCATAATTATAATTTATTATTCACTAATCGCGATTAACGTTAGATTAGATCAGTTTTGCTTTTAAATATTTTAACATATAAAAGAAAAAATAAAAAATGACTGACGTCACTTAATAATTATTAATATTCTTTAACAGGTTCTACGCTATCAAAAGCGATTTCTAAGTTTGTATATCTACCAAACATTTCAATAAGTACAACAGCAACACCTTTTTCAAAGTCCATTGAACTTACTTCGCCTTCTTCACCAGCATTGATTCCTTCTTTAACTCTTACAAAGTCACCAATTTCAAATGGTGCAGTGAATAAAGGTTTTTTCGCAACTGCTTCATTTTCAGTTTGTGTTTCTTCTTTAATTACTTCAGTTTTTGGAATTAACATTTCAACAACTTCATCAACTGTTAATGGAAATGGTTTTGCACCACGTCCTGATGAACCAATAAATCCAGTAACTCCTGGAGTATTACGAACAACAAATCATGACTCTTCAGACATAATCATGTTAATAAATAAGTATCCTGGGAATAAGTTTTTTTCTTTTTCTTTTCCAGCTTTAGTTAAAACTCATCCTTTTGAAATTTTAATATCAAAAACTTGATCTTCCATTTTTTCAGCTTTAATTTTATTTTTTAAATCATTTAAAACTTTTTCTTCATGTCCTGTTTGAGAGTTAACAACAAATCATTGTCCTTTTGATGATAATATCTCGGCCTCTAATTTTAATATTTCTTCTTTATTCATACTAGCTCCTTTTAATAAACTTTAATTAATCTAAATATTGCTTCTATACCTAATCCAATGCAGAAGAATAAGACAGCGAAAAATATCATAAATAATAACACTATTATGTATTTTTTCTTTAAATTGTCTCAACCCGATCATTTGATTTTATTTATTTCTTTTACTATTTTAATTGGCAATTCTTTCATTGCCAATTTAAAATTTTTCTTTTCTTTTTGTTTTTTAACTTTAATTGATTTTTTAGTTTCTTTAGAAATTTTAATTTTTTGTTTTTTAGCTTTTTTTGTTTCTACATGTTCAACAAGTTCAATTATTTCAATTGGTTCAATTGGTTCAACTACTTGTTCAACAATTATGTCTTTATCTTTTTTCTTTGCCATTATCTTGTTTCCTTATGTAATGTATGTTTGTTGCACATAGAACAAAACTTTTTAATTTCTAAACGTTCTTTTTGAGTTAAACTGTTTTTATTCAGTGAATAGTTTCTACTTAAACAATCTTCACATACTAAAATTATCTTTTTGGTTAATTTTGATTTTTGCATATTAACCCTCCTAAATAAAGTATTTGTCTAATTAAAAAGGAGGTTGACCTCCTAATAACTATGTTTATTATACATTTATTATTTTAGTTTTCCAATATAATTAGCAACATGATAAAGAATTAAAGAAGTTGCCACATTAGCATTGTATGAATCAATTGTATTTGTTGAAGGGATATAAACATTCATATCACTGTTTTTCATTACTAATTCACTAACACCTTTATGTTCATTTCCTATTACGATTGCAGTCTTATTTGCAAAGTCTACTTTTCGCATGTCATTAGATTCAGAGTTTAAATGTGTTGAATAAATTCAAAACCCATTTTTTTGTAAATCTTTAATTGCATTACTTAGATTAGTAACTTTACTAATCTTCATATCATAAACTATTCCAGCTGATGTTTTGACAACTGTTGAATTAACAAATACTTGTTTGTGATCTAATATAACAATTTGATCAACACCTAATAAACTAGAACTTCTAATAATTGCACCAAAATTGTAAGGATCTTGAATTTGATCAAGAATTAAAACTAGTTTTGGTCCTTCATTATTTAGTTCATTTAATGCTTCACCAAATGGTTTGTAATTAAATTCTTTAACTTCCGCTACAACACCTTGGTGGTTTACTTCTACTCCAACCATAGCTTCAATTTTTTTAATATCAGTATGAATAACTGTAAAATCAAATTCACTTGATTCAACTTTAAAATTATTAGAAACATATATTTTTTTAATTAAGTTTGAATGATTTTTAATAAATTCATTTACAGCATGTTTTCCATATATTAAACTTAAATTTTCCATACTATAAGATTCCTTTTTCTACTAATGATTCTCTGATTTTGTCTGCTTGTTCAAAGTCTTTTGCAGAAATTAATTCTTTTCACATTAAGAAAGTTTGTTTATCATTTACATTTACATTTGCATCTATTTTAATTGATAAACCTAATGTATTTAAAACAAAGTTTAGTGCATTAATCTTTTTAGTTATCACTAAAAAGTCTTTAGATAATAAAACTTTATTAATATCTTTTAAGACATCTTCAATTAATGTTAAAACCCTTGATGTATTTAGATCATCATTCATAAAATTATTAAATTCGTCAATTATTTCTTTATCAATTGAATCATCTAATTTAAAGTTATCAGTTATTACTAACTGCTTAACTTTCTTATTTAAATTATTAAGTTTTACAATAAATTTATTTCCTTGTTCAATTAAGTCATCTGAAATATTAATTGGTTGTTTGTAATAAGTTATTAAGAATATTCATCTTAAAATGTCAGGATTATATTTTTCTAAGAAATTAGTTAATGTCATAGCATTACCCAAAGACTTACTCATTTTTTCTCTATCAATTGTTAAGTGACCATTGTGCATTCAAATATCTGCAATTTCTTTTTTATTTTTAGCAATATATTGAATTCTTTCATTTTCATGATGAGGGAATTGTAAATCAATTCCTCCTGAATGAATATCTACTGTTTCTTTATTGAAATATTCATCAATTAAAACTGCACATTCAGTGTGTCATCCAGGTCTTCCTAAATTTCCACTATTGCCAATATTTCATTTCTTACCTTTTTCAGTATTTTTTCATAAAGCAAAATCTAAAGGATCTTGTTTATTTTCATCTGCTTGAACTCTAGCACCTGAAATTAAATCTTCAATTTTGGCTTTTGATAATTTACCATACTGGTCAGCATTTTCTTTTATATTAAAATAAATGTTTCGATTTGATTCATATGCATCAGAAGTATTTAGTAATTCTAAAATAAATGTTTCCATTTGTTTTATCTTGTCACTAATAGGAATTAACTTATCTGGCATTCTAATATTTAATTTTTTAAGATTATCTTTAAAAGCTTTTGTATATTTGTCTGCAATTTCTTCTTCTGTAATATTTTCAGCAATTGCTCGTTCAATGATTTTGTCATCAATATCAGTTATGTTTTGTAAAAAATTAACTTTTACATTATTTGCTTCTAAAAATCTAATTAAAGTATCCATTAAAATTATTGGTCTAGCATTACCAACGTGAATAAAATCATAAACTGTTGGTCCACATGAATATATATTTATGTTTTTTTTATCCAATAATTTTTGTTCTTGAGTTAATGTATCAAATAATTTCATATAGATCACTTCCTTATTATTTTTTAATTAATGGTCTTAGCACAGAATAAACTGTTGCTAATAAAGCTGTGTTAAATACTATTTTTATTGGCATTTGAATTACCCTTAATGCAACCATACTAATATATCCTTCATCACTATTTGAAGTTAATAAGCTTGCATCTCCTCAAGCAGCAGTTAAAATTGTAACAATAATTTCTGTCACAATACAGATTAAAAAAATTGGTAAGATAACTTGTAATCATCTTTGTTTTTTTAATAATACTAAAACACCACACATTGTGTAGCATATCCCTAACATTATTCCCATCATTATTAAGAATAAACTTGGAATAAGTTCCTTTTTAACATGAATGCCAAATAATTTTACATTTCCATTTTCATCAGCATCCAAGTATTGAAGTGTGTTGTATAAGAATAGAGTTGCTAGAATAATAAATACTGTAATGATAGCAATAGTTATTCATTGCTTTTTGGCTTCAAATTTAAAAGTAAATGAAGCTAATCCTGCTCAGAATCCAAATCCAATTGCAACAACAAAATACGCAGGGTGAATAAATGACGGAATAAATAGCATAGTTAATAACTCAGTAATCAATCCAACAATTAAACCAATGATTGGTCCAAAAATCATTCCTGTAATTTTGATCATAATACCTTCAAAGGCAACTCTAATTGGTGGAAATACTGTAATTGGTGCAACTAATGAAATAACAACTGTAACTGAAACAGAGCAAGCAATCATAATTCCCATGTAAGTAATATTTTTTGTATTAAATGTTGGTGAAATAAATAGTTCACCTTTTCTGACTAAGTATTTCTTATAAATGAATGAACCTAGTGCGAATAGTAGTAAACTTATAAAAGTTAACAAGCTTGAAGCATATGCTAGATGATTTCCAGTCATTAATCATTGTAAAAAATTATCCATCATATCTCCTTTCAAGCAAAAATACTTAATAATATTATACTTGTATTAATCAAAAATTGGTTTTTAAAAATAAAAAAGCATATGTAATATGCTTATTTTTCTTTATTTTATGTACTTTCCTAAGCTTCTTTAAATTCTAATTTTGTAATATTGAAGTCATTAAATTTTTTATTTGTTGCTGTCATTTTTTTACTTCGTTTTTCAGTAAATAACGTTCCATCTTCGTTATATCCAACAATATTTTTTGAATTGAATTGGTACCCCATAAATCTTCAACCAATGTATGGAGTTCCATTTGAAGTAGTAGTTTTATCTTCTTCATCTTTGTTTGATGTAAAGTTTAAGATTGGTTTAAATGCAGCACTCAAGCCATCAATAGTTAAATCAATTAGATAGTTTTTTCCATTGGGTGTACCTGTTTTTAAGTCAACATTATCATTATATGTAATTTCTAAATCAATTGGCGCAAGTGAAACTAATGAGTAACCATATGAATATGCTGTTTTTTCTTTCTTATCATTTGTAGTATATTCAAAAACAATTGGCTCAGTAGCTTTTTCTGATGATTTAGGATTTAAAATTAACCCTTGTTTTTTAACATTTTTTTTACTTGTTTCAGATTGTTCTTTAACTTCTTTAACAGTTATTGGTAATTCTAAATCAGTAGATTTAACTTCTAAAATCATTAATTGCTGGAAAAAGTTATAAGCAATATTTGTTCCTGCAAGATATTCTTTATAACCCTTAGAAGGATCCTTTTCTGTTTCTTTAGCTGTTTTAGCATTATAGTTTGTAGTTGGTGAAATATAATTTGAGTCATATTTTTTTATTTCAGTATCACCTGTCAAATTACCTAAACCAATTTTACCTTCATATAATGAAGGAGTAAAGTTTATTTTAACATTTGTAATTCCTTGATTATTAGAACTACTAAAAATTCCACTTGTTTCAATCTCATTAATTGTTTCTGGAGACAATTTAGTCAAGTTAGCGTCAGCTTTTGTTGAAGATTCTGTAGATGTATATTTTGTGTATTGATATAAACCTAACAATGAAGAAATATTTGTTACTTTTGAATAATATTCTTTTATTTCATCTTCTTGTGAACTATTTAATCCAGCTGTTCTAAATTGACCATCAGCATAAACACCTTCTTGATTTGTTCTAAAAAGATATTGTCATGTTTTAATTGTATTTTTAGTTACATTTAATTCTGAGTTAAAAAATACAGAATTGATCATATCTGCAACTAAAGATGAGGCAAAAGTCCCAGAAGCTCCATCAAGTGCTTTTTTAACATTAGCTTTTTTTTGGTCATCTGTTGTTGATGAATCATAAGGTGTAGGTTTATAAATTCCTTCTTTTGTATCGAATTTATATTTTAAATCACCTGCCGCTTCTCAATTACTAATTTCAATTTTAAACAAATTAGTTATAACTTTACATGAAACTAAACTAGTTGTTGCTGAGGCAGCTACAGTTAATGATGTAATAATAGATAGTAGTTTTTTCATAAATCCTCCTTATGAGCATATCTTTTATAATTATAACAAAAAAAATGAAATTTCTTTCATTTTAATTACCCTTTGTCCATGAACTTACCATGACTTTTATCAAATAAAATACTAATTGTTCCAGTAGCACCATTTCTATGTTTTGAAAGAATTAAATCTGTTGAACTTACTTGATTAATAATTTTGTTTTCTTCTTCAGTACCATCTTTGTGTTTATAGTAGTCATCACGGTATAAGAACATAATAATATCTGCATCTTGTTCAATAGCACCTGAATCACGCAAGTCTGACATTATTGGTCGTTTATCTTCACGTTTTTCTACACTTCTTGACAGTTGTGATAAACAAACAATCGGAATTTTTAATTCCCTTGCAATTCTTTTTAATTGACGAGAAATATTTGATATTTCATTTTGTCTATCACCTGTGCTATTTGTTGAACTAATTAATTGTAAGTAGTCAACTACACAAAATTTAACATCATGATCTCTTTTTAATTTATATAATTTTGATTGAATTTGTTGAACTGTAATACCTGGAGTATCATCAATATAAATTGGTAATTGTGAAATAATTTCTTTTGAAGCTAATAAGTTACTTCATTCAGCTTTTGAAATGTTTTTTCCTGTTCTTAATTTTCTAGAATCTATCTTTGAAACCATAGTCATAATTCTTTGAGTTAATTGTTCTGCTGGCATTTCTAATGAAAATATAGCTACACCATTTTTATGTCTTGCTGCATTATATGCAAGGTTTAAAGCAAAAGCTGTTTTACCCATACTTGGACGTGCAGCAAGAATAATTAAATCACCTTCTTGTAATCCAGAAGTAATTTCATCTAAATCATATAAGTCTGTTGGAATACCTGTTAAAGTTTCACTTCTTTTTTCTAATTCTTGAATTTTTTTAATTAATAATTCAGTTGATTTATAAATACTTTGAACTTCATTCTTTTGAGCATTAAGATCTATTTTTAATAATTCTTTTTGCATCTCATTAATTGATGATTCAATATCAAGTTGTTCTTCTTTTCTTAAGTTTTGTACTCTTCTTAATGCTGCATCAAATTTTCTTGATGAACTTGCGTAAAAAACTTCTTCAATAAAGTTTTCAATTCCTTCATCTGAAAAGAAATCTAATGCAATATCTTGCAATCTTTGAATTCCACCAATTGAATCTAAATTACTTTTTTTCTCAATTTGGTTTGCAACTGAATTAATAGTAACTTCTTTACTTTCAGATTGAAGATCAATAATTGCTTGAAAAATTATTTTGTGAGTTGAATCTAGAAAATCATCTGCAACTAACCCTGTAATAATATCTGGTAACGCATTTGGTGAATGCATTGCAATTGCCAATACCATTTTTTCTACTGCATATAAGTTATTTTCACTCATATCTTTTCTGCTCATTTTATACCCCTTGAATTTCTACTTTAAGTTTTGCTTCAATTCCAAAATTTAATTTAATAACAATATAATGTAAACCTAATTGGTTAAGATTTTTAAAGTTAACAAATTTTCTTTTATCTAAGTCAAGTTTATATGAGTTTTTTAATTGATCTACAATGTCTTGATTAGAAATTGAGTGGAAAGCTTTTCCCTCATTGATTTGTAATTTAAATTTTAATGTTATTTCTTCTAATAAAGTTTTAAGTTGTTTAGTTTCAGCAATTGCTAAATCATTTTCTTGTTGTTCAACAATTTTTTTATTTTTAACTGATTTTACACTTCCATTAGTTGCCATTTTAACTAATCCTTTAGAAATTAAAAAGTTTCTTGCATAACCATCACTAACTTCTTTTATTTCATCTTTTTTGCCTTGCCCTTGTACGTCTTGTAAAAAAATTACTTTCATAAAAACCCCCTAAGTTATTTTGAACTTAATAATATTATAAATCACTTTAATTTAATTAACATAATTCATTCTAATTTGATTTTAAAAAAGATGATAAAATAAAAAACCATCGGTTTGATGGTTTAGTTATTTATTAGTCAATTACGTATGGTAATAATGCCATTTGACGTGCTCTTTTAATTGCAACAGCCAATTGTCTTTGATGTTTTGGAGATGTACCAGTAATTCTTCTTGGTAAGATTTGTCCATTTCCTGAAATGAATTTTTTTAATAATTCAACATCTTTGTAATCGATGTAGTTAATTTTGTTTTTAGCAAAAAAGTTAACTTTTTTTCTTTTTTTAACGAATTTTTTCATTGCCATAATTTTAGTAGCCTTTCTAATTTATATTAATCTCATAAAATTGATTCATCTTCACTTAAAATAATTTCATCTGTATCTACGTTGCTTGATGCAATTGATGATGGTTTATTTTGAATTGGTGAATCTAAATTAATGTTTGAATTTACATCAGCAGAAGCGTTAGCTCCTCTTGCTTTTGCAGATTCTAAAAAGTTTACACGGTCGGCAGTAATAGTTACGATAGTTTCATATTTTCCATCAGTTTGTGATGTTCTAACATTAACTCTTCCTGAAACTGATACTAGACTTCCTTTTGATAAAAATCTAGCCATATTTTCAGCTGTATTGTTAAAAGCAAAACATGGGATAAAGTTTGTGATTTCTTTTTGTCCAGAATATTCACTAACAGCTAATGTAAATGAAACGAATTTCCCTTGTCCATTAGTTGTATTTCTTAATTCAATATCTTTTGTAAGTCTTCCAATTAAACATACTTGATTCATAATTTTACTGCTCCTTTTAAGCTCTTTAAGCTTATTTAATACTTGTTATTTTGATTATATAACTATTTAGCTAATGCAGAACGAACTTTTCTCATGTATTCGATTAGTTCTTTTTTAGTTAAATCTCTTAAGTTAACTTCTTGTAATTTTTTTGGTAAGTTTTTTTCGATTGCAACACTTCTTAATTTGTTTGAGTATTTTTGTAATTCATATCTTTCTTCATCAATGTTGTGTGATCCATCAACTTTAGCTCTTTCAGCAGCTGACATTTTTGGTGCAGCTTCTTTTTTAACTGTAGTTTTTAATTCTTTCGCTTCTTTTACTTCAACTTCATCATCAAAATAGTCTTCAATAGTTTCAGCTAAATGAGCTTTATATTTTTCTTCCATTTTTGAAACAAAGTCATGTGCTTCTTCATGTGAAACTTCTTCTTCAACTTTTTTAGCTTTAGCGGATTTAACTTCAGCAGCTTTTGGTGCTTCAAATTTTGGTTCAGCAACTTTTTCTTCTAAAGGTTTTTCAAAAGTTCTTTTTTCTGTTAGTTTACTAAAATTTTTTTTAACAAAAGGTTTTTTGAAATCTCTTTTTGCTTTTTTTTCTTCTTCAAATTTAGTCATATCAGTTTTTGATAATTTAACTGATTGTTGATAACCTTGTTCATTTTCAATATTGATGATTAAAGTTCTAACAACATTTTTCTCAATGTTTGCAATTCTTTCAAATTCTTTAATAGCTTCAGCAGTTGCTTCAACTATAACAACAAAATAGTGTCCTTTTTTCTTGTGGTTAATTTTGTAAGCAAATTCGATTAATCCTAAATCGTTTTTTTCAATTACTTTTCCATCTTTTGAAATGATATCAATCATTCTTGATGATAAAGCGTTAACATCTTGTGTATCTTGGTCTAAGATAAACATAGCTTCATATTTTCTTAACATTTAAAATGTCCTCCTTTTGGTCTTTGGGCCTTTGGGCCAAGGAGTTAACCCCGTGTACATTAACTCGCTTAAAATATTATATAGGAATAGACCTTCAAAATCTACTTATCATCAGCCAATTTCCCAAATTTATGCAAAAATACTTTAAAAGTGTATAATTATTTTTATGAAAAAGAATATTAAGATGGAAACAAGGATATTAATTACAATTGAGTTGATTAGTGCCATTTGTGGAATTATTGGTGTAGTGCTAGGAATATTAAGCTTACTAAGTTTAAATCCAAGTACATGAGGTGGAGAAGCAGATGAAGAAGCATCTTTCATTTTTACATCATTAACTGTAGGATTTGATTCATTGAGTACCGCAGCGGCCATAATAGCCTTTAAGTACGGAGGAATTATTCTAAAAAGAAAAAGCGAAAAAGGCTTAAAAGCTTCTGCGAAAGAAAAATTTGCTAATAGATTAGACTTATATAGTTTCTTCTTTGGATTAGCAGGTTTATTATTAAGTATATTAAGTTTACTATTCTTATTTGAGTCTATGAAATCAGATCAAGGATCAGTAATTGCAACAATATTATCAATTATTTGTGATTCAATAAGTGCACTGATTCTTATATGAGTTGTTAAAATTATGTTACGAATCAGTTATGAAGAACATTTACAAAAAAAATCACTTAAAGCTAAAAAGTAAGGTTTCAAACCTTATTTTTTTATTTTATTTATAATATTAAGTATGGAAAATATCAAAAGAAATTATTATGGAAGTTTATCTTCACTTGTTTATGATCAATCAAAACCACCTGGTACATCAATTGACGGAGATATTCAATTTTACACAGAAGAATTAATTCAACGTGATGGAATTGTTTTAGAAGCAGGGGTTGGTAATGGAAGAATGGCTATTCCACTTTTAAGAAAAGGATTTGAAGTTTTTGGTTTAGATAATTCTCAAGAAATGTTAGATTTATATAAAGCAAATTTAGTTAAGTACAATATGAAATCAAATATGCTTTTAGGTGATTTAAAAGATTTTAAAACTGATGAAAAATTTGATTCAATAATTATGCCAAATGGAAGCTTTTGCTTAATAAATCGAGATAATATTATTGATGTTTTAAATAACTTTAAGGCTCATTTAAATGAAAATGGAAAAATGTATTTGGATCTTATTTTTCCAACAAGTTTTAAAGCTGGAACTATACATGAATTTGATTTTCAATTAGATAATAGTGAAATTATTAATGTTAAAAATAAATCAATTTCGATTGATTGAATCACTCAAAAAACTTATACAGAACTGGAATATTGATACAAAAATAAGTCTGAAATTCAACCCTTTTCTCTTTGATGATATGGTGTTGAAGAATTTACAAATATTTTAAAAGAACTTGAGTTTAAAAATATTAATCACATTATTAATTACAATAATTTAAAAATACTAAATTTAAAAACTCTTACTTTCATTTTTGAAAAGTAAAAGTTTTTAAAAAAATACAACTATGCGTTGTACTTGTTCATTATGTTTTGAAATGTTACTCCAATTGTTCAATCATTTACGAAATTTGCAATTTGTTTTGAATTACTTATTATGCTTTCTAATTCAGCTGGTTTAAACTTTGAAAGAACTCAGTCAATTATTTGTCAACCTTCTTCTGGTTGTCCAATTCCTATTCTGTAACGATTAAAGTTTTGTGTTCCTAAATATTGAATAAGTGACTTTATTCCATTATGACCAGCTGCTGATCCATTCATTTTAAATTGATTTTTTCCAATTGGGAAATCTTTTTCATCATGTAAAACTACAAGATCTTTAATATCAATTTTGTAATAATGCATAATTGCTTGGATAGTTATACCTGAATTGTTCATATAAGTTTGTGGTTTAACAAATAGAACCTTTTCATTATTAATAGTTGAAAAATAAATAATAGAATTATGTTCATTTTTTTGTTGAGTATACCCATATTTATCAATTAGCTGATCTAATGCAATTCATCCAGCATTATGTCTTGTAACTTCATATTGTGAACCATGATTTCCTAATCCAACTATTAATTTCATAATTATTCCTTTTCTTATTTTTTAAATTTATTAACAATACATTGAGCTCTATCTCAAATT
Organism: Mesoplasma melaleucae; assembly: GCF_002804105.1. Classification (NCBI taxonomy): domain Bacteria; kingdom Bacillati; phylum Mycoplasmatota; class Mollicutes; order Entomoplasmatales; family Entomoplasmataceae; genus Mesoplasma; species Mesoplasma melaleucae. The sequence goes on along the minus strand of NZ_CP024964.1, from coordinate 107,897 downwards.
AATTGTTTTTTATTATTATAAACTTCTGATAATGATTCATGACTAATTGATGAATCAATCATTTCAGCTAATAATGGGGCAACTGAAATTATTTTTAATCCTTTGAATTTTTTTTCTTCAGAAATTTGAATTGTGTTTGTTACAACAACTTCTTCAACAATGCTTTCATTAATTGCAAATTCCATTCTTTCTTTTGCAGGACCATTAAATAATCCATGACAAGCAAAGATATGAACATCTTTAGCACCTTGGTCTTTTAATGCTTTAGCAGCATTTATGATTGTTCCACCTGTATCAATCATGTCATCAATAATAAAACAATGTTTATCTGCGATATCTCCTAAAACAAATTCAATTTCTGCTTTATTAGGTTCTGGTCTTCTTTTACCAATAACTGCAATTCCATTAGTTACTCCGCCAGTGTATGATTCAACTTTATGAACCCTCGTCATTCCTCCATAATCTGGAGATACTAAGATACAATCTTTTGGATTTCATTTTTTAACTTCAATAGTATCAATGATTTGACTAGCTAAAGTTTGTGCTGTATAAAAGTTATCCATTGGCACATCGAAGAATCCCATTGATTGAGGTGAGTGGATATCAACTGTCATAACTCTATCTGCTCCAGCTTTTGTAACTAAATCAGCAATTAGTTTTGAAGTAATTGGTTGTCTTCCTTTTGCTTTACGATCTTGTCTTGCATAACCATAGTAAGGAATTACAACATTAATTTTTTCTGCACTTCCTCTTTTAAATGCATCAATTGCAATTAATAATTCCATAATACTATCGTTTACAGGTGTTGAAGTAGACTGAATTACATAAATTTCCTTACCTCTAACAGAGTCTAAAGATTCAATTAAGATTTCTCCATCAGCAAATCTTAAAGTTTTAACTTCTTTTCTTCTAACTCCTAATATTTCACAAATTTCTTGTGCTAGTTCAATACCTTGAGTTAAACCAAATATGTGCACATTTTCTTTGTTTGAATGCATTTTTAAATATTCCCCTTTTGTTTTATTAATATCAAATTATTTATTCAATGTTCTCTTATAAATCTTATCAACATTTCTAATGAAGTAATTAATGTTAAATATTTCATCAAGAACACTTATATCCTTAATGTACTGATCAAAACCATTGCTGATTAATGATTGTTTGAAATCAATTTTATTATTCATTGTTTCAAATGTACATTTTTGTATAAAGTCATATATTTCTTCTCTAGATTTATCACAATTAATAAGCATGTAATTTAAAATTGGTTGACTGTAAAAAACATTATATTGTGAATTAATATGTTCAAGCATTTTTTGTTCATCAATTACTAAATCATCTAGTGTATCTTTTAGTCTGTTGATTGAATAAACTAAAACATTATATACGTCACTAAGAATAATTCTTTCATTTGAACTATGTGATATGTCTCTCTCATGTCATAAAACATTGTTTTCAAATGCAGTATTAGTAAATGATCTAATATATCTTGATAATCCAGTTATGTTCTCTGAACTAATTGGATTTTTTTTATGTGGCATTGAGCTTGAACCTTTTTGATTTGTTTTAAATCCTTCATGTCACTCTTGTACTTCACTTCTTTGAAATAATCGAATCTCAGTTGCGATTTTTTCTAATGTTGAAGCTATGTTTGCAAAAACACTAACTAAAAATGCATGTCTATCTCTTTGTGTAACTTGTGTTGAAATATTATCAACTTCTAAGTTCATTTCTTTAGCAACGATTGCTTCAATTTCAAATTCTAAATTAGCATAGTTACCCATTGATCCTGAAATTTTTGCTACTTCAATTTGTTTTCTAGCTAATTCAAATCTAGTAATTTGTCGATTAATTTCATCAAATCATAATAAAAACTTTAATCCGAGTGAAGTTGGTTCACCATAAATTCCATGTGATCTTCCCATTGTTAATGTATTTATATATTTAATTGCTTTTGCTTCTAATGTTTTTGTTAAATCAATTAATGACTTCATTACAATTTCATTAGACATTTGTATTAATTTGTTTTGTGCAGTATCAACAACATCAGTTGAAGTTAATCCTAAATGAATTCATTTTTTTTCTTTTCCTAAAGTTTCTGATATTGCTCTTGTAAATGCAACAATATCATGACGAGTTTCTTTTTCAATTTCTAACATTCTATCAATGTTAATTTTTGCATTCTTTTCAATTAGTAAGTATTCTTGTTCAGAAATAACATTTAGTTTCATTCAAGCATATACGACTTTTTTTTCAACTTCAAGTCAAACATTCAACTTGTGTTCATCATTTCATATTGCTTCTATTTTTTTTATTGCGTATCTATTTATCATTTTATCACCATACAATTTCTACATTATTTCTTTAGTAATTACAGTTTGTAATCTGTCTGGTCCAACTGAAAAACCTGCTATTTCTGTTTCACAAATTTCAGCAATTTTATTTAAATAGTTTTTTGCATTAGTTGGTAATTCATCAAAAGTTTTAACTTGTGTAATATTTTCTTTTCATCCTGGCATTGAAATGTATTTTGCACTACATCTTTCATGTTTTGATGTTGTTGATGGAACATATTCAATTTCTTTATTATCTAAAACGTATTTATCACAAATCATTAATTCATCAATTCCTGATAAAACATCTAATAAAGTAATAAACAAGTAATCAATTCCTGAAGTTCTTATTGCATGCTTAAGTGCAACTAAATCAATTCACCCAACACGTCTTGGTCTTTTTGTATTTGAACCATATTCATGGCCACGTTCTCTAATACCATCACCAATTTCATTAAGCAATTCTGTTGGGAATGCACCTGCACCAACTCTTGTTGAATAAGCTTTAACTACTCCAAGTGTATTATTAATTAATTTATGTGAAATTCCTGTTCCTGTTGAAGCATTGTTTGCAGAAGTATTTGAACTTGTAACAAAAGGATAAGTTCCATGATCAATATCTAAAAGAGCACCTTGAGCACCTTCAAATAATACATTTTTACCATCTTTAATTGCTTTTTCAACAAAAATCCCAGTATCTGTAACACAATCTTTAACAACATTATATGCTTCCATTAAATCTTTATATGTTTCTTCAAAGCTAATTGGTTCAACGTTAAACATTTTGTTTAAAAACATCATTTGATAATCAAAAATTTCTTTAAATGTTTCTTTAAAGTCTTTTTCTTCTAAATCAGCAATACGAATTCCTAATCTTGCAGTTTTATCTTGATAAGTTGGACCAATTCCTCTTTTTGTTGTTCCAATTTTTCTAGCCCCTCTTGAATCTTCTTGAGCACCATCAATTAGAATATGGTAAGGTAGAATCAATTGAGCACGATCTGAAATTAATAATTTACCTAATTTAACTCCACTAGCTTGAATAGTTTTTAATTCTTTAACTAAATTGATTAAATTTACTACACAACCGTTTCCAATAACACTTGTAACATTTGCATTAAAAATACCTGATGGAATAATTGTTACTTTATGCTTTTGACCATTAAAGTTAATGATATGTCCAGCATTATCTCCACCAGCAAATCTGACAACAACATCTGCTTTTTGAGCAAAATAGTCTGTCATTTTTCCTTTTCCTTCATCTCCTCATTGACTTCCAACTACAACTAATGAATTTATTTTTTTCATAAAAACCCTTTCCTATAAAAATAAAAAAATAACCTTACGCTATTTCGCAAAGCAAGGTTATTTTTATATTATTTGAGTTATCTTTTCGATAATTTTATTCAATTTTGATAATTGTATAAAACTACTCATTAGAATAACTCCTTTACTTACTTAATTATTATATATTAAAATTTTTGCTAATTAAAATCTTAATTTATTTGTACTAATTTTTTTGGTTTCTTAACTTATTAATTTCTTCTTGTTGTTCAACAACAACATCATTTATTTTTCTTATTGCGTTATCAAAAAATAAAATAAGGTTTGATTGTAATACTGATAAAACTACGATTTTATTTTTTCTTTCTTCATCAGGCATTTGTGTTGTTTGTAAAAATTGCATTTGTTTATTATATTCAGTCATACCAGCTTGTAAGCTTTGTAAAATATTTGGTAATGCAATTTTATTAAAATCTAATTCTGTAAAAATATCAGGTCTTGATAATCCTTCTTCAGTTGAATAATCATCAGTATTAAATTCTACTGAATCTGTTTTAAAAAATACATTATAAACTTCTATTATTTTTTGAATATTTTCTAATCTAATTGGAGTTGATAATTTTGTTCCATTAATTTCGATTGGTGCAATATTTTTAGATTCAGTAATTCCTAAGTTACCTTTAAAGATTGCATAAATATCATCATGTGTTAATTCTTTATTTTGTAAATCAACAATAACAGTTGCAGACTTGTCTTTTGGTAATCCAAACCCTAATAATCTATTTGGTTGATTAATATCAGGTCTTAATACTAAAAATACAATATCACCACTTAACAATGGATTATTTTGTACATCAACTAATTCTTTTGCATCATAAAATGTTCATGTGTTAATTTTCATATATATTCCTTTATTTTCTTAATTCTATTATAACTTAAAATATTTTATTTTTTAAACAGCTCAAACATTGTCTTTACAATGTATCCTTGGCCTTTTAAATCAACTCTTACAACTCTTGAACAATCAATGTGTAAGAATTTTTTATCTTCAGCAAAGAAAGTTAAGAATGCAGCTGCAGTTGATCCACCTGGACCTTTTTTACATGAATTTATTAAATCAGCAAGTTCTGAATCTTGTTGAACTTGTTCTTTATGTTCATCAAAAACAGGTAATCTTCAAAATCTTTCAGTTGTGTATAATGAAGTTTTATGTAATTCATTTCACATTTCATCATACTCAGTAAATACTCCTGATGCTGACTCACCAAGTGCCATTGCAGTAGCTCCTGTTAAAGTAGCAATATCATAGACTTTATCAGCACCTTTTTCTCTAATTGCATAAGTAATTCCATCAGCCAATACTAATCTTCCTTCAGCATCTGTATTATTAATTTCAACTGTTAATCCATTTTTTGATCTAACAATTGATTCTGGCAAGATTGCTTTTTCTCCAATTTTATTGTCTGTAAACAATCCAACTGCAACAAAATTAATTTTAGCTTTTGCTTCTGCTAATGCCATGGCAATTGACATTACAATTGCTGCTCCAGTCATATCAAATTTCATTCCTTCGATAAACACTGATGGTTTTAGATCATATCCACCTGTATCAAAACAAATCCCTTTACCAACAAGTGCAACTTTTTCACCGCCTGAATTATTGTTATATTCTAGTACAATAACATTTGCTTCATGACTTGATCCTTGATTAACTGCTAAAACAAGATTCATATCTAAGGCTTTTAATTCTTTATTTTTTAATACAGTAACTGTTAATCCTTCAATTTTTGCTGCATCATTTTTTAGCTTTTCACCATAAAATTCACTTGTTCCAATGTTTGGTGGGAAATCTTGTAAATCTCTTGCATAGTTTACATATTTATTTTTAATTTCATTTGTTTGTAATAATATTTTATATTCGTTTGATGCTTCAATATTAAAATTAAACTTAACATTTTTTATTTCTTTTTTATAAGTTACAAATTTATGTGTTTCAAAAGAAATTACATCGCAAATAACATTAAATATGATTTCAGATTTAACTTCAGGAATTAAATCGCAAATACTTTTAAAGTCAATATTAGTATCACCTTTTGCTTGTTTAACAAATTCTGCTAGACCTAATTTTAATTGTCTTAAGTCAGACATCGAATCTTTTTTAATTACTAAATAAAAAGTCTTAATTTCACTAATAAAACTTACTTTACTAGGTTTATCATCAATATTTAAATTAAGTTTATTATCTGAAACAGCAACTAATTTATATTCTTCATTTTTGTTATTAATTGTAATCATAACGTCTCTTTTCTATTTAAAAAAATCATAAGCTTTATACTTATGATTGAATTATTTTATTATTTTAAAACTTCAAATAATGTTTTTATTAAAACACCTTGTCCACGTCCATCAATATCAGCTGTTCCAGCAATATCAAAGTGAATAAATGGTTTTTCTTCAGCAAATTCATTTAAGAATGCTGCTGCAGTTGAACTTCCTTCATAACCTTTAACAGCATTTGAAAGATCTCCTAAAAGTGCTCCAGCTTTAACTCTTTCTAAGTGTTCTTCATAGATTGGTAATCTTCACATTCTTTCTCTTGTTTTTAATGATGCTGCTTCAAATGTGTTTCACATATCATCAAAATGAGTAAATGCTCCAATTGCTGAGTTTCCTAAAGCTATTAATAAAGCTCCAGTTAAAGTTGATGCTTCAATAATTCTTTCAGCACCTTTTTCTCTAATTGCATATGTCATTCCATCAGCTAATACTAATCTTCCTTCAGCATCTGTATTATTAATTTCAACAGTTAATCCGTTCATTGAAGTTAATACTGATTCTGGTAAAGTTGCATTTTGACCAATTTTGTTGTCTGTAAACATTCCAACAGCAACAATGTTTGCTTTTGCTTTTGCTTTTGCTAATGCCATAGTTGCAGATAACATAATAACTGCTCCTGACATATCAAATTTCATACCTAACATTGAAGCAGAAGGTTTTAAGTTATATCCTCCTGAGTCAAAGCAAATTCCTTTACCAACTAATCCTGTTTTTGGTTTTGATGTGTCTCCACAATATTCCATAACAATAATTCTTGGTTCGTGTGCTGATCCAGCATTAACACCTAAGAATAATCCCATTCCAAATTTTTCAGCTTCTTTTCTACCTAAAATAGTAACTTTTAAGCCTTCAATTTTTTCTGCATCTTTTGAAATTTTTTCTGCATAGTATTCACTTGTTCCAATGTTTGGAGGTGTATCTTGTAAGTCTCTTGCATAATTAATAAATTCTGTTTTAATTGCTGCTGCTTTTTCTAATTCAACAAAATCTTTTGATGTTTGAATATTAAATTCTGTTTTACTTGGTTTTGATTCTTTTTTGTATGAAACAACATCATGAGATAAGAATGCAATAGTTTCATAAACTGTGTTAAAAACTATTTCTTTGTTTTCTTCTCCTAATTGAGCAATAATTGAATCTAAATCAATGTTAAGGTTTTGTTTGTAACTTGCTAGTGCTGCTTTTAATCCAGCTTTAATTTGTTTAACTCTACATCCTTTTTGTTTAATAACTAAATAGATTGTTTTGTCCTCTGAAATAAAAGTAACTGCTCCCGCACTGTCTTTGATAAACTCATTAGTTTTATTTTCAGCAACTGCAACTAATTTAATATCGTGATTTTTCTTGTTTAATGTAATCATAAATATGCACCATCTTTCTATTTACTAAAAATTATAGCACTTAATAAGTAAAACAATAAGTGGTTAGAAAAAAAAGTGGAATTAACCACTTATTTCAACATTTCAAATAATGTTTTAACTAAAACACCTTGACCTTTATTCTCTTTATCTGCTGTTCCTGCAATATCTAAGTGTAAAAATGGTTTGTTTTCGGCAAATTCATTTAAGAACGCTGCAGCATATGAACAATCTTCATATCTAACTCTACATGCATTTGTTAAGTCTGCTAAAGGTGCTGCATCTTTTTTTACTTGTTTTAAATGTTCTTTAAAAATTGGTAGTCTTCAGAATCTTTCACCTGATTTTTCAGATGCTTTATTTAATTTTTCAATCATCTCATTAGAATGTGAGAACGCTCCTGTTGCATTATGACCTAAAGCGAATAAAACAGTTCCTGTTAATGTTGAAGCATCAATAATTTGATCAACTTGTTTTTCTTTAACAACATAACTAATACCATCAGCTAAAACTAATCTTCCTTCAGCATCTGTATCAAAAATTAAAACCTTTTTACCAGTCATTGATTCAATTACTGAATCTGGTAAAGTTGCATTTTGACCAATTTTATTATCAGTAAACATTCCAACAGCAACAATGTTTGCTTTTGCTCCTGCTTTTGCTAATGCCATAGTTGCTGATAAAACAATAGCAGCACCTGACATATCAAATTTCATACCTTCCATATAATTAGAAGATTTTAGGTTGTATCCTCCTGAATCAAAGCAAATTCCTTTACCAACTAATCCAGTTTTTGGTTTAGAATCATCTGAACAGTATTCTATTACAACAACTCTTGGTTCGTGTGCTGATCCAGCATTAACACCTAAGAATAATCCCATTTTTAAATTCTTAGCTTCTTTTTTACCTAAAACAGTTACTTTTAAGCCTTTAATATCTTTAGCATCACTAACTAATTTTTCAGCATAATATTCACTTGTTCCAATGTTTGGTGGTGTATCTTGTAAATCTCTAGCATAGTTAATGTATTCACATACTATTTCTAAGTTAGCAATCAATTCTTTAAAATCACCTTTAAAAATTAAATTGTAATTAATTTCTTTTTCTTTTTTAGCAATTGATAATCCTTTATGAGTTTCAAATGCAATTGTTTCATAAACATTTTTAATAATTTCTTCTTTTTCAACACCTTGACAAACACTGTGAATTGAATCAATATCGATATTTAAATCAAATTCAATTGTACTGATTGCAGCCTTAATTGCTGAATTAATTTGTTCGATAAAAGTTTCTTCATCTTTTTTTAAAACTAAATAAATTGTTTTGTCTTCTGAGATCAATGTAATTTGACCTGCTTTATCTTTTATTAGTTTATTTTTTGAGTTATCTTTAACTCCTATTAATTTAATTTCATTTTTTGTTTCATTTATTTTAATCATAATTTTTCCTTCTTATTTAATTACTTCTTTTGGGTTTTGTCTTCTTGTATATATTTTAATTGAACCAAGGATCAACAGTATGAATGACGCTGTTAATATTACTCCATATAAAATATATGAAGAACTTAGAACATATACCAGTGATATACCAACAGCATCATAAATTGTTTGTGATAAATAACTGATCATAAAATTATTTGCTACAAGTGCAAAAATTAATGCTACTATTCCTGAAAGTACATACCCTGTAATTAAGTATTTATTAATTTCTCTAGTTTTATAACCAAGTGATTTAAATAATATAATTGTATTTTTATTTTCAAATAGAATTAGTGTAATTATTACTAACGAAATTGACAACACAATACCTACAAGTGCTTGGTCTAAAGTTCTCATAATATTTTGGAATGGTGCAGCTTTAAGTAAAATAGCTTCTTTTATTAATCTATAGTTATATAAGTCATTTGAAAGTGAATTAATATATTTACCATTTTTTGATTTTCAGAAATCATTTGGTCCGTCAATGTTATCTCAATAACTTAAAATATCAGTTCTTTCATTTTCAACACTTTTAATACTTTGTGATTCAGATATTTTGTTAAGTACTAAGTCATTTGAAACTTTTGGTAAAGTTAAATATCTTAAGTTTACAGGAATATCTTCTTTTGAAAATTGAGAGTTATTTAAAACAAGATTATCATTGCTTCCTAATGTATCTGATTTTTCAATAGTGTCATCTAAAAATTTTATATAACTTGTTCATGCAGGACCTAGTGATAAAGGATTTTTTGTTTCTTCTTTAACATTAGTTGTATTAAAATGTAGAATTTTATTTTTTAAGGTTTCTTTAAGAACTCTAAAATAATCTGTTTTTTCAAAATAAACATTCTGTGTAACTAAATCATTAGACATAAACCCAGAGATTACTATTGGTATTTTAACATCTGCAATTTCATTTGTTTTAAGTGAATTTACACTCATAAACATTGTATCTCCAACACGCAATCTATATCTATTTGCTAATGGTTGAGCTACTTGAATTTTTAAACCTGAAACCTCGTTTCCATTAACCAATTTTATTTTTGTAATTGTTGATTCGCTATAAAAATTATTTAGTTTATTTGATCCAAATGAATTTTGATGTTGTTTTCTACTTGCTGATACTGAAGTTGCATTTGCTAAATCGTTATTAGTTGAGATACTTGAAAAAGATACTCCTGAACTTCAATAGTTTTTTTCTCCAGGTATAATTACTGTTTTACCAAATAATACATTAATTGGAAAAATTGATTTTTCATCAATGTCTAGTTGATGAAGACTAGCTTTCATACTTTTAATTTTATCTTGGAATAGTTTGTAGTAATTTCACATTAAAGTTTGGTTGTCAGAATTAGTTAATCATTTTTTAGCAACATCTTTAATCACTAGATTGTCAATTCTTGGTATAACATTCTTATTAATTATTTCTTTTAACTCTGCTTCACTAGTAATAGAGGTTGCTAATTTATAAATATAATCTCCACTTATCATATAGTTAGAAATATTATTTTTACTAGTTTCAATTATATTGGCATTAAGTGATGTATAAATGGCCATGTCAATAAATTTATCAAGGTTATCAACAACAAAAAGTTTATTTAAATCATCATATTTGTTTATTTGATCATATGCATGTTGATATTCTTGTACATTTCCTTCTTCATCATAAATAGTTTTTAAATCCCATGAACTACTTTGATACTTAATCGATATATCAGGATTAGCAAAACTAATCATTGAGTTTGCTGAATTATTTACTGAAACGTTAAATTGGAATGTAAATAGAATCACTGTAAAAACTAATGAAAGAATAATTAAACAATAAATATTTTTTGCTACATTTGTTAAAGCAAATGATAAACCTATTCTTGTTCTACTTGGAAGCGGAGTAAGCATTTTTTTGTTCATCATTATAAATTTAGAAGGTTTTTTACTTTCTTTAAACTTATCAATTTTAGATTTTTTACCATTTAAAACAATAAAATTATTAAACATAAAAATAGTAAAAATACATAAAATGATTAAAAAGATATATATTAGCAGCTTTCATGTAAATAAAATTGGTGGTCAATCAAAAGAGTAAGCAGTTGAAACTGAAGTCGCTAGCATTCGGCTAATCGGTACTGCAACAAATAAGGATAATATTAATGAAATGAAAATAGGAATTATTGCCGAAAACGATGATAATAAAGTAAGCACAAAATTATTTACACCCATTGCTTTTAAATTGTAAAATGATTCTTTTTGTTGTCTTAAAAAGTTTTCACACATAAAGTAAAAAACTATAAAAATAAGAATTAATAAACCAATTATCACAAGGCCTAATATTTTCGCTAATAATTTATAAGTGTTTCAATAAACATCTTCTAAAAATGAAGGACTTCAAATAACTTCTAATCTATCTGGCAATAATTGATTATTATTACCATAAGCTTTTGAATACTTAAAATGCTTATTTATTTCTTCATTAATTATATGACCCGTTTTTGCTCAATTATTTCCTTCTTCAGTAAAAAGAAGTCTTTGATTATTTAATCTAAGATCATTTTCATCATAGGTTTTTTTATTCTCTGAAAGATAAGCAAAGCCTTTAGCGCTTATAGTAAATAGACCTTGATTATAATTCATTGCTGTTGTATATGGAGTTATCATTGTTCCTTTAATTAACATACTGTAACTTTTGTCATTATAAAAAACTTCAATTTTCTCTCCAACTTTTAAATTATTAATTGTTAAGTATTTTGGCGTAGCATAAAGATATTGACCGGCATATATCATTTGTTGGTCTTCTTCACTAAATTCTGCGGTCTTCTTCTCCTCATAAATGTGGAAATTGCTTGCACTACTTTCATGAAATTCTCGATGTTTGTTATATTCTTCATCACTTTTTACATTATCCCTATAAGTTGGTGCAAGGTAAGCAACTAAGTAGTTGTTGAATTTATCCTTAAAATCTGAGAAAATTGGATTAAATCATAATTGATGATCTGCTTTTAAAGTGTCATAAAAATATATAAGCATTAATTCGCTTGAAACGGCTGGCAAATTTCAATAAAGATCTTTATTAATATCTACTATAAGATTACTATTTGTATTATATTGATCAGATAATGTACTGATAACTTCTTTACTGGTGTTTTTCAATGTCTTAATATTTCCATTAAAGAATTTACCTAAAATATCTATATAATCATTAACTATTATTTCAATATCTGCTGATGAAAAATAATTATTTATTTTCTTTACAGTTTTAGGATTTAAATTATCAATTATATATTGCTTAAGTTTTCCATCTTTATCTACAATGGCTCTTTGTTCTAAAATTTCATCTTTGTTTCTTTCACTTGCAATATTGTTTCTTATGTATACTTGACCAGCATATTTTGTTTGATGGGCCTGATCATAATTAAGTTGTGCATATGAAATGAACGCCAAAATACCAATAATAAGACCTAAAATGATAGTTAAAAACATTACAAAAACAAAGTACAGAATACTTTTATTTTTATAATCTTTTCATGACTGTTTTAAAATTAATCGAAGTTTCATTTCAACTTCACTCCTTTGTATAGGCTATTAAAGGTAAATGTTAGTTATTATACATACTGCTAATGCTACGATAAAGAAAATTATTCCTAAAGTCATCATTCAGTTTGATAAGGTTTTATCTAAACCACGTTCTTTTGAATTTGAGAATAACTCGTCGTTTCCCCCATTAAGTGCACTTAATCCACTTTGAGAATTTTTATTTTGAAATATACCAATTAAAATCATTATAATTGAAACAATCATTGCTACTATTTCAACTACTAAAACCATTATTTGTGCTGTTGATGAACTCATAGTTATATTTCCTTTCATTTATATTATATTTAATATTACTACATTTTAGATTTTAATACTATAAAACCCACTATTTAGAGTGGGTTTTTAGCAATTCTTCAGGTTGAATTTCTAATCCTTCAACTATTTTTTGAAAAACCTTAATTGTTATATTTCTTCGACCTCTTTCGAAATCAGAAATATAATTTTTTGAAATGCCACATCTGAAACCAAGTTCTTCTTGGTTTAGCTTTTTAGATTGTCTGATTCTTTTTAAATTTCCAGCAACTATTAAAAGCAATGCATTTTCGTTTTCATATTTTCTCATTTTTCTTTTCGCCTTTTTCCTTCCGCCTTTTTCCTAACTTAATTAAAACATTAAAAAATGATTATGTCCAATACTTACTAACTTTTAAATTCTAGACTTAATTTTTCAATTATTTTAAATAAATTGCTAACACCTGATTTTGTTATGTCATAACCGTTCTCATTCATCAGTTCAGTTAGCTCAGCATATGAGGCATTTGGATTTTGAATTCTAAGCTCGCAAAGATAAGTAGCTTTATCTGAAAGGCGCTTTTTTGCAAGGTTTGCTTGAATCTTACTAATTTGATCAATTTGTTTTAAACCTGCAGATAAAGTTTTTTTCTCATTTGAAATATCTATGTTATTTACTCTATTAACATTATTATAAACGTCTCTCATAATTCTTTCATTTTCAAAATTCATAACACCTTGATAAGCATCAATAAATTTTAAGAAATCTGAAACCATAATTGCCTTTTTAATATAGCAAATAAACAATTTATCATTTCGTTTTAATACTTTAAAATCAAAGTCATATTTATTCATTAGTTGAGCAATGTAATTACCAGAGTCTTCTTCTTTAAATTGAAGTTCTAAATGATAGTTAGTTGTTTGAGGTGAATTAACTGAACCTACAGCTACAAAAACCCCTGCCATATAAGCACGTTTTAATTTTGTTAATTCTTCTTTATTCTTTTGTTCTTTTAAAGGTTTAAACTCAATAATTTTCATGTTATTTTCATCTCATATATTTAAAGATTTTAAAAAGTTTAAGATTCTACCAACTAATGTAATTTGATATGTTTTGTTTTGTTTTAGTGTTTGAGTTTGTGAAACAGAAATTTCAATATAACCATCAAAATTCTTTTTACATAATCAAAAAATACTTCTTGCAATTTTATTACTTATTGATGATAACTTTAATTTTTCACTTCCTGAACTTCAAATGAAGTCACCATTATATTTAATAAATCCGGCTAAAAAACTTTTGCCTAATTCATCGTCAAAAGTATGAGAAATTATTTCTTCTTTAACTGTTAATGCAAACGACATAATTTCACTTCCTTTACTATTTTAATTTAATGAAAAGTATTCTTTTTCGTATAAGTATCCATTTTTTCTAATTAAATTTGGTAACCAATATTGAGAAGCAACCATCCCAATTAATCCTATTAAAGCTGATAATAAAATCAATGTTAATGACAATGTTTTATCGTACATAATGAATAAATGATCATCAGGTCTACTTAGTTCTAAGAAAAATCTAACGAAGTTTCAAGCGAAGAAATATGCAAAAAATTCTACTCCTGCTTTTGTCGAAATATAGTTATTTAGACCATTTGCTTTATTAATTTCTTTTGGTTTTAAGTATTTTTGTCTATCAATTTCTAAACTTTTGATATATTCTTGCTTAGCTTTTTCATCAATATTTCTTAAATATGCAAGATTTCATATGTCTCTTGCTGATTGAATTTCATCAGTTGATTCTTTTCAAGGCATAAATCATTGTTTGATTGAGAATGATAAACTATAGTTATATTTTCCTTGTTCAACATTTCAAGGTTTTTTACTTATTCATTTAGTTATATTTGGAATTACAAAAGTTATGATAAATCATGCAGCTAATAAACTTAATGATTCATATAAAAATATTGGTGATAATTGAACTAAGTCACCTTGTGAAATTCCAAATTTTTCAATGTCAAATTTTGCTTTAACAACAAGGTTTCTTGTAATTCATTTTGGTAAGTTTAAAACATTCTGAACATTTTCTCATTTAAGATCAGTTAAAGAACCCCAAGTACCTTTTGCAGCAATAACACCGACTGGTGCTCCCATTACTTCATGATTAAAGAAGTTTCCTCATCTACCAATTGCTTGACCTAATAAAATGTTTGGAACTATTGCATCAGCATAAACTAGCATTGATGTTTTTGTTCTTCTTCCTACAAAATAGAAAAGAATTAATCCAGCTAACAGCCCACCATAAACTCCACCGTGAATTGCCATTCCACCTTCTCAAAAGGCAAAAAGACCTCAAAATCCAACTTCACCAGCGTTAACACCAGATCCTTGTGCATTTAATTTGCCAAAGAAACTTGCACCTAAAAGTGATGCAGGTATACATATCGCAATAGCAATAGATAATTCAACAACACTTAAACCTTTTTTTCAAAATTTATACAATGAAAATAATATGGCAACTAACATACCCAATGTCATAGCCATTGGATATATTCTTATTCCACCATATGAATCTTTAACTCCACCTCATTTGACTGGATCAGTAAAGCTATTTCCTTGATTTCAATTAACATTTGTTGTTGATCAAAAAACGGCAAATAGAATAATGACTACAATAAAAAACAATGACCATAGACTGATTGAAATTCATTTAATCTTATCTTGTTTAAAATTGAAATCAATTTTCTTTAATTTAAATTTTTTAAATTTCATAGTTGTTCTCCTTTCCTAAAGATAACTACAATTCTTGTACATAGTTTACTGCCATTTGACCTGCTAAAGCTCCATCTCCAGCAGCAATTGCTATTTGTCTTAATGGAACCTCTCTAACATCCCCTGCAATAAATAATCCCTTAACATTAGATTTTAATTTAGCATCTCCTGTTAAATAACCTTCACTCTTATTTAAATTTAAGTTTTCTAAAAATTGAGTTACTGGTGTTGCACCAATGTATGGAAATAGACCAGTTACATTTAAAGTCTTAGTTTCTTTTGTTAAAGCGTTTTCAATTTCAACAGATTCAACTTTTTCTGCTCCGTTTACTTTCTTAACAACTGTGTTCATAATAAATTCAACATTATCTAATTGTTCTAATTTTGATAATGTTACAGGATCAACTCTAAAGTGATCTTTTCTAACAACAACATATAATTTACTTACAAATTTACTTAAATAAATTCCTTCTTCAACTGCTGAGTATCCTCCCCCAACAATTACAACAGGATTTCCTTTGTGGAATGCACCATCACAAACTGCACAATAACTTACACCTTTACCATACAATTGATCTTCTCCAGGAATACCTAATTTATTTTCTAATGTTCCAGTTGCAACAATTACACTTAATGCTTCAATTGTTTGACCATTTCTTGTTGTTACTGTAAATGTTTCTTCGTTTTTTTCAATTTTAATTACTTCATCATAAACAAATTCAGCACCTAAGTTAATTACTTGCATATACATTTTTAAAGCAAGATCAGGACCTTTAATACTATCAAATCCTGGGTAGTTTTCGATTGTATCTGTTTTAACCATTTTTCCTCCTGGTGCTTCTTTTTCTAAAATGATAGTTTTCATTCCAGCTCTAGCAGCATAAACACCTGCAGTTAATCCAGCAGGACCACCACCAATAATTAATATGTCTTTTAAATTTTCATTAGTATGTTTTTTCATATAATCATCCTACTTCCCTTCATCTATATGGACTAACAAATTGAGTTATTACAATAATCATTATTCCTGTTAGTATTATTAAACTTAAAACCAAAAAGTTTGCTACTACATGATTTTGAATCATGTATTCTGTTGCTTGTCTTTGTGTTTCTAATATTGTTCTTAGTATACCATAACCAAGCACATATCAACCAGCAGACACACCACATCTAGTAACTATAAAGTTATTTGGATTATTAGCTTGTTCTAATTTTCTACTAAACGGATTTATGTTTAAATACCTTTCATCAAATGCAAATTTTGCACTAAGTTCTTGTTTTTTTTCTTTAATCTTCATTTTTTCTAAAGCAACATTTTGTTTGTATTCAACTTTTAATTGCTCTTGTAAATTTTGTTTAGTAAATTTAAGTTTTTTATCAAAATCAATTTTTAGTTTTTGCAATTTAACTTTTAATTGTTTTTTATCATTTTGATATTTTAGCGTTGTATTATATAAATCATTTTTTCATTCTTCAATTTGAGCATACAAATTTTGATTTGCTTCATAATTAGGCTCAACCCAATAATAAGCCTTATTTCATACACTTCTTAAACTCATGGTTAACTCATATGTTTCACCATT
This sequence comes from Mesoplasma melaleucae, assembly GCF_002804105.1. Lineage (NCBI taxonomy): Bacteria > Bacillati > Mycoplasmatota > Mollicutes > Entomoplasmatales > Entomoplasmataceae > Mesoplasma > Mesoplasma melaleucae. The sequence goes on along the minus strand of NZ_CP024964.1, from coordinate 90,939 downwards.
TTCAGTTTGTTTTTTAACTTTTCTATATTTTACAGGTGCTAATGTATATCAATCTTTTAATTTGTCTTCTGAAATAGTTTTATATTTTGGATTTCATAAACAAGGATATGCTTCTGGTTCAAGTTTTCATGGATTATTTTTTCTGTTAGCAAATCTATTAATATTTCTAACTCCAAAAGTAATTAATAATCATAATAAAACATTACCTAATCCTTCAATTAAAAATAATGGGACTCTATATTGAATTGAGCTTCTCATTACATCATATAATGTTTGTCCATTGTATGATCATTGTTGTGTATAAACAGGATTTAAAGAACCATCAGAATAAAACATTCTTATTCATCATGTTGGATCTGCATAAAGTGAATTTCCTGCACTATCAGTAAAATTTACTAACGATGGGAAATAAAATAATCTGTTTCTGATAAAACTTGGTAATCATGAAATACTCTCATAACTAACTGCATGTCCTAAAATTTCTTGATTATATAAATTCCCCCACCTACCAAGTGCATGTCCTAATAAAATATTCACCAGTATCAAATCTAAATAAACTCACATTGAAATTTGAGTTGTCTTACTTCTTTTGTAAAATCAACCAAATCCAGCAACTGAACCTAAACCTATTGCACCAAAGAATGACATACCTGGTTGTCAAAAGTAAAATGCTTTATAAAAGTTTGACCAGTTTTGATAATTTGGTAAAAATATCTTTCCAAAAAAAGTACCACCGATAATACCAAGTGGAATAATTATAACAATTCCAATTTCTAACTCTCTTAATGTAATTTTTCTTTTATTCATTTGTATTACAGTAATTAGTATTACTAAACAAATACCTAAAAACATAAATACAGGATATGCAGGAACAAGACCAAAAAGAAGACGGATGTCTTCAGGTGTTTTATTCGAAGTATTTATTCATCTGTAAAAATCCTCGTATTTGTTTCACATGTTTCCTCTATTCTGTTAATTCATTGCTTCTTTTTGCTAATAATTCAATAATGTCTTGTGCATCAGAACTTTCATTAACTTTCAATTGCCCAACAGCAGCTTCAATAATATTTGCTAAGTTACGTCCAGCACTAACTGGAACTCTTAAGTAAGGAATTTTTAGTCCTAAGAAATCTTTTTGAGTTCATTCGTTTCCTAATCTGTCAGTATTGTCAATTCCACCTTCTTGGAATTTGAATAATTCAATCACCATATGAATTTTTGTTTCTGGCATGATTAATTGTTGTCCTTGAACTTTTGAAATATCAATAATTCCAATTCCTCTTACTTCAATTAAATTTTGAAGTAATGGGTGTGATTTACCAAATAATTCACTATTTCTATTTGAAACAATGATTCTGTCATCTCCAATAAATAAGTGATTCTTTTTCATTAATTCTAATGAAACCTCTGATTTACCAATTCCTGATTGACCAAAGATTAAAACTCCTTTTCCAAATATATTCATTAATGTTGAATGAACTTCAATAGTTGGAGCGAAATATAAATCATACATATCTAATATTTTTTGAGTTAGTTCACTTGTTGATGGATAGTTAATTTTTAATAAAGGAAAGTTCAATTCTTTTGCAACTTTGTTTAATCTTTCATCAGTAAATTTTTGAGTAATAATAATTACTGGTGCTCCCATTTTAATTAAGTTTTTATACTTTTCACATGCTTCAATATCTGAAAATTGTGACATAAAATTATTTTCTTTTGATGACATTAAAATAGCACGCTTGTGTTTTTTATCTTCTTTTTCATTGAAATATCCAGTTAGCTCTAAACCTGCACGGTTTAAACCATACACAGTAATTTCATTATCCATGTAATCTGCACCTGCAATAATTTCAAAATTAAATTTTTTTACTAATTCTTTGATAGTTAATTTACTCATTTACTTAGCTCCTTTTTTATTATTATAATTTTACTATATTTGTTTGCTAAATAATGATTAGTATTTAAATAACATAAAAAGTCAAATTATTCTTTCGCACTTTTTTTAATTATAAAGTTTAGTTGTCCATGTCTTAAAAATCATGGTTGTGAGGGTTGTTGAATTTCACTTCTTAATAATATGCTGGATATTTTTAAACAAGCATAAATACTTGGAATAAAAATTACTAGTTCAATAGGTAAAATAATTGTTTTTTTAACAAAATTAATACCTGCCAAACTGCCAAATCCACTAGCTACTAAACAAATTGGTGTAATTAAAAAACTTGTTATAGCTAAACTGAATATTAAAAAGAAAATCATTTTTGCAAATCATAAATTATTTTTTTTAAAAATAAATACCATGGCACCACAAAAGCCAATAAACACTTTGGCAAACATAAAACCAAAATGAAACATACCTGATATATTGATCATTGATCCAACTAAATCTGAACAAAAACCAGCCATAATTCCACCAAGTGGACCAAAAACCATACCTGCAAAAAATATCATAAAGTTACCAATCATTATTCTAAAACCAAAAACACTAGAATATCCAATAACATTAGTAAGAATGATACTTAAAGCAACTATTAAACCTAATAATGCAATGTTTTTAACTGTGAATTTTTTAGCATGTATTTTATCAATTAACATTCCGATAAAAAACATGGCAATGATAAGTGCAGCAGCAATAATATTTGTTGTTCAAAACAGCATGCAATGCCCTCCTTTTATTTTTTAGTTAAATATGTAAAGACTTGAGGGATAAAATACAAACTTCCACAAATAATTAAGTTTTTATCAGAAGCTTCAATAAACTCTTTTCAATCATCTACTTTATTTGAGTGATTAATATTATTAATGTCTCAAGCTTTATTAAAATCAAAATTAGTTATGTTAACATTTTTAAAATTTTCATCTAAAACTTTTAATATTTTATCATGTTCTTTTCCTTCAATTGCTCCATATAAAATATTTCAGTCATCTTTATTTTTAACACTACTAATAAGTGCATTAATTCCATCAACATTATGTGCACCATCAATAATAATTTGTTTATTTTTATAGTTAAGTTCTGTAAATCTTCCTGTCATTGGTTTAAGTTTTAAACAAGAAAAATCTGTAATCTTTAACCTTTCAAGAATAAATTTAACAAGCCCTTTATTACCTTTTTGATATTCGATTTGTTCATCTTGATATTTATCAGCCAAAAATGTTTTTGCATTTTGGTGCAGTGATTTTGTAATAACATTCATATATTGTTCATTATCATTACTTACAATTAAAAATGAATTATCTTTAACAATATTAACTTTTTGATAAATGATTTCTTCGATTGAGTTACCCAATATTTCAGTGTGATCAAAAGAAACTGAAGTTAGTAATGCAGCAATTTGATTTGAAAATAAGTTAGTTGAATCTTTGATTCCACCAATTCCTGCTTCAATTACTGCTATATCAACTTTATTATCGTAAAAATATAAAATTGCGATTAAAGTTCAAATTTCAAAAAATGTTAAATTATATTCTTTAATATAAGTTTCAATTCTTGCAATGTATTTATATAAATTATCATCACTGATTGGCTCATTATTAATCTGAATTCTTTCATTATGATATAAAAATGCTGGTGAAATAAACAAACCTACTTTTTTATATTTTGTTTTTAATCCATGCGATAAGAAAAAAGAAGTACTTCCTTTTCCATTTGTTCCAACTACGTTAATAATTGGAATTTCTTTTTCAATATTATTTAATAGTTTTAAAACTTTACCTAAGTTATATTCTTTTTGAAATCTTTGTTGAATCGGAATTAAATAATTATTTACTGAAATCATTATATAGATATCCTTTTAAGTAAGCTCCAGTGTATGAACCTTTAGTATCAGCTACTTGTTCAGGTGTTCCTACTGCAACAATTAGACCTCCACCAATTCCACCTTCCGGACCTAAATCAATCACGTGATCAGCTACTTTAATGAAATCTAAGTTATGTTCAATTGCAACTACTGTATTTCCTAAATCAACTAATTTATTTAAAACGTGAACTAATCTTTTTACATCATCAATGTGTAAACCAGTTGTTGGTTCATCTAATAAAAACATAGTTTTACCAGTTTGTTTTTTTAGTAAGTATGTAGATAGTTTAATTCTTTGAGCTTCTCCACCAGATAATGTTGTAGCAGATTGACCTAATCTAATATAACCTAAACCAACTTCTAAAATTGTGTCTAATTTATCTTTAATACTTGGAATATTTTCAAAAAAGGCTGCTGCACTTTCAACTGTCATATTTAAAACATCTGCAATTGTTTTTTCTTTAAATTTAACTTGTAAAGTTTCATCGTTATATCTTTTTCCTTCACAAATTTCACAAACAACTTCTACACTTGGCATAAATTGCATTGAAATTGTAATAACTCCGTCACCATAACAATGTTCACATCTTCCACCTGGAACGTTAAATGAGAATCTACCTTTTTTGTATCCTCTAATTTTAGCTTCTGGCAAGTTTGTAAATAAATCTCTAATATCATCAAATACACTAGTATAAGTTGCTGGGTTTGATCTTGGTGTCTTACCAATTGGTTCTTGTGAAATAAAAATAACTTTATCAATATTTTCTAATCCATTCATTTTACTGAATTTACCAGTTATGATTGTTTCTTTTGCTAAGTTCTTTTTAATCCCTTTATAAATAATATCTTCAAGTAATGTTGATTTACCACTACCACTAACTCCAGTTATAGCAATAAATTTATTTAAAGGTATGCTTACATTAATATTTTTAAGGTTATTTTCTCTAGCCCCTACAATATCAATTTTTTGTCCGTTTCCAACTCTGCGTTTTTTAGGAACTGAAATAGTTTCTTTACCTGATAAATATCTTCCTGTAATAGTATCTGATTTTAAAATCTGATCATATGTTCCACTAAAAGTAATTTCTCCACCATGTTCTCCAGCTCGTGGGCCAACATCAACAATTCAATCAGCTGTTTTCATTGTATCTTCATCGTGTTCAACAACAATTAATGTATTTCCTAAATCACGTAAGTGTTTTAGAGTTTTAATTAATTTATCGTTATCTCTTTGGTGTAATCCAATTGATGGTTCATCAAGTACATATAAAATTCCTGTTAATTGACTACCAATTTGTTTTGCTAGTCTAATTCTCTGTGCTTCCCCACCAGATAATGTTGTAGCTGTTCTTGCTAAATCTAAATAACCTAAACCAACTTCATTTAAAAAACTAATTCTATTTGTGATTTCAGTTAAAACTAGATTTGCAATTTGAGCTTGCGTTTGAGTTAAATTAACATTTAAAATAAATTCTAATTCAGCTTGAATACTCATTTTAGTAAAGTCAAAAATGTTTTTATCAGCAATTTTAATTGATAATGCTGTTGGATTTAATCTTGCTCCTTCACATGATTGACAAGTACTTGATGACATAAATTTTGTAAATCATTTTCTAACTTCTTCAGATTTAGTTTCAAAATATCTTCTTTGAATTAACTCAGCTACTCCTTCAACAAAATCATATGAATCATATCTTCTTCCACTAGTACTTAGTAACTTAATTTCAATTTGTTCTTCACTACCTTTTAAAATAGCTTTAATTTGTTTATTAGTTAATTGCTCAATTGGTAAGTTCATATCAATATAATAGTAATCACAAAGAGTTTTAAATTTTTGCCATTCTAAGTTATCAGTATTTATAAGATTTTTAAAATATAAAACTCCTCCTTGATTAATTGATAATGATTTATCAGGAATAATTAATTCTGGATCTGATACCAATCTAACTCCTAAACCATCACAATCTCCACAAGCTCCTAAAGGCGCATTAAATGAAAATAGTCTTGGTTCTAATTCTGGAATATTAAATCCACAAACATTACATGAGTATGAGTTTGAGAATAAGTTATCTTCTTTATTTTTTGTTTCTGGATATTTGATTTTTACTAAACCATTTGAATATTGTAGTGCAATTTCAATAGCTGAAAATAGTCTTGAATGTATTTCATCATCATTATGATAAATCAAACGATCAACAACAATATCGATATTATGTCTTAAGTTTTTATTAAGCAAAATTTCTTCTTCAAGCATTTTAACTTCACCATTAATTAAAACCCTAATGAATCCTTCAGCTAATAATTTAACAAATAAATCTTTGTGACTTCCTTTTTTGTCTCTAACAACTGGAGATAAAACATAAACTTGTTCATTATCTTGTGTGGTATTTTTAATATTATTAATAATTTCTTTAATTGTTGCTGCATGAATTTGTCCATGCCCATTAATACAATATGGTGTTCCTACTCTTGCATACAATAATCTTAAATAATCATATATTTCTGTTACTGTACCAACAGTTGAACGTGGGTTATGTGATGTTGTTTTTTGATCAATTGAAATAGCTGGACTTAATCCCTCAATTGAGTCAACATCAGGTTTTTCATTTCCACCTAAAAATTGTCTAGCATATGCTGATAATGATTCAATATATCTTCTTCTACCTTCAGCATAAATTGTTGAAAAAGCTAATGATGATTTACCACTACCACTTAATCCAGTGAAAACAACTAATTTATTTTTAGGAATTTCTAGATCAACATTTTTTAAATTATTTTCTCTAGCGCCTTTTATTACTATTTTATTTTCCATTATTTTACCTCGTTCTTTTTAGCTTCTAACTCAATTATTGTGTCTCTTAAAACAGCAGCTTTTTCAAAATCTAAATCCTTTGCCGCTTGAATCATTTCTGCTCTGATATCATCAATTGTTTTTTGATATGCTTGTTTTTTACCTTTAGCAGTTTTTTGTTTTTTAATATTATCAAGTTCTTTTCTTGTTGCTTCAGTCAATGTTGATTGATTAATTTTTTTGCTAATTGTTACTGGTGTAATATTATGTTCTTTGTTATATGCTTCTTGAATTGAGCGTCTACGGTTTGTTTCATTTATTGCTTCTTGCATTGCTGTTGAAATAGTATCAGCATAAAAGATTACTTTACCATTAGCATTTCTAGCTGCTCTACCCGCAGTTTGAATCAATGATTTTGTATTTCTTAAGAATCCTTGTTTGTCTGCGTCTAATACACAAACTAAACTAACTTCTGGTAAGTCTAAACCTTCACGTAATAAGTTAACTCCAACAACTGCATCATAAATTCCGCGTCTTAAGTCGTTTAAAATTTCACTTCTTTCAAGTGTTTTTAATTCTGAGTGTAGATATGCAACTTTAATGTTTCTTTCTTGTAAATAACTTGTTAAATCTTCACTCATTCTAATTGTTAAAGTTGTAATAAATACTTTTTCATTAACCTTTCTTCGTTGGTGAATTTGTTCAATGATATCTTCAATTTGCCCTTCAGTTTGTTTAACTTCAATCACTGGATCTAATAATCCTGTAGGTCTAATGATTTGTTCTACTACTTCATTATTAACAAGATCAAGTTCATAATCACCAGGTGTTGCTGATGTATAAATAACTTGTTGTAATTTACCTGTGAACTCTTCAAAGTTTAATGGTCTATTATCTAAAGCTGATGGTAATCTAAATCCATATTCAACAAGTGTTTGTTTTCTACTATGATCAGTATTATACATACCTCTTACTTGTGGAACCATAATGTGTGACTCATCAATAATTGTTAAAAAATCACCTTTAAAGTAATCAAGTAATGAATAAGGTGTTTCTCCTGACGCTCTAAAATCTAAATGCGCTGAATAATTTTCAATTCCACTACAAAAACCAAATTCTTCTAAGCTTTCTAAATCATATCTTGTACGTTGATCTAGTCTTTCGGCTTCTAATAGCTTACCTTCTTCTTTAAACTCATTAACTCTTACTGTTAATTCTTCTCTAATGTTTAAGCATGCTTGTTTTAATTTATCTTCTGGAGTTATATAAGCTTGCGCTGGATAAATTGTAACTGTTGAAATTCTTTCAATTAAAGCTCCAGTTACAATATTTAACATATCAATCATTTCAATATGCTCATCAAATAGTGAAAAACGATACATTGCTGATAAAGATCATCCTGGTACCACTTTAATTACATCACCTTTTACACTAAATGTTCCTGGTGCATTTTCTATATCATTTCTTGTATATCCTGTTTTAACTAAATAAGTTAACAATTGTCTTTTTGAAAACTTTTGCCCTACTTTTAATTCAAAGAAACTTGATGCATATTGGACAGGATCTTGAGCTGGATAAATTGCTGCAACTGATGCTACAACAATTGTGTCATTTTCAATAGACAATGCATTCATTGCGCTCATTCTTAACATGTCTAATTCCATGTTAATTCTCGCATCTTTATTAATATATAAATCTGTTGCCGGTTTATATGCTTCTGGTTGGAAAAAATCGAAATTTGAAACATAGTATTCAACTCTGTTATTTGGGAAGAATTCCATTAACTCATAATAAAGTTGCATTGCTAATGTTTTATTATGTGCTAAAACCAATGTTGGCTTATTAATTTCTTTAATAATATTTGCCATTGTAAAAGTTTTACCAGTTCCGGTTGCACCTAATAAAACTTGATGTTTTTTATTTTCTTTTAAACCTTTTAATAATTTTTCAATTGCTTTTGGTTGATCTCCATCAGGTTGAAAATTACTTTTTAGTTCAAACTTTTTATCACTTATATATTTCATTTTTTCCCTCCTATCTCTCCTAAATTTTTATAATGACTAAAACACTAGAGTTTATTCTAGTGTTTAGTTCTAACCAATTCTTACTTTCGCAATTTCTCCACCGTCTTTATCATCGTCAATAACTGATTTCAAAGAACTTGCATCTTTTTTAATTAATTCAATTTGTTCATGTAATGCTATTATTACTTCTTTGGCAATATTAACAATATTTCTTTGTTCATCATTTTCACATGTTTTTAGTTTTTCTTCGACCTTGTTAAGAATTTCTTCTCTTGTAGCATTACCAATATCATCAATGTTTAATAATTTAAGCATTTCATCAATTTCATCTTTACCTAAATTTACTGTTTGATTTCCTGAGTTTTCTCTACGTTTTTGAATTTCAATTACAAGTCCTAACATAATATCACGTTGAATAGATAATTTTTTAATTTGATTTTGATCATTAGTTTGACTAATTAATTCATCAAATTTAGCATTAATATCTTGGTTATTAATGTTTGCTTTTGTTAATCCTGTTGTTTCTAAAATATCATCAATGATTTGATCAGTGATTTCAATTTTTTGAGGTTCAACTACTTGTTCTGGATCTTTTAAAATAATTTTTGATAGAATATCAACAACTTCTGATGCAATATAAATTTTTGTTTTATTAAATAATTCTGTTGCTTGTTCAACATAAACTGCTAACGGGTTATTTTGGGCATATTGTTGTAAATAAATACCAACTTTTAATTTTGAAGCAATATCGATATGTCTTGTTCAGTATTTATCAAATGAAGATAAAACATTTTTTCTTTCCATTTGTAAAACTACATCTTCAGGAATATCAATAACTCTTGCTTTATAGAATTCTAACATCGCTTCAGCAATTTGCACTGCTAAATTCATTTTTTCTTTATTATAGAAATCTTTTGCTACAAATCGTTTGTGTGCTACAAATTTTCCATCAATTGCGTTTAATAGTTTTTCTGCGTTAAGTGTTTTTTCACCATGCACAATTTCTGAATTTTCTTCAATTAATTCGTATGCAACTGTAATTTGGAATTTCTTGATAACTATTTTCAAGTTTTCAGCATCTAAGATTGAATCACGTTGTTTATACATTGCTTCACGTTGTTGAGCTAAAATGTTGTCATAGTCTAAAACGTTTTTACGTTGATCAAAATTTAATCCTTCTAATTTTTTCTGAGCATTTGTAACAGCTCTAGTAAAGAACTTAGATTTAATATGTTCATCACCTAAACTTAAGAAGCTTTTTCTTGCTCTTGGTGAGGCAAAACGAATCATTAAATCATCTTCCATTGAAATATAGAATCTTGATGTTCCTGGATCTCCTTGACGACCACTTCTTCCTCGTAATTGATTATCAATACGTCTAGCTTCATTTCGTTCTACACCAAATACAAATAAACCACCAAGTTCTTTTACTTCTTTACTTAATTTAATATCTGTTCCACGCCCAGCCATGTTAGTTGCTAATGTAATTGCTTTTAATTGACCTGCTTGAGCAACAATATCAGCTTCTCGATCGTGGTTCTTAGCATTAATCATTTCAAAATGTAATCCAGCTTTTTCTAAGTATCTAGCAATTTGTTCTGATGACTCAACACTAGTAGTACCGATCAAGATTGGATTACCAATTTTATTTACAACTTTAATATCATGAATTAACTTTTTAAGTGCTGCATGTTTTGTACCAAAAGTATAATCTGGTTCATCTTTTCTAATAACTGGTCTATTAGTTGGACAAACAACAACTCTTGTATTATAAATTTTAATAAATTCTTCTTCTTCAGTTTTAGCAGTTCCTGTCATACCTGATAGTTTTGCATATAAACGATAGAAGTTTTGGTAGGTAATTGTTGCTAATGTTGTTGTTTCTTCTTCAATTTCAACTTTTTCTTTTGCTTGAATTGCTTGTTGTAATCCATCAGAATAAGCACGACCTTTTAAAATTCTTCCTGTAAATTGGTCAATTAACTCAACTTCACCAGTCACAACTGTATATTCAACACCTTCTTTAAATGTAAAGTGCGCTTTTAATGCATTCAAGATTAAGTGAAAAATTTCAGTATTTTCTAAAGCGAATAAGTTTTCCAATGAAAAAAAGTCTTTCGCTTTTTTCATTCCTGTTTCTGTTAAATAAACTTGTTTTGTTTCTAAATCAATATCAATATCTTCTTTTTCATTAACTTTTTGTGCAAATTCATCTGCAGCTTTATATAAATTAATTCTTGAAGATGATCCTCCAGAAATAATTAATGGAGTTCTAGCCTCATCAATAAGTACTGAGTCAGCCTCATCAATAATTGCATAGTTTAAGCCTCTTTGCACTTTATGCTCTTTATCAACAACCATGTTATCTCTTAAATAATCAAAACCTAATTCAGCATTAGTTGTATATGTAACATCAGCTAAATATGCACTTCTTTTTAAGTGTTTTGGCATTCTTGTGCCATTTAATCCAACTGTTATTCCTAACATGTCAAAAACTTGACCATTTATTTCAGAGTCACGTCTTGATAAGTATTCGTTGACAGTAACGATGTGAACACCTTTACCTGATAAACTGTTTAAGTATGCAGAGAATAATCCTGTTAAAGTTTTACCTTCCCCAGTTTTCATTTCTGCTATATCACCAAAGTGAAGAATAATTGCTCCAACTAATTGAACTTTATAGGCATTTAAACCTAAAACACGGTTTGCTGCTTCTCTGGCTAATGCATATGCTTCAACAAGCAAGTCATCAATATTTTCACCATTAGCAATTCTGTCTTTAAATTCTTGAGTTTTGATCGCAAAATCTTCATTTTTAAGTTTTTTCATTTCTGATTCTAATGAAAGAATTTCGTTCGCGTATTTTCCATACATTCGAAGTAAACTTTTGTCTGATGCCATTTTGCCTCCTATTAAATTAAATTTTTAACTTTAATTATTATAATGATTATAATCTATTTAGTAAAGGAGAAATGGACTTTGAAAACAATAAAAAGTAAAATAGTTTATTCACAAACTACAGAAATAAAGAAATCCAAATTTATTTGTACAGTAAAACAAGTTAATTCAAAAGCAGAACTTGACCTTTTTTTAAATGAAATTTCTCTATCTGATGCAAGACATAATTGTTATGGATATAAAATTGGAACTAACACTATTTTTGGTGGATATAGTGATGATGGTGAACCAAAAGGAACTGCTGGCAAACCAATTTTTAATGTTATTGAAAAAAATGATTTAACAAATATTTGTATTGTTGTTAAAAGATATTTTGGTGGAATTAAATTGGGTGCTGGACCTTTGACAAGAACTTATACTTCAAGTGCTGCTAATATTTTAAAAATAACAAAGTTTGAAAATATTAAAATTATTAATAATTTGGATATTAAATTTTACATATCTAACATTAAAGAAATTGAGTTTTTCTTAAACAAAAATAATATAGAAATTTTAAACAAAAACTTTAATGAAACAACCTGTTTATTTACAATAAATGCTAAAAAAGATGACATTGAAGAAATTAAACATTTACTAAATTAAATTTAGTTTTATTCAATAACATGTTAATGTTATAATTTCCTTGTAAGGATTTAGAAAAATGAATACATTAAATGAAAAACGCACGATATTAATTATCGATGGATATCATTTGCTACATAAGGGTTACTATGGAACTCTTAAGAGAAAAAAATTAGCAATAAATCGAGAAGGTGTGCCAATTAATGCAATTTACACCTTTGTTGCAAAAATTAATCAATTAGTAAAGAAAAATAACTACTACAGTATCATTGTTACTTTAGACATGGACGAAGGTTGTTGACGTCGAGAATTATATCCAGAATACAAAGCAAAAAGAAAAGAGACACCTGAAAATTTAATACCTCAAAAACAAATTGTGAGGGAATTTTTAAGTGCCGCAAACATTCCTTGATATGAAATGCCACGATATGAGGCAGATGATATTATCGGAACTATTAACAGAATAGCTACAAAACTTGATTATGAAGTACATATCTTGTCAAATGACAAGGATATCTTCCAATTAGTTGGTGAAAATACAAAAGTTATTACTAATGCAAGTAAAGATGATGAACATATTATTGTTGATGCAGAAAAAGTTTTTGAAAAGTTTGGATGTTATCCAAGCCAAGTAGCTGATATTAAAGCTTTAATGGGTGATACAAGTGACAACATCAAAGGTGTTAGATATCTTCACTATGCTCAAGCACTTGATTTATTGAAAAAATATGAAGACATTGATACAATTTTTGAACATATTGATGAAGTAAAGAAAAACGTTGCAAAGCGATTAAATGAAAGTAAAGAATTAATTTTAGTTAATAAAAAAATAACTAAAATTCAAGATCGTCTTCCTATTGGAAGAATTAATTTAAAACCCACAAGAATTAACTGATATGGATTAAGTAAGTTTTTAAAGAAACATAAAATATGAGCTTATGTTCCTGATGTTGAAAAAATGGCAGCAGAATCAAAGCATACTTCTCTAAACAAAAAGGTTACTGAAAAACATGTTTCAAACTAAGAATAAGAGCTACCTAACTTTAAAAACACTGTTAATTTCTTTCTTTTTATTATCAATTTCCTTGTTTATTGTAGGAAGTTTTTTTGATATGCAAATCAACACGTGATTCGCAAAAGGAATGGATAATTACACAATAAAAATTATTGTTTGAATTTATGAAGAACTTGGAATGACACAATCAGTTGTTTTTATTTTTGGATTTGTTTCTGTAATAATTGAAATAACTTACATTTCATCAGACAAAAATAAAAAGTGAAAAGTATTTTTAACTATTTATTATTTTGGATGACTAGTTGTTTGATTAACTTATAACTTAATTGACATTATTAATGCACCAAATAGAGATGATGGATATGGGCCTGGTGTTAATGTTTGGTTCCTTGACAGTCAAAAGAAACGTCAATACATTATAATTGCTCTTTTCATAATTGAATCAATTAGTTTTGGTGCATTATTTTATTATCTTAGATTTAAATTTTCTAAACGTACTGACTTAATTCAAAATGGATATAGAGTTGATGCAATTAAAGCAATAACAATTTATTTATTATCAAGTGTTGTTGTTTGAATAATGAAACCTACTTTTGGAAGACCTTATTTTTATAGTGTAGATTTTGTAAACATTTTTAATTCTGATCAAACACAAACAGAATGAAAAGATTATTGAATTCAAACGGGTCATACAATCAGAAGCTGAGGATACATTAATAAAGATGGTGTAGTTGAATCTGTTCCATACAAAGAATGATGACAAATCAATGATTTCTTTGGCAATATTCGAAGTTTATTTAAACCATTAGGTACTGGTGAGCCAGGATGATGAAACATGGATTTCCCTTCTGGGCATATGAATTCATGTTTTGCAATTTTATTTAGTGGTTATTTCTTTTTAGGAGAAAAAAAGAATAGACAAATAAATTGATATAAATGATTATTTATTGGCTTTTGGTTTTTACATATTAATGTAATGCAATATACACAAATTATTTCAAGAACACATTGAATTACTGATACATCATTTACAATTTCAGTTTCATTATTAATGCTAATTGTTAATGGAATTATAATAGATAAAATAGTTGGAAAATATAACTTAAAACATAATAAAAATTTTAGATAAAGGTTTGTCCCTTTTTTATTTTTATTATTTTGATAAAATTAAAAAGATTTATTTTTAAGGAGAAAATATGAGTTTAATATTGTTAGAAAATATAACACACCAAAATGGTGGTAAAAAATTATATGAAGATTCAGGCATGCGCATCAACAAAGGTGAGCACGTCGCTCTTTTAGGTCCAAACGGTGCTGGTAAAACTACTTTATTAAATATTATTGCTCAAAAAATTGTTCCTGATCATGGAAATGTTGAATGACATCCAAAAGCTAAAATTGGTTATCTTGATCAACACCAAGAAGTCGACATGACTATTACTGGAGAAGATTATTTAAAAGATGCCTTTAAACATCTTTTTGATATGGAAGCTGAAATTCATCAAATTTATGAAAACATGACTATTAAATATAAAGAAGAAGAACTTGTTAAAGCATTAGCTTTGCAAGACGAACTAAACATAAAAGGTTTTGATAGTATTGATAAACAAATTGGAAACTTAGTAGCAGGTTTAGGAATTAAACCAGATAATGTTAAAAGACCATTAGGTTTTCTTTCTGGTGGACAAAGAGGAAAAATTTTATTAGCTAAATTGCTTTTGAAAAATGACGACTTTATTTTACTTGATGAGCCTACAAACTTTTTAGATGTTGAACAAGTTGAATGATTGGTTACTTTCTTACAAAATTATGAGAGTGCATTTTTAGTTGTTTCTCACGACAGAGATTTTATTAATAAAATTGTTAATGTAATTTATGCAATTGAGAATTTAGAAATTGTTAGATACGTTGGTAACTATGATAAATATGTAGAACTTTCTGCATTAAGAGCTGAGCAATACGATAAAGCACGCGAAGCTCAACAAGGACAGATCTCAAAACTTAAAGAATACATAGCTAAAAATGGTGCTAGAGCCTCAACTGCACGTAGTGCACAGTCAAGAAAAAAGCAATTAGAAAAAATTGATGTAATGGATGTTAGAAAAGAAAATGCAAAACCTAACATACACTTTAAATATAAAAGACCAAGTTCTACAGTCATTGTTAAAGCTGAGCAATTAGAAATTGGATATGACTTTGCATTAACAAAACCTTTAACATTTGAATTACGTGAAGGTGAAAAATGTATTGTAAAAGGATACAATGGAATTGGTAAAACAACTTTCTTAAAAACAATTGCAGGTGAAATTGAAAAAATTAGTGGCGATCTTGAAGTTGGTCAAGGAGTATATACTAACTTCTTCCACCAAATTGATGATTTTGAAGAACATGAAACACCTGTTAGTTACTTATTAACTAGATACCCACAAATGACTTCAGGTGAAGTTAGAGCAAAAATTGGAATCTTTGGTTTAAAAAGTGAATTAATGATGAATAAAATGAAAGATCTTTCTGGGGGAGAGCAAACTAAAGTAAGATTAGCTGCTTTAAGTTTAGAACCAAGTAGTTTATTAATTCTTGATGAGCCTACAAACCATATTGACGTTTTAGCCAAAGAATCATTATTAGATGCAATCAAAAAATTTGAGGGTACTGTTTTAATAACAACCCACGATATTAACTTTGAAACTCAATGAGCTGATAAAGTTTTAGACTTTGAAGATATATTAGGATAAAAAAAAGACACTTTGAAGTATAGGGATACCAAAAAAGTAAGTATTAAATAAGGTATTATAAAAGATGCAAAATTGCGTCTTTTTTTGCTTTTGTTTGATTAAGAATTATTAAAAGAAATCTTTTGCATAAAAAAATAGCTTAAGTTAGAATCCTTAAACTATTTTAAGTCTTTTATTTGTTCTTTGAGAAAGTTAAATAGATTATTATATTTTTCATATTTAAAATTATTATATAAGTCATTTAGTAGTAAATTAAACTTATCAATGTTAGTTTCGTCTAACAAAATAAATTTATAAAAGTTTTCCAATAGTATTTTATTAGCTATTAAAAATGCAGTTCTTTTATTTCCGTCGAAGAAAACTTGCTGTGTAATTATAAATAATAGTAGATGTAATGCTATTTCTTCAGAGTTATTAGCTTGGCTTAAAAGTTTATTTAGTTTTTCATCAATTCTCTCTTCACTTAAGAATTTAAATTCTTTTTTAACTCCTTTGACAAAAATATTTTTGTTTCTGAAAGATCCTGGAACTAGGGCTTGATTTTCTGTCATAAGTTTATTAAGTTCTTTTATAAAAACAGGTTTATTTGGTTTAAAAAGATTTCAGATCACTTTTGAAGCAGCTTTTGACATATTACTTATGATCATCATTTCAAATTCATCAAAATCTTTATTAAGATTTAAATTTATATTTTCAAATAATAATAGTTTTTTTGAAACTTTTTCAATCATTTCAATAATTTTAAAACTATCTATATTGGCAATGTATTCAGATTCAAATAATTCTCACTCAAAAAATTCTAAACAAAAGCCTTCATTGTTCTCTGGTATAGAACTAAACACATGCTTATTATATATTTCACTGTAGATGTCTTCTTTACTTTTCATTTTAACTCCTTAATATATTATTTTATTTTGTAATTTAGAATATTTTGGTTTTAAAAGTGCTTTAGATTTATAATGTTTATTTTGTCTTCTTTTAGCAATGTTATTTTGCATTTCAAAATCTCTATTCTGATTATATCAATTAACCCATTTTTTAACTTGTGTTTGATATTCACCAATACTGTTTATAATCGTTTTATTGTTATAAATAGTTCCTTTCTTTAATAATGAGTGAAATGACTCTATAACAACATTATCATAACAAACACCTGTTCTACCCATAGAAATTACAATATTATTTTTATTTGCTAGATTTTGATATTGAATATTTTGATATTGAACTCCTCTATCAGAATGTAAAATTATACCATTTAAATCAATGGCATCTTTTCTCATTTTTTTGATAAAACTTTTTATATTATTCATAACTAATTCCTGATCATTTTTATCTGATATTTTATAGTCTATAACTTTTTTAGAATATCCATCAATTATTGTAGACATATATCTTTTTCCATCTTTAGATATAAGATAAGTAACATCAGTGTAAAAAACTTTGTAAGGTTCATTGACTAACTTATATTGTCTTTTTATTTTATCTTCATAAATACATTGACTATTAATAATACCTTTTCTTAAATTTGCACTTTTAATTGCTTTCAAATGATATTGCGGAATTAAATGATTTTCTTTCATTATTCGCCTTATTTTATGATTGCTATAATTAATGTCTAATTTAAACTTTAAACCATTTTTTACTCTTCTATACCCAAACTGTTTAAGACTTTCATTATAAATTAAATTAACAACATTAAATTCAAAATTCTTTTTACCTTTAATTTCTTTTCATTTATTTTTATATTTGTCTCAATAAGATCTTTTTAACTGTAGTATATCTAACATAATTTTTATGCTTAAATTATTTGAATCTATTTCGTTGCTAATAAACTCAACTCTTTTTAATTTTGTGTCTTTAGCCATGCTAAGTACTTTTTTAAAAAATATTTTCCTCTTCTAAACTTGAAAAGTTTTCTTTAGTTCTTCCTACCGGTTTATTTAATTTGCCTTCGTTTCTACTGTTAATTCATGAATATATTGTATTAATGTTAATTTCATTTTTTTGGCTTAAAACTTTAGGATTTATTCCATTATCTATTTGTTTTAATATTTGAATTCTAAATTCAGCTGAATATTTTTTGTTTTTTCTATTTGCCATATTATCCTCACTTACATCTGTATAATATCGTAACGTAAAACATTTTTAAGCTAGTTTTTGTTTCTTTTTTGAACTTCTTTGTTATACCAAGGGATTCATTCATTTTTAACAAAATCTACATAAGAATTTATATCAAATTTAAAATATGAATTATTGTGTATTGTTCCTTTTTTAAGTTCTGAGTGAAATCTTTCAATTTCTATATTATCTTGAGTAACTCCTGTTTGCCCCATCGAACTTTTTATTCCTAAAAATTTTAAATATGCTTTATATTCATTAGAAACATATTGAACGCCTCTATCAGAATGAATTATAAGGTTTTTACATTCTTCTTTTGTTATACCTGAATTAGTGATTGAATTTTTTAAACTTTCAATCACTAATTTTGTATCATTCATGTTTGATATATGATAACCCACTATTCTTTTATCAAAATCGTCTATGAAAGTAGACATATATCTTTTTCCATTTTCAGATATTAAATATCTTACATCTGTGTATCATATTTGATTTGGTTTTTCACTTTTTCTAAAATTTCTGTTTATTAAGTCTTTTGCAAATCTAGGATTTTCAGTCCTATAATTTCTATGATCATATCTCTTAGCTCTATTAGATTTTATTTTAATAACATACTCAGAGAATAATTCATGCTCATTTAATATTCTTCTAATTTTTTTATGATTCACAGTTAAACAGAATTTTAATTTTAATTCCCTTTTAATTCTTCTTACTCCATATTGTTTTAGAGAATTATCAAATATTTCTTTTATCAACTTAACTATCTTATAATCTTTATTTTTAACGTAACTTACCTTACTTTTATATTTATCTCAATAAGATCTTTTTACAGAAAAAATTTCAAGTAAATCTGAAATGTAATATTTTTCATTTAATTTATTCTTAACTATAAATTCAACAATATCTATTTTTTTATATTTTATAACATCTTATTATTTTTTAAAAATGTCAGTTTATCTTCACTATTCATTTTTCTTTTCATATTATTATCTTTCTAGCCTTCTAGAAAAAGAACAAAAAAAAGCATAGGATACCCTATGCTGTTGTAAATATTATACCATCTAAAACTAAACTAATTTTCTGAAAGCTATTTTTTACCATTTTATGGTAAGCAGGATAAGGGGTGACTACGCTTTTTGTGGAAAACCACCAAAAACCTATATAAAATCTTATTTTATAACGTCAAAAAAACAGCGCCACATTTTCAAAGTGACTACGCTTTTTCATTTTAAAGACAATAAAATACCTTTAAAAAACAAAATAAACTCTATTTTAAAGGATTTTAGTCAAAAAAATGGCGTCATTTTGTTATGAATAGCGTTGTCTTTATAGTTGAAACCCAACTATTTTTTCTTTATTTCTTTAAATAAAAATATTTTTGAACAAATAAAATAGGATTTTTTTCACTTTTTTTAAATTTTAGTTAAAAAAGATGCTTTTTTATATAAAATTATCAAAAAAAGTATCAATTTTTAATAATTTACTAATAATGAAATTAGCTTATTTTTTGTTTTTTCACCTTTTTCTAAATTTCAGTTATTTCAACCATAAAAATGTTTTAAACCAGAGGTTGTTGAACCATACTTTGAAGATGTTCTGTTAGAAACAAAATTTATAACATTAAAATATCAAAGTTCAGGTTTAAAATATTTTAAAGACTCATTTTGTTTGAAAGCATCTTCTATATTTTCATTAGCTAATGGTTGCTTTAATTCTAAAACTGCAACGGGTAATCCATTTATGAATAAAACAATATCAGGTATTCTCTTTTTGTTGTACCCATCAGTTATTTCAAATTGTCTATAATAACTAAAAATATTTTCATCAACATTTTCTGATATTAATTTGATTGTTAAATTTCTTTCTTCAATTTCATCATAAATTCTTATCCCATTATTTATGATTTCCATTCCTTTTATATTTAGGTTTTCTCATGAGTCAATATTTTTATTAATTTCTCTTATGACTAATTCTGCTTTGTCTTCTGCAATATTGTTAATTCTTTGGATTGACTCATTAAGAACTTTAAAATTGATGACTTGTGCATAATCATTTCTATAAAAATTTTTATCAGTTAATTTTTCTCAACCTAAAAGTTGTAATTCTGATTCAACTTCTTCTTCAAAAAATTTTTCATTAACAATCATAAGTACTCCTTTTTTATTATTAGTTATATTATAACTTATCCAATTTTAGTAAGAATAAAAAAGTGAAATAAAAAAGTGAAATATGCTTTATCTCACTTTTTACTTAATACTTACTATTTTGGTAGCACTCTAAAGCGTCTTTTGTTTTTTTTAAATTAAAAAGCTTTTGCTGCTTTAAAAATTTTTTCTTTAACTTTTTCAGCATTTTGAACTGGTGAATATTCATTATATGGAGGTATATCCATCATTTAATTAATGATTGGTGTTGCAACTTTTGCATCCAAGAATTTTCAAATATTTTTTACATAATCTGTAAATTCTGAGTTTGGTGTTCCTGCTCCACCTTTTGTTGCTAATAATTGAACATTTTTAATGTTTGGATAATAATCCAATTGGACTACAATCAGTTGACTCTTTATAAGTAAATGTAACGTTTGCAATTGTTATATGATCAATGTAATTTTTTAAGATAGCTGGTATCCCATAATTAATCATTGAAAAAATTAATTACAATTTTATCAACTGTTTTTAATTGTTTAATAACACTAAATGAATCTTGTTCATTAAAGTATGTTCCTATATTGCTTTTTGTTAATGTTTTTTGCCATTTTAAGATCATTTAGATCAACGTAGACTACTTCATCATTTGGATTTAAAGTTTTGTATTCATTTATAAATAAGTTTGACATTGCAAGTGAATCAGAATTTTCTTTTTGTAAAACACTTGAATTAATAACTAAAATTTTGCTCATTTTATGATTCCTCTATTTTTTTATTTTGTATTTTTTGGTTAACATGTATATAACAATATATAGCAAAATAAAATGTAAGTACATACAAAATTCTTATATACTTACCAAAAAGAAAGTGTGTGAATTTGTGGAGATATTTTGTCCTTTAGAATATACATTAAGTTTTATTAAATCAAAATGAGTGATTCTTATTATAAGAGAATTAGCATTCCGAACATGCCGATTTAATGAATTAGAAAAAAGATTTGCTGGAATAAGTCAAAAAGTACTAACAACAAATTTAAGATTTTTAGAAAAAAATGATTAGATTGAGCTTAAAGTGTATCCTGTAGTTTCACCAAAAGTAGAATATTCATTAACTGATCTAGGAAAAAGTTTACAACCTATGCTTAACCAGATTAATGAATGAATGAATGAGGAATCAAAAATGATAAAAAATAAATTCTAAATTTTAGATTTTATTTTTTATGATGCATTCGTGACAAACTATGCAAGTTTTATATAAATCTTTATCTTTACAAATATACATTTGTTTCTTTGTTACTGAATAATCTTGCTTACAGCAATCGCAAACATTTTTATCTAAGTTATTTGCTTCTGATAAAAGCTCTTCACCTAATTGTTTTTTTAAAAACTCTTTATAAATTTTTGATCTATTGGGTTTTTGATTAAATTTCTTTTCAAACATTTCTTCTAATATTAAAGTTTCATCATTTAAATAGATATTAACTGGTTTACCACCCAATTTATTAACTATTTCTAATTCTTTAATTTTCATTGTGTGTACCTCTTTAATTTGATTATACATTATAAAAAATAATTTATATACATATTTTATATACATATTTTAAATTTAGTGCTATTATTTAAATTAAGGAATAATTTCCTTGGAGGTTCATATGTCAAATAACAAATGTACTTGTAAAAGTTGCAAATGCGCAGATTGTGTAAAAGAAAATTGCACATGCAAAGATTGCAACTGCACAATGAGCGAATGCTCATGTGACTAACAAAAAACTTAGCTTAGGCTAAGTTTTTTTTATCTATTGAGAAAAATACTCTCATTGCATTGTCTCTTGTTATTTCAGCAACATCTGATCTGTTCATTTTTTTAATGTTTGCTATAGATTGTACCACTAATGGTAAGTATTTAGGAGCGTTAGTTTTTTTATTATACGGTTTTGGTGTATCGTATGGTGCATCAGATTCAACAACAATACTGTTCATTGGTAAATCTTTAATAACTTTTTTTAAATTTTTATCTCTTGTAATTTGTCCATTAACTGATATTAAAATTCCTTTTTCAATAAATTTTTGTGCTACTTCTAAACTTTCGTTGAAAGCATGTAAAACACCGCTAAAGTATTTTTCTTTTTTTAGTATCGATAGAGTGTCTTCATAAGCATCAGTTGATCCCGGAACATCTCTAACATGAAGCATTAATGGTAAGTCCATTTTCTTAGCTAATTTTACTTGCTTAATAAATCCTGCTATTTGTTGTGCTTTATAATCAGTTCCTCTTGAGTAATCCAAACCAGTTTCACCAATTCCTACAACTTTATCAGCATTAGCTATAATTTCTAAAGTGTTGTATGCTTCTTCTGTAAAAAATTGTGCATGAGTTGGGTGAATACCAACTAATGCTCAAACATTCTTATTTTTTTGCGCTTGTACTAAAGCAACTCTTGAAGATTTAATATCATATCCAACATTATTGATGATGTCAACTCCACTTTTTTTAGCTTCAGCTACCATTTCTCTACTTGAAATTTCGTTTTCAATATATATATTGTCATTTAAGTGACAATGTGTGTCATAAACTCCTGCCATTTTATAGTCCTCTTTTTTCTCGTATCTATAATTTAATTATAAAACTTTTTTAAATATTAAAAATTAGTTTAGCGTTACTAGTTGTAATTTTTATTACTTCTTCTTTTGATACATTCTTTAACTCAGCTATTTTTTCAACAGTTAGATTAATAAATTTAGCTTCATTAAGTTGCCCACGGTGTGGATGCGGTGTTAAATATGGAGCATCAGTTTCAATTAACATCTTTTCTAATGGAATATATTGTGCTGCTTCTTGTAAAACTTTTGCATTTTTAAAAGTTACTGCTCCACCAATGATAATATAACATTCAACTTCTAAAAACTTTTGAGCATATTCTTTATTAGCTGAAAAACAGTGAATTATTACATTATTTGCATTTACTTCTTTTAAGATTTCAAGCACATCATCATAAGCGTCGAAAACATCAACTTGATCTCTAATATGAACTTGTAGTATTTTATTATGTTTCTTTGCTATTTCAATATGTTTTTTAAAAAACAATTTCTGTAAATCAATATCTTCTCTAGTATAAAAGTAATCCAAACCAGTTTCACCAATTGCAACAACTTCATCAAATTTAGCTAATTCGTCAAGTTTATCAAAAACACTTAATTCTGTATTTGAAACTTCATTTGGATGAATTGCGATTCCTGCAAAAACAATGCCTTTGTATTGCTTTGATAACTCAATAGCCTTTTGACTAGATTTTAAGTCAAAACTTGCACATAAAAAACCTTCAACATTATTTTCTATTGCTTCTTTAATCATTGGTTCAATCATTTCATCAGTATATTTATAGTCATCGTTGAAATGAATATGCGCATCAAATATTTTATTATCTTTCATTTTCATAGCTCCTTTGAGTTTTTTTCATAATATTAATTATAAACTTTCAGTGATATAATTAAAATAATAAAAAAGGAGAATATTTTTATGAGTAAAGTATTAGTATTAAACGGTTCTGTTATTCCAAGTGAAAAATCAAATTCACATGAAATGGCTAGAGTATTTTTAGAAGAATATAAAAAAGTTAATCCAAAAGACGAAATTATTGAATTAAATTTAAACAAATTAGTTGTTGGTACAAACACATTAACAACTGAAACATTTGGCACATACTGAAGTGAAGATGAAGGTATGAAATACATTAACCAATTAAAAGAAGTTGATAAAGTTTTAGTTATTGCACCAATGTATAACTTCCAAGTTTCTGGAATGTTAAAAAACTATATTGATCATGTTGCATTAGCAAACCAAACATTTTCATATAAATATGCAACTAAAGGAGAAAGTATTGGTTTATTGGATAAATTAAAAATTCAAATTCTTGCAACTCAAGGTGCTCCAAAAGGTTGATACCCATGAGGAGATCATGTAGCTTACTTAAAAGGTACTTGAGAATTCATGGGAGCTACAGTAGCTGAACCTATTTTATTAGCTGGTGTTAAGGTTGAACCTTTAAGCACACAAACACCAAAAGATATTGTTTCAACAATTGTTCTTAAATTAATTGAAGCTGCTAAAAAGTTTTAATTTAAATTACACAAATATTAGATTTTTTTAATTTAACTTTGTTTTTTTACTTTTTTGTTTATTTTAATCAAATTATAATAAAGTGCATACATCACTACATTTGTTTTAGTGTATTTAAAAAGTTTTTGAAATTTTAAATCATCAACCTCAAAGTAAATATATTCTTTTGTACCAAATATAGTTGCGTTTTTATATAAAATTTTTTTACATCTTCATGTTTGTAATTTTTAAGGGTTCCGTTTATTTCAATCTTTATATTTTTGGGTTGAAATAAAATTTTTCGCGAAGGGTAGAAATAAAATTAAAGGAATTAAGGCTAATAAATGTATTATGCTACCAATTCTAAACTTTGCGATTATTGAATTATTAAACTTCTTTTATTCATTTTGATATTTTACTGATAGTTTTTCATATTTGTTCTTTTTATTTTGATCAAATACTTTTAAACATCCTGTAAACATTAAAAATGCTGAATAAACAATAACTGAAATAACAATTCATAATAAAGTTTGTTCATTCATTTTTAGACCTATTCTTATGATTAAGAATAAAACGATAAATGAAATAAATATTCCAAAACATCCAGTCATTTCTAAAGTTACTGATAATTTTGGACTATAGGGACTATAGTTTTTATCTCTAATAAATTTATGACTGGCAACTGTCATTAAGAATGCCATGCACCCATCATAATTGGGTAAGCAGCCATTCCATCAATACCTAATAATGAAATTGCAACTAAAGCTGGTGCATATAATCCAACTCCAAAACTCATTAAACATCCCAAAATTAAGAAAACTATAATGGCAATATAAAATTTTAGCTTCTGTAAAAGGCAATTTTGTTACACCTTCTCCTGTTACAATAACTCCAACTTGAGGTGTTGTAAGATCATTAATATAACACTAACAAATAAAACTAGTGACATTCCAAATTTAATTTTTAATTTATTTACTTTATTTGCAACAGTAGCTCCTAAGTAACTACCACCTACAGCAGCGGTAATCAATGCCACTAAAGTAATGATATCAACTTCAACAGCTGTAATCATAATAATTTCTTGTAAAACAACACTCATTGCATAACTAACATTTAATTTACCCGGTATTTGTTTGTCATCTTCAATTAAACCAATTACATTAGAAATTGAAATTGTCAGAGCAAAAGCACCAATACCAAATAATTCTAGGAAACCAACTAATAACCTGTTGATAAATTTTTAGTCATTGTTGTTTTTCTTTCTTTAATCAATGATTTTTTTGAAACAACTGATACATAAATAGTAAATGCCAATCCAATCACGATTAGTAATATACATAAGATAAATCCTATTGTATATGATGCTTGTGAAAATGAACCACCATAAGCAAGTTTGTTATTAATTGCAGCTTTTTGTGGTAAGTAAACTAAATAGTTTAAAATCATCGCAAGAGATCCAACAAGTGCGAAAACATGAATTGGGATTATGAAAATTAGTTGTTTGTTCATAACTTTATTTGTTACTGCAAAATTTTCTTTTGCTTCTGCTAATTTATTTTCATATTTTTATTAATTCTGTTTATTTCAAGATTTAATTTTTCTTTTTCTGAACCAACTAAACCTGTTTTAGTATTTTTCAGAAGTAACTTTCATATATTTTTGTTTTGCTTGTTCAGTTTTAAATCAATGCATTTATTTTATTTCAATTTTATCTACCATTCCTGTAGATTTATTCATTTTATTTTTCTTTGATTCAGAAATATTTTTTATTTCAATATTTCTAATATCTTTAGCTTTAGCATCAGCTTCTTTATTTTGATCAGTTAAAGTTTTCTCTTTTATTTTTTTAATTTCTAGTTTTGATTTTTCTTTTGCAGATTTTATTTCTGCTTTATAACTAGCTAATATTTTCTTATATTTTTCTTTATTTTCTATACGTAAATTTTTTAATTCTTTATTTTTTTGCAATTCGACATATTCATCAAATAAATTATCAACTTTTAATTCAGCTTCTTTAATTTTTTGTTTTTTCACTAGAATCTGATTTAATTAAGTTTTCTAATTCAAGGTATTTAGAATCAATTTCTTTATCTTTAGAAACTAATTTTTATTGTAAATTCATATCTTTACCTTAAACTATGCAGACGCTTTTTTTTCTGCTGCTGCAAGACATTTTTTAAGGATGTCTTCGAAACCGTCATTATCTAATACTTTTTGTCCTTCAATTGTTGAACCGTTAGGTACACAAATTTGATCAATCATTGTTCTTAAATCTGTTTTTGCATTTGCTGCATTCATAATGCTTCCAATTACTGCTATTTCAGCTATTCTGTAAGCTTGATCTCTGTTAAATCCTTTTTCTACAGCGTAATCTGTAAGTCCTTTAAAGAATGTAAATGCATAAGCTGGTAAACACCCAGAAACTGCTGTTAATGTCCCAAATTTATCTTCACTAATTAATTCAACTATTCCACATAATTCAAACATTTTAGATGCAAATTTTAATTGCTCTGGGCTAGCATTTTTTGTTGCTAATGCTGTTACAGATTTTTGAATTGATGCATTCATGTTAGGCATCATTCTAATAACTGAAACGTTTTTATTATTTTTAAAACTATTTTGAACTCTATCGATTGTAACTGCATTTGCCATGCAAATAACAGTTTTTCCATCCATGTTTAATTTATCTAAATTTTCACATAATGGCTCTACATCCATTGGTCTTGTTCCTATAACAACAAAATCAATGTTTTCTGACTCAACCTCTTTTAAATCGTTAAATGCTTTTAAAGCTGAAATATTGGCTAATGCTTTTTCTTGTACTTCTTTAATAGCATCATATCCATATACTTCAATTTTGTGTTCTTTCTTTGAAAGAACACCTTTTATTAGAGCTGAACCCATGTGTCCAAGCCCTATAAATAAAACTTTTTTCATATTGCTTCTCCTTCCTAATTATTGTATTTTATTTTAAACAAGAAATGTTGTAAATTGATGGAAAAAAACCCAATATAAGGGTTTTTTGGAAAATATTATTTAGTTAAACTTATTGTGTCTTTACAAATCATTAATTCTTCATTAGTTCTAAAAGCTAATACTTTAATTTTTGAATCTGCTGCAGAAATGTATTTGTAATCTTTGTAGTTTCTTTCTTCATTTTTATCCATGTCTAATTTAATGTCTAGTAAAGGTAACTTTTGAAGTGTAAACTGTCTTGTATGCGCTGAGTTTTCTCCAACACCTGCTGTGAAAACGATTGCATCAATATCGTGTCCTAATAAGTTTGCAAACCTAATAATGTAATCTGCTGCAACTTGAGTATATTTGTTAAGTGCACGCTTGAAATCTGAATCACCGCTAAAATATCCACCTGCTACATCACGCATATCGCTTGATTTACCACTTACTCCTAATAGACCTGATTCTTTATTTAACATATTTGTTATTTTTGAAGCATCTGTATTTAATTGTTTACACATGTACTCGATAATTGATGGATCAATATCACCACTTCTTGTACCCATCATTACACCAGCGAGAGGAGTTAATCCCATTGTTGTATCAAATGACTTACCATTTTTGATGCATGCTATACTTGCACCATTACCAAGGTGGCAAACAATTAAGTTTAGTTTATCTTTTGGTTTGTTTAAAACCTCAGACATTTTTTCTGTGATGTATTGGTAACTAATTCCATGAAATCCGTATTTTCTTACTCCATATTTTTGATATCAAGAATAAGGAACTGCATATAAATATTGTTCCTCTGCTAAAGTTTGATGGAATGCTGTATCAAAGCATGCAACCAATTCTGCTTTTGGCATAACTTTTTTAACAGCTTCAATAGCTGTAATTGCTCCTGGGTTATGTAAAGGTGCTAATTTAACAGCATCTTTAATTTTATTAAACACATCATCATTAATAATTGATGATTTACTAATTGTTCCCCCATGAACAACTCTAAATCCAACTGCACTAATATCATCAACATTGCTAATAATATTTAATTCAATTAATTTATCTAAAATAAATTTAATTGCTACTTCGTGATTTGGTAAAGCTACTTCATATTCGTATTTCTTGCCTTCATATTTAAACGAAACATCTCCACCAATTGTTATTCTTTCAGCTATTCCATCAAGAATATCAATTGGATTTTTTTTATCAGAATCGTTGAACAATCTAAATTTGATTGAACTACTTCCTGCATTAATTACTAAAATCATATTATGCCTCCAATGCTTGATAAATTGTAATAATTGCTGTGTTCATAATATCAACTAATGTAGCCCCACGGCTTAAATCATTAACTGGTTTATTGAATCCTAGAACAAATGGACCAATTGCTTCGTATCCACCCATTCTTTGTGCAATTTTATAACCAATGTTTCCTGCATTAATATCAGAGAACACAAATACATCAGGTGTTTGTTTAGTTAATTTACAATCTTTAAATTTTTTATTTCTAATTTCTTTATCTCATGCTGCATCAAATTGAATTTCTCCGGCATAATTAAAATCGACTGTTTGAGAATCTAATAAGTTAATTGCTTCTTTAACACGATCAACATCTTCACCTGCTCCAGATCCTGCTGTTGAGTAACTTAATAAAGCAACTTCAGGATTTTTAACATCAAACGATTGAGCAAATTTTGCTGTCATTTTTGCAATATCTGCTAATTGTTGACTTGTTGGCTTTAAGTTTAAAGCACAATCTGTAAAGAAGTAATTTTCATCACCTTTGTTCATAATAAACACACTTGCTGCTAATGCAACATTTGGTGATGTTTTAATGATTTGTAATGCTGGTCTAATAGTGTCAGCTGTTGTATATGTAATTCCACATAACATACAGTCTGCTTTTTCCATTTTAACTAGCATTGCACCAATATAGTTCGCTTGCCCCATTAATTTAGTTGCTTGCTCTAAATTGGTTTTATCTTTTCTTAAATCCATAAATTTTTGGATTAAAGGTTCTTTGTCAAATTTATCAATTGTAATAACTTCGATTTTTGCATCTAAAGTTGTTGGAATTGATTCTGCTTTTTGAAATAACATAATAACTTTTGAAATATTTTCTTTCACAAGTGTATTTGCTACTTCTTGAATTTTTGGTTCTTCACCTTCTGGTAATACAATAGTTTTTTTATGATCTGAATCTATAAGAATTTTTTTAATTTGTTCTACTGAATACATATTATAGGTTTAATGATTTTCCTGATTCTAATGCTTCAGCTGCTTCTCCAATTGCTTCACTCATTGTTGGGTGAGGGTGGATAGCTCTTGCTAATTCTGTAATAGTTCCTTCACATTCCATTAAAGTTGTGAATTCTGAGATCATGTCTGTTGCTCTATTTCCAATAATGTGTGCCCCTAATAATGTTTTATATTTTGGTTCACAAATAATTTTTACAAATCCTGTTGTATCATCATCAGCTAATGCTTTTCCAATTGCAGCAAATGGGAATTTAAATGTTTTGTATTCAATCCCTTCTGCTTTTAATTGTTGTTCTGTTTTACCTATCATAGCAATTTCTGGGTGTGAGTAAATACAACTTGGAATTTTTGAGTAATCCATTTTTAAATCATGTCCTTCAAGTTTATTAGCTTTTAAAGCAATACGGTTTGCTGTAACAATCCCTGCATGTGAAGCAACGTGAGCTAACATAATTTTACTTGTAACATCTCCAATTGCATAAACACCATCTAAGTTTGTTTCACCATAGTCGTTTGCAACAATTGATTTACGTTCTGATAATTCAAGACCAATATTATCAAATCCTTTAGTAACTGTTTTTCTACCAATTGATTCTAAACAGTAATCTGATTTAACATTTTGTTCTACTCCATCAATTTCAAATGTAACTGATTTACCTTTAACTTCTTTAACTTTTGCATTAGTAAAAATTTCAATTTTGTATTTTTCTTTTAAAGTTTTTGTCATTAATGCTGTTACATCTTGATCAAGCATTGGAAGAACTTTTGGTGCACCTTCAATAATAGTAACTTTTGTTCCTAAAGCTGCGAATAAACAACCAAATTCAATTCCAATAACTCCACCACCAATAACAGTTAATGCTTTTGGTATTTTTGGTAATGAAAGAATTTTTGTTGAATCAATTAAGAATCCACTTGCTCTTCCTTCTGCAAATCCTGGTAAAGGCAATTCGTTTGGTACTGATCCACTAGCAATAATTAAATTATCACAGTGGTATTTTTTACCATTTACTGTAATTGTATTTTTATCTAATGCTGATGCTTCACCAATAATTTGTTTTACACCATTTTTAGTTAATAATGCTTTAACACCACTAGTTAATTTATTAACAACACCATCTTTACGTTCTAATGCTTTGTCTCAATTAATACTTGGTTGATCTTTTGTTTTCATATCAATTCCTAAGTTAACTGCTTTATGAACAATATCTTCAAAAACTTTTGCAGTTCTTAACAATGATTTAGTTGGAATACATCCAACATTTAAACAAACACCACCATAGTATTGTTTTTCAATAATTAATGTTTTTAATCCTAGTTGAGCTGTTTTAATAGCAGATACATATCCACCAATTCCAGCTCCAACAACAATTACATCAAAACTTTCTTCAATATCAGTATGTTTTGTAGCAACTGGTACAGGTTGAGCAGCAGCAACAGTTTGAGTTGGTGCTGGTCCTCTACTTGGAATTAAATCATTAGATACAGGTGTTGAACCAACAACACTTGCATTTTCTTCTTCAGCAGCTGCAGGCGCAGGTGCTGCTTCAGTTGTAGCACTTCCATCATCGATTTCAATAACTACATCACCAACTTTAATTTCTTGTCCTTCAGAAATTAAAACTTTAGCAATTTTCCCACCAACTGGTGCTGGAATTTCTGAGTTAACTTTATCTGTTTCAACAAAGAATAAAGCATCTCCTTCTTTAATTTCTTGCCCTAATTTAACAAGAACTTCTGCTACTTTTCCTTCAGTAAGTCCTTCTCCAATATCAGCAAATTTAACTTTAAACATTTTGCTTCTCCTCTTTTACATTAATAGTAATGCTGGATTACTTAAATAATTTTCTATTTTCATTAAGAATCTTCCGGAATCTCCACCATCGATTATTCTATGATCACATGTCATTGAGAATGGCATGATTCATCCTGCTTTAATTTCATCTTTCACAAAGATAGGTGTTTTTGTCATTGTTCCTACTCCAAGAATAGCTGATTCAGGTGAATTAATAATTGGTGTTGCGTAATCTAAACCAACTGATCCAAAGTTTGAAACTGTGAAAGTTGCATCCTTCATTTCAGCCATTGATAATTTACCATCTCTAGCTTTTTTAGCTAACTCTCCAATTTTGTTTGCAATATCAAATATTGATAAATGGTTTGCTCCTTTAATAACTGGAACCATTAATCCTTTATCAGTATCTACTGCAATTCCAATATTAATGTTATGTACTTGTAAGATTACATTATTTTCTGCATCAATACGCACATTAATGTTTGGCATTTCTTCTAATACTTTTGCTGCTGCTTTAACGATAAATGCTAAATAAGTTAATTTAATTCCTTTTAACTCACATCCATCTTTTAACATTGCACGCATATCATATGTAGGAGTGATGTTAATATTTTTCATTCCTGTAAATGCAGCATTTTCTGAATGAGATTTAACCATTGCTTTAACAGTAGCTTTTCTAATTCCATTCATTGGAACTGAATCTCATGATAATGGTGCATCAATTTCAACAGTTTTAACAGCTGCTTTTGGAGCTGAAGTTGCAGTTGCCGCAACTGGTCCTGAATCTAAGTCTGCAACTAAAATTCTTCCATTTGGACCTGTTCCTTTAACTGTTGATAAATCAATTTTTTTATCAGCTGCAACTTTTCTTGCTAATGGTGTTGCTTTAACTCCACTATTAGAAACTTCTGCAGTTGTGTTTGTTGTCGCTCTTGAAGCAATAACGTCATTTGAAACTGGTGTAGAACCTACAACTGAAGCATTTTCTTCAATTGGTTCATTCTTAGTTTTAACTTCAGCAACATGAGTTACTTCAGCAGTTTTAGATCCATCATCGATTTCAATAACTAAATCACCAACTTTAATTTCTTGTCCTTGAGAAATTAAAATGTTTGCTATTTTCCCACCGACTGGTGCTGGGATTTCTGAGTTAACTTTATCTGTTTCAACAAAGAATAAAGCGTCTCCTTCTTTAATTTCTTGCCCTAATTCAACAAGAACTTCTGCTACTTTTCCTTCAGTAAGTCCTTCTCCAATATCAGCAAATTTAACTTTAAACATATTTTACTAATTCCTCTCTAACTAAAATTTATAGTCAAGCACTTTTTTAATTGCTTCTACAACTTTCTGTGGATTCACTTGGTGGTATCCTTCTCCTCTGTCATAAGGAATAACAACATCATATCCAGTACATCTTGCTAAAGGTGCTTTTAATGAATCAAAACAATTTTCATTAACTGTTGCAATAATTTCTGCAGGTACACCAAATGATCTAACTGCTTCACTTACAACTAATAATCTTCCTGTTTTTTTAACTGATTCAATTACCATTTTTTTATCTCATGGTTGAATTGAACGTAAGTCAATTAATTCAATTGATGCTGTTGGGTGAGTTGATTTAATCATTTCAACTGCTTTCATACAGTCAACTGTTTGTGCACCATAAGTAACGATTGTTAAATCATTTCCTTCTTGGATTTTATATCCTTTACCAATTGGAACTGTATAGTATCCATCTGGTACTTCTTGTTTAAATGCACGGTATAATTTTGTTGGTTCTAAAACAATAATTGGATCTGGTGACTCAATAGCTGCCAAGATTAAACCTTTTGTATCATAAGGTGTTGATGGCATAACTGTTTTAATCCCTGGAATATGTGCAAAGATAGCTTCTAAAGCTTCTGAGTGGTGCTCTAAGGCTCTAATTCCCCCACCCATAGGCATTCTAATTACCATTGGTGCAGTTCATTTACCACGACTTCTGTTTCTCATACGTGAAATGTTTGCAATAACGTTTTGTAATGCTGGTAATCCTAATCCTTGGAATTGTAATTCAACAACTGGTTTCATTCCATTCATTGCCATTCCTAAACCAACACCAGCAAACATTGCTTCTGAAATTGGAGCGTTAAAACTTCTTTCAATTCCATATTTTTGTTGTAATCCTTGAGTAGCTCTGAAAACTCCACCTTCTAGTCCAACGTCTTCACCAAAAACAATAACGTTTTTATCGAGCCCCATTGCAACATCAAGTGCTTCAGTAACTGCTTTAATATTATTAATAACTGCCATTAGTGGTGTCCTCCGTCTTTTGTTTCTGGGTATTTAGCAAAGAATTCTTTTGCTTCTGCTAATTGATCTTTTAAATCTTCTGTTAATTCTGCATATTGGTAGTTGAAAATATCTTCGATTGGGTAGTTTTTGTTTTGTTCTACTCAAGCAAATTCACTAGCAATATGTTTATCTTGTTCTTCATTTAAAGCTGTTTGTTTTTCTTCACTTCAAATTCCTTTTGCGATCATGTAAGCTTTTAATCTTACTAATGGTTCATAAGGAACTCTATCTTCAAATTCACTTTTTGGACGATATACGTCTGGTGCATCTGATGATGAGTGGGCTCCAAGTCTGTATGTATCAAATTCAATTAATACTGGACCATTTCCACTTCTTGCAAATTCAACTGCTTCTTTTGCAACAGCGTAGCTTGCTAAAAAGTCATTTCCATCAACTTTAATTGAAGGAATTCCAGTAGCAATTGCTTTAATTGCAATATTTAAAGATTTAGTTTGTTGTACTGTTGGAGTTGAAATAGCTCATTTATTGTTTTCACAAATAAACACAACTGGTACTTCATGTAACTTAGCAAAGTTCATTGCTTCATAAGTTTCACCTTCACTCATTCCACCATCTCCAGTAGTAGTAACAGCAACACCTTTTTTACCTTGGTATTTTTCTGAAAAGGCAATTCCTGTTGCTTGAGAGTATTGTGAACCAATAATAATGTTTGGTGGTAATGAATTAACACCATCTGGTGCTTTTGCTCCAGCTTCATTTCCTGCTCAATATAACATAATGTTTCTAATTGATTGACCCATTGTTAATCAAGCTGCATTATTTCTGTATCCTGAAACAAAGAAGTCTTTTTTCGGATCAATTACCATTGTATATGCAACTTCACAAGCTTCTTGTCCTGTTGAACTTAAGAAAGATAATAATCTTCCTTGTCTTTGCATTTTGTTTTGGTAATCATCTTGTCTTCTTGAAAGATTCATAATTGAGTACGCTTTAATTACTTCTTCATCTGAGATTGTTGGAGCTAATTTAGGATTAACGATTTTACCGTCTTTATCCATTACACGAACTATTTCATCTTTTTGAGGATCAAATTTTCCTATATATTTCATATAATTCCCTTTCTTTAATTAAATATTAAATTTAATATATCTTCTGCTTGGAAGTTATCACCAAATATTTCTTTTAGTGCAAACTTATCTAAAACATTTTTAACTGCATTGTAGTCATAGTCAACATTAATTAACGCAAACTCTAATGCCTCTGTTCCAATGTATCCTAAGAAATCCCCATAAATTTTAATATTTTTAATTTTTCCTTTATCAACATTGATTTTAATTTCAATTAAACCTTTTGATTCTAAATATTTTTTGTTAATGATTTCAAAGTTTTCATTTTTAGCAAATGTTCACTCACGTGATTGGTATTTTTCTTCAAAACATTTTTGAATTTCAGCTTTTTCTTCATCAGTAAATTCAATTCATTTAGTTTCTTGATTTGCTGTATAACTGTTGATAACATTATTAATAAAATCATTTAGTTCAATTTGTTTATCTATTCCATTTAAAAGTGCTTTTATATTTGCAACTCTTGCAGGTTTAGATTTAACTTTTTGATGTTTAATTTTTTCGGGATCAACATTTAAGTATTTTAAAATTCTTGGTAATTCAACATCAAACAACAATGTTCCATGTTGAAGAATTTTATTATTTGTTTTTAATTGTGCATTTCCTGAAATTTTATAACCATCAATTTCAATATCATTTCTTCCTGAGAAATTTGCATTCAACCCTTCACTTCTTAAATATTTAATGATTGGTTGTAAAGCAATTTCAAAGCTAGTTTGAGAGTCTTTGTCGTTATTAACAATAAGTGAATAACAAACATTTCCCATATCATGGAAAACTGTCCCTCCACCTGTATTTCTTCTTATAATCTTTACTTCGTCTTTCATTGCTTCTGCAATATTTATTTCAGCATATGTGTTTTGATTTCTCCCAACAACAATAGTGTTACTGTTTTGTCAAATATACAAAATAGGATCATTAGTTTTATAATGGTACGTTAAATATTCTTCAACTGCTAAATTGTATGATGGATCGTTTGATTTTGAAATTTTTAAATTAATCATGCTTATTTTTAAAGTAGTTTAATCCTAATACTTCTAACCCTGCTAATGTAACAAAGTTGTATGGTTTATTGAAGTGAGGTAAGAAGAAGATATCAACTAATGGTAATTCATCAATAGTTAATTCTTTTTGAATTCCTAATGAAAGCATGTACATAATTTCTGTATGGTTGTTTTCACTAGCTACTTGAGCTCCAATAATTTTTCTTGTTTTTTTGTCTCATACTAATTTAATTCATGCTTCTTTGTATGTTGACATAAATTCTGGACGATCTGAATCTGATAATAAGATTGCTTCATAATCTAATCCCATTTTTTTAGCACTAGTTTCACTTACACCAGCTGAAGCCATCTTAAATCCAAATACTTCAATACCGTTTGCTCCAGTGAATCCTGGTGATGGTAATTTGTTTCCATTAAAAATGTTTACAGCTGCTAAGATACCTGTTCTAACTGCTGTTGTTGCTAATTGAATTGGCATTTCCATATTTAATGCTTTGTTAAATACTGTTGAACAGTCTCCAATTGCATAAATATCTTTATTTGATGATTGACAGTATTCATTAGTTAAAATTGCTTTTCTATCATTTAGATCAACAACACCTTCTAATTGCTTAGTTTGTGCAACTACTCCAACTGAGAAGATTACATAATCTGTTGCAATTTCTTGTTTATCAGTAACAACATGTGTAACTTTTCCATCTGTACCCTTGAATTCTTTAACACCTTGTCCTAAAGCTAATTTAACACCAGCTTTTGTCATTCTGTCTTCAACATGTTTTGTAAATTCTGGATCATAGTAAACTGGCATAATTCTGTCAGCGAAGTCAACTAAAGTAACTTCTTTACCATGAGCAACAAATGCATCAACTAATTCAACTCCAATATAACCAGCTCCTACAACAGTAACTTTTTTGATTGAATCATCTAAGTTAGCTTGTTGAATTTTTTTAGCGTGGTCATAGTTTTTACAAATTTGTACACCTTTTAAATCTAATCCTGGGATTGGAGGTAATAAAGGTCATGTACCTGTAGCTACAATTAATTTATCGTAGTTGTCGTCAAATACTTCACCTGTTTCTAAATTTTTAATTGAAACAGTTTTTTTCTTGCCATCAATTGAAACTCATTCGTGTTTCATTTTTACATTGATTCCTTCTGATTTTAAAATTTCAGGTGTTGCATAAAATAATCCGTTTGGATCTTTAACTTCACCTTTAACTCATAATGCAATTCCACATCCTAAGAAAGAAATAACATCGTTTCTGTCGTATGTTGTAACTTCTATTTGTGGGTTTAATCTTTTTAATGTTCTAACAGCAGTTGTACCTGCATGATTAGTTCCTAAAACTATAACTTTCATAATAATAACTCCTTTGAATAGTTTTGATTTAAGATTTTACTCTTAATTTTAAAGGGTGGTTCCTTTTTAAATTTGGAAGATTTTTCAAAAATAACATAAAAAATAAAAATATTCCTAATAAGATTATACTCTTATTAAGATAATAAAAAATACAATAGTGCACTTTTAATACCTAATAAACAAAATAAAATGACCTTTTTTGGTCATTAATTAACTCTTTTAAATATAATTTTTTTATCACCCAATTTTTCAAAAGAAATTTCTTTTCAATTTAACAATTTTTCAAAAGTTAACTTTTGATTCTTTAATCCAATTTGTTCGATCATATTATCATAGTTTTCAACAAGAATTGGTTTCATTAAAAACACAATAATACTAATTGTTCTTTGCAGTGTTGCAATCACATTTTTTAACTCTTCAAAGTTTTCTTCTTTAGCTAAATTTCATGGTGCTTTTTCTTCGATGTATTTATTACATGCATTTCCTAAATCTAATACATTTCTAATTGCATCACTAATTTTGTATTCATCCATATTAGCAGTATATGCTTTAATTGTTTCTTGACCTTGTTTAATTAATTCTTGATCATATTCAACATCTTCAAGGTTAACATAACCTTCAAAATACTTTGTGATCATTTGATTTGTTCTTGAAATTAAATTACCTATATTATTTGCTAAGTGTGCATTAAATGATTCAATAAATAATTCATCAGTAAAGTTACCATCTTTTTCTGTAGGCAATTCATAACCAATGTAAAATCTTAAAGCATCAGCTCCATGTTGATTAATAATATCAATTGGATCAACAACATTACCCAATGACTTACTCATCTTTGTATCTTTACTTAAAATTCAACCATGCCCTAATAAATGAGTTGGTTGTCTTAAATCTAATGCCTTTAAAATAATGGGTCAATAAATTGAATGAAATCTAATAATTTCTTTACCTGCTAATTGTAAAATTTCAACTTCTTCATCTGCTCAGAACTTATCAAAATTTGTATGATCATCTTGTAAATAACCTAAAGCGGTAATATAGTTTGTTAATGCATCCAATCAAACATAAACAACATGTTTAGGATTTTCTTTAATTGGAATACCTCAAGAGAATGAAGTTCTTGTAACTGATAAATCTTTTAATTCAGGTTTAACAAATGAATTTAGCATTTCATTTCTTCGGTATGCTGGGATTAAAAATTCACTACCCAATACATCTTTTTCCATAAATTCCTGAAACAATGATGTTTTTAAAAAATAAGTTTCTTCTTTAACTAGCTCTAATTTAGTATTAGATATTTTGCACATATTATTTTCATCAATTTGATCAGCATTTAAAAATTCTTCACAGCTTACGCAATATAAACCTTCATAATTACCTTGATAGATGAAACCTTTTTCTAATAAGATAGAAAATATTTTTTGAACTGTTTCTTCATGGTATTTATCTGTTGTTCTAATAAACTTTGTATAATCAATTTTTAAATGTTTTCAAAGCTCTTTAAAACTTTCAACTTTATCTGCAAGATAATCCATCGGAGATAATCCTGCTTCTTTAGCTTTTTGTTCTATTTTTTGACCATGTTCATCACTTCCTGTTGAAAAGTATGTTTCATATCCTTGCATATCTTTATATCTTTTTAAAATATCTGCAAGTGTTGTTGTATAAGCATGACCAATATGTAAATTTCCACTTGGATAATAAATTGGAGTTGTTACATAAAATTTTTTAGGCATATATGATATCTCTTTCTATTAGTTCTAAATTTAAAAAATTAATGTTTTAACATAATATTTTTAATTTATTTTTTATATTATAGCATAACATAAAAATCATTTTAATTAGTGAATATTATTTATTTTCCAATTCAACAATTTTATCACGTAATTGTAAATTTTTAGCAGTTAACTCTTAAACTCTAATTGTTAATTCTTCAACTTTAATTATTAATTGTTTAACTAAGATTCTTAGTTCTATATTCTCAGCTCTCAACTCAGCAATTTCAACTCTTAAATCTTGAATAATTTCATCTTTAGATAATTTTTTAGTTTTCTTAAATTCTTTTGTATAAATTGTTTGTTGCAAAATTTTAAAAGCATTAGTTAGTTCTGTTTTCATATTTCTACGTCTAGATATATTTAATTATTCAAGATTAATTTTTAATTCTTGTAAATCACCAATTGTTTTAATCTTAAGTGAATTATTCGAATATAACTAAATTTTAAATTCATATATAATCTCATTTTCAATAATACTTTTAACCTCTACTCATTATGTTATTAAGTATTTATTTTAAAAAATTAAATATTCTACTCTTTATATTTAGATAATATCAAAAAGAATATCAAATAAATGTTCTTGTGTTACTTATTAGCTTATAAAAATGTTAATATTATAGTTGTAAGAAGGCAGAGGTAGCGAAAGCTTGAGAAATACTCTTAGAACCTGATCTAGTTAACACTAGCGTAGGAAGTCCTAAAATATTTTGTATTCTGTCTTTTTATGTAGGAGGTTCTTTTACATGAAAAGATATTTTTATTTGCGAGTTAAGAGAATAAGAACTAAAGACATTGTCATAATGGGTTTAATGTTAGCATTATATTTAATTTTAAACTTATTAACAGCATACTCATTTACACAGTTTTATTTATCTTTTAACATTAAACTTATTCCCATTTTTGTTCTAGCTGTTTATACAGATTGACTTAGAACATTAATTGTTGGGATCATTGGTGGAGTAATCGCATTATTTTTACCAACCAATGCAGATTCTGGAATTCCACTAGCATATATATTTGATTATTGAATACCACTTTTATTAGTTTCAGTTTGTAGTATATTTTTACCAGTTACAGTTAAAAACAAATTGAAATGAAAAAATTCACATATTTGCAAGTGTGAAAATTATGGTAAAGAATATGATACTAAAGTAGTTAGAAAATGATTTAGTATTATGGGGATTTGAATTGTTGTAATTTCAATTTATGCCTTTTTAGGTTTTTGATCTAAAACATTTGCTGGTGTATTATTCTATTCAGCTGGTGCTGTTGAAAAAAATCAAAAAGTTTGAATTTTTTCAATGAGTGTAAATGGTGTAAACTCAGTTTTTGACTGAGCTATCTATTTAGTAACAATTCCAGCTATTTGTCATACAGTATATCCTGTAGCTAAAAACATTTATTAAACAAAATAAAAAATCTGCTTTTGCAGATTTTTTTGTTTTTTACTGAATAAATGCGCTTGCAATGAAATACATAATAAATATTGCATCTAAACCTCAAATAACAGGTTTAATCTCTTTTGTTTTTCCAATCCCAATAGAAGCTACAGTATATGAAATAATTCCAACTGCAATTCCATTAGCAATGTTATAAGTAATAACCATGAATAGAATACTGAAGAATCCTGTAATTCCAATTTCAGGTTTTTTTCATTCAATTTCTGTAATTGAAGTAACCATGATTGTACCAATAAATGCAGTAACTGCACCAGTAATACAGTTAGGCATCATTTTAAAGATTCGAAATAGTGGAATACTTACTAAAAATAATAATCCAGTAATAATACTTGCAAATCCTGTTCTTGCTCCTTGTGAAATCCCCACACAGCTTTCTGAATAACAAGCCATATGAGAAACTCCTAATCCTGAACCAACAATTGTTGCTCCTGCATCAATAACTAATGCTCTTTGTGGAATTTCTCTTTCTTGTCCGATTGCTTTGTTTAATTCAATGTTAATTGATGTTAAAGTTCCAGTTGCATCAAAGAAGTTTAAAACAACTAAAACAAAGATAAAAATATACATAGTTGGTTTGTTTCATATTTCTGAATGACCAATTTGTGAGAATAAGTTTTTAATGTTTGCAGCAAATCCACTGAATAAACTATCAAAGTTTCATGACCCACTTACTCATTTTGCGTTTCCAAATGATTCTTTAATAGCAGCAGCATCAACAGTGTTAGCTAGAATAACTGTAAAGATTAATCCTCCAAGCATCATCACTGCAACTGGTGCAAAGAATTTTTTGAAAAATAAAATAATTGATCCAAATAATACAATTGTTCCAACAATCATTGCTGGATAGTTTAATTTAAAATTTGATAAGTTTGCAACTGGTAATCCTGAAGTAGTTTTTTCAACAAATCCCATGTTTGAAATACCAACATAAGCAATAAAGAATCCAATTGCTACTCCAATAATTAAGTGTAATGAATGTGGTAATGCATTAATCATAATTGCTCTTAGTTTTGTAATTGAAATAATGCATAAGATAATTGATGAAATCATTGCAGCAATTAATGCTCCTTCATATCCAATTTTTCCTGCTTGAGCAATGTTAAAAGCAAATAAGGCATTTAATCCCATACTTGGAGCTAACCCAATTGGAACATTTGCACTCATCCCCATTACAATTGTTGCTAATGCAGTAACTAAAGCAGTTGCTAAAAATACACCTTGGCTATCCATAGTCCCATTTCCTGTGATACTTGGAGCACTTCCAAGAATTGCTGGTTCAACTGATAGAATATACATCATTGATAAGAATGTACTTATTCCACCAATAATTTCTTTTTTAAATGTTGTGTTTAAATCACTAAAGTTGAAAAACTTAGCAATTGCATTTGTCGATTTATTTGCGTTAAATCTTTTATCTTTAACTTTAAAATTTTCTTTTTTTGTTTCTCTCATTTTAAGAAATTTCCTATCCTTCTAAAGGATAAATGTCAGAAAGTTGTCTATAAAGGTCGTCAATTTCAAAACCATAACCTAAAACATAAATATCAGGTAATTCAAATAAAGTAGTTACTCATATTTATAATTTGGGTGATTTGTTTTTTTCTAAGTTAATGTTAAGATTTCTAAACTTTTAGGTTTTAAAGATAATAAATACTCATAAACCTTTTCTAAAGTTAAACTACTATCAATAATATCTTCAACAATTAGAACATGTTGATCTTAAATAATTGGTTTTGTAATCTTCTTATGAAATGTTAGCTCTTTTGTTGATTGTGTGCCTGAGTAACTAGATACAGTTAAAGTATCCATTTTAATTGCCATTTCTAGTGTTCTTGCAAAATCAGCGAAAAAGAACACAGAGCCATTCATAATAGTAACTAATGAAAGTGTTTTACCTTCATACTTCTTATTATAAATAGCACCGTATTCAGCAATTTTTTTTAGCAATTTCTTCTTTTGAAATTAACAACTTTAAATTATGCTTAAATTCCATTATAAATAAACTCCTTGATCATTTATCTTGGTGTAATTAACAGAATTGGGATATGAAAATCCAAATAAGTTTTCAACAGTAACTTATAGAGACTAAATAGGTTTAGTCGTAGAAACACCA
Source organism: Mesoplasma melaleucae (assembly GCF_002804105.1). Classification (NCBI taxonomy): domain Bacteria; kingdom Bacillati; phylum Mycoplasmatota; class Mollicutes; order Entomoplasmatales; family Entomoplasmataceae; genus Mesoplasma; species Mesoplasma melaleucae. The sequence goes on along the minus strand of NZ_CP024964.1, from coordinate 48,549 downwards.
ATCCATTATATTGGCTTATACAAATACTGTTAATTACATACATCAATTATATACAAATATTAAAAAATTATAATACATAAATAAAATATTTGAAAAATAAAAAATACCTTTAATAAGGTATTTGATAATTTATTTTTATTCTTTAGATTTATATTAAATAAATTTAAAGTATTTTTGTTTTGTCTTATGTTTATTTTAATTTAGCTTTATATTTTTTAGCAACTTCTAAAATTTCTTCATAAGTTTTTGTAATAGGTGCAGATCCTAAATCAGCGCTTACTCCAACAGCAATACATCCTGCTTCAATATAATCTAAACAGTTATTATAGTTAATTCCACCTGTTGCAATAAATTGGAATTCTGTGTGTGGGTTTTTAACTAATTTAATATAATCTTTTGGCATTGAATTTGCGGGGAAAAATTTAATTAATTCTGCTCCTGCTTCTCATAATGTAAACATTTCTGTTGGTGTAATTGCACCAGCCATGCATAAAATACCTTTTTCTTTTGATCATTTAACCAATTCAGGTAAACAAACAGGAGAAACAAAATATTTAGCTCCAGCTTCTAATGATTTTTGCGCTTGTTCAATAGTTAAAACTGTTCCTGCTCCAATTGATAAATTAGGAAAGTCTTTTGATGTTTGTTCAATTAATTTGTAAGCATTAGGAACTGTTAATGTTATTTCAATAAACTTGATGGCTGCTTCGTTACATGCTTTGATAATTTTATATGCATGATCATAATCATCTGTTCTGATTATGGCTGATAATTTTTCTTTTTTTAATTCTTCTAAATGCTTTTTTGTTGTTGTCATTTTTATACCTTTCTAATGTACAATGAAAATATGAATAAAGTTATTAACGATTTTTTAAAAGCTATTGAAATTGAATTTAGTTTTTATCCTTCTTTAGGATTAGTTTCAAAACAAAATTCAGGCTGTCATTTTGACATGGATTATAAAACTTTTCAAAATTCTTTAAAAATTTTTAAGCCTTTTTTAAAAACTATTTATAAGGATTTTAATCAAATTAAAGATTTTTATGATTTAAAACAAATTGGCTTTAATTTTGAAAATAAGATGTTTGAAGAGACTAATGGTGTCAACACCCATAAAGGTCTAATTTTTCATAGTTCAATTTTCTTTTATTGTTTTTTATACACACAAATTAATGCTGGTACTCTACAAAAAAATATAATTAATTTTTGTAAACCTTTAAAATCAATTCCAATTAAATCAAAATCTATGGATTTGTGCAAAGAGTACAATTTAGCACATCCAACACAAATAGCCATTTCTGGCTATCCTGTTGTTTTTAAAGCATTAAATTATTATCAATCAATTCAACATTTAAATTTGGAAGAAAATTTAAAATATTTTCTTTTATTAATTTTTCTTACTGTCAATATTGATGATACAACTATGATACTTAAAATTGGGATTCAATCTTATAATAATATTAAAGCTGATCTAAATTCTTTAGCTATCAAAATTGAAAAGAATGAATTGTCTTTTAAGGAAATTGAAGAAATCAATAACCATTTTATAAAAGAGCGTGTGTCACCTGGTGGTGCAGCTGACTTGTTTGTTTTAGTAATGTTTTTAAAACTAATTAATTATTCTTAAAAATTAATTCAGGTTTAGCTTGTGCTCTTTCAATAATTTCATCTTTTGTAATTAATTTAAATGTTTCATCAGAAACAAAATCTTTTAATTTATCAATTTGCTCATCATAAATTAATTTTCTTACTTTTGAAGCACTAATAATATCATTATTTTTATTAGTATATCTTTCAACAATTTTAACTTTGATTTTTAATGCATCTTTTTCATATAAATGCTGAATAAATTCATTATATTTGTTAGTTGTTTTTGAAAATGGTTCACTACCTAAATATCTAGTTATTGTATTACCACTTTTTACTTGTTCAGAAAATATGTCTTTAAATAATCAAGCATTCATTTCGCTTTCTTCAGTTATTACATCTTCATCAGATTTTATAAAATAGCTAGGAAATAATTTTTTAGAAATTAAAAACTGTGTTCCTTCAAAGATCTTAATATCTTTACTATTTTGATAATTTGCTGATAATATTTCTAAACGTTCTTTTGTAGTAAAAAATGATGAATCATCTATAACTGGAATAAGTACTGTTAAATCATTTTCTTTTCTTGATTCTTCAATTAAGAATTGATGCCCTTTAGTTAATGGGTTTGCATTTAATAATATAACTCCGGTTTTTTTGCAAAATTTACTATTATTAACAAATTTTTTGTAATTATTATATTCATCTATATTTTCAGCTAAAAACGCTATTTTGTCATTTTCATATATTTTTTTAAAATTAATATCTTCAAAAAACTTTTTATTACATTTTTTTGTTATTACAAAAGTGTTATTATAATTTTCTATAATTATCTGTTTTTTAATTTCAGATAGTAATTGATTAAAGAGTCCTAATCCTTTTTGTGAATCATCTACAGCAATATTTTTAATAATATTTTTATTTTTACTACAAACGCCAATAATTTCGTTTGCTTCTCAAGCAATGATTGTGCAATCTATATTTGAATACTTTAAATCAAATTTGTTCAAAAATATTTTTACTTTATTTTCTATATTTTGATTTTCTAAATTAACTTTTTCAAAAACTATATTACTCATTTTTAAAACTCAAAATTAAACTTTCTATTTTATTAAAATAATCTTCAATATTGCTAAAAAATGTTTTTTCATCTCTTTTAATAATAGAATCACACATAATTAAAAAATTTTTCAACAGATCAAATTCTCCTTTTAAAATTTTTTCCTTTATTTTTCTATTTATACAAGCAAATGTAGTTTCTAATTTGTTATAGTAACTTTTTGTATAATATTTTGTTGATAAAGAAAATAGAAAAGTATGAATCTCTATATTTCAAATAGCTTTTAATTCATAATCATTTTCTTTAATTTTTAAAATTCTGTTTTTTACATCATCAATCATAAAGTAATTTTGTTTTAAATAATTATTAAATACGTTTTTGAAAATTATTCTTTTTAATAAAATTCTTAATTCTAATATTTCTTTTATTTCTGTATTATTAAGCACTTTAATTTTTGCGCCAATGTGCTTTTTTAAAGTAACTAAATCGTCTTCTTTTAACTTTTTAATAACTTCACGAATCTTAGTTCTAGATACATTATATCTTTCTGATAATTCTTCTTCTTTAAGTCTATCTCCTTCAGATAACTCTCCATCACTAATTCTTTTTAGAATATCTGCAAAAATAAATTCTTCAGATAAAATAAATGGTGTTTTTAAATTTATTGTTTTATTAACAAAACTTAATAAGTCTGCTTCACTATGTTTTTGTAAAAACGCACATTCTTTTGCAAAATTATCACACAAGAAACATTTTCTAGCTAATTTAGCTATATCTTGTCTTGATATTTTTTTTGTTAAAGCAAGATAAATATCGATGTCAATAATTTTTCCAGCATCGCCAACAGATTCTTCAAATTTTAAAGCATCTTTTTTCAAGTCAATCGGATTAATATTTTTAATGTCTAAATATAGATAGTAAATATAACCATTTGCATCAGTTAGTAAATCATAACTAACTTGATTTGATCTCTTATTAACGTATTTTAAATATTCATAAAAATACTTTTCAATAAAAATTCTTTTGTCATTTCCTAATTTGTTTAGCCCTGGGATATTTAAAGAAAAGGTAATTACTAAAGTGTTACCATCCAGTTTATTGTTTAGAAACAGCGTTCTCTTTTCTCTGGCATCTAATATTTCTTGTAAATTCATTCTATTTTTTTACCTTGTATACTATATCTAATATTGTACCATCTCTGTCTTCAATTAGAGCTACTGGTTTTGAATAATCCCATTCAATAGGTTTTGCTTTACCAATAATATCTTCTGCAAATTTTTGCATTTCTTCTAATGTAATTGTTTTAATACCTGCAGCTTTTAACTGATCTTGAATATCTTTTCTTAAAGGGTTTACAGCTATACCTAAATCAGTAACAATAACATCAACTGTATGACCTGGTGTAATGATTGTGTTTACTTTTTCAACAACACAACTTAATCTTCCTCTAATTAATGGTAAACAAATAATAGATATTTTTGCTCCTTCAGCAGTATCAGGGTGTCCTCCAGCTGCTCCTCTAATAACTCCATCGCTTCCTGTAATTACGTTAACATTAAAGTTTGTGTCTACTTCAAGCGCACTTAAAATTACATAGTCTAATTTATTAACAAATGGAGATTTATTATGAGGGTTTGCATACATTGATGCTGAAATTTCAATGTGATTTGGGTTTGTTGCAATTGATTCTCCAGCAATCATATCAAATGATTGAGTATCATATAATGCTTCTACAAGACCTTCATTTAATAATGAAACTTGGTGTCCTGTAATTCCACCTAAACAAAAACTTGCTTTTATGTTTTTATCAATCATTTCTTTTTTAAGTAATTTAACTACTGAGAGTGATGCTCCACCAGTGCCCATTTGTATTGAAAATTTATCTTTAAACAATTCTGTATTTGTAATAACATTTGTTACATTTTTAGCGATAATTTCTTCTTTTGGGTTAGATGAAAGACGAATTTCATTAGTCATTATTCCTTTAGCATCTCCAATTTCTTCAACTTCAACAACAAAATCAACGTGTGTTTGAGAAATTGAAATTACTTTGTTTGGATAATCAACTAAGTTGTCAGTAATAATAACTGTTTTATTAGCATTTTCAGCATCAACAATTCCATATCCTAAACTTCCACATCTTGATTTTCCGATTTTACCATTTGAGTTACCCATCATGTCACTTGAACTGGCTGCAATAAATGCAACATCAATTTTTAAGTCACCTGATTCTATAGCTCTTCCCCTACCACCGTGGCTTCTGATGATCATCGGAGTTTTACAATGTCCTTCAGAAACAAATTTTCCTAAAGTATCTCTACATCCTGAAGTTTGTAATGCTTTAACATACCCATCATTAATAAAATTTGTTAAAAAGTTATGTGCATCTGTTAAACTACTACTTGCTATAGTTAAATCTTTAATTCCTAATTCTTTAACTATTTCCATAACAGTTTTAATGGTTTTATCTCCACTTCTAAAGTGATGATGGAAAGAAATTGTCATTCCATTTTTTAGTCCAGATTGAATAATTGCTTCTTTTAATGAAACTCTTTTGTCTCTTATTATTCCTTTGTTAGGAAGTGTTGTTTTATTTGTAGAAAAATTAGAAGTATTAGGATTTTTAACATCAAAAGGCTTCATTTCATATGGAATACTTCCTTTAATACTTTCTAAATATTCTTTTGTCATTTCTGGTCTGCTCATTTTATAACATCCCCATCTCTCTAGCTAATTCGATAATTTCAAGTTGTTTCTCTACAACTGGCTTATCAACCATTTGTCCTTTAAATAAGAATACACCTTTACCATTTTTAATTGACTCATCAAAAGCTTTTTGCATTTCAATAGCAAATTCTAATTCTTGTTGTGTTGGTTTTACAATTTCATTTATTAAACCAATTTGGTTAGGGTGAACTACTGATTTACCACTAAATCCTAGAGCTTTAATAAATTTAAATTCTTTAGTAAAGCCTTCTGCATCTGTAGTTTTTGGATAGATAACGTCAAAAACATCTAATTTTAATGTTCTACCAACATGTACTAAGTGTTGTCTTGCATACATAAGTTCTTCTCTATTTGGGAGCTTACTTGCTTTTAAATCTAATAAATAATCTACTCCTCCTAATGCAATTCCAACAATTCTTTCACTACATGCTGAAATTTCATAAGCATTCAATATACCTTTAGCACTTTCAAATGCTAAAAATATCTTGATTTCGTAAGGTAATTTATTTTCTGTTTCATATTTTTTTAAAGTTTCAATTGTTTTTAAAACGTCTTCTTTTGTTTCTGCTTTTGGTATTCTAATTAGATCAACGTTTGCTTTTACACATGCTTCAACGTCTTTTTCAAAAAATTCTGTATCAATAGCATTAATTCTTACACAAGTTTCAATTTTATTTTTAGAATAATCAATATCTTGTAATATTTCAACAAGTAAGTTTCGAGCTGCATCTTTTTCTGAATATGATACAGCATCTTCTAGATCAAACATTACTGTGTCTGGTTTGTAAAATATAACATCGCGGTACATTGCGGGTTTGTCAGCTGGAACAAACAACATGTGTTTTCTAGATTTATTTACTTTTGTATTTGACATAATTATTTTTTAAATCTTTCTAATGCTGTTTTTGTTCTTGCTCTTATGACTGCAGGTATTGCTCCTTGATCATTAATATTTAAAATGCACCCTTTTGCGTTATTTTCAATTAAAACTTCGTTTACTATTCCCTTAATTTCATCACCAAATTGGTTTAAAAATTTAGAATTAACAATTATTTTATTTTCCTCTGTTGAATTTTTATCAATTGTTATCATTAAATCCCCGGATTCAACACTTCCGACTATAATTTTTTCCATATATTCTCCTTATTTCTTTTCATTTTATACTAATGCTGCTACTGGGTTTGGTCCAGGTCATTTTGAGAATGCAATGGCAGCAAACACTAAGATTAAACTACCAGCAATTCTACAAGTAATTTGTCCAAATGGCATTAAATTCATTCTTTCTGATGTTCCTAAAACAGCAATAGCTCCACTACCACCTTGAGCTGTCATGCACAATCCAGCTGAAACAGCAGCTTCTACACAATTAAATTTTAATACTTTTGCTAATAGCATTGGACCAACAACTGCTCCTAATACAAATAGTACACAAACTAAGATTGAAGTTGGGTTTAATGCTGATATAAATTCTTTTAAGTCAATGAATAAAATACCTACCCCTACCATTAATAATCATGTTGTTTGTTTTGATATAAATTTATTAATTTTTTCTGCTCCCAATCTCATTTCCAATGGAACTACGTCTAATAAGTTAGCTAATAAACATAAAATAATCATTCATGCAAAGTTTGGAATTAAAATTCCTACTCTAGCTTCAGTAAATACAGCTTTTGCTAAAATATCTGATGCAATGTAAATAACTAAAATTAATAAGAAAGCTGCAGCAATATTTCTATCGTTTACTTTAGCTGTTCTATAAACTGTATGAATATCAGTTAACATTAATTTTCCATTTCCTGAAAGAGAAGGTTTTGATTTTCCAATACCACTTACAATAGCAGCAGCAATAACTGATAATATAGACGCTAAAGTTGAAATAGCTAATGCTCTAGACATTCAAACTCCTGAATCATAACCGTTAGCTTCAGCAATTTTTCCAATTGGTTGGATACCTCCACCATTTCCATCTGCTAAAATTGGTAAAGTATAATTTAAAATTAAATTTTGCATACTCATTCCTGTTACTAAAGTACTCATCATAGCTAATAATAATCCTAATAATGATCCAGCAACAATAATAACTAAGAATCCACCAGTTGCTTTAATAATTAATTTTCTAGGCATTAATAAAACCGCTCCTACAAGTAATACTGAAATATATAAACTTAGGAAGTCTTGGTTTTTAAATCAAGCCTTAATTGAAGCATAAACTTCTTGTCCTGCTGCATTTGCTTCAGGCCCTAAAACATTAAAGTAAACAAGGAATGCTGCAATAAACATTGAACCCATAACTGCTCCACCAAAATATTTTTTTCATACTGGTATTTTGCTAAAAATTGATCCAGCAAAAACTGCAATAATTAATAATATAGCAGGTGCGTAAATCATGTTTGATTCAACTGATTTAGTTAATATGGCTGTGATTATTATTGCTAAAAATGTAAATGCTAATCATGCAGGGATTGTTCAAATTTTTACATTTATTCAATCCTTTCATGTATATTGAGAAGTTTTATTAATTTTAACTTCAGTTTTCAATTTAAAAGTGCTTCATTGCAGTTTAAAATTTTCAATCATTTCATCAACTTTAATTTGAAGTGGTTTATATTTTTTATCACTCTCTTCATATAATTTATAAGTTGCTTCTTTTTTATCTTTTGTTAACTCTTTTTCTTTTAATTTTTTTCAATTTCTTTTTCAATTAACTTTACTAATTTTTACATTTATTGACTCTAAATAAACTTTAATATTGTTTGCATTTGAAGACTCAATACCATTTAGTAAATCTTGTTTTGCTAAAGTTAAGTTTTTAATAGCAATTTTATACAACTCATTTTCTTTAGCGATCTTAGAATCGTAAAATTTAACTATTTCATCAGTTATTTCAATTGAAACATTTTTAGTTGATAATGTTGAAAGTTTCTTTTTCCTTTTAGTTTCTAGTTTATCTAATTCTTTTGTATGTCTTAGATTTTCTTTAGCTAAATGTTTTTCAATAATTAATTCATTTTTTTCTTGAATTTTATTTAATTTGACTTTACTTTTATCTATTTTAGCCTGACCAGCTTCTTTTTTCAGCTGAAACCTTTGCATTTCTTCAGGCGTGAACATAAACTCCATAAAATACCTCCTTCTTTTGTATACAATATTATATTAACAATTAATTCCAAATTATGTAAAAAAAAATGGAATAATTTTTATGATTTGTAAAAAACACTTATATGATATTATAAATTTTGATAAATCATCGTATGAATGTACAAAAAAATAGTGAACAAGCACCGTTTTTTGTGTTTTAACTTACTATTTTTTATTTGTTTTAAATTTATATTTTTACTTAATTTTAGAGTTAAAATATTTTATTTTTATTTAGCTCTTGATTTAAGAATTGTATTAGTTTAGTTAGTAACTTATTTGTCGTAAATTTTATTGATGAATAATCTAATATATTTGCTAAAGTATAAGTTTTATTTTCATACTAAAAAATAAGCCTGAATTTATAGCTTTTTTTAATTTTTAGTCTTTTGTAAATATTGTGTATAAATAATCTGTACACGCAAATATTGAGTTAAAATTTTGTTTAAATATATTTTTTTAGTTGTTGTTGAATTCTTATAATTAGTTATATTGTCATTAATTGGAGTTATTTCTCCTTTGTAACCATTTTCAGAAGTTAAACTATAAACAAATGAATGATTAAAATGTTCTGAATCTAAATATGGACTTGTATATGAACCTAAAGTATCTCCACTACCTGTAACATGTATTGAATTTTCAGATAAACCATTTGGCTTAAATTCATTGATTAATTGCAGAACAACATTTGTTCCAGGAAAACGATGCCCTCCTGAAAATTCACTTAAATCAACATCAGGGTTTAAGTTGAAGGATCTGAAATTCCAGAAATAACAACTTGTTTTGGTACTCAACCTTTTTCAGTCATTGCTTCATAAACATCAGTCATAGAATTACCTGAACCATGGTGAGCCGCTAATAAAAAGTTAAATTTATTAGAAAGTACTTTTTTCATAAATTTGTCATCATTTGAAAATATTTGATTTGTTATATCATTTGGTTGCATAAATGTTTGACATTTTACTTTAAATTCAAAAACAACACTTCTATCATTTTCATCTGTTGACGGATTACTTATTTCTTTAATTGCTTCATCACTAGTTTACGCTGTAATGTTTGTAAATGTGTATCCTTGACTTTTATATGTCTTTTCAAATTTAGTGTTTACTGTTGTAATAGAAGATGATAACTCTATTCTTAAACCAGTTGCACCCATTAAAGGAGCGTTCACAGTTTTAACAGGGAATGCTTTTACTAATGCATTAACAGCATTGTAATAGTCTGTATGTTGGTGAGTAATAAAAATAGTATCTATTTGTTTAACACCAATTGACTTCATAAAGTTAACTTCTCAATCAGTAACACCAGCTCTGTCTTCTCATTTTCAATCGTTTGCTCTTGTTTCTGCGTTTGAGTAGATTATGCTATCTTCAGTTCCACTAAGTGAATCACCTTGTTCTGCACTTCTTCCTACTCCAGCATCAATAACAGTTGCTGTATCTACAATTTGAAGATAAGTAAAGTTTGCATTACCAACTGAAAGAACATAATATTGTGAATCAACATATTTAGTTCCACAACTTACAACAGTTGTTCCAATTAATAATACTAATGGTAAAGAGCTATAAAATAAGATTTTTTTCTACCATTCTACCAAATTTCATTATCCTTTATTTCCTCCTGAATTTCTTTTTGTTAATCCATTAATAATAGGTCTATTGAAAACAACAAACAATACTATCATTGGTAAAATACAAATTAAACAAGCTGCCATTTTAACATTAATTGGATCATTAGGTGCATTATTACCAACTTCTTGTCCTGTAATGTTCAAGAATTTGTATAAAAGCATAGGTATAGTTGTTCATGTACCATTTTGATCAATAATTGTAATTGGTCAAAGGATTGAGTTTCATGATGTAATAAGTCCTGTTATAAATGCAGTAACTAATGTAGCACTAATTGCAGGTGTAGCAATTTTAAAGAAATATTGAAAGTTTGATAAACCATCAATTTTTGATGCTTTTCTTAAATCTGAACCTAATGCACTAAAAGCATTTGCTACTAAATAAATGGTAAACACGTTTCCTATAAATGGCACAATTAAAGCTAGACCAGTGTTTGCCCACCCCATTCTACTTATTAGAACAAATCTTCCCATTAATAATGCTTCACCTGGAACCATCATTATTGAAAAGATAATAATTAAAAATACTGAATTAAAACGTGTTTTTCAATTATAAATAGCAAATCCACCAAGTAGTGATACAAATAATTGAAGTAAAGTTGAAAGTAATGCAACTACAACTGAGTTAATAAAGAATCTACTTATATTTAAGTCATTTAAATCTGCCATATTTTTTACAACTTTCAATGTATCTTTATAGGCTTGAAGTGATCATACTTTTGGTCATATTGTTTGATCAATGCCAGGAGCAACTTCAGGATATGTTTTAAATGACGTAATAATCATTCAATAGAAAGGGCATAATATTATAATTCCTACAATCAATAAAACAATTGCATTTAAAAATTTTGAAGCAGCTTTTTTAAGTAAACTATCAGATGATAAAGTTAATGTTTTTTTAGCTGTTTTTTTAACATGATTTAAATAAATTCTATTTCTTAATTGAAACTTTATATTTATCATTTTTAAAGTTATATTAAATTTCATATTGCTAGAAACTTTTTTAAAAAAGTTTCTTTCATAAATTGCCTTTTCGTTATGTTCATAAATGAATTCTTCTTTTTTAAGAATATCACCATCATATCTTTCTTTATATTTATTAATGTCTTTTCTCATTTTAATACCTACCTAAATTTCTTATTTAAATATTTTGTTAAATATCTGTTAAATATAGTCATCACTAAAATGATTGACATCAAGATAATTGAAGCGGCTCCTGCTTCTCCTGCTGCTCCTGCTGATTGGCTTGTTTTGTTAAAAATATAATAAACAGCAGTTTGTGCTTGAGATGCAACAGCTGATTGATATGAAGGATATAATCCAAAAGGCATAAATTTAAATCCACCAATAATTCCTGTTGTTATTGTATAAATTATAACTAGCATAATTTGGGGAATTGATATTTTTCAAAATTGTAATCATTGAGGTGTTCCGTCAATTGAAGCAGCTTGATATAACCTTTTATCAATTTTCATAAATGCTGCAGTAAATAAGATAATTTTAAAAGGTAACATTCCTCAAACACCATAAATAATTAAAACGATAATAGCGTTACTTGGTTTTGCTCAGTCAATTGATCCTGTCCCAATTCATCTAAAAAATTGATTTAATAATGAAGTTCCATTGTTTGAAAAAATCATTGAGAATGCCATAGCAACAGCTAATGAAGATGTTACATATGGTAAGAAGAATGCAGATTGTAAGAAAGAAAAAATTCTTCTGTTTAAAATATTTGATAAAGCTTTTGCTGTTATAAGAGCGATTAAAAGTGATATCGGAATTGCTACAACTGAATAAATTAATGTATTTCTTAACGCAATTGGAAATTCATTTGATTTATAAAGAACATTTTGAAAGTTCTTTATTGAAAGAATAAAACCTTCTAAAGCACCATTAGCATTAAAACCTTGTGCAAAAATAATGTAAATTGCATAATATGAAAACAGTAATATGAAAAATAATCCAGGAATTATTCAAATCAATTGAATTCAAAGATCACTTTTTCTTGATTCCATATTTTTTGGCTTCGATGAACTAGCAAAAAATTTAGGTTTAAAATTATCTTTTTCTTGTTTAATACTTCTTTGTTTCATTATAAATTTAAAACTTTCTATTTTTCGTTTGAAATAATTTTTCCAACTTCATCAAATACATATATTTGATTTGTATTAAAGTACATGTCAATTTCTTTATTAGCATCCATTTTATCTCATTCTCTTGGATCAACTAAAAGTTGTATTTCTAAATCTTTTGAAACTTTAATTTTTAAGTGATTATTTTTTCCTAGTCTTTCGATGTGTACTAGTGAACCTGTTCCAAGTTTTGTAGAACCTTCTTTTTTAGTAATAAAAATATGTTCTGGTCTAATACCTAAAGTAACTTTTGCTTTACCTGAAGCTTCATATTTAAATGGAATAGTTTTGCCATTTGGTAATAATAGTTTGCTTTTTTCAACTATTGTTGGAATAAAGTTCATGTTTGGTGTACCAATAAAATTAGCAACAAAAGTGTTAATAGGATTTTCATATATTTCAATTGGTGTTCCTGATTGTTGTAAAACACCTTTATTCATAATGAAAATTGAATCAGAGATACTCATAGCTTCTTCTTGATCATGAGTAACAAAAATTGTCGTTATCCCAACTTGTTGTTGAAATCTTTTAATTCATTCTCTTGTTGTTAAACGAAGTTTTGCATCTAAATTTGAAAGTGGTTCATCAAGTAATAAAATTTTAGGTTTTTTTACAATAGCTCTTGCAATTGCAACCCTTTGTTGTTGCCCACCTGATAACTCATATGGTTTTTTATTTAATTGATTTCTAATTTCAACTTTTTCAGAAGTTTCTAAAACTAATTCTTGAACTTTTCTTTTAAAAGTATAAATATTTTTTTGAATATCTTTTTGTAAACTTAATAAATCAACTTTTTCATCACTATATAAATTATTATTATTTCTTGTATTCATAAAATTAATTACTTGTGATTTTGTTTTAATAATTTCTTTTTCATTTAAACCTGAAAAAAGCGGTTCATCAAAAAAGTCATTTTTAAATCCTTCAAAACCTGAAATAATTTGATTTTTAATAGATTCGATTTTTTTATTAATAAATGCTTCTGTTAATTTTGTTTTAATTTCTAGATATTGTTTATACTCGTTTGTAGTTGAATTATTAAAAATAATAACTCCAGGAACAGTTTCTTTTTGCTCTTTAACAATCAACTTCTTATTTTTTTTACTTGTTTTAATTAAACTATCCATGTGTTCTTTATTTGTTTTTATTTTTTTAGCATTAACTCATGCATAATAGCTAATTGTTTCATAAAATCTAACATCTAAATTAGACATTTTAATTTTTTTGTATTCATCAAAAAACACTTTATCAACACTATTTTTAATGTTTGTAAATTTAATTTTTATTTTATCAAAAAGATAACTAATAAGTTGGTTTTGTAAAATCTCAGAATTTTCATATTGCCCTAAAATTTGTGTTGTATATTTTATTATTGAATCTTTGTGTAATTGTAAAAATTCTTCTTTATGTTTTTCTAATTTCGTTGATATTTTTTTTATAAATTGTTTGTATTTTTTTAAAAAGTTTTGTTGCTCATTATATATGCACTCATAACCTGCTGTTTGAGTAACTGCTTTTAATAGTGATCTATTTTTTTTGTTTTCTCTTTTAAACTCATCTTTAAAACTTTTTGAATGATATAAAGGATATGCAATGTTTTTATAAACAGTCATATGTGGATATAAAGCATAACTTTGGAAAACTAATCCAATATTTCTTTTTTGACTTGTTTTATTTGTTACATCAATACCATCAAACAATATTTGTCCTTTTGTAGTATTGATAAGACCTGCTATAGAATTTAGCGCTGTTGTTTTTCCACAACCTGATGGACCCAATAAAGAAACAAGTTTCCCTGTTTCTATATTAATATTCAAATTATCAACGGCTAAAAAATTACCATAATCTATAGTTATATTTTTTAATTTTATACTCATAATTTGCCTTTACTATTTTTTGTTTTTAGGATTAACATAAATATCACTAATTAGATCATTTCTTTTTTCATAAATTCATTTTGAGACATTATAATTTTCTTTACCAATTGTAAATAATTCACTAAAATTAGTTCCTGGATTATCATTTAAATTCATTAATGTTTTTGTTCCAGTTTTAAGTGCAGAATCAAATGAATTTCTAATTCCATCACCTAAAATATTTAGTGTACCTATTACATATTTTAAATTATTTTTCATTACTCTTGGATCCATGACACCTTGATTATTAAATCCAAAGTAATCTACTAACATATCATTAGTTAATCATTTACCTACAATGATATCATTTGAATCAACCGCTGTAATTGGTGCAAATTTAAAATTATAAGTTGATTCTAATCTTTCAACTTCTGCTTTTAGATCTGCATTTGTTTCAGCATCTAAATCTACATTTCATTCACCAGTATTAACATTAAATTTTTCTGTATGATATTTTTCAAATACAGACATACCATCTTTAGTTGAAGGTAAATATCCTGATTGAATTGAAGATGCAGCTTGAACATTTGCTTTATAGATGTAATTTAAGAAATCTGTAACTGTTTTTTCTTTTTCAGCTGCATTTGAACCTTGACTATTGAATCCTGCGATTCCAGGTCCTTGTGACAAGAAGTAACCTTGATTACCTTCAGCATTTATTGCAGAAGTTACTAGAATATCATATCTATTTAAGTTTGTTGAACTTTGATATGCTCACATACCTGCAGTTGATCCTGATGAATATAAAGTTGATCCTGAATTAAAGTATTCAGAAACATATAGTTTAGCTGAAGCATCCATTTTACCTGATAAGAATACACCATCTCATTGTGCTGCAATATCAGTATTTGTTGCATTATTATTTTGTAAAGCTATGTTTTTTAATTCTTGTAAAAAGCTAGTTGTATTTTTATAAGCTTGTGATTCTTTATCTAAAGTAACAGTTGCTTCTTTTTTATCAAAATTAGGATTTACTGTATATATGAAATCACTATCAGCACTTGTTGTATCAGCTACTGTTTTTCCACTTTGTGAAGCATAATCCATAAAGAATTTATTTGTTAATGAATCAATTGCTATTGCATAGTGTTGATTAGTAGTTTTAGTAGTCATTTTTGCATACTTACCATTTTTATCACTTTTAGCTTGAGCAATAGCATCAACACCTTCATTAAAAGTTAAGCCTGCATTTATAGCTCTAATAAATGGCAAAATTTCAGAATGTCTAGCATTTATTGCTTTAATTTCATTAATTACTTCTGAACCTTTTTTTCCATCAAATCTTTCTTTTAAAGCTGTAATTGCTGATTCTCCACCAAATGCATCTTGCATATCTTGAACTTGTTCTTTTGTTACAACGACTTTTCCTTGAGCATCTATTTTCCCAAATATTTTAATATCTGATAAATCTGAATTTTTTTGCTCATTTGAATTAGATGTTCTTTTAGCTCTAATTGCATTATATGCATTAATTTGGTCAGTCATTGCTTTACCTTCATCAGCTGTATAATCATTAGAACCTGTAACTAAAATTGTATATACTTCTCTAAATAAATTTAAATTAATTGTTGAAAAATCTAATGATTTAAAATATGGTAATACATTTATATCTTCACCAATTGTTCCTTCTGTTAAAAAGACTGGATCAACAAACCCATTTTGAATATCTTTTTCATAGTTTGATCCATATGTTTTTTTCATATCTCTAACTAAATCTTTTGTTGTTGAAGCAACTTTATAATAAGAAACTGCATCTGGATAACTTACATAAAGATCTGGCAATTTTGCTTTGTCAGTAATCATTGTTTTATTAATTGCACCAGAAGCCTTTCATTTAAAATCAACTTGTAATTTTCCCGCAGCTTTTGCTTGCTTATTATAGTCTTTAACTAATTGTGCATAAGCTGAGTTAATTTTACTTGTTGCACTTGCAGATTCTTGTAACAATCAAAGTTGAACATTTTTTGTATTTCCCGGACCACAAGATACGGCTAATGTTGCTGATGATGCAACAATACTTAAAGATAATCCAATAGCTAATAATTTTTTCATTTTTTACCCCTTTTTAATTTAAGTTAATATTATTATATTTTATTTTTATAAGATAAACCGATTATTCTTATTGTTTTTTAAAAATAAAAATGTTATAAAAAAAAATCAAATTTTTTTGATTTTTTATTTGATATTATAACGATTATTATTATGCTGGTATTATGAAAGTAAATTTAATATTTGCACCTGTTGATTTTAAAATTTTTGATGTATTTGATCCATTAACAGTACTTTCTCATTTTTTTGTTGTTGCATTAACTTCTGTAAAGTTTTTTCCATTTATATATAAATCTGAAGCTGTTGTTCCTGCTGGTAATGCATCTTTATTAGCATCAAAGAATGCTTGAGTTCTAGTTGCATAATCAGGAATTGTTTTTCCTTCACTGTTAGTATATCAAGTAATATTTGCTGCTTGTGCTTCATCTAATTCTTTATCTAATGTTAAAGTAGAAAGAACAACTAAGTTTTCTGAACCAGGTACTGTAAAAGTAACTTTACTCCTTCGTCAAATGTTGTTTCATATAAAAGTTGTTTATTTGCACCTGTTACAGTTGCTGTAGTATCTGAATCTATTCTTACAAAGAAATGTGGTGCTTAACTATCTTCTGGAAGAATGTCTGAGTTTAATTCAAAAAAATTTATTTTGAATTGTTTTATAACTAAAGTCTGCAACTTTCCCCAAATCTGTTTTAACACCTTTAACAGTATTTAAAGTAACTTTTTTGTCATCGTTTAATTTTCAGTTTGCTTTATCTCCACTACATGAAACTACAGCAACTGATGTTGTTGCAGTTAATCCAACTGCTTCTAATATAGCTAATAATTTTTTCATTTATTCGCCTAATATTTAACGCCTAATTTTTTAAAAAAATCAACTTTAAAAATTTGTCAAAGAAAAAAGAGGTCTTGTTTACTAACAAAAACCTCTACATTTATCTTATAGTCTCAAAATCGGTCTTGAAGGGGTACAGCAGCCCATTATGCTACCATTATAAGTTTTTTATATTAAGTTGATAAAAATATTATAGACTAAAAATGTTATATTTTTTAACTTACATAATCATTTATAAAAAGTTTTTCACCTCATAAACCATAAGTTCCACCATCTCATGTTCCATTTTTAACTTGAAGATAATCAATTGTTATTACATTCTTTGAAGGTGTTGTTGTTGCTTGTGTATATTAAGCTCTAATAGAAGTAATATATACAGACATTGATGTTAATAATGCAGCTTTTATATTTGCTTCTGCTACTGTTGTTGTTTCTTTTTATTTACTACCACCAATTATTAAGTTTGGTGAAAAGTGAATTTTCTCAGATGCTAATTCAGTATAATCTAATGTTTTTAATTGTGCATTTACATCACTTTTTGATGTAAATGTCTTATTAGTTGTAATATTTAAACCTTTAATAATAAAAGTCTGTACGTCTTTAATATTTGTATTATATTTTGCTGTTGCTTCAATTAAATCAGATTCATTAGATCCGTTTCCCCAGATTCACCATTTCGATTTCCACCTGTATCTTTATCATTATTACATGAAACTAAAACAATTGAAGATGTAACAGTTTAAGTAAGTGCGCTAAAAATTGACAATAATTTCTTCATTTATAATTCCCCTTCCAACTTAAACATAAGAAAAAAGGAAATATTTTTGACCAAGCAAAAACATTCCCTTTTAATAAAACTTATAGTCTCAACATAGGTCTTGAGGCGGTTCATTAGCCGATTATGCTACCATGTATAAATTTTTGCGATATTAGCGATATTAAGTTGATAAGAAAATTATATATTAAAAAAAATCTTATAGTTATACAATTTTTAATTTCTTTTAATTTTTTTATGAGAAAATAATTAAAACTTGGGGGTTTCATGAAAAAATTTGTAAGTATTTTAGGATCATTAAGCTTAACAATGGCTTCTAGTTCATTATTAGTATCATGCAAATGAAACAATGATGTTACAAATCCAAGAGATGCAAGTAACAACAATAACAACTGCGGCAGCGAAGGCAATAGAAGTCGTAACAACGTTAATTTAGAAAGAACAACCTCATTTTGAGTTTTATCTGTTGGAAATGCTAATTTTACTTTTTTACAAAACCAAGATCACGCAGTAATTTTTGATGTGGGTGTTGGAATGAGTGGACAAGTAAATGAAGGTGTTAGTGATGATGGTTTAGATCATTATAGTTCAAAAGCAAGTGAAACAGGAAATTGAAAAATGGATAGCACAGACAGAACTAAGTGAGTTGTTGATTACATGAAAAATGTTGCTCATGTAAATTATATTGATGCTATCCTTATTTCACATAAACACCAAGATCATTTTAGTGGGTTAAAAGCTATAGTTAATAACTTTGATGTTGGTACTGTTGTTGCTCCAATGGATAGTCTTGGATTAGAGACAACTATTCATGCTTTAAGTAATGGAAAGAATATTAAGGTAGATACTAACTTTGACAGAAACTATCAATTTATGGGCGTTGATATTGAAAACATTTCTGCATACGCAAGTCAAGAAAATTTAGATGAAGCTTGTGGTGATAATCCAAATTCAACTAGTGCAATTTGAAGATTTGCAGTAAACAATAAAACATTTTTACTTCCGGGAGATATGCAAGATCATGACAATTGAAAAACAAACCTTAAAACTAATAAAACTCCAATAATGAGTGATTTAACTGTTCAAAATAAAATCAAAGAAAAACCTGTTGATGTTTATTTACCATCTCATCATGGATCAGCTAACTCATCACAATCAATTACTTTTGCCTTAGGTGCACTACAAATTAAACCAGAAGAAGTAATTATTTCAGGAACAACAGCCACAGAATATTGAAAGGGATATGCTAATGCATTAGTTTTTCCTGATGAAAGACCAACATCAGAACTTGGTAAAAAGAATCAAACAGAAGACCCAAATAGAGGAAAAGTTATTTATAATATAAAACAATCATTTGGTGATGTTACAGGTTTAGTTAAACTAACTGGAGTTGCTCCTAAATCAGTTACATCAGTTGCAGAATATAATAATATAATGGATTATGATCATCAAAATTATACTTTTGAATATCGTTTAACAACAAATAATACATCAGAAAATAAAATGATTTATCATAATGCAAATATAGTTAACAAATACTTAGTATAAAAGAGCACATTAAGTGCTCTTCTTTTATTATTAAATATCTTAATCTCTTGGTTTCATTTGTGGGAATAGTAATACATCTTTAATTGATTCACTATTTGTTAATAACATTACTAAACGATCAATTCCAATTCCTATTCCAGCAGTTGGAGGCATTGCATGCTCTAATGCTTCAATAAAGTCAATATCCATTTCTGTTGCTTCATCATTTCCAGCAGCAGCTTCTTTAATTTGATCGTTAAATCTTTCGTATTGATCAATTGGATCATTTAATTCACTAAAGGCATTTGCATATTCTCTTCCAACTATAAATAATTCAAAACGATCTGTAAATCTTGAATCTTGAGCATTTGATTTAGATAATGGTGATATTTCTTTTGGATGACCATATACAAATGTTGGTTCAATGATTGTAGCTTCGACAAATTCTTCATAGAATAAGTTAATAATGTGTCCTACTGTAAAGTTATGTTTTTCAACATGTACATTATGTTTTTTAGCTAATTCTAATGCTTCTTCAACACTCATTGGTTTTCAGAAGTCAGCTCCTGTAACTTGTTTAATTCCATCAACCATATGTAAACGTTTAAATGGTTTTGATAAATCTAATTTATGTCCACCATATTCAATCACTGGTGAATCATTAACTGCAGCATTACATTTTCTAAATACTTCTTCAGTTAAATCCATTAAGAAAAACATATCTTCATAAGCTACATATAATTCAATCATGGTAAATTCTGGGTTATGTCTTGTACTCATTCCTTCATTTCTAAAGATTCTTCCAATTTCATAAACTCCATCAAATCCACCAACAATTAATCTTTTTAAGTAAAGCTCTGTAGCAATTCTTAAATAAACATCAACATCTAAAGCATTATAGTGAGTAATAAATGGTTTAGCAGCAGCTCCACCTTTAACTCCATGAAGAATTGGTGTTTCAACTTCCATATATCCACGAGCATCAAGCATTTGTTGCATTGTTCTAATAATTTTTGTTCTTGCTTGAAAAACACGTTTTGATTCTGGATTAGTAATTAAATCAACATATCTTCTACGGTATTTTTCTTCAATATCTTGAATTCCAGCATGTTTATCTGGTAATGGTCTTAAAGCTTTTGATAATAAAGTATATTCTTTGGCTCTTAAAGATAATTCACCATGATTTGTTTTCATCATGATACCTTTAAATCCAACAATGTCTCCTAGATCTAGTTCTCTAAAGTCAGCAAAAGCAGCTTCTCCAATTTCGTCTTGTCTTACATACACCTGAATGTCAGCATCTTGATCTTCAATGTTTAAAAAAGCTGCTTTGTTTCCAGCTTCACGATATAACTTAATTCTTCCAGCAATACTAATTTCTGGTTGATTTAAATTTGCTAGTTCATCTTTCTCATAGACATTATACAAATCAATTAATTGTTTCAATAAATGTGTTCTTACATATTTACTAATTGTGTAAGGATCATTGTTATTTTCAATTAATTTTTCAAGTTTAGTTCTACGTACTAATTCTTGTTCACTAAATTTTCTTTCTGCCATCTTATACCTCTTTATACTTTTCTATAATCTTTTTAATATCTTCAAATGTATCAATTTTGTTTGCTTCATCTTTTAACTGATTTAATGTTTCAGTTTTAGGTAATACTGCTAAATATCAAGTTAAGTGTTTTCTAAACTCTCTGATTGCACTTGTTTCATCTTCTTTATAATCTATTAACATTTTAGCATGCTTTAAGACTGTTTCTTTTCATTCTTCAAAACTTGGTTTAGCTAATTCTTCTCCAGTTTCTAAATAATGTGCAACTTGTTTAAAAATTCAAGGATTACCTTGGCATCCTCTTGAAATCATTACTCCATCACATCCAGTTAAGTCTAACATTGCTTTAGCACTTGGTCCATCTATTACATCTCCATTACCAATGACTGGAATATTAACAGCATCCTTAACTTCTTTAATCTTTTCTCAATCAGCATGACCTGAGTAAAATTCACTTCTTGTTCTTCCATGTACTGTAATACCACTAGCCCCTGCTTTTTCAATTAGCTTTGAAACTTCAACAGCATTAACACTATTTTTATCTCATCCTAATCTGATTTTAGCAGTGACTGGTTTTGAAGTGTTTTCAACAACAGCTTTCACAATATCATAAATTAGTTCTGGAGTTTTTAATAAACTTGAGCCACTAGCTGATCTAACAGCTACTTTAGGAGCTGGACATCCAATATTTAAATCAATAATGTCACAATCAACGTTTTCATCAATTCATTTAGTTGCAACAATAAATGAGTCAACATCATTGCCAAATATTTGCATACTCATTGGGAATTCTTGTTGATCAACTGCTAACATACTAAATGTTTTTTTATTATTGTGTGTAATTCCTTCTACAGAAACCATTTCAGCACATACTAAATCAGCACCATGCTCTTTTGAAATTAATCTAAATGGTGGATTAGAAACTCCAGCCATTGGGCCTTGTACTAATTTACCTTTTATTTCTACATTACCTATTTTCATTATTAACCCATTCTATTATTGTTTACATATAAGTGTTTATTAATTTCTGTAAACTTAACAGAAACTGTGATACCTTCACCACCAAAAAAATCAGTTAAGTGTTTAACTAATGCAACTCGTGCTTCTTCTGGTCTTGCTAATCAATCTACTTCTACATATATTCTTTTGTTTGTGTTTTGTGCAGCATAAACATTATTATCATTACTCATCATTAAAATTGCTTCTGGCTTGGCTACAATTAAATCTACAAGTTCATCAACCTTAGTTGCATACGCTTTTACTTGTGCTTCAGTTGTTCCATTAAATTTTAAAATTGGCATAAAATCACTCTTTTCTTTTATTTATTTTAACAAATAGAAAATAAAAAAGAACTCGAAAGTTCTTAATTATTGTTTTATCCTTTGCTTCCATTAGACCCTTGTCTTGATAAACCACGAATAATTCATTTTTGGAAGATTAAGAAGATTACAATCATTGGCACAATTGAAATAATACATGCTGCCATTTTAATGTTATTTGGATTTAATTGATATCCAGGAATAATTCCATCAGAATACATAATTGAATAAAGTAACATTGGAATTGTTCTTCATTGACCTGAATCTTTATCCATTACAGTGATTGGTCATAAAACAGCATTTCAAGAATCAATAAATGAAATAATTCCTGCTGTTAAAATTGCTCCACTAACTGCTGGTACTGCAATTTTTAAAAAGTATTGGAATGTATTTAAACCATCAATCTTTGACGCCCTTTTTAAGTCCTTACTTAAATCATAAAAGGCATTACTCATTAAATAAATTGTAAATACATTTCCTATGAATGGCACAATCAATGCCATCAATGTATCTTTTCATTGCATTTGCACTGTTATTCAATATCTACCTAAAAGTAGTGATTCTGCTGGTACCATCATAATTGAGAAAATAACCATTAAGAATAACGGATTAAGTTTTGTCCTTCAATTATAAATTGCAAACCCAGCTAATACAGAAACAATTAATTGAAAGATTGTTGATAATGAAGCAACTAATAATGAGTTAAAAAAGAATCTCGGAATTGAGATTGAATCAGGATTTCCTTCTGCATTAATGTATTTAAACATATCTTTATATACTTGTAGTGTTCATTCCTTTGGTCATAAAGATTCTAAAACACCACTTTCAACTTCTGAATAAGGTTTAAACGAAGTCATTAACATTCAATAGAATGGAAAGATTAAGAATATTAACATAATAAAAATTGCTGAATATGTTGATAAGTTTAAAAAGATTCTCTTATATCAAAAATCTCCTGCTAGCTTAAGTATTCTGCTATTCTTTTTACTTACACTTCTTATGTAATTTCTGTGTTTTATATTAATATATTTTTTATAAAAATAAATACGAATGATCAGCAGTATTTGCATTAATCATTTTTTAACTTTATTTTGTGTATAAATTATTACATTTTCATATTGGTTTTTAATTTTATCTAATTTAAGGATGTCTTTATCATAGCTTTTTTGACGTCTGCTAAACTTAAGTTCAGATCTGTTAAATGCTATTTGTGATATATTGTTTGTATTTTTCATAAGCATCACCTATCTAAATTTCTTTCTAAGATATTTACTTAAGATTAGATTAAATAAAGTGATTACAAGAATTATTAACATAAGAATAATTGCCGCAGCTCCACCTTTACTATAAGAAGCTACTGTTCCAATATCACCATTAATCTGGTTAAAGATATAATACACTGCAGTTTGTGCATGTGCTTTAACTGCTTCATCATAATCAGTAAATAAACCAAATGGAATAAATTTTAATGATCCAATGATTGCTGTTGTTATCATATAAACAATCACAGGCATTATTTGCGGAATTGAAATTTGTCAATATTGTTTTCATCTAGGAACACCATCAACAGCTGCTGCATGATATAACCTTTTGTCAACTTTTAAAAAGGCAGCTGTAAATAAAATAATTTGAAATGGTAACATTCTTCATATTCCATAAATTGTTGTCATTGTAATTGCATTCTTAGGTTTTGTTCAATCAATATTTTGCATTCCTAGTTTATGTAACAATTGAGCAAGTAATGAATTATTACTATTTGAAAAGATAATAGAAAAAGCCATTGCAACAGCTAAGGAAGATGTTACATATGGTAAAAATAATGCTGATTGAAAAAATGAAAATGCTTTTCTATTTAAAACATTACTTAAAGACTTACCAACTCATAATGATAATAGTAATGATATTGGAACTGATAACACAACATAAAGCAGTGTGTTTCTTAAAGCAATTGGAAATTCATTTAATGGTTCTGTAAATAATTCTTTAATTGTAAGAAAACTTAATTTAAAGACACCTTGAGCTCCATTTTCACTTAAACCAAATTTAAAAACAATAAAGATTGAAAAATATGAAAAAACACAAATAAAGAAGAAAGCAGGAAGCACTCAAATTAATTGGTTGAATGCTTCAAATCTGGTTTTTTCTAAATTTTTTGTGCCGGTTTTTTTAATAAAATGTTTTCCACTTAAAATTAAACCTTTATTTGTGTTTTTCAATTTTAATAACCCTCCAAAATTAAAAATTTGTCAATTATTTTTATTTTGTTATTTTGATATTAATTTCTTTAAAGAACTCTTTATTTTTATAAGTTCTAATGTATCTTGCTAAGTTATATGTGTTATCACCATCAACTAATAATTCAGTCATTTTTTTATTTCTAGAATCTGAATTATTTTTTGTTAAATCAAGTAATCCTTGTGAACCACTTAATGCTGGTTTAAGACTTGATCTAATAATATCTGTAGTTGGGATTGCTTTTGAAGAAACTAAAGCAACATTACTACTTGCTTTATTTTGTTCTTTACTCATTAATGAATTTAAATAGTCTTTTATAAATGAAGTATTAATTGAACTTACTCCCGCTTTAACTTCTGGTTTTCCAGTTGTTGAATTTAAAATTTGTTTAAAGTATTCAGGAATTAATGCTTTTGCTTCAGTTTCATCAATGTTTCTTTCAAAATAGTCTTTTTCAATTTCAGTTATAACTTTAATTAAGTTAGTTTTATCACCTATTTTATCAGTTTTATTATTGTAACTTCCATCTAAATAACTTTCATAGATTTTCATTCCTAATTTTGTTGCTGGCATGTAAGTTGTTTTTAAACCATATTGAGCTGTTTTAATTGGTTGCATTATATAGTTTAAGAATCCTTGAACTGTTTTTTCTTTTTCAACAGCATTTTTTCCTTCCGATTGGAAACCAGCAATTCCTCTTCCTTGTGATAGAAACACGTTTTTGTTTGTTCCTTCACCATTTGTTGTTGATGTTGTTATAACGTCAGCCTTACTTACTGGTCTGTATGTTTTTTTAACTATTTCACCTTCACTATTTGTAACATCTCTGTTTTGTAATTGATCAGTAAAGTAAGTGTCATTTGCTGATGACGCACTTGCCATGAACATTGTTGATTTAACAAAATCTTCAGTTACTCAGTTTTGTGTATTGTTTGATTTTCTTGCTGTTGAAAATACACCGTTTCATTGATCTCTTCAATCTGTTGTTATAGAATCATCACCGTTTTTTAAAGCAGCATCTTTCATACCTTGAAGATATTCAGTTGTATTAACAAATCCTTGAGAATATGGGTTTAGTTCAATATTTGCAACTTTGTTTTCATAAGTTGTACTATATCAAAAATCATTTTGAGGAGTTTCTGAAATTGGTTTTTGAACATTTATTACACCTTCTTGTGCTGCAGTTGTTGCAGCACAATCCATGTAATATTTGTTATCTAGTGAATCAATTCCAAAAGCAAAATTATATTTATCTGTTGCTGTTACAGCTTCTTTACGAGTTTGTTCATTTAAAGTAACTTTTACATCAAGACCTTTATTGGCCACAACTTCTCTAAAAGCATTAGTAACGTTTAAAACATTTTTTGTTGAATTAAAAAATGCTTTTATTCCATCAACATCTTTAATTTCTTTTAATGAAGTTTCTAAACTAGTAAATAGTGCAGAATCTAGTTCAATTGCCTTTGTTTCTTTAGTGATTGCGTCAGTAGTTTTTGTACTAAAAGTTAATCCGTCTGCAAAAATTTTTGTTTTTGCTCATTTTTCTGATTCATCTAATAATAATGCTCTTTGCTTGTTATATTCTTCAAATGTTTTTTCAAGTGCAGCTGCATCAGCTTTTAATTCAGGGAACAACGCCATAAATTGAATAAATAAGTTTACGTTAAGAACAGATATGTCAAAAGATTTACCAAATGGTAAAACAATTTGTTCATTTCTATATTGTCCTTCTTCCATGAAAGCAGGTGTTATTAAGTCAGCATTAAGCTTATTATATCCTTCATCTCCCATAGATTTTTTCATATCTCTAACTTTGCTTCCAACTGAAGAATCTACATATGTTGATGCAGCATCAACATATGATACATATAAGTCTGGTAAATTATCTTTTGATTGAATAGCTAAATCTAAGTAGTTTGAATTTTTCATTACAACTTTAATTGGTACAAAATTTTCATCATTTTTATGAATTGCGTTATATCCATCAGCTAAATCTTGAAAGTTTTGTCTTTTTTCTTGATCTCCTGAACTGCTTGTTGTACCAAACAGCATGAATATTACTTCTTTTTCTGGTTTCACCCCACATGAAACTACAGAAATCGCAGCTCCCCCTACCACAAGTACAGATGATAGTGTTAATAATAGTTTTTTCATTTTATTTCAACATCTTTCTTTATATAATATTTTAATTATAAATCTTTTTTTAACAAAAATCACAAAGAAAAAAACCACTATTGGCTTCTTTTCTATGATCATTCAATTGTTTTTGGATCAGCTGGTTTTTTATTTTTCTCTAAACTGTCAATTAATCCATTTTTAATATGAATAACTGTGTTAGCAATTTTGGCAATGTTAGGGTTATGAGTAACAACTACAACTGTAGTTTTTTGTTCACGGTTAACTTTAACTAAAATTTCTAATACTTTACGTCCCATTTCTTCATCTAATGCTCCTGTTGGTTCATCGGCAAATAGGATTTCTGGGTTTTTAGCTAATGCTCTGGCAATAGAAACCCTTTGTTGTTGTCCCCCAGACATTTGGTGAGGGTATTTATTCATTTGTTCTTTCATACCGATTGTTTTAAATATATCTTCAATACTCATTCCTTGTTTATTTTTGTTTGCAAGGTTTTGTCCAACTTCAGCATTTTCTTTTGAAGTTAAGTTTGTTAGAAGGTTATATTGTTGGAAAATAAATCCTACATTTCTTCTTCTAAATTTTGTTAAGTGTGAATCTTTTAATAATGATAAGTTTGATCCTAAGATAAATACGTCACCTTCAGTTGCTTTATCTAATCCTGAAATAACGTTAAGGAATGTAGTTTTTCCTGATCCTGATGGTCCTAAGATAACAATAAAGTCACCTTTGTCTAATTTAACATCAATACCTTTTAAAATTGGTGTTTCTAAATCTCCAGTAATGTATGATTTTTTAACATCTTTTAATTCAATAATGTGTTTTTCAGTACTTGGTTTGCAATTTGTTGTTGTAATAATTGCACCATCAGCTAAAATTTTTTTAGAATATTTACTTGTTAATTGTTTTTGGTATTTATTTTTTTGTTTTAAACCTTTAATACCTTTATCAAAGTTTGTTTTTGGTTCAAGTTCAATAAATTCACGTTCAGCTTCAGATTGAGTTGAAATGTCAAAAATTTCAATTTCTTTTACTTCTTTAATAATTATTTCTTCATTCTTAGTTTTTTTGTTAGTTTGTTTTTCCATTACTACATTTTTTTTATTTCTAGCTTCTTTATCAGCAAGTAATTTAGCAGCTTTTTCTTCTTTTAATCTTTTTGCTTCGGCTTCTTCTTCTAATTTAGCAACTCTTTTAGCCTCTGCTAATCTTTCTTTATCAGCAAGTCCTTTAACTTTTTCTTCTTCAAGTCTTTTTGCTTCAGCTTCTGCTTCTAATTTTTTAGCAGCTTCTTGTTTTTCTAAGAACACACGAGCTTTTTCTTCTTCGATTTGTTCTTGATAAATTCTTTTTGCGTCAATTTTGTTTTGCTTTTTAGCTGCTTTTTCTTCTTTGATTTTTTGTTTAATTAATTCTTTTTCTTTAATTTCATTAATAAATTTTTGATCTCTTTTAATAATTGATTTAGTTTTTGGTTCAACTACTTTTTCAGCTTTAGCTGGTTTAACTGCTTCAGCTTTAACTTTAGCAGGTTTTGGTTGAGCAACAACTTTTAGTCCAGCTAATTTTTCAACTTTAGCAGCTTTAATTGCTTCAGTTTTAGCTACAACTGGTTTTGGTTGTTTAGCTGGTTTTTCTTCTTGTTTAGGTAGTAATTCTTTATCAATTGATTTACCTTTTAATTTAGCTACTTTTTGTTCATTGGCAGCTTTTGATCAAGTATTGGTACTTACGTTTTTTTTGTTATCAGCCATTTGTGTCTCCATTTCTGTTTATTAAATTTTTCAAAATGTTAAAACAATATCTTAATAATATTAACATTAATAACAAAAAAACAAAAGTTTTAGCCTTTAACTTTGCTAAAATCTCTTGTTTAAATTTAGATTAATTTATTTAATTCAGCATTATTAACTGTGTATTCTTTATTACAAAAATCACAT
Source organism: Mesoplasma melaleucae (assembly GCF_002804105.1). Taxonomy (NCBI): domain Bacteria; kingdom Bacillati; phylum Mycoplasmatota; class Mollicutes; order Entomoplasmatales; family Entomoplasmataceae; genus Mesoplasma; species Mesoplasma melaleucae. Next base: position 19,991 of record NZ_CP024964.1, on the reverse strand, counting down.
ATTACTTGAATATCTTCTTTTCTATCTACAATTTCTTTAAGTTCATCAGTTCCAAGTAATTTAACAGAATTTAAAATCTTTTTATCATTGCATGTACATTTAAAAATAAGTTCTTTACTTTGAAGAATTTCAGCATCATCTAAAATATCTTTAATTACTTCATAATAATTTGTTGATTTCATTAATATTTCACATAAGAAATTAGTATTTCCTAATTTAGCTTCTAATAAATCAATATCTTCTTGTGTATGTTCTGGTAGTAGTTGAATTAATACTCCTACAACTTTTTTAATTTTTAAATCATCATCTAATATTACATCACTTGTTAATAATGAACCAACTTGGTTACTGTCTCTTAAAAAGTCCATTCAGATATGATCCATATTAGGTGAATCTGTATTAATTGTTGAAACATAAGGTTCTTTTAAACCAATATCTCTACTATTTAATAATTGACCTTGGCTTCCAATTGTTGCATAAATTGGATTATTACTTACATGTGGAATATATTCATCAATATTAAAATCTTTAACTTGTGCATATGCTCTAAGTTTGTTATTTTGGAATTCAGCAATCATTTTTTTAACTGCTCCATTACTTGTTATATAGTTAGTATTAATTTTTGCTAATTCTTTATTATCTAATGCAATTAAAGTATTCCCAATTGTAAATTTAGCTAAAGCAATACTAATTAATGGATTGGTTTGTTGTAAATCACAAATTTGTTTCATACTTTCACTAATATCAACAATTGCAATTTTCGCATTATGTTTATGACTTATTGCTCTTATTTGTAAATCCATTTTGTTTTCTCCTATTATTTTTAAATTTTACTCTATTTCTATAATAAAATTAACAATTAAGTAATTTTATCAATAGATTTTTTATCTTATTTTGTATTATACTTTAAATATTAAATCACTAAATGATTTGGAGGATATTATGTTAGATATTAATTTTATTGAAAATAATTTAACTAAAGTAAAAGAACAATTAAATAAACGAAGTGAAAACTATGCAGTGATGTTTGATGAAGTAGTTGAATTAAATTTACAAAGAAAAGCAATTTTAAAGGAAGTAGAAACTTTAAAAGCAAATAAAAATAATTTATCAAAACAAGTTGGTGAATTGATGCGTAATAAACAAATTGATGAAGCTAACAAAATCAAAGATGAAGTTAGTTCAATTAATTTAACAATTGATAAACTAGATGAAAAATTAAAAACAGTACAAGAACAATTAACTGTTAAATTACAAAATATTCCAAATATTCCTAATGATGATATGCCTTTTGGCGCTGATGATAATGACAATGTTCAAGTTAGAGTTTGAGGAAATGAGTTTATTAAAAAACATCCTACTGCTCACTGAGAAATTGCTAGTCAATTAAACTTTGTTGATTTTGAAGCTGGTCCTAAATTAAGTGGTTCTCGCTTTGTTGTTTATACTGGACTTGGAGCTAAATTAGTTAGAAGTTTAGCTAATGTTTTATTAGATTTACATACAAGCAAAGGTTATCAAGAAATTACTGTACCTTTATTAGTTAATACACAAGCAATGTATGGAACAGGTCAATTACCTAAGTTTAAAGAAGATGCTTATATTACAACAAATGATCAATACTTAATTCCAACTGGAGAAGTACCTTTAACTAACTTACATGCTGGAGAAATCTTAGATTTAAATCAATTACCAATTCACTATACAACATATTCACAATGCTTTAGACAAGAAGCTGGAAGTGCTGGTAGAGATACTAAAGGATTAATTAGATTACACCAATTTAACAAAGTTGAGTTAGTTAAAATTACTGATCAATTATCTAGTGAAGCAGAACTACAAGCAATGGTTAAAGATGCTGAAGCTGTTTTACAATTATTTAATTTACCTTATCGTGTGGTTGAATTATGTACTGGAGATGTTGGGTTTAGTTCTACAAAAACATATGACTTAGAAGTTTGATTCCCAGAACAAGATAAATATCGTGAAATTTCAAGTTGTTCAAACTGTACTGATTTCCAAGCAAGAAATATGCAAACAAGATATCGTGATGCAAATGGTGAAGTTAAATTAGTGCATACTTTAAATGGTAGTGGGGTTGCAATTGATCGTTTAATTGCTGCAATTTTAGAAAACTATTGAGATGGAGAAAAACTAATTTTGCCAACTGTTTTAAGACCATATTTTAATAATCAAGAATATATTAAATAAATTAGAAAAATTATAGGTAACAAACAATGAAAATCAAAATATTAAAAACAATTACAACAAATAACTTTTTAGATAAGTTGAACCAAGAGAAAATAAAAAAAGTCTTTATGAATGCTTATAACTATGCCTTCCAAAATTCAATCAATGACCAATTGGTTGGTGTTTATAGTAATTATGAAAATAATTACAAAGGGGAATTTTGACTATTCTTCTGGATATATAATTGAAGATGGTTCTGATGAAGTTTGGGATTTAGAATTAAATGATAATGATGGGACTGACTCAAAGTTTATAGTATATTCAAAAAAAGTTACTGAAGAAAATTCTAAAATAGCTAGTCTTTGAAAAAAATTTGAAATCTTGAAGAAAATAATGAATTACAAGAAAATATACAACTGATATTGATTTATTCAAAGATGGAAATATATTATGTCTATTTAGCTGTAACAAAAAATAATTAGGAAAATATACTGAAATCAAATTAAAAAACGCAACCTTAATAAATTGTGTTTTTTAATATTTACTATTTTAGTGTCTCAATAAAGTGTTTCTTTTTAATTCATTTTAAGTTTTTTTCATTTACAATTATTTTTAAACAATATAGGAAGCATAAAAATGAATACAAGAAAAACAAAAACAAAAACGTTTGAATTCTTAACTCTTTTTGTCATGGTAATTGGAACTGTTATTGGTTCTGGAATATACATGAAAAATAGTGAACTATTGAATCAAACTAACAACCCTATTATAGCTTTAATACTTTGAACATTTGTTGGGGTAATTTGTATTATGTCAATGGTGGTGTTTATTGAGATTTCATCATCAACAAAACACTTTGGAAATGGTACATTAGGAAACTGAGCAAAAATATTTATTAATCGAAAAACAGCATCATTCTTTTCAATTATGTATGGATGAGTTTATATACCAAGTACACAAAGTGTCTTTATTGCTGGAGCTGTTAATTATCTACTATTAGCAATCGGAGCACCAATCCTTCCATATCAACAATTAATTATTTATCTATTAGTAGGAATTAGTATTTTTATTACTTGTACTGTTCTTTCAGTTTATAAAAGATTTATTAACCAAAGAATTCAAGTAATTGGAATTATCATTAAGTTTGTTCCATTATTAATTGCTTTCATTGCTGGGTTTATTTTAATTGATAAAACAGGTGGAAGTAGTGCTATGTGACCAAGTGATGGTAATGCATATGGTTGATCACCAGTGCTATTCTTAGGTGGTTTTGGTGGAATTCTATTTGCCTTTGATGGTTATGTATATATTGCAAATGCCCAAAAAACTGCAACTAATAAAGATGTTGTACCTAAAGCTTTATTTGCTGGAATGATCTTTGTAGCAATCTTTTATGTATTAATGGCTTTATCATTATTTTTGGGATCACCAGATGGATCAATTGTTAAGTTATTTGAAAAAATGTTAGGTGGTAAAGAAAGCAATGTTGCTAGAATTATTTCTAATTTAATTTTAATGACTATCTGTTTATTAGGTTCAAGTATCTTTGTGGATATTGCAATTGTTGATTTAGCATCTGATGCAAACAATAAAACTATTTATACTAAGAAAAGAGCTATGAGTTATCAAGAAGCAGGATTTATTCAATTCTTAATTTTTATTGTTGCTTATACTTTCTTAATTACAATTGGTATTTGTACAAAAAGAGAAGGTTGAGATGGAATTAACTCTGCTGTTGGATCACAAAGTGTTACATTTATTGAAAACCTGTTAAATAAACCAGCTGATTATATAAATTGATTTTCTTCTGGAACTAGTGCATTAGTATTTATTATGGTATTAGCTGTAATGATTGCTGGGGTTGTTAATCGTTTTACAAAAAAGGTAAAAGTTGAACAAACTAAATTATTTATGGTTTGTGGAATCATTTCTTCATTCTTTATGACTATTTTCATTTTATTTGGAATAATAGCCTTTATTTGAGAACCAAAAAATATTGCTAAGAATGATTGAGGAATTACTCAATCTGGAATGTGATTCTTAATTATCTTAGTTATTTCATTATCAATTAATTTAATTGTATTTTTAATTCAAGAATATAAATTTAAAAAAGATCCTTATCTTGAAGGATGAGACGGAGAAATTAATCCTGACATTATTGTTAAAGATAATTTAAGTATTAAAAAAGATTTAATAATTTTAAAGAATAAAGTTTTTAAAAGAAAAATTAAATAATAAATTTAAAGAGCATTTTAATGTTCTATTTTAATGTTCTTTTTTTATATAATCATCTTGCCTAAATATTATAAAAGATTGGAGGCTTTTAGATGAAAAATGACTTTAAAATAAAAATGTTCCTACAGACCAAGAAAAAACAGTTTAAAATTTGGTCAGCATTTACAATTCTTTTACTAATCATTGCTTTTATCATTTTAATTAGTTGAATTTTAAAATGAAATGGAGCAAGCATTACGCATCATGATGGGACAAAAGATAAAATTAAAGTTTTAGGAATATTTGATTTATTCTTAGCACCAATTCATGGATTTGTTAGTGGTGCTAAAATTATTGTTTTTTTTAGTTGCATTGGGTGGATTTTTAAATATCATAATCTGTTCTAAAGCATTAGAAGGATTTTCTCAAAACATTACAGCAGCATTAAAAGGGAAAGAGATTTGGGCAATTATTCCATTAATAGTTTTTTTCAATTGTTGGTAGTGCAGAAGGACTAGCTGAAGAATCACTAGGATTTTATATGATTTGTATTCCATTAATGATGGCTACAAAATTTGATAAATTAACTGGTTTTATGATCGTTCTACTTGGAGCTGGTGTTGGAGTTATGAATTCAACAGTTAACCCATTTGCAATTGGGGTTGCTGTAGATACTATTAAAGATTTACGAATTGAAACATCTGTTGGAGATGGATTAGTTTGAAGAATAGTTTCATGATTTGTAATGACAACTGCTTCAATAATGTTTGTTATGTGATATTCATGAAAAGTTAAAAAGAATCTACAAAAATCTGTTGTTTTTAAAACAATGGAAGCAAATAAAAAATTCTTTTTAAATGAAGCAACTGAAAAAATTGAAATGACATGAAAAAGAAAATTAACACTTACCGTTTTTGGTCTTACCTTCTTATTAATGATTTTTTACACGGTTGGTTAAGATAGCATCTTTGGATTTGAAAATGATCCTTTAGATGAAAGCACATGAGGGCCATTTATAAATTTGGTGAATGAATACATTTACAGATCTCTTATTTAACAATACAGCTGAAGGCTTTGGTAATGGCGGATTTATTGTTGTTTCTGCTATCTTCTTAGTATCAGCAATTGTTTTAAAATTTATTAACGGGCTTGGTGAAGAAGGTTTCTTAGATCAATTTATGATCGGAGCAAAAGATTTATTTGGTGTATGTTTAGTTATTTCTGTTGCTGGTAGAATTGGTTGATCATTAAAAACTTCATTGATTCAAGATTTAGTTGTTTCAGGATTATCTGATTCAATTGGTGGAATTAATTCATCTATTGGAATTTTAATTATTCTATTTATTTTATTCTTACCTCTTTCATTATTTATTCCTTCAACATCAGAATTTGCAAGAGCTGTTTTCTCATTACTTTCAGGAGTAGTTGCAAAAGACCCAAAAGTTTTAGCTAGTGAGTCAGTAAGAGCGTTTGTAATCGCAAATGGGTTTATTAATTTATTTACCTCAACATCAGGAATTTTGATGGCTGCAATTGGAATAGCAAGAATCGATTATACAAAGTTCTTTAAAGTCATGTGACCAATATTAGCAATTCTATTTGTGCTTGCAATTGTATTGATTTCAATTGGTGGAACAATTGGTGGAAATATCGCTTAATTCAAATTGATTCTTCGGAATCTATTTTTATTACTAAAATAGTATAATAATAAATAGCAAGGAAATAGACATGAATAATATAAATCAAACAATAGTTGCACCAACAACCAATATTTCAACTCAAGCTATCTCTTTAATCAGAATTAGTGGAGATGATAGTTTTAATATTATTAATAAACTATTAAATCTTAAAATTACTGAAACAAAAAATGTTTGAGTGAGAAAATTATTTGATAAAAATGAACTAGTTGATGAAGTTGTGTTAACTTCGTTCGTAGCTCCAGCAAGCTTTACTGGTGAGAATGTGGTTGAAATCGCTTGTCATGGGGGTATTTTAAACACTCAACGCATAATCAACCTAATTATCAAGAACGGTGCAAGAATGGCTAATAAAGGTGAATTTAGCCAAAGAGCATTTTTAAATAATAAAATAGATTTAATTCAAGCAGAAGGAATTAATGATTTAATCTTTGCTAAGAATGAATTAGCTTTAAAAATTGGAGTTAATAACATGAGTGGTACGCATAATCAAAGCATCATTAACTTGAAAGCAAACTTATTAGATATTATTTCAAGAATTCAAGTTTCAATTGATTATCCTGATTATGAGGATGTTGAAGGAAATAGCATTCCTGAGTTAACAAGTGCATTATCTGATATCAATGTTGAAGTTAATAAATTATTAAAAAGATCTAAAATGGCAATTAAAAATACTAACGGAATTAAAACAGCAATTGTTGGTAAAACCAATGTTGGTAAATCTTCTTTATTAAATGCATTATTAAATGAAGACAAAGCAATTGTTACAGATATTCACGGAACAACTAGAGATATTGTAACTGGTGAAATTAATCTTGAACATATCAGTTTAAATTTAATTGATACAGCCGGAATTAGAAATACTAGTGATGTTGTTGAAAGTTTAGGAATTGAAAAATCATTTAAAATGATTGAAGAAGCTGAACTAGTTTTATTTGTTGTGAATAATGAATCTATAGAAGATAATGAAAACAAAAATATTTTTAATAAACTAACAGATAAAAAATTTATTTTAGTTGTTAACAAAAGTGAACTACTTTCAGATGATGAAAAGCAACAACTATTAAATCAATTTAATAATGTTGTATTTACAAGTGCAATTAACCAAGATATTAACGCATTAATTAATAAAATTGAGAAAATACATATTAGTGAAGAACTAACAAAAAATGATTCTTTAATTTTAATTAACATTGAGCAAATTTCATTTGTAGAACAAGTAAAAGAGCGTTTAGAAAGATCTCTAAACGCCATTATTGCTGGAATGCCAATTGACATTGTTAATGTTGATTTACATGAAGCTTGAAATTACTTAAATGAACTTATTGGTGAGCAATATGATGAAGAAATCATTGATAATATCTTTAAAAAATATTGTCTTGGTAAATAATCTCATTAAACTTTAAAAGATATTTAAAAAGTCACCTTAAGCCATCGAAATTGAATGATTTAAGGTGACTATCTAATTTATGTTAAGCAAGTAACATAATTGGCATCAGGTTAGATTTCAATATAACAATTTATTTATTTGTTTCATTTTATCTACCTCCTTTTTTATTTCTCATTCATTTACAAATGCGTTTAATAATGAATAAAATAAGCTCTTTAATAAGATGAATTGTTACTGCTAATAAAATAGTTTTTATAAGAATAAGCATTACTCTTACCAACATAGAAATAAAGGAGCACCAAAGATACTGATGCCCAAAATAACAAATCTTATCTGTGATGCACCTAGGCAATGAAGTTATCAATTATTCTAAACTAATTTAAGTCAAATAAACTATTGTATATCGCCTGAAATTATTTACGCCAAAAGGCAAACAAGTGTGGGTAACCACGAAATCTTGATATATTAATTATAACAAAAAGGTTGAAAGCAAGGTTAAATGTGGAAAAAATAACAACAAAAAAAGATTTTGCAAAAAATATTTTAAAAAACAAGTAAATTGATTTTTTTATTGAAAACAATATTAAAATTTTTAAATTAAAAAAGAATGCCCAGAGTATTTATCTTCTGTCTAAAGGGTTCTAGCATATTTAAAGCAGTTAAAATGCATAAATATGTTACAAAAGAAACTATATTTTATGTAAAAATAGATATACAAGAATATTTCGAAAATACTCAATCTTTAAAGTTATTAAAATATATTTCTGAAAAAACAGAAAATTCAAAAGACATAAATAAAATTATATATAAGTTTTGTACCTTGCCGTATGCATTAATAAGAGATTATTAAAAAAATATTTATACCTCAGAGTTTTTTCAATCTGGTATCGTTTGTTTTCTTTCAAATGCTTCTTTTTTTAATGAACTTTTTAATTTTATTAAAACTAAAAATGGAAAAATGAGTATTTATGTTGATGATATATTTTTATCTTTTAAAAATGAAAATCAATTACAAGAAACAATAAACAAAATATTTGAAATAGCTAAAAAACATAAAGTTAAAATAAATAGAAAAAAAGTATTTATTTCTAATTCATCAAAAGGAATTCGTTATCACAACCTTTTATTTAAAAACAAAAACTTTATGTAATAAATAAAAAAGTATTAAAAAATAAAAAACGCAAAATCATATGTTAAAAATGTTTAAAAATAAGTATTTTAATAAAATAGCTTTTACTACTACTTTATTTAATACTTACTTATTAATATTATGAATAACCTAATTTTAATCTTCTTCGAACTCTTGGTTTTCTTCTCCGTGTTTACGGTATTCTAACATTACTGCTTGAATTTTATTACCTTCACTTAAACGAATTCCTCTAACTCCAGCAGCAGCTCTTCCTAATACAGGAATGTCTGATGCTTTTGTTTTAATTAAGTTTCCATCAGTTGAAATAATACATACTAAATCAGTTTCTCTTGCTGCAATGATTGATTTAAAGTCACCTGTTTTTTCATTTAAGTTCATAACTTTAATACCTTTAGCATTACGACCAGAAATTCTATATTCATCAATGTTTGTTTTCTTGAAACTTCCTTTTGAAGAAATAGTTGTAATGTTTTCAATTCCAAATGAAGTTACTGCTCCAACCACAATATCTTTTTCATCAAGTTTAATTGCTTTAACCCCTGATGCTGTTCTTGATAATGGGCGCACAATATTTTCTTGGATTCTAATTACTTTACCTGATTTATTAGCAACAAAGATTGTATCTTCTCCAGTTGTAGCAAATACTGTTACTAATTGATCATTTTCTTTTAAGTTAATTGCAATCTTACCATTTTTATTAATATTGTCGAATAATGAAATATCTGTTTTTTTGATCATTCCTTTTTCAGTAATGAATGTTAGATAATGCATTTTTTCTTTTGCATTTCTTAATGGCAAGATAGCTGTAATTTTATCTTCAGCTGTTAGTCCATTTAAGAAGTTAACAATTGGTAATCCACGTGCTGTACGTGAGTATTGTCTAATGTTATATGCTTTAGTTCTAAATACTTTTCCTGAGTTAGTAAAGAATAATACTCAATTACGCATTTTTCCCATTGTGGCAATCACAATTGGATCTTCGTTAGCTGAGTTAACACTAACTCCTCTACCACCACGTTTTTGTACTCTAAATTCTTCAGGATCAACACGGCGGATGTATCCTTCTTCACTTAAAAGAATCATTGTTTTAACATCTGGGATTAATTCTTCATCTTCAATGTCCATTAATCCTTCATCAATTGTTTTAGTTCTTCTGTCATCACCGAATTTATCAGCAATTTCACTTAATTGATTTTTTAATACATTATTTTGTTCTGTTTCATCAGAAATTAATAAAGTTAGATAATCAATTCTTTCTTTAATTTGTGCCATTTCTTGTTGAATTTTTCCACGTTCTAATCCAACTAAACGTTGTAATCTCATATCAAGAATAGCCTTGTTTTGTTCTTCATCAAATCCAAATGCTTCAGTTAATTTTAATTTAGCTTCATTTGATTCTGGTGAATTTCTTAAAATATTAACAATTGCATCAATGTTATCTAATGCAGTATCTAAAGCTTCTAAAATATGAAAACGTTTTTCAATTTTATCTTTTTCAAAGATAGAACGTTTAATAATTACATTAATTTGGAAATCAACATAGTGTTTAATAATTGATTTTAAATCTAATAACACAGGAATGTTATTGTGTAGTGATAACAAGTTTAATGAGTAAGTTGTTTGTAAGTTAGTAAATTTATATAACTTAGATAAAACAACATCAGGGTTTGAATCACGTCTTAATTCAATAACAATTCTAATTCCTTCATAGTTAGATTCATCACGAATATCTGAAATACCTTCTAATTGTTTTGTTTTAACTAATTCAGCAATTCTTTCAATTAATTTAGCTTTGTTAGTTTGGTATGGAATTTCAGTAATTATAAATCTTGCATGACGATCATTTTCTTCAAGTGCAACTTTAGCACGAATAGTTACAGCACCTCTACCAGTTTTGTATCCTTCACGCATTCTGATTCCATTTGTCATTAACGCACCAGTTGGGAAATCTGGTCCCATAATGTGGTTATCTAAAATTTCATCAATTGTAATATCACGATTATCAATAAATGCATGAATCGCACTAATTACTTCTCTTAAGTTATGTGGTGGAATACTTGTAGCCATCCCAACAGCAATTCCCATTGCCCCATTTGCTAATAAGTTAGGGAAGTAACCTGTTAAGTAAGCAGGTTCACGTTCACTAGCATCATAGTTATCAACAAAAGGAACAGTGTTCATATCAATATCTTTAATAATAAAATTTGATACTTTAGCTAATCTAGCCTCAGTATAACGCATGGCAGCGGCTCCATCACCATCGATTGAACCAAAGTTACCATGACCATCAACTAATGGGTAACGGTATGAAAAGTCTTGAGCCATTCTTACCATTGAGTCATAAACAGCAGTATCACCGTGTGGGTGGTACTTACCAATAACTTCCCCAACAATACGTGCTGATTTTTTGTGTTGTTTATCTGCAGTAATCCCTAAATCATTCATCGCATAAATAATACGACGGTGAACAGGTTTTAAACCATCCTTCAAGTCTGGAAGCGCACGACTAACAATAACAGACATTGAATATTCTAAAAAGTCTTTTCTAACCTCAGCAGCAATATCAATACCCTTAATAATACCATGGTTATGTTCTAAGTTTTTTTCACTCATTTTAATTCACCTTTTCTATTCTTTGTCTAAAAGTCAATGTTTTCAACAAACTCTGCGTTTTCTTGAATATAATTTCTTCTTAGTTCTGGATCTTCTCCCATTAAGTCTGAGAATACCTCATTAGCGATTGCAGCATCTTCTAATTTAATTTGTAACATTGTACGTTTTTCTGGATCCATTGTTGTTTCTCATAATTGAATTGGATCCATTTCTCCAAGTCCTTTGTAACGTTGGATTGTGTATCTTGAATCTCTAAATTCATCTGCTTTTAATTCTTCAAGTTCAGAATCACTATATGCATAAGCAACTTTCTTACCAGCTTCAATTTTATAAAGTGGAGGTTGAGCGATATACACGTGACCATTAACAACTAATTGTTTCATATATCTATAGAAGAATGTTAATAATAATGTACGGATGTGAGCACCATCGACATCAGCATCAGTCATAATAACAATTTTTCCATATCTTAATTTAGATAAATCAATATCTTCTTTAATTCCAGTTCCAATTGCAGTAACAATTGATTTAATTTCATTGTTTGCAAAAGCTCTAACTTCAGCAACACGTTCAACGTTTAATACTTTACCTCTTAAAGGTAAGATCGCTTGGAATCTACGGTTACGTCCTGTTTTAGCAGAACCACCAGCTGAATCCCCTTCGACTAAATATAACTCAGCGATTTCAGGGTCTTTACTTTCACAATCAGCTAATTTACCTGGAAGTGAGAATGTATCAAGTGCTGATTTTCTTCTAGTTTCTTCTCTTGCTCTTTGAGCAGCGATTCTAGCTTTTTGTGCATTAGCATTTTTATCTAAAATTGTTTTTGCATCTTCTGGAGATTTTAATAAGAATTCTTCAAATGCATCTCCAACAACAGCATCAACTGCTTTTTTAGCATCTGGATTAGCTAATTTAGTTTTAGTTTGCCCTTCATATTGTGGATCAGTATGTCTGATTGAAATAATACATACCATTCCTTCTTTAATGTCATCTCATGAGTATTTTGCAGCAGGTTTATTTCCTGTTGCTACTTTTTCAGCATAACGGTTAATTACTCTAACTAATGATTGTCTTAAACCATCTTCGTGAGTTCCACCTTCATGAGTATTAATATTGTTAACAAATGTAATTAAGTTTTCTTGGTATTCTGCGTTATATTGTAAAGCTACTTCAACTTCAATATCATCGTGTTTGTCATCAACATAGAAAATGCTTGGGTTTATTTTTACTTTTGTTTCATTTTTTTCTTTAACATAATCTAAAATACCGTTTGGGAAGTGGTATTCAACATGTTTATCAATTCTTAAATCGTTTAATTCTATGACTAAACCTTTATTTAGATATGAAAGTTGTTTAACTTTATTTCTAATTGTTTCATAGTCAAATTCAGTTCCTTCTAAAAAGATTTTAGGATCTGGTTTAAATTTAACAATTGTTCCTGTTTCAGTTGTTTCTCCAATAATTTCAATTTCAGTTTGTTTAGTTCCTCCACCACTAAATACTTGGTGATGAATTTTACCTTCACGTTTAACTTCAACATCAACATATAAAGACAACGCATTAACTACAGAAGCACCAACCCCATGTAGTCCTCCTGAAATTTTATATGAGTCTGAGTCAAATTTTCCCCCAGCATGTAATTGAGTAAAAACTAACTCTAAAGCTGATTTCCCAGAATCAGCTTGAATTCCAACAGGAATCCCACGTCCATTATCTTGAACAATGATTTCCCCTTCTTGTGTAATAGTTAAAATAATCTTGTTTGCAAATCCTGCCATAGCCTCATCAACTGAGTTATCCATGATTTCTCAAACCAAGTGGTGTAATCCTGCTTTAGAAGTAGAACCAATATACATCCCTGGACGTTTTCTAACAGCTTCTAAACCTTTAAGAACTTTAATCGATTCAGCACCATAATTTTGTTCTGCCATATAATTTATTCACCCTTTTCTTTCTAAGTTTGGTTAATATATATTATATATTAATTTAGTCATTTTTGTTCATAAAATAAAGCGGCAAGGCATAACCCATAAAAAGTACTGATTTTATCTAAATTGCTTAAAAAATGCCCTTAAATTGCTTTATTTAGATATATTTATTAAAAATAAAATAAAAATGACTAAAGGCCATTTTTTTAAAGATTATTAACTTACTTTTCTTACATATTTAAATCATTTTTTTCTAAACCAAATAATAATATAAATAATGGATCTTACAATTGGATCAAATGCCACGATTACAAATATGATTGCCATTGTGTAACCCGGGTCTGTAACAACATTATTTGAAATAACTTTTGGTAATACATCCATAAATAAAATCATTGTACAAACAGAAATAAGTAATGGAACTCATAAATAACCAACTGATTATAATGATCTTAGTAATGTCATGTTAACCATATCAAATAAATATTTAATAAATAGAATTCCAAATAATAAGATTCCATATCTAATAATCACAACTCTTGAAATATGGAACGCTAAGAAAATTGGATAAATTAAAATGAATGTAACTGAAGACAAAATTAATTTTGCAAAAATTGAAATTCTTCAACAATCTATCCCAATTTTAAATACTCTTTCTTTGTCTTTAATACTGCCTTTTGTGCAACAAGAATTGATGTTACTGTTCGAATTAATTGTAAGAAGGTTGTTAATATAACATGATTGAACTAATTCTTGTATTTAGATTTACTAAACTATCTAATACGTGTTTTTGATTATCTGTTCCTGCTAATTATGGATCATATCAAACTGGTAGTTGTACATTTGTAATTGCACTTAACATAACAAAGTTACAAATATTGCATAAATTCATTTCTAAAGTTATGGTTAAACCAATTTTGACTGTTTCAATTACAAACTTAAATTTAACTAATTCTTTAAAATTTTGATTTTTATAGTCAATATATTTAAAGTTCATAATCATCATGTAAATTAATTGTGCAAAATTAGCTGCAGTCACTGATAAACCACCATAAACAGAATTTAGTTTAAATACATAAAGCACAAAACAAACAACGATTACATTAACAAAGTTTGAACAAATTGCTCCAATTGCAATGATCCTTTTTTTACAATCTTGTAATCCAGAAATATAAACTTGTGTAACACTCATAATTAAAAGACTAAAAATATTAATTCTAAAATAAGCTTTACAAAAATTTATCTCTGTTCAATTTGGATAATCAGGTTTAGTAGTAATGATTTCATCAGTTGCATTTAACATTCCTAAAAGTCTTTTGCAAATACTTGTAAAATAATAAACACAAACAAAGTAATAAAGAAGTTAACAATTATTCCTGTTGTAACAACAGATGATAATTTTTTTTGTATATTTTGACCAAATAAGTTACTTTCAACTACAAGAGTACCACTTGCAATTAATGAAGGAATAAAACTAACAGCATTAATTAAGATTGTTGCTTTAGCAATTCCAGACACAAATAACTGATCTCCTGTTTCATATCAACTAAACTATAAGACGTTTATTTGTGAAATTAAAGCTTATAATAAACAACTGAAAAAAGATACGCCCTGTTATTGAAATAATTTCTTTAAAATTTCGTGGAGCAAAAAACGCTTTTCCTTTAAATCAAACTTAACTTTTTCAGTTGTATTTACTTCTATTTTTTCCATTTTATTCCCTAAACTAATTCATTAAATATTTTTATAAAATCTTCTAACCCAATTACTTCAGGTCTCAATGATTTATCAATGTACACTTTTTGAAGTATTTCATTTGCTTTTATCTTATCATTTGTTACATTTGATAAGTTGTTTAATATTGTTTTTCTTCGATTATTAAAAATTTTTCTTAAAAATACTAAAAACTTATCTTTGTTTTTAATTTGACTAGTATATTTATTATTAAAAGTTAAAGATATAATTGCTGAGTCAACTTTTGGCACAGGATAAAACATATGTTTTGGTACTGTAAATTCATATTTTTTATCTGCAAAAAATTCACAAGCAACAGATAAGTTATTATAGTTGTTTTCACCTTTGTAAGAACAAACTCTAATAGCAACTTCTTTTTGCATCATAAAAACAGCTTTTGTTAATTGATCACTTACATTTAATGTTCTAAATAAAATTTCGCTTGTAATGTAATATGGCATATTAGAAATAATTGATACTTTTTGATTTTCATGTTGTTTTTTTTCTTTAATTAATTTTTCAAAATCAACTAATAATACATCAGATAAAAATAATTCAAAATTATCATTAGGAATTTCTCTTTTTAAAATTGGTTCCATGTCTGTATCAATTTCAATTGCTACAACTTTTTTATATTTTTGTGCAAGCAATTTAGTTAAAGCACCTGTTCCAGGACCAATCTCAATAATTAATTGATCTTTGTCGTCACCAAGAATTGAAACTATTTTATTAATTAAATTTTGATCACTAATAAAATTTTGACCAAACTTTTTCTTTGATTCAACTTTCATTTTATTCTCCTATGATTTTTTCTATATCTGTTACACTCAAATTCATTCAGTTAATTCATTTAAATAAACTCTTTGAACTTAACTCATCACTCAAATTATAATAACTTGTTATTTTGTTCCTATTTTCTTTTAAATAAAAATCATTATTAACATAATCATTTCAAGAAATAGATTCATTATTTTTATTATAAGTTATTAAATTATTTAAAGCATTTTTTATCGCTGTTTCATTTGCTTCAGCTATTCCAATTTTTTTAGAGTTTTTATCAATGTCAGTTTTTGAAATAAAAGCATTGTAAATATCTGTGTCTAAATACTCAATTAAACTTTCGCGAATTTTCTTTCCTGGTCCATCAGGATCTGTAAAAATTATAATCTTATTTTTTTTGTTTAATTCTTTAATTAGATTAAGTTTTTTATTATTAAATCCTAAACCATTTGTTTCAATTGTAATTAAATTTTCACCATATATTTTCTTCAATTTTTGTGAATCTGATTTACCTTCAACAATAATTATTTCATTTACCATTAATTCACCTATATATAACATTAAGATTATTATATACTATAATTAATGTGAAGAAGATTATGAACAATAAAAAAAATAGGAATAGTTTTTGGTGAAGAATTTACAAGAATAATTTATTCTGAAAAAGGAAAAACATATGACTATTTTAGTTTAGTTTGTTGAAACGTTTTAACAACTGAAATTCTTCTGTATTGTCGTGATGTAAAAATACAATCGGTCGTTTAGATGATTCTTTAAAAGTTGTTAATATTCTTGATAAATTTATTATTCAAGATTTAGAAATTTTTAAACACTATGTAAATATTCTTGTTAAAAATTCAAAGATGAATTTGACGGCGCTAATATTGTTATTGCTTGTCCTAACTCTGACAATGACTTTATTCAAGAATTCTTCCAAATTTTATTTAGTGAACAAACAAATATGCTTTGTTTAACTTTTGCTCCAAGAGTAATTCTTTCAGCACTAGGAGCTAATGCTGAAATTAATGATGAACATGGTTTTTTAATTTTAGACATCAATCAAGATTATGCAAAAGTTGCATTAACATTAATTGTTGAAGGTAAAATTGTTAATGATAAAGAAAATATGTATGCAAAAAAATTTTTAGATGATTCTTTAAATAAATATATGAGAGAAGAACATTAAATTTCTGTTGATAGTGACATGATTGAAAAAATTAAATCATCATTAGGAACTATTATTAAATTAATAGATGAATTAGAATTAAGTATTGTTGGAAAAAATATTATTACAAACGAAAGAAGAAGTGTTGTTTGTGATAGTGAAGAATTTAAAAAAATTTTATTAAATCTTTTACAAATTACAAATCATTAATTACAGCTGTTTTAGAAAACTCTTCTACTTTAGTAAGAAGTGGTGTTGTTAAAAATGGATTATATGTAAATGGTGAATTATCAGGAGTTAGTGATGTAAAAGATTTCTTTGAATACTTCTTTAACTTTCCAGTAACTATTTCAAAAAACTTGTATACTAAGATATCGAAGAAACTATTAAATATTTAAATTTAATAAAGTAAAAAATAAGGGTCGACTTGTTTTTATTTTTTTATTAAGCATATGTTGGTAAAACAACTTGTTTTAAATCACGTTTTTGTGCACCTGTAATTAATACTGGTTTGTTTTGTGTATTAAATGTCATATAAATTAATTGATCATCAAATGTTCTAATTGCTTCAATTAAATATTTTGTATTAAAGTTAATATTTAAAGAAGTTGAACCTTCAAATTTATAATCTGTAAATTTTTCTTCATACTTAGCTGTTTCAGCAATTGTTGCTTTTAAAATTATTTCACTAACTCCAATATCTAAATTAACCACTGACGCGATATTTGAGTCTGTTGTTAGTTCAAATCTGCTTAACACTTTTAAAATAGTTCTAGCGTTTAATTCTAGCTTAATTTCATGTGTTACAGGGAAAGCAGAATATACATTTGGATATCTTCCTTCAATTAAAGTAGATTGTAATAAATTATTATCTAATTTAAATGTGGCATTTCCATCATGCATAATGATTTTAAAATCATTAACATTATCGATTAATCTTGATAATTCTAATAATGTTTTATGTGGAATAATAATATCTATTTCTTCTGATGTATTTTCGTTTAATGTAATTTCTTTTAAGCTTACTCTGAAAAGATCAGTTGTAACAAATGAAATTTTGTTATCTTTAATTTTTAAATTCATTCCTGTTAAAACAACTTTTTGATTATACATACTGATTGAATTAATTGTTTGGTTTAAAGTGTTTTTAAACTCTTGTGGATTAATTGATAATTCAATTCCTCTTTCAACAAAACCAAGAATAGGGAAATCATCAAAATTTAAGATTGAAACTTTTAAATTTGATTTCTTTGTAATTATTTCTAATTCGTTTTCTCCAAAAGTTGAAAGTGTTACAAATTCACTATCTAACTTTCTTAGTAATTCTAAGATGAATTTAGGTTTAACTAATATTTTTCCTGGTTGATCAATTACAAGATCAGAATTTTCATTTATTAGATCAGATTTAAAAGAAGTTGAAGTATTAGATGAAATAATCACTAATTTATCAAAACTAGCTTCAATATGAATTCCTAATAAAGCAGGATTAAAAGATTTAGGATCAATAATTTTACTTGCTTTTGATAATTCTTCTAATAAGACATCTTTATTTATACTTATTTTCATATTTCCTCCATCTTTTTACAAAGTATATTATCTCATATATACAAATTAAAAACAAAAGAAAATAACCTTATTTTTATATTGTATTATTTATTATATAGTTAATATTTATAATAAGGTTTATATGTGGAAAACATTAAAAAATATTAGTAAATAAGAAACTTTGTTTAAAAATATATCAACATTAATTATCCACTTTTCCTCATAAAAAAATAAACCATCGCAAAACAGTTTATTTTACTACTATTTCATTTTTAAGAGACTCAACAATTTTTTTGAATTCTTTTTCTTTATATATTAATTTTTCTATTCTAGAAATAGCACTTAAAACAGTACTATGATCTCTTCCACCAAACTCAGCACCAATTTGAGTTGAAGTATGATTTAAAATAATTTTCGCAAAGTACATTGCTAAATGTCTAGCATTTTTAATTTCAGTTGTTCTTGCTTTTCCATCAATTGCTTTAATAGTAACATCATATTTTTTAGCTACAACTTCTTTAATTTTTTTAACATTTAATAATCCTAAATTAGCTGAAGGAGTATCTTTAAATAAATCAATTATATTTTCTAGATCAATAACATGATTTAAGTCACTTTGAATCCCAAAAAATAACAATCTGTTAACTATTCCTTTAATTTTTCTAACATCATCACTAAAATTTTGTGCTAAATAAACAATCGCATCTTCTTTAATTTTTTGTTTTAAACCTTGTTTTTTAATTTCTCATTCAATTATTAGTTTAGCTGTTGCAATATCAAGCGAATTTATTGGAGTAGAAAGACCAGAATTAAATCTAGTTATCATTCTTTTTTCAAAACCATTAAGTAATTCAGGAGTTTTATCACTTGAAAAAACAAGTTGTTTCCCATTTTCAGTAAAATTGTTGATAATGTTGAAGAAAAATTCATTTGTTTTATCTTTTTTACTTAAGAATTGAATATCATCTAAAATAAAAAAATCATTTGAGTTAATTTTATTTTTTAAATCTTCAATTTCTTTTAAATCCCCCTTATTTAGGGCATTTACAACACTTTTAGTAAAGTCTTCAGAAGTTAAATATAAAACTTTTTTATTACTTAAAGTAGCTTCATTTTTAATTGCTTGAAGAAGGTGAGTTTTTCCTAAACCAGAATCACCATAGATAAATAAAGGATTAAATGAAGAACCAGGATTTGTTACAACGTTTTTAGCAGCTAAATTAGCTTGCTTATTGCTTGATCCAACAATGAAGTTATCAAATGTTAATGCATTATCAGGAAGAAGTTTTGAGGCTTCTTCTTTCTTTATATTTGCTTTGTTATTTTTATTAAAAATAACTTTAGTAGAGAATTCAACAGCAACATAGTCATTTAAGAAAGATTTGAATCCGTAAACAAATACTTCTTTTAATTCATTTAAGATAGTTACACCTAAATTAGATCTAACAAGAATTACATATTCCTTGTTTGAAATTTTGACAAGTTCAGAAGTAAGGATATATTCCTCAATAATATCTGGATCAATTAGGTTTTCTTTCTTAAGTTTATTAACGATTAATTCTCAAAATTGTTTTGTCTCCAT